>PKWW01000059.1 GCA_003132165.1 Acidimicrobiaceae bacterium | reverse complement strand
ACCAGATCTTTTCGAAGACTTTCCGTGACGATCGTCTCATACAATCCCGATTCGAGCTCTGCCATTGACGAAGCTTACGGCGGTACCCGGGCGAAATCGGCCTCATTGCAAGGCCCGGCATGAGTCGTTTTGTTCAGTTCCTTGCCGTTTAAGGTTTACGAACCTGCTCCTTGAGCCGTCTCCCATTTGCAGTAGCGATGTGGCACACAGTAAGGAAGCGTTCCGGAACAGAAACCATCCAATGCAGGTTTCTCGCCGAGTCAAAGGAGCGAAATCGCTCTAGGCGGTCGTCAACTCTTTCAGTGGGAAAGAGCTCGAATAATAACCACTAGATAGAGGAGGCAATAGATCCCCGACAACGCAATGGTTCCAGTGGCAAACCTTCGACGTAAGACAGCCTTCGAAGCTGAAAACCATAATGTAAGCAGTCCGAACATCAAGAGTCCGAACGCTGACGCCAAGTCGAGCCATCCTTGACGGATAAGACTGATGCCGGCGAGTCCATAAACAGTGACAGCCGCGCCAAGGAATGGAAACAAGATATTTTCAGTGAAAATCCGACCGACCGTTGGTCGAGGTGGCCCAGTCTTCTTCAGATCATCGTTGTCGCGAATCGTTGCTTGGCGGTCGATTTTGTTCCAAATGCGATTCAAGACAACGTCGTCGACACCTTCGCTCTTCAGCGACCTTAGCCAGTTCCCGAGTTCCGGTCCTCGCACAACTACTGCACCCTGGCGCTCGATCCACGGTGGATCCATTGATGAATCCTCGGCTGACCAAAGCACACAAACCGACTGCACGGGGATGTCTCCAAGAACATCAGCGAATTGAATCTTGGCATACTTGCTATTTCGCAAGACTTGCTCAACAGTGTTATCTAATTGTTCACTCATAAACGGCGGGTTCCCACCATCTATTGGCCATCGGTGGCGACTCCACTTGGATTCGACGACCAGAACTCCAATGGGACCCACTACCAAATGGTCAATATCCTCTTTGCCCTTGACTTTGATTCCGTTGGCTAGTTTCCAGCCTCGGCGCTTCAATCTGCGAAGAACGTCCGCGGTAGAACCTTCGGCATCAAGACCCATAATAGGATCAGCAATTCCACTCAAGAGAATCGTGATCAAAGCAACCGTCCACGGTCCCGAGATTCCCGCAGCACCGACAATGATCCAACGATCCGATCCATGAATGAAGAAGACGATTGGCAAAGTAACAAGGCTCGGGAGAACTAGCGCGCCCAGCAAGATCGCCCAGCTCCCTCGCATGAAATTCGTGACTCGCTCCCAAACTTGGTTACGAGCAAATCGACCGACCCGTTCTCGACTGGACAGCTGCCTCGCACGCTGGTTGCTCTTGTACCTACTCATTGCTTTTGAACTCATTCGTCAAGGATTACAGCCCTTGCGGGGGCGAGTGAGGACCTGACTCCAGGAAAGAATGCGCGCCCCTGATCGTAGAGGTAGACAGCAGCAATTTCCTCTGTAGTGACATCAGCCCTCAATGCGGCGAATCGAAGAGTGAAATGCTTTCCCGCCACTTTACGCCCTTAACCTTACGCTCGTTCAACTGTTCGTGTTAGTGGCTCAACACTGATTTTCCTTGAGCCCCATCATGTCAGTCTCCGCCATTCGTGCGCGAACATTTATGCCCTTTTCGCGGACCTCGTCTCTCACGCATCAATGCTTGGTCGAGGAGTTGGAAATCCAGAGAAGACAGAAGATGCCGCACATCGGAAAGGCTGGATCGCACCTCGAACTACGAACTCCCTCCAATAATTGGCCTCTTGACGAGAATCGTCAAGCCCTCACGCTTCAGCGGTTTGCAAAATCAATCAGCAGATCAGCCGATGCGGGGAAAAATCAACTGTCATCCTTCGCGAAAGTATCTTGGTGAGTTAGTTTCTCTCTCGTGAAGGCGTACGTCGGGGTGACGGACATCGATTGGTACAACTACCTTTCATCACGTCCATCAATCCGCGAGGCGAATTTTTGGCGTCCTTACGGCTCACGAACTTTCAAGGTCCTTGTACCCGGAGAACCATTCATCTTCAAGACAAAGTCACCACTCAATCAGATCGTCGGAGGAGCGATATTTGAGGGCTTCGTTTCTCTCAGTATTTCGAGAGCATGGGAGTTTTTCGGAGAGGGGAACGGTGTTGCTTCCCCAGATGCACTAACAGAACGAATCCGTAGGATCACGGGCGAATCACTTGATGAGATTGGAGACCGAGAAATCGGCTGCGTTCTTCTTCGTGACCTCTTGTTCTTCCCTAATCAAGAGAAATTGCCGACACCTCCGACATTCTCCGCGAATATCGTTCAGGGCAAGTCATTTACTTACCCCGGAGAAGATGCCATAGTCGACGCTGCCGTCCAACGAATAACAAGTCACGAAGATTGGTCGACAGGGTTTGGCGGTGAAGCCGAAAATCTTGGACCCACTCACGGATCTCCGCGACTCGTAACGCCCCGGCTTGGCCAAGGCGCATTCAAGGCCGTCGTGCAAGAAGCATACATCCGGCGATGCGCAATCACCCACCACAAGATCCTGCCGACACTCCAAGCAGCTCACATTCTTCCCGTTGCTCAGGGTGGCCAACACCGCATCGACAACGGAATCCTCTTGCGTTCAGACGTCCACACGATGTTCGACCGCGGCTACATCGGAATCGATGAGGGCTATCGGTTACGAGTCAGTCCAAGGTTGAGATCGGAGTTTGGTAATGGCGACGAGTTCTACACAAAGGAGGGTCAGGTCATAACTCTGCCAACGACGATGAACAATCGGCCATCTACCGAGTTCCTCGCGTGGCACCTCGAAAAGGTCTTTCGCTGAAATTGAGGACCATTGGAAACTTAAATATGACGATGACGCGATCAATGGCGCCGGGAACGTCGAACACAAGTACGGGTCTGGAGGGTTTAGTGAACGGTCCAGTCAAACTTCAATCCGAAGTTCGAAAGATGCACCGTCAGAGTTCTCGAACCGCATAACCCCAACGACGCCGGAACCGAGTTCATGTAGCCAATTTTGTAGCCTGAGGCCCAGATTGGAGAGGACTTCTTCGGACGTCGGCGGACACGCCGATGCTCCTGACCAGGAGAGATGGATGACGAGGGACGCACTCGGACGGCAAAGACCTGATCCCAAGGTGCCGGGATCGAGACCCGGGCGGCCCGCCAAGTTCGACAAACATGGCTACTGACTGCGTTTTCTCCCTACAGGACAAAGGTCTTCGCAAGGAGGTCTTCGGCCCGCGACTCAATGAGTGCGCGGGCCGAAGACCTCCTTGCGACTACTGGACGTCGAGGTCGTAGAGTTCGGCACCTTCCAAGAGCGCTGGGGCGTCGCGAATGACCTCGGGCTTGCGCACGGCGAGCACGGTCGTATAGAGGACAC
>PKWW01000064.1:17766-20134 GCA_003132165.1 Acidimicrobiaceae bacterium | reverse complement strand
GAGAGGACCTTTCGGTGATGTTTCACGTGAAACAATCTGCCGTACGCCAGATTGTTTCACGTGAAACATCACCGAAAGGTCCTCTCCGGGCATTGCCGGAATTGGGAGTGACGGGTCAATATGGGACTCGAGCGTCAGGGACGAGAACGCCTCTGAGCCCGACTCCTGCCCCTCAGCAGGTCTTTCCCACCGCACAGGGGTATCCCGCGAGGTGGAACGCCGGGACGTAGCCGTACGCCGGATTGTTTCACGTGAAACATCACCGAAAGGTCCTCTCCGGGCATTGCCGGAATTGGGAGTGACGGGTCAATATGGGACTCGAGCGTCAGGGACGAGAACGCCTCTGAGCCCGACTCCTGCCCCTCAGCAGGTCTTTCCCACCACAAAGGGATATCCCGCGAGGTGGAACGCCGGGGACCTAGCCGTACGCCAGATTGTTTCACGTGAAACATCACCGAAAGGTCCTCTCCGGGCATTGCTGCAGTCAGAGATGGATTCACGGCTTGTTGGGGGATGCCTTCAGGGTACGATGAATCCCTCTGTAGACCCAGATTGTTTCACGTGAAACATCGATACTTGACGGATTGGCCAAAAGCGTGTTGAATGGCAGGGGTTCGACGCAGTGTCGGGATTTCGATAAGTCGGGAAGAGGCTCATGGCGGACGCCAGCACAATGAGGGTTTTTGCTGTGGCCAACCAGAAGGGTGGAGTTGGAAAGACCACAACCACCACTTCGCTTGGTGCTGCGCTGGCTGAGATGGGAAAGCGGGTCCTTGTTGTAGACCTTGACCCCCAAGGAAACGCCACGACCGGCCTTGGAGTTGATGGTCGCCAGTTCGAGAAGTCGGTCTATGACGTTCTCTTGAACGACACGCCGATGGTGGACATAGTTGAGCCAACTGGCTTCAACAACCTCTTTGTTGCACCGGCAACCCTTGACCTGGCGGGCGTGGAACAGGAACTGACTGCGGTTATATCAAGGGAACTTCGCCTTAAGAAAGCCCTTGCCTCTGTGGAGGGGGATTTCGACTATGTCTTCATTGACTGCCCACCTTCGCTGGGCTTGATCACTATCAACGCCTTCGCGGCTGCGACCGATATCCTGGTGCCGGTTCAGACCGAGTTCTACGCACTTGAGGGGTTGACACAACTGCAGCGGATTGTTGATCTGGTCCAGAAGAATCTCAACCCCACCCTTCGAATTACGAAGGTCGTGCTGACCATGTATGACTCGAGGAATACGCTTTCCGTCGACGTCGCTCGTGAGGTTCGCCGCCATTTCGAGAACGAACTCTGCAACACAGTCATCCCTCGAACAGTACGTCTGGCTGAAGCGCCATCATTCGGACAACCAATTACCGTATTCGATCCAACATCAAAGGGTGCCAAGGCATACCGTGCACTAGCAGAGGAGATCATCAATGGCTAGGAAACCCGGTCTGGGAAAGGGCCTCGGAGCCCTCATTCCTGAGGGAACCATCGAGGTCGAGACGACCGCGGTAGTGGTCAGCAACGAGGGTCCGTTACGCAGGATTCCAGTCGGCTCAATTCGTCCGAATCCGTTCCAGCCACGAAAGTCGTTCAGTGACGAGAGCCTCCAGACCCTTGCGTCGTCGGTACGCGAGTTAGGAGTTCTGCAGCCAATCATCGTTCGTCCCGTCGAAGGAAAAGAGGGGGAGTATGAGTTGATCGCCGGCGAACGACGTTGGCGTGCTGCTGGACTTGCCGGACTGGAACTCGTGCCGGTCCTGGTTCAAGACGATGTGAACGATCGACTCTCGCTGGAACAGGCCGTTGTCGAGAATCTCCACCGCGTAGATCTCCACCCTCTCGAGGAAGCAGCGGCCTATCAGCAGTTGATTGATGAGTTTGACCTGACTCACGAGCAAGTAGCGCAGCGCGTCGGCAAGAGCCGGGCGAATATCACAAACACTCTCCGCCTCCTCCAGCTGGGGGAGGCGGCGCAAGCCGCGCTCGCGAGTTCGCAAATCTCAGCCGGTCACGCCCGGTCGCTACTCGCGATAAGCGATCCCAGCGCGCAGGCCATGATGGTTGCGCGCGTCATTAAGGGCGAGTTGTCAGTCAGGGCCACCGAAGAAGCCGTTAAGGCGTTCCTAGAGCCGAAGCCGATTACGGGTGCCGACGCTGTGACCAAGGGAACGACTGAGAAACCTCGGCTTCGACCTGTGCCAGACGCCAGCGTCGCAGAACTTGAGCAATTACTTGAAGACTACTTGGACACTAGAGTTCACGTCGATTTGAAGGGTCGCAATGGCCGTATAATCATTGACTTTGCGGACCTAGATGACCTGGAACGTATCTATATCGCGATTTCGCAGGCCAAGTAGGCTCAACCCTCAACCTAACC
>PKWW01000064.1:0-17644 GCA_003132165.1 Acidimicrobiaceae bacterium | reverse complement strand
AACTGCTCACCTCGACGTGAATGGGAGCGATAACTGGCCCAGTAGTGGAGATGAACGCCGTCCAGAGGTTCAGTGCTGGCCATCGAGAGGACGACGCACGCATTATTGTCATTCGCGAAGGACGCGATCTCATCAGTCGCACTGGTCGCGAGCGAGACTACGTTGAGTCGCCCCGCAACGTTCTCTTCGATGAGTGTGCGCAGCGGACTGTCACCACACAGCACCAGGGGCCCCGCCTCATTTGCGTCAAAGCCCGCCTGGTCGCGCGCGTCGGTGACAAGGTTCCGCAATGCGGCTGACGGCGCGACACGAAGAAGCTCCACCAAGGTTCGACGAGTGAGGGTGCCGTCAACCGGCAGGTCGCAGTTGCGCTGAAAATCGCGGACGGCATCCTCGAGAATGGGTCCGAAGATGCCGTCGATCCGCCCGGGGTTGAAGCCGAGTTGTGCGAGGCGAACCTGAAGCTCGGCGATGTCGTCGCCACGAAGGTGTGGCCTCGAAAAATAGAGGAGTCGATCGCCCAGTCGCCAACCAGCCTCCACGAGTCGAGACCAGGTAACCTCGTCAACTTCTCCAGTGATTACAAGGCCTTTGGCCCTCTGGAAGGCCTCCACCAGCGCAACGGTTTCATCACCGAACGAGTCGATGACGTCAGCGATAGCGGCTTGGCCGAGAGCGGCAAGTCTCTCGTGAAGTTCGCGCACACGTTCGCCGCTGGCGCCACGTTGGAGCGTGCTGAAGGGCAGGGGCAAGAACTACAGGTTCGAGGTGATCTCTTGTAGCAAGGCACCCTTGGGCTTGGCGCCCACGAGGCGAGCGACAACTTCACCGTTCTTGAAGAGCAACAACGTTGGGATGCTCATGACTGAGTACTTCGTCGCCGTCGCGACGTTGACGTCGACGTCAAGCTTGCCGATGACGAACTTGTCGGACTGCTCAACGGCGAGCTCTTCGAGGATCGGAGCGATCATCTTGCACGGTCCGCACCATTCGGCCCAGAAGTCGACCAGAATCGGCTTGTCGGCGGCGCCGACGGCTTCGTCAAAGGTGGCGTCAGTAAGGGTTGTGATGTGCTCGCTCATAGTTACCTCCAAAGGGGCACCGTAGTCGCGGCACCGCAGGTCCTACCTTAGCGACCGGGAGCTAAATTCCCTGCGCTTCGAGCCAGCGTTCGGCGTCGATGGCCGCGATACAACCCGATCCGGCCGATGTGATTGCCTGACGGTAGACGTGGTCCTGCACGTCGCCGGCGGCGAAGAGGCCTTCGATGGAGGTGAACGAACCAAGGCCCGTCCGCACGTATCCGTTCTCCTCGAGGTCCAATTGATCCGTCACCAGCGTCGTATTCGGGACGTGGCCAATGGCCACGAACACCCCGGTGACATCCAGAACCTGCTCATTGCCGGTGACAGTGCTGCGAACCCTGAGCGCGGTCACGCGGTCATCGCCCATAACTTCCGTGACCTGGGTGTTCCAGGCGAAGCGGATCTTCTCATTGGCGAAAGCCCGCTCCTGCATGATTTTTGACGCTCGCAACGAGTCGCGTCGGTGCACGATGGTCACACTCGAGGCGAAGCGCGTGAGAAAAGTAGCCTCCTCGAGGGCCGAGTCGCCGCCACCCACGACGGCGATGTCCTGACCGCGAAAGAAGAAGCCGTCACACGTGGCGCACGTGGAGAGTCCATGGCTCAGCAGTCGCTCTTCACCCGGCACGCCCATCATCAATGAACGTGCCCCGGTCGCGAGGATCACGGCGTCGGCGGTGATGCTGGGTTCGAGGTCGTCAGTCAGCCACGCCTTGAAGGGACGACTTGTCGTGTCGAGCTTCTGCACCTTGGTTATGCGAAGTTCGGCACCGAAGCGAGCCGCCTGCGCGCGCATGTTGGCCATCAACTCCGGTCCGGAGATGGCCTCGGGAAAGCCCGGGAAGTTCTCGATGTCGGTGGTGAGCATCAATTGACCACCGGGCTGATCGGTGGTGGACGACGGTTCACCCTCGATCACAATGGGACTCAACTGGGCGCGCGCGCAGTAGATGGCGGCCGTGAGTCCGGCCGGGCCGGAGCCAATGATGAGTACGCGGGTGTGCTGGGTCATTACTTCCTCAGGTTGACAGGACGGCGTCGCCGCCAGATGATGAGTCCCGCGATCAGTGACACAAGCCCGACGATGGCGTAGGTGAGCCATTCGTGGCCGGCGAAGAGATAGACGTTGAAGAGTCGCACGAGCCCAATCACCAGCGCGCTTACGAACACGATCGACATCAGGATAAGGATGAAGCCGAAGGCGACCGTGCGTCCGGCAATGAGTAACGGACGAAGGACCCTGTCGTGCACTTGATCAAGGACGCGGTCAAAGGACCCGAGGGCCTTGTCCACGAAGTCGGGTTCGCGTTGGGTTTTCTCTTCGCTCACACCTAGAACGTTAGTGGCGCGCGGGCTACGCCTCTACCCAGCAGAGTCCAATGATCCCCGGACCGCCGTGGGTGCCGACGACCGATCCGATATCGGCCACGATCATTTCGAATTCGGTGGAGATGGATGCGGCGAGAGCCTCGAGAGCCTTGACTTCGCTGGAGTCACCGTGCACGAGCGCCAGGCGACGCAGGGGGGCGTGGGTCTTGACGGTTTCGACAATCGCGCCGAGCGCCTTTGCCTTGGTGCGCTGGCGTCCCGCCTCGGCGACCACCCCGTCCTTCAGTTCTAACAGTGGCTTGATGGACAGGACCTGACCCAGGAGGGCCCGTGCACCGCCCACCCTTCCGCCCTTGACCAGGTGCTCGAGGGTGTCGAGCATGGCGCACACGCCAACCTTGGTGGTGAGCTCTTGGGCGTGGCTCACCAGTTCGTCGAGTGAGGCGCCGGTCTTGGACTGCTCGGCGATCTCGATGGCCAGAAGACCCTGGGCCATGGAGACGGCCTTGGTGTCGACGACGCGAACGGGAATATCTCCGGCGACGGCATCGGCGCCGAGGACGGCCGACTGGTTCGTCGCCGACAATGCAGCTGACAGCGTGAGCACGATGACGCCGTCGCAGCCGTCAGCCTTGGCGCGCTGGTACGCCGCCTGGAAGGCGCCGGGCGAGGGCGCGGAGGTCTCGGGCAGCGTCTTTGACTTCTTGCACTTGGCCCAGAACGCCGACGGCGTCAAGTCGACGCGGTCAGTGAACTCCTCGTCGCCGAATCGGATGCTGAGCGGCACGATATCAATGTCGAGTCGCTGGGCGATCTCGTCCGGCATATCGCATGCGCTGTCAGTGATTACACGAATTCGAGCCATGGCCCCCCTTAGAACTTCTCAAGCCTTGCATCTTTTGAAGGCTGGCGAGAGATGCTGTAGTGCGAGACGAGCACGAACGCCGCGTAGGCGAGGAAGCCCAATACCAGCGCCAATGAAAAGCGGGCGATGAGCCCCAAACCCCGGGTCCAGGTTGGCGCCGCGTAGACGAGGGCCATGACCAGCGCCGCTGCGATGGAGGCTCGGAGGCTGCGGCGCACGTGGATCGACCACACCGCCGACGAGATGTTCACACGGTGGCGGGCGAGGGCTGCGACAGCTGCCACTGCAGCGAGTGTGTAGGCGATCGACACGCTCGAGGTGAGCCCGGCGATCGAGTGGCGACCGAGTAGGACGCACAGCGCGATAGTCGCGCCGTTCTGCAGGACGTAGAGGTAGAAGACCTCCTTGGCGCGTTGCATCGCCTGCAGCCCGCGCACGCAGAGCTGGAAGACGGTGAAGCCCGGTAGACCCGCCGCGAGCACGGCGAGCACAGTGCCCGCGGCGATCCGGTGCGAGGCGTTCACGTGGTTCAAGAGGATGCCGACGATTGGTTGGGCGAGAATCACGAGCACGAGCGTGCAGGGGATGATGATCACGAGCGACTGACGAAGTCCGAAGCGCAGCCGATCGGCGAGACCGGCGTAGTCCTCGCTCGTCGCGAGACCGGCGAGTTGCGGGGTGAGCGCGGCGAGCACCGACACGACCACGACGGCGTAGGGCATCTGCATGAATGACCAGCCGTAGGTGTAGGCACTGACGTAGCCACCCTTGCCCCCGATGCCGAAGGCGTAGGCGAGCACTACGTAGAGCGACACCTGGTTCGCGACGACCATGAGCAGTGTCCAGGTGCCGAGTCGTCCTACGGCGCGAACCGCGGCGTCTTTTCGATCGAAGCGGAACGACAGTCGCCAGAGGTCGCTTCGCGCCAGCGACGGCAGGAGACAGAGGAACTGTACGCACACGCCAAACGTCGTGCCGAGCCCCAACCAGAGCAGTTCGTGCGACCCCTGGAGCGACGCGACGGTGGGCGACGGGTCGATGAGGTGGAACCAGATGAGTACCGCGATGCAGACGACATTGTTGGCAATCGGCACCCACGCTGCGACCCCGAAGCGGTGACGCACGTTCAAGAGAGCGGTGGCGATGCCGATGACGCCGTAGAAGAAGATCTGGGGCACGAACCAGCGCAGCAGCGAAGTGGCGATGGCGCGCTGGTCGTGCAGCGACGTGGCTGACCTGACACTTGACGTGTGCTGCATCACGGTGAAGCCGTCGATGATCCAAGGTGCGGCCCACCACGCAAGCGCTGACGCGACGACGAGCACCATCAGCGAGCCGGTGATCACGCTGGAGATCGACTTCCACGCCCGACGCTCGCCGTCGAGCGCTAGCCGCTCGACGAAGACCGGGATGAAAGTGGCGCTCGCGATGCCGCCGAGTACCAGATCGAACAGCATGTTGGGCACGGTGTTGGCGAGGTTGAAGGCATCGGCGATCGGGGAGAAACCGAGAACCCAGGCGAGCACGAGCACGCGGAGCAACCCGGTGAGTCGCGAGACGAGCGTTCCACTCGCTATCGAGAAGACGCGGGAGCTGTGCGAACTGTGTTCGCTCATCGGGCGTGGCGTCCCTTGGATTTTCGTCGGTACGTTCGAAGCCACCAGTAGCCGAGCACCAGCAGCGAGGCGATGGTGAGGAGATAGCCGACCACTGAAGTCCCGGTGATGCGGACCTGGATGGCGGTGCGGGCGAGCACCAATTGCCCGTTGGGTGTCGTAACGACCACCTGCAAGGTCAGGTCGCTGCCACGATGGTTCGACGTGGGCACGCGGATCGATTTGGTGGACGAATCAAGGGTCACGACGACCTTATTGCCCCTGGGAAAGCTCAGGCGGTCGGTGATGAGGTGCACGACCGTGGTCACCGAATAGCCGGCCTTGCTGATTATCGTGATCGGCAGCGACGTACCGGGCCCCGCCAGCGTGATCGAGCTCTGGTCGACCGAGAAGTTCTTCAGTTGCGTCGAGAGTGCCAACGCGGCGCTCGTTAAAGCGCTCTGGCGCGTTGCCGATGTGCCCCTGATCTCGGCTCGCGCGATCGCCACGCTGAGCGAGTTGGCGACGTTGGACGACGTGATCGCCTGATTGAAGGAGGTGACCTGGCCCATCAGGCTCGAGAGCGACTGAATGTTGAGTGACGACCAGGTCGAAGTTGGCTGGCTGATGAGCCCGCGCGAAGCCGGTGCACCGTTCGTGCCGACGAGTGATGTGTTGAACGACGGGGTCAGGCTCGAGACGAGCACGAAGGGGTTCGTACCCAGACCCGGCAGAAGATCATCGATGAAATTCGCCGACAGCTTTGCCACGGGCAACTCCATGACCACGGTGCGGGTGGCGGGGGCGTTCGGCTCTTCGAAATGCAGGAACGCCAGCGTTGCGAGCGTCATCGTCGCTCGTCGGCCGGGTTCGATGGATGAGTCAGTGGCTAAGCGCTCGAGCGGCGCATCGGTGCTTAGTGCGGTGATGGGCGCCACGCCGTCTGGATGGAACGGAGCACCCCAGTTGAGTGTTGACGAGGGGGAGGTCGTCAACGACGTGTCGTTGACGACCACATCATCCAAGTGGGCGCTGGCGAGCGCCTTGAGCGTGACTGGCGACGCGTAGCCCGTCAGCACGACGGGCTCGTCGGCATAACGACCCGTTACGTCCTGGAGCAATTTGGTCGAGAGCGCGAACTGCTGGTTGACCTGGGAACCTAGTCCCTCGCGAACGAGGCCCGAGAAGTCGACGTCGTTCGGCGGCGCGGCGACAGCCCGGTGAAGGGGGCTCGCGAGTGCTTTGTCAAGAGCGGATCGCCACGCGGCGCCCTGGCTGGTGGTGGAGAGTTCAGCCGCGTCCAGGGTGCGGTAGTCAGCGGTGAGCGTGAACGGTGTCGAGGCGTGCTGGGCGAGCGCCTTCAGCACCGCGACCGCTCTTTTCGGGTGACGCCATGACGTGGGATCGAGGCTTCCGATGAGAGCAAGATGCAGTGGTTCTGCGACGTTGGTCGCCTGCACTGCGAGCAACGACCACTTGGTCGATGTGACGCCGCTCTGGGTCACCGTGAAACTGAGGGGATAGACGCCGTCACACGCTGCGCCGGAGCAGGGGAGATGGAGCCGAACCGCTCGGCTTTGGCAGTGCGACGACCGGCGCACCGGCGACGAGGTGTAGAGCGAAACGGTGAACGTTGACCTGGCGTGGCTGACGCATCCGAGGTCGAAGTTACCCGACGTGGATGTGACCGCCCCGGTCGATCCGGTGCCATCAATGATCGGGCTCAGCTGGGAACGTTCGAAGATTCTTGGGTAGAGCGAGACTTGGGCGACGGCCGTGGCACCCGAGGAACCAAGTTGCACGGTAACGCCGAAGCGGGCGTGACCACTCGCCGAGAGTCGGGTGATGGCGTCTTGGCGTACCACCGAGAAAGAAGGCGTCGTCCCAGCGTGCGCGGCCGAGGGCCACGTCACCGTTGCGAGGCTGAGGAGTACGACGCCGAGCGCCCGCCACCAGGTCGAAAATCGGTGGGACATGCCCTCACAGGCTACCTTCGGTTCCACTTCAACTCCGCGCCAAGTACCCTTGCAATCGCAATGACATCATTTGAGCAGGTTCACGAACGACTGAGCGAGATCGCTCATCTGTCGCGTCCACTCGCGCGCGCATTCGCCGACGCGGGCTTCTCCCTGTACGCGGTCGGCGGCTCGGTTCGTGACGCCGTGCTGGGCGAGGAGCGCGGCGACGACTACGAGATCGACTTTACGACCAACGGCCGTCCCGATGACATTGTGCGGCTCATGAAGCCACTCTGCACGTCGCTGTGGGAGCAGGGTCGCGCCTTTGGGACAATCGGCGGGACGCTCCGAGCAAGCGGTATCAAGGCCGAGGTGACGACCTTTCGTTCCGAGGCGTACGTGGACCATTCCCGTAAGCCCTCGGTCGAATGGGGAGACTCGCTCGAGGCGGACCTGAGTAGGCGTGACTTTACGATCAATGCGCTGGCCCTCGACGTCGTGGCCCTCGACGCGGGGACTCCTGGTGTCCAGACCCTCTTCGACTTCTTCAACGGCTTTAACGATCTGCACGAAAGGGTTCTGCGCACACCCATCGACCCCGAAGTGCTGTTCAGCGACGACCCGCTTCGCATGCTGCGAGCCGCCCGATTTGCCGCCCGTTTCAACCTGCGCATCGATCCCGCAGTGGAGAACGCGGCGGCCGCAATGGCCGAGAAGCTGACCATCGTGTCGGCCGAGCGAATTCGCGGCGAGCTTGACCTGCTGATGATGACCGAGCAGCCGTCAATCGGTCTCGACTTCATCGTGCGTACGGGACTCGCGGATCACTTCTTTCCCGAGTTGCCCAAGCTTCAGCTCGAACAGGACCCGATCCACCATCACAAGGACGTGCTCAAGCACACCTGGGCGGTCGTGGACAAGACGTCACCGAAGCTCGTGCTTCGCCTCGCGGCCCTGTTCCACGACATCGGCAAACCCAATACCCGAGCAATCACCGACGAAGGCGTCACCTTCAGGTTTCACGAGGTCGTCGGCGCGAAAATGACGCGAAAACGAATGGTGGCGCTCAAGTACTCCCAGGACATGGTCGAGGACGTGGCCACGCTCGTCGAATTGCACCTGCGGTTTCACACCTACAAGATGGGTTGGAGTGACAGGGCGGTTCGCCGCTACGTGCGAGATGCCGGTGACCTTCTCGACGAGCTCAATGAACTCACGAGGTGCGACTGCACGACGCGTAATGCACGTAAGGCTGCGACGCTGGCGCAGCGCATGGACGAGCTGGAGATTCGCATTGGCGAATTGCGCGGGCAGGAGGATCTCGACCGCCTCCGGCCAGCGCTCGACGGGATAGCGGTCATGGAACTACTCGGCATTGGACCGAGCCGCGTAATCGGTCGGGCGCTCGATTTCCTGATGGACATTCGACTGGACGAGGGCGAGATCAGCCCGCAAGAGGCGGCGGTACGGCTGCGCGAGTGGTGGGCGGAACAGCCCGAGCATTAAAAAACCCCCGCCGTCGCCGGCGGGGGTTTTTTAATGCGGAACTGTTACGGCCAGACCGGGTTCTCGGCACCCCGGTCGGCGAACTCCTCGACCATGTTGTGCGCGATGTCGTCGTGGAACTGCACCGGAGGTGACTTCATGAAGTAGGCCGACGGTCCGATGACCGGGCCACCGATGCCGCGGTCGAGTGCGACCTTGGCGCAACGTACCGCGTCGATGATCACGCCGGCGGAGTTGGGCGAGTCCCACACTTCGAGCTTGAGTTCGACGTTGAGCGGCACGTCACCGAAGTTGCGGCCTTCCATGCGGATATAGGCCCACTTGCGGTCGAGGAGCCACGGCACGTGGTCGCTCGGTCCGATGTGCACATTGTCGGGATCCATGTTGCTGATCTCGAGCTGGGACGTCACGGCCTGGGTCTTGGAGATCTTCTTTGATTCGAGACGTTCGCGCTCGAGCATGTTCTTGAAGTCCATGTTGCCACCGACGTTGAGCTGGTAGGTGCGGTCAAGGGTAAGTCCTCGGTCTTCGAACAAACGGGCGAGAACACGGTGGACGATTGTCGCGCCGACCTGGCTCTTGATGTCGTCACCGATGATCGGCACGCCCGCGTCGGTGAATTTCTTCGCCCAAACCGGGTCCGAGGCGATAAAGACGGGAATCGCGTTGACGAAGGCGACGCCGGCGTCAAGAGCGGCTTGCGCATAGAAACGCTGTGCGTCCTCTGAGCCGACAGGCAGGTAGGAGACGAGGACCTCGGCCTTGGCGTCACGCAGCGCCTGGGTGACGTTGACAGCCTCGGCGGGCGATTCTTCGATGGCGGCGTGGTAGTACTTGTTGAGGCCGTCCATGGTGGGTCCGCGAAGTACCGTGACACCGAGCGAAGGGACCTCGGCGAACTTGATGGTGTTGTTCTGCCCACCGTCGATCGCCTTACCCAGGTCGTTGCCGACCTTGGACGCATCCACGTCGAAGGCCGCGACGAACTCGAGGTCGCTGACGTGGTAACCACCCAGGACAACGTGCATGAGTCCGGGGACATTGTCGCCCTGCTTTGCGTCCTTGTAATAGGTGACGCCCTGAATGAGTGAGCTAGCGCAGTTTCCAACGCCGGCAATGGCCACGCGAATCTTCTCCATGGCTCTCCTTTCCTACTTCGCTTCTCGCGCGAAGGTTTGCTGGTTACTGCGTTCGGTGGCCAACAGATTGTCGATCCACGCGAGGTCCAATTCGACACCCTGAGCCGCGTGCTCCATGACGCTGCGGGCGTAGATGTCGAGCTGTTCGTTGTTGGCGCCGGTGCGTACTTCGGCCAGTCGTCCAACGAGATCGGTACGTCGTCGCTCGAGCAGACCAACCCGGAGATTCGGGGTCAGGTACTTGGCGAGCGCCATGCGTAGGGAGAAGTTCTTGCTGTCGTCGAGGGTCGCCGGATCGGCGAGCAGGCGCACGAACTCTTGGCGGCCCTGCTCCGTGATGCGGTAGACCTTGCGGCCCCGTCGGCCCAAGCCCTGGCCGGCGCGCAGCGAACGCAGCGAGGCGCGTTCACCCGAAAGCGAACCCGTTGACAACGAACTGATTCGGGGTTCGCTCGAGGTGACGGCGGCGACGAAGGCGTGACGTTCCAGGCGAGCGAGTGCTGGATAGATCGAACCGAACGAGACGTTCGCCGAGACGCCGAGACGGTCGCGCAGTTGTGTGCGAATTTCATAACCGTGGTGATCACGGTCCATGAGAAGTCCAAGTATGGCGATGTCCAACACGCGATTCATCATATCACTTCGATATATCGAAAATGACGTAAACTTCTCTTCGACAGTCAACGGGCTCGGCGCTCGAGATCTTGACCAGATACTTATATATCTATTATAGTTATATATATGGAAATAACTGGTGTCGAGGAAGTTCGGGGACAGGCATTCAGTCGCCGCCGCCGCGTCGGAATTCTGCTGATCTGCTCAATGAGCCTTCTAATAGTCAGCCTTGACGTCACGATTGTCAATATCGCACTGCCATCCATTGGCCACGACTTCGGTGCAACCCTGTCGGGATTGCAATGGACGATTGACGCCTACACCCTGGTGCTTGCGAGCTTTCTGATGCTTTCGGGGTCGACGGCGGACCGCCTCGGTCGTCGACGAACGTTCATCATTGGTTTGTCGGCGTTCGTCATCGGGTCGTTGCTGTGCAGTGCGGCACCAAATCTGGCGCTACTCGTGATATTTCGAATGCTCCAGGCCCTCGGCGGGTCGATGCTCAATCCCGTCGCGATGTCCATCATTACCAATACCTTCACGGATCCCAAGGAACGTGCCCAGGCAATCGGCGTATGGGCGGCGGTCCTCGGGGTGTCCATGGCCCTCGGTCCGGTCATTGGTGGGCTTCTGGTCCAATCAGTCGGATGGCGCTCGATCTTTTGGATAAACGTTCCGATTGGCCTCGTCGCGATCGTGCTCGCGCTGCGGTTCATCCCGGAATCCAAGGCGCTCGTGGCGAGGAAAGTGGACGCCGTGGGCCAGTGCCTCGTGATCATCCTTTTAGCTTCGCTGACCTACGGCATCATCGAGGCCCCGAGCCACGGATGGGCGTCGGAATCGACTCTCGCTGTCTTTACGTGCTCGCTGGTGTCGTTCTTCGGTTTTCTCTACTGGGAGAAAAGGAGCCCCGAGCCGCTCATCGACCTGCGTTTCTTTCGCTCCGTACCGTTCTCTTCGGCCACGCTCATTGCGGTGGCGTCCTTCAGTTGCCTCGGGGGCTTCCTCTTCCTGAATACGATCTATCTGCAGGAGGTGCGCGGGCTCTCGCCGCTTGGGGCGGGCGTTGACACACTGCCAATGGCGGCGATGACGATGATGCTGCCGCCGCTCTCGGGGCGGATCGTCGGGCATCGGGGAGGTCGCCTTCTTCTGTTCCTCGCGGGGACCGGACTCGCCGTGAGCAGCCTCATGCTCGTACGCCTCAGTGCATCGACGCCCTTCACCTGGCTGTTCCTCGCGTACGTCATCTTCGGCGTGGGTTTTGGATTTGTCAATGCACCTATAACCCACGCCGCAGTGTCGGGTATGCCTCGTGCGCAAGCCGGCGTCGCCGCGGCGATCGCTTCGACGTCACGTCAGATTGGCTCGACGTTGGGTGTTGCGGTCGTCGGCGCGCTCGTCACGTCGAAGTTCCACTCGTCGAAAGTCGACTTCGCCGTCGCCACCCGGGCTGGTTGGTGGGTGCTCACGGGCTGCGGCCTCGCGGTCCTGCTCCTCGGGTTGACGGGCACGACCAAGTGGGCGCTCGCGACGGCTCATCGCACCGCCGAAGACCTCAACCCCGAGTACTTCGAAGGAAGGTTGTGATGGCTGCCCGCGAGAATGACATCGCAACCAGGACCTGGCTGCTGATGTCAGAAACAGTCCTGTCCAACGTGCGTCGTCAAGAGGTCAGTGACAAGACGGGGCTGAGTTTCGCAAAGTTGCGTGTGTTGCGGCGCATGGCGAAGCAGCCAATGCAGATGGGGGAGCTCGCGGTGCTCGCAGGTGTCGATCCCCCTTATCTGACCCTGATCGTGGATGACTTGCAGAGTCGTGGGTTGGTGGTTCGTCGAGAACATCCAACGGACCGCCGTGTGAAGTTGGTGAGCGTTACCGACGAGGGGATGAGGATGGCGTTGGATGCTGAGAGCGTCCTCGCCCGCCCGCCGCAGGCCCTGGCGAGACTGTCCGAAGGGGAACTTCAGACGTTGGAGGGAATCCTGGAGAAGATACGCCACCAAGCTGGGTGAAAACCTGTGGTCGGAAGCGGTATCTCGCCGTTGCATCAGAGGGCCGCTGCAGCGGCTCTTATGCGTTTCCCGAGATGAATTGGGATGGTCAACCCGTTATTTGTTCTTGGCGGTAATGTCACCCCTAATGGATAAGACCTTTCGCACCAGCACCGCCGACGGAGCGGTCGTCGAGTTCGGATTGGTGCGCCACGCGCTGCTCGCGAGGCTCGCTCAAGGGACGTTGCGGTACGAGGACATCTGTGATGCACATCCGGAGCTTCGGCGTGCGGCGAAGAACATCGGTCGATCGACGGGTGAGACCTGCCCGGTGTGCAGCGAGGCCGAGTTGGTCGAGGTGACCTACGTTTTTGGTGCTCGCTTGCCCGCGGGCGGGACGTGTCCGACCTCGCGCGCCGAGCTCTTGAAGCTCGAGCGCCGCGAAGAGCCCGTCCAGTGTTACGCGGTAGAGGTCTGTGTCGCGTGTTCGTTCCACCACCTCGCGCGAAAGTGGAAGGCCGGCGGCCGCCAAGCTCGGCGCGCGCCGTTGCGTCAGCAGCGGAAGGTCGGCGAATGACCCTGAGTGCCCCCTCGATTCGCTCGCGAAAGCGCCGCGCGGGCAAGCAGCCGTTGGTAATGGTGACGGCCTACGACGAGCCCGGTGCACGCTACGCCGATGCGGCGGGCGTTGACATCATCCTTGTTGGCGACTCCCTCGCCAACGTCATGTTGGGCCACACGGATACGATGCACGTGACGGTCGAGGAGATGTGCCATCACGTGCGCGCCGTTGCCGCGGCGAGGCCCCGTGCCCACATCGTCGCCGACATGCCGTGGCTGAGTTACCACGTGGACCTCGCTGACAGTGTTCGAAACGCCGGGGCGCTCATTCGTGCCGGAGCCCAGAGTGTGAAACTCGAAGGCGGCCGGGTGCGACGCGACGTCGTTCGCGCGCTGCTCGACGCCGAGATCCCGGTGATGGGCCATCTCGGTCTGACTCCCCAAAGCGTGCTGGCCTTCGGTGGCTTCAAGGTGCAGGCGAAGACTCGCGAGGCCGCCGAGTGGCTGATCAAGGACGCCACGGTTCTCCAGGATGAGGGCGTCTACGCAATCGTGATCGAAGGCGTGCCAAGCGTCGTGGGGACCAGGGTCACCGAGGCGCTCGAGATTCCGACGATCGGCATCGGGGCGGGTCCCGACACCGATGGTCAAGTGCTGGTCTTCCACGACCTACTGGGCATGACGAGTCGACCGCCGGCGAAATTCGTGCGTCAATACGCGGACCTGGGTTCCCTGATCACCGAGGCAATTGGCCGTTATGCCGAGGACGTTCGCAGTGGCGCGTTTCCTGACGCCTCGGAGGCCTACGACAACCCTGAAGGTCTGCTCAACTAGCCAATTTGGGCCCCGTGCAGTAGGGTTATCTATCCCACGAGCGTGGGAAGCAGCAAATTAACCCTGCTCTGTTTTCCGCAGAGCCCGGCCTGGCCGGACCAGAGGGAAAGGAAACGGCCATGAGGCCTTATGAAACGATGATCGTGTTCGACACCGCTGTCGACGCGCAGTCAATCCAAATTGCTCTCGACCGAGCATTGGAGACCATTCGTGCAAACGGTGGAAACCCTGGAGCTATCGACCGTTGGGGCAAGCGTCCCTTGGCGTACGAGATCAACAAGCGCAAAGAGGGTTACTACGTACTGGTGGAGTTCAGTGGTGAGTCGACGACCGTTGTCGAACTCGACCGAATCCTGACCCTGTCAGACGAGGTCCTTCGCTTCAAGATTCTTCGTCGCAACGAGCGAGCGAACGCCAGCCGTGTCACGGCTCAGGCGTAAGTTCGGGCGCTTAGCGATTTAAGGAGAAGAGATGGCTGACAACACCATTACCGTCGTCGGGAACATCACCCGCGACCCCGAACTCAAGTTCCTGAACAGCGGACAGGCCGCGGTGCGTCTTTCGATCGCCGTTAGCCGCCGTTGGCAGAACCGCCAGACCCAGGAGTGGGAAGAGAAGACCTCGTTCTTCGACGTCCAGTGCTACGGGCCGATGGCGGAGAACGCCGCGAACTCGCTGTCCAAGGGTGCCCGGGTCCT
Organism: Acidimicrobiaceae bacterium; assembly: GCA_003132165.1. Classification (GTDB taxonomy): domain Bacteria; phylum Actinomycetota; class Acidimicrobiia; order Acidimicrobiales; family RAAP-2; genus RAAP-2. The sequence continues at coordinate 3,465 of PKWW01000064.1, read as the reverse complement.
CGTGACCGGCCGCATGGAGCAGCGCTCGTGGGAGACCGAGAACGGCGAGAAGCGTTCCGCATTCGAGATCGTGGCCGACGAGGTCGCACCTTCGCTGCGCTGGGCGACCGCTGTCGTCACCAAGACGCCCCGAGCCGAGGGCGGCAACTTCCAGTCGAACGATCGACCGGCCGCCGCTCCGCGCTCCAATGAACCAAGTACCTACGCCTTTGATGAGGAGCCTTTCTAATGCCACGTAAGAATATGCCAACACTGCCCAAGAGGGCCCCGAAGATCGACACGCGCCGCGGTGCCAAGAAGAAGCCTTGCTCTTTCTGCCAGCACGGTGTCGGGACCGTCGACTACAAGGACCTCGCGCAGCTTCGCAAGTACATCTCGGACCGCGGGAAGATTCGAGGCCGCAAAGTGTCGGGTAACTGCCAGCAGCACCAGCGCGACGTAACCGACGCCATCAAGACCGCCCGCGAGCTCGCACTGCTGCCTTACACGCAGCGCACCGTGACCGAGCGTCGTGGTGGTCGCGGTAATCGCGACGACCGTGGCCCGCGTGGCCCGCGTCCGGACCGTGACAACGCCGAGGCGACTGTCGAGCCCGGGACCGAGACCGAAGTGTTGCTCGATGACGCCAGCGAGGCTGCTGAAGTGTTCGAGACCGCGCTCGCCGAGGAGGTCAGCGAATGAAAGTCCTCCTGCGAAGTGACGTCAACGGCGTTGGCCGTCGCGGCGACATCGTCGACGTGAAGTCGGGGTACTTCCGCAACTTCCTGCTGCCGACGGGTTCCGCACTCGCTGCGAATGAGACCATGGAGATTCAAGCCGCCTCGATGCGAAAGTCCCGCGACATCCGCGATGCCCAGAACCGTGGCGCCGCCGAGACCCAGCGTTCGCTGATCGAGCAGTCGACTATCACCGTCGCTGCGCGCGCCGGCGCCAACGGTCGTCTCTTTGGTTCAATAACCGAGGCTGACATCGTCAACGCCATCCGCACGGCCACCAACATCTCGTTGGACCGTCACATGATCACCATGACCGAGCACTTGAAGGAGTTGGGCGCCGCCACGGTGACCGCCACGCTGTTCGACGGTGTGATCGCCACGGTCAACGTGGAGGTCGTGGCCAAGTAGCCCGACGTCACATCGAATTACTTGCTACTGCCGGGGCCGAGTGCCCCGGCAGTACGCATGTCACACCACTCTGCAAGGTTGATAACTGTGGAGTTAGGCACAGGCTTATCCCCACGTTGTTGTTCTAGCGACACACAGCCATTATCGACAACCGTTGAGGTCTTATGACGCAGATTGAAACCGACCGCAGCCGAACCGCTCCAGGCGGGGGTCGAATACCCCCCAGCGCCATAGAAGTAGAGGAGTCTTTAATCGGTGCCATGCTCCTTTCTCAGGAGGCTGTCAGTGTCGCCTACGAGACGGTGCAGCCCGAGGATTTCTATCGTCCACTGCACGGGCAGATCTTCAGCGCGATCATCGCGCTCGCGAATGCTGGCGAGCCCGTTGACTACGTGACCGTGCAGGCGAAGCTGCAGGAGCGCGGCGCGGTTGCGGTTGAACTTGGCGTGCTCTCCTCGTTGCAGATGAACACACCATCCGCGTCGAATGCGCAGCACTACGCCGAGATCGTCCACGAGAAGGCCCAGCAGCGCCGACTAATCGCGGTTGCCGGGGAGATCGTCGACGACGCGTACGTCGCGACCGACGATGTCGTGGGGCTCATCGACGAGGCGGAGCGCAAGATCAACCAGATCGGCGACGACCGAAAACTCGACTCGGTGTCGCCGCTGCAGCGACTGCTGCTCAGTGAAGCGGACATCCTCGAGCAGCGCGGCGAGACCCGTGGTCAGTTCAACGGACTGGAGACGGGCTACAAGTCGCTCGACCTCGTATTGCAGGGTCTCCAGCCAAACAGCCTCACTATCGTGGGCGCCCGCCCCGCGATGGGTAAGACCGCGTTCGCACTCGGCATTCTCGTGCACGTGGGCGCGGTGGTGCAGCGCCCAGCGCTCTTCTTCTCGCTCGAGATGAGCCGCCAGGAGCTGGCCGAGCGCATCCTTGCGTCGACGGCGCGCATTGACTCATCGAAGTTGCGTACCGGTGACCTGAGCGACTCGGACTGGAATCGTGCGCACGAGGCGTTCGGTTACCTGCAGTCGGCGAAGGTTTTCATCGACGACAACCCGAGTCTCACCGTGATGGATGTGCGCTCGAGGGCGCGTCGCATCAAGCAGCAGAACGGCGACCTCGGCGTCGTGATCATCGACTACTTGCAACTGATGAGTTCGAGAGGACGCGCGGAGAACCGGCAGGTGGAAGTCTCCGATATGAGCCGCTCGCTCAAGATCTTGGCGCGCGAACTCGGCTGTCCGGTCATCGCCCTTTCCCAGTTGTCGCGAAAGCTCGAAGAGCGAGGTGACAAGCGTCCGATGATGAGCGACCTTCGTGAGTCGGGTTCGCTCGAGCAGGACGCAGACGTCGTGCTCTTCCTGTTTCGACCCGAACAGTACGGCGAGGTACCCAACGATAAGAAGTCGGAGGCCGAGATCATCGTCGGCAAGAACCGAAATGGTCCGACGCGCACGGCGCATCTCACGTGGCGCGGCGAGTTCGCCAGATTCGACAACGTCGCCGAGGCCCGCGAGATCTAGCGCGGAGCGATTCGAGCGGCAAGTCCGTGTGAGGGACTTGCCCGCCGCGGGTGGCTTTGGTGCTGGCCGCGTTTGGTCGGCGCTTCTGAGTTCTTGTACCGTTATGCTCCCCAATAATCATTCACGACGTTGGATGAATTTGTTCACCATCTGCGTGGTCACGGGTCCAACCATCTTTGGGGGGACATAACGAAGGGACCAATTGGAATGACTCAGCGAGATTGCTTAGGCGGCACCTACACCATGGCCGAAGGCGTGACCCTGACGCGCATGGGCTACGGCGCAATGCAGTTGGCCGGACCTCACGTCTTTGGCCCGCCCGCGGACCGCGATGCGGCCGTGGCGGTCCTACGCGAAGTGGTCGCTCTCGGTATCAATCACATCGACACCAGTGATTTCTACGGTCCGCACATCACGAACCAGATCATCAAGGAGGCGCTGCATGAGTATCCGGACTCGCTGCACCTGGTGACCAAGGTGGGCGCGCGACGGGACGCCGAGGGCGGTTGGCCGCACGCGAGAACACCTGAGGAATTGCGTAGGGCGGTCTACGACAATCTGGAGAACCTCGGGCTTGATGTTCTCGACGTCGTCAACCTGCGAGTGGGTGGTTTCAGTAGAGCAGAAGATGGATCCCTCGCAGAGCAGTTCACCGCACTCGCGGAACTCCAGCGAGAGGGCGTGATTCGACACCTCGGCGTCAGCACCGTGACGGCCGAGCAGATCGCTGAGGCTCAGTCCATCGCACCAGTGGTGTGCGTGCAGAACTTCTACAACATCGCCAATCGCCACGACGATGAGTTGATAGA
>PKWW01000058.1 GCA_003132165.1 Acidimicrobiaceae bacterium | reverse complement strand
TAGAGGGTTGTGAGACCGACGTGGACACCGATGACCCTCCCGGGGTCTCGCGTGACGGGGATCTGCTGGGTCACCTCGACCGTGAACGAGATCGCCCACTTGCCCGAACGTTGCGTCACCGTGGCGGCGAGTATCTTGCCCGTCCCGCGGTTGAGGTGTCGGTAGAGCTTGCGAGTCGACTCGTAGGTCTTTACCTCGCCGATGCGAACAATGCGCACGTGGTGCGAGTCGATGATGCGCACCGCTTGGTTCGTGAATCGGACTGAGCCACCTTGACCCTTGCGTTTGAAGTGCGGGAACTTGGCGCGACCCTTGCGCCAGTTGTCGATGGCCTTGGCGAGGCGCTGCGCGGCGTCGTTATAGGTGCTGGCGCCATTCTCCGGCCACCACGGGGCCAACTCGTCGCGATGTTTCGCCCAGTGTCGGAGCAGGCCGAAGTGGTCGGTGTCAATCCAGTCATCCTGGGTGACCTCGACGCCCGCCTCTTTCTTGGCGCGATTCTCGTCCCAGTTGTCCTTCACCAGTCCGAGCATCGCGTTGTAGGCGAACCGTGAGCCACCGACGTGGCTGCGCAGCATCGAGACCTGGTCAGGCGTGGGATCCAGGGCGTAGGCGTAGGCCCGGGTCAGCGTGGCAGTGCTGGCAGGGCTCGTCATCTACTCAGTATCGGGACACGCTGTGACATTCACCACGCCCCATTGGGTCCCGAGTTTGCCGAAGCAGGCGCGCCAAATGGACCTCGGAGCGGCTGGCGCTCGGCCATAATCGAGGAAGCTATTAACGGATCATGGAAAAGGAGACCGCCATGGGCATCAGTGTGACGCCAATACCGGGGCTTAGCCCGCAAATCAACGACATTCGCCGACGGACGGCTGAGATCATCAACAACGAGATCCTGCCCAATGAACAAGCGCTGTGGCGATTCAGACGAGGGGCCGAGCTCACTGCGGACGAGCGCGAGACGAGCAGGCGCGAGAGCCACGAACTGCGTGAGCAGATCAAGGCCAAGGTCTTCGAAGCAGGCCTCTGGGCGCCGCACCTGCCCCAGGAATACGGTGGCGCCGGACTCGACTTCCTGGAGCTTGCCTATATGTACGAGATCCTCGCCTACGGCGTAGGCGCGTCGTCACTCTTCGGGATCGCCGCTCCGAACTCGGGTAATGCGAGTGTGCTCGTCAAGTACGGCACCGAGGAGCAGAAGAAGAAGTGGCTGCTCCCGCTCATCGCGGGCGACATGGAGTCGGGCTTCTCGATGACCGAGCCGGACAACGCCGGGTCGGACCCGCGGTCGATTCAGACTGAGGCCGTGCGCGACGGCGACGATTGGGTCATCAACGGCCACAAGTGGTTCACGTCCAACGGCATCAACGCCAACTTCTTCATCGTCATGTGCCGGGTCAACGACCCGAGCGGCGAGTACGTCGCCAACGGGCGAATGACCCAGATCATCGTGCCCACCGACACCGCCGGGGTCAACATCGTGCGCGGCATCGGCATCTTCGGGCATTCGAACTCGGACCACTGCGAGATCCGCTACGAGAACGTGCGCGTGCCGATCGAGAACACGCTCGGTCTCGTCGGCCAGGGTCACCAGGCCGCCCAGGACCGGCTGGGTGCGGGTCGCGTCTACCACTGCATGAACTCAATTGGCCAGATGTGGCGGGCGTTCGACCTCATGGTCGAGCGCAGCCTCGTGCGCGAGGTCCACGGTGGACTCTTGAAGGACAAGCAGTTCATCCAGGGCTTCATCGCCGAGAGCTACATGGATCTGCAGTCCGCGCGTCTCATGACGATCAACGCAGCTGAAAAAGTTGCGAACGGCGATCCCGACGCGCGCACCGCCATCTCGGCGATCAAGGTGTTCGTGCCCGCGGCGTATCACCGGGTGGTCGACCGAGCGATCCAGGTGTGGGGCGGCGCGGGTGTCAGCAACGATCTGCCACTCAGCCAGATGTACCTCACCGCGCGCGTTCTGCGTATCGCTGACGGTCCCGACGAAGTGCACAAGATTCTCATTGCGAAGAACATCCTTCACCGTTACGAAGGCGGCAAGGGCTGGAACTTCGGGACCTGAGTGGCGTAGGGACCGGCGGCTAATTGACGGGCGGCGTCTCTTCGGCGAACAAGTGCGCGTCAATTTCAGCTTCTTCATCGACGTGGAAGATTCGGTTGAAGACCATGAGCTTGAGAATCCAGAAGATTGCGAAGCTCGCGAGATTCGCCGAGTCGACGATGCCGGTGTTGATGAGGTGGCTGAAGTGATGGGTGTGCACCAGATGCTTGGCGAACGCGGCACCCACCATGGAAAAGGAGATGCCGAGCACGGCCATCACGACGAAGGGCAGCACTTCTTTTCGCAGATGGCTTGGTCCGGTCTTGCCCCAGGTCCAACGGCGGTTCAAGGTGTACGAAGGGATAGCTCCGACAATGTTGCCGAGCAACGTCGCCTCGACCTCGCTCTTGACGATCTTGAGCCCGTAGATGAGGGTGATGACAAGTACCGAGACCAAAGTGGAGACGACCGAAGTGAGGGTGAACCTAATGAGTTTTCGACCCTGATGGGACCTGGCCCACGCGATGATGCCTTGAGTGCGACTAGTCACGTTGCAACGCTACTCGTGGCCAACCGGAGGGTTCGGGGGCGTTCATTGGTTATCGTTATAAGCAATGGCGAGGTGCACGCCGAGATGTCTCGGAACCGCGGCATTGGTCGCGTTGGTGTTCGCGACTGGACCAATGGTGGACGCCGGGGCGGATACCACCCTGTGGTCGTGGCACGTCGCAGGACTCCTGGGACGATCGGAGCAGTGTTCCGCGTCCGGACGACGCGCGTCATTCGAGGTATGTGAATTTCACGTCCCCAATGCGCCGCGGCGACAGGTTGATGAGCACATGACAATCGCGTTGAAGAACACGACCTCGACGACGGCGTGCATCGGGTTCAGCCTCGCTACGTCGTACGCGGCGGGCATCCAGAGTCTTTGCGTTCGTCCGCATTCCGTCGGCGTCCGCCGTGAGAGTGGACCGGCGATCCATTACCTCGAATCGTTGGTAAGTATCTTCTTGACGAACAACTCGAAGTCGGCTCCCCTCGCGCCCGAGACTTCCAGGTCGTCCTTCGCGTTCACCCTCACCTTCGCTCAGCCGTGACTCCCGCCACGACGTCCGTGCCGATGCCTAGCCCGACACCTTGGTCAAACTCCAGCCCAGATAGTTCACCGCGCACGACGAGCACACCTCTGAACTGATCGTGCCGAACCAATTGGGTGGAGAGGTCGGATCGGTGGGTATCCATTGCATTGACGACCCATTGGCGCTTAGTTCGAAACCGTAGGCGAAGTTGACGTTCAGCGAACTTCCATTAGGGAGGTAGATCATCAAGACGTCCGCGCCGGATTTACTTAGGCGCAATGTCGGCGACGCTGGGGGATTAGCCCAGAACCACGACCAGGTCGGGCTCACGGGCACGACACCCTGCGTACCGGTGCCGTAGGCGGGTTCGCTGCTGACGAAATTGGTGACCTTCATTATGTTGTTTCCGTTGATGTAGCGCACATCTTTCATGCTCAACGTCACCGAGAACGACATCGGGAGCCAGTCACCGGCGATCGGTACGATCTGATTTTGATACTGGTAGTTGAATGCCCCGCTGTAGGTACCCGCATAGCGAGACCCCCTTACCCGCAGCAAGAGCGTCTTGCAGTTGTGCTTGCCGCTCGAATCGTAGGCGCAGGCGCTGAACGCCTTCGCCCCCACGTACTCGGCCCGACCGACGAGTTGTCCCTTGGCGTTGAGTCCAATTCCTGCGATGCCGGTCTTCGCGCTGAACCGGTAGGGCGCCCGCCAGTGTTGACCCGTGGGTATGAGGACGGTCGCAAGTGAATAGGAATACGTCGCGCCCTCGGCGGCGGCGGGCAGGACCCTCGTCGCGCTCGCTGCCACGAGCGAATCCGAGAGCGGTACCGAAAGCATGCTCGCAATCGTGAACACAATGGCCACGAGGCGCAACCAACCTGGCAACAGTGGCCGAGCCGTAGCGTTGAATCCGTGCATACAGCCTCCTCTCGGGGAGTCGACAACGCGACTCTCCCAGGTGGGGGCCTCATTCGGGCAAGTCAATCGGGCCCTCGGCACAGGTCTACACCCCGGGCTCGGCGAAAGGTAGGGGACCAAAGACCCGAGAAAACTGGATTTCCTTGAGATTCATCGCTTTTAGGGGTTGCTTTAATTATGACTATTCCGATAGGGTTTAACGCAATTAGCAGCAGCTAACCGAAACGGGGACCACATGGCAAATGTCGAGGGCACACAGACCGCCGAAGAGGAGATCAAGCGCGCGAGCGATTTCCTGCGCGGCGACCTCTCAGCTGATATCGAAAACGCAGAGCCCAATATGGCGAGCACCTCGGAACACCTGCTCAAATTCCACGGCATCTATGCCCAGGACAACCGCGACGTTCGTCGCGAGCGCTCGCTCGCCGGAGAGACCCTCGACTACATCTTCATGGTTCGAGTCGCCATTCCCGGCGGCAAACTCAACCCTGATCAGTGGCTGGCGCTCGACCAGGTGGCGTCGGACCTCGCCGACGGGACCATTCGACTCACCACCCGTCAGGCCGTCCAGTTCCACGGTGTAGTGAAGAAGGGGTTGCGCCCCATGGCCTTTGAGCTGGACGCGCACCTCATGACATCCTTTGGTGCCTGCGGCGATGTCGTGCGTAACACCGTCATGTGCCCGGACCTGCTCGCCAACGGCGCGAACGCGCGCCTCGTGGTGATGGCGGACCATATTGCGCGCACGTTCAAGCCAACGACGCGAGCGCACTGGGAGATCTTCGTCAACGGCGAGAAGAGCGCGTCGAGCGAACCTGACAACGAGCACGACTTCTACGGTACGACGTATCTGCCACGCAAGTTCAAGATCGCCATCGCGAGCCCGCACGAGAACTGCGTCGACATCCTCGCCCAAGACCTCGGCCTCATTCCCGCGACCCACAACGAACTGGGCGAGGGCTTCAATGTCGTCGTCGCCGGCGGACTCGGACGCTCCTACGCCCAGCCCGACACGTTTGCGCGCCTCGCCGACCCGCTGACGTTCGTCACCTACGCCGAGGTCGACGACCTGATCCGCGCCGTGTTGGCGACGTTCCGTGACCTCGGGGACCGCACCAACCGCAGACGTGCGCGCATGAAGTACATCGCCGCCGACGTCGGCGTCGACCAGTTCCGCCGTGAGATCGAGGCGCGACTCGGCCACGAACTGCGAGCGCCGCACGCGCTGAAGTTCGGCGCGGCTGACGACCACCTCGGCTGGAGCAACTTGAGCGACGGATCGGCGCAGCTCGGAATCCGAGTCGGTGCCGGACGTGTGAGCGACCGTCCCGACGGCAAGGGCCTGCGCACTGCGCTTCGAGTGATTGCCCAGACGCTGCCCGTGAACTTCATCATCACGGCTCAGCAGGACATACTCATCACCTCGATCAGTCCGAACGACCGCGGTTCGGTCGAGTCGATCCTCGCCCGGAACGCGGTGCGTGGCGTCGAGGAGCTCGGCAATGTCGAGCGCTCCGCGCTCGCCTGCCCGGCGTTACCGACCTGCAGCCAGGCGCTGGGCGAGGCGGAGCGAAAGCTTCCCGACGTCGTCGCGCTGGTCCAGACCCAACTGGACGCCAACGGGCTCTCCAAGCGCCGTCTGCAACTGCGCATGACCGGGTGCCCTAATGGTTGCGCTCGTCCCGCGGTCGCCGAAGTCGGCATCGTCGGAAAGACGAAGAATACCTACGATCTCTATCTCGGGGGAGGTCCTCGAGGGGATCGCCTCGCCTCGCTCTACCGGGAGAAGGTCAAGATCGACGATCTTCCGAGCGTGCTCGAGCCACTCTTCGAGCGTTGGAAGAACGAGGGGCTCGAAGGCGAGGCCTTTGGTGACTTCTTCAATCGAGTGGAGACGCCGTGACGGTCTATCTCGTTGGAGCCGGCCCCGGTGACGCGGACTTGCTGACGATCCGGGCGGCGCAACTGCTCGCGAGCGCCGACGTCGTCGTCCACGACCGACTCATCTCTGAAGAAGTCCTGTCACTCGTCGGTTCCAACGCCCGACGCTACGACGTCGGCAAGATTCCGGGCCTTTCGCACTCCCAGACCCAGATCAACGAACTGCTCGTCACGCTCGCCCGCCAACACGATTGCGTCGTGCGCTTGAAGGGCGGCGACCCGTTCGTCTTCGGGCGCGGCGGCGAGGAGGCGCAGCGGCTCGGCGACGCCGGCATCGCGGTCGAGATAGTGCCGGGCATCACGTCAGCGTTCGCGGGTCCTCTGCTCGCGGGTATCCCGGTGACCCATCGGGGCTTATCGCACGGCGTGACCATCGTCACCGGCAGCACCGTGCAGGGCTCGAGCGTCGACTTCACCGCGCTCGCCAACGCCGACCTCACGCTCGTCGTTCTGATGGGCGTGGCACGCCGCGCCATAATCACCGAACAGTTGCTCGAGGGCGGGCTCGACCCTTCGACACCGGTCGCGGTTGTCGAGTGGGCTTCGACTGAACAGCAGCGAACCGTGCGAGCACGACTCGACGGGTTGCCCGGGCTCGACGTGGTGTCGCCCGCGGTGCTCGTCATCGGGGCCGTCGCAGCGCTCGAACTCGGTCGCATCACGGAGTTCGCCTCGACCTTCGCCTTTAGCTCGTAATGTTCCCGCTCGTCGTGGATCTCACGGACCGCCCGGTCGTGGTCATCGGCGCCGGGAAGGTGGGGGTACGCAAGGCCGCCCAGTTGCTCGAGGCGGGAGCGCTCGTCACCGTCATTACCGACGTCGTCCTCGCGCCGGTGCCCGACGGCGTCGCCGCACTGCACATTCGCTCGTACCGATACGGCGATCTGGAGGGTGCTCTCCTGGTCGTCGCCGCCACCGGCGACCCCGACGTCAACGATCGGATCGTCGCCGAAGCAAATGAACGCAACATCCTCCTGAACGTGGTGGACGACCTCAGCCGTTCGAACTTCTATTTCACCGCCGTGCACCGCGACGGCGACGTGATCGTGTCAGTCTCGACCGGCGGTTCGTCGCCCGCACTCGCTCAGTGGGTTCGCAACTCCGTCGCGAAGGCGCTGCCGCGTGATTTGGCGAGCGTGGCGAGAGCATTGCGCGCTGAGCGTTCGGCGTTGCACGATGCGGGCGAGAGCACGGAGAACCGCGAGTGGATGCAGCGGGTCAACCAGTTGGTGGACGAGCTCTAGCCTCAGCCTTGGTGGACGTAGCGCTTGCCACGAACCCACGACGCGAGTGCCGCCAAGAGGCTCGCCACGATGGCGAAGTCGAGCGCGGCGTGCAGTCCCGACCGGAACGAGCTCGAGATCAGACCGGGAAAGAAACCGTGGCCGAGCAGGATCGACCGCTGCGCATTGCTCACGTGAGCGAGGGCGTTGGCACCGATCAGGTGCTTGATGGGGTTGTAGCCGAGGAACGCGGCGAACAGTGTCGACACCGGCGGCAGGTGCGCGGCGTGACCGGCCGCACCGCGGGCGACGCCGTTCGCGATCAGGCCGTCGTAGAGGTTGGTCGACAACGATCCCGAGAGTCCGATGATCAGCAGCGTGAAGAAGATGCCGATGGAAAAGACCTGAGCGGAGTTCTGGAAGGTGGTGTTCATACCCGATCCGGCGCCGCGGTGCTCGGGCGGCAGGCTGTTCATGACCCCGGCGCGGTTGGGTGAACCGAAGGCCGCCATCGAGAGGCCGGTGAAGAACAGCAGGGTCCCAAAGGCCCAGTAGTTGAAATTGACGGGCAGCGTCTCCATCACGACGAAGCAGGCGACGGTCATGAGCATGCCGCCCGTCGCGAAGGGTCGTGCGCCGTAGCGGTCCGACAAGTAGCCGCTCAATGGGCCCGAGATCAGCATGCCGGTCGTGAGCGGGATCATGGCGAGACCCGCCCACAACGGCGTGCGTGCGAAATCGAAACCGTGCAGCGGCAACCAGATTCCCTGGAGCCAGATGACGAGCATGAACATCAGGCCGCCGCGACTGAGTGACGCGAGGAAGCTCGCCGTAATGCCCGCGAAGAACGCCCGGATCCGAAACAACTGGATGCGGAACATCGGGGCCGGGACCTTGGTCTCGATGACGCAGAAGAGCACCGTGGTCGCGAGTCCGATCACGAGCGCGCCAATGACGTACGGACTCTGCCAGCCCATCGTGTGGCCGTCGTAGGGCTCGATACCGTAGGTGAGCCCGATCATGAGTAGGACCATCCCGATCGCGAAGGTGATGTTGCCCGGCCAGTCGATACGCGCCAGGTGTCGTTCGCCGAGTTCGCGCAACTTCAGGTAGCCCCACACCGTACCGAGCAGACCTACGGGCACCGAGACGAGAAAGATCAGACGCCAGTCAATCGGCGCGAGAAGACCGCCGAGAATGAGCCCGATAAATGAGCCGCTGAAGGCCGCTCCCTGGTTCACGCCCATAGCGAGCCCTCGTTGATTGGGCGGGAAGGCATCGGTGAGTATCGCCGAGGAGTTGGCCATCAGCATCGCGGCACCTACGGCCTGGAAGAGCCGCATCACGATGAGCCAGATCCCCGCCGCGTGCCCGTGCATCCACGTGATTGACAGCAGGAGCGAGAAGAAGGTGAAGATTGCGAAACCGAGGTTGTAGATGCGCACCCGTCCGTAGATGTCGCCGAGACGTCCGAGGCTCACGACGAGCACGCTCGTGACGACGAGGAACCCGAGGATCATCCACAGCAGGTAGAACGTGTTGCCGGGCTCGAGCGGGTTGATGCCGATGCCGCGAAAGATCGCCGGCATGGCAATCATGACGATCGAGGAGTCGATAGTCGCCATCAGCATGCCGAGCGTCGCGATGAAGAGTGCGGTCCACTTGTAGCGATCCGACACGGGCGTCGCGTTGTTGGGTCGCTCGAGGCGCACTTGTAGGGCCATCGCAGTCTCAGATTCGTCGGAGGGGGTCAATCAAAGTTAGCGTCAGGCCCACCACGATTGCTGAAGTCAACTTGATGGCGCCGCGCGCCCGTCTTCAGATTCGCTGAGGTGACGTCGGAAATTGAGCATCAGCAGACCGCCGACGAGCGCGGTGAGTCCGGTACTGATTGGCCACCAATTGCCGAGGCCGTTGTCGAAGTAGATCGCGGTGATGGCGGGCGCGATAGAGCCCGACACCCCCCAGGTGAGGCCCTGGGCGGCGTTGTAGCGACCGCGCAGGTGTTCGGGGGCGATCTCGTTGACGAGTGCGGGACCGACCGGCGAAAGCATCGTTTCACCGATTGCGAACACGACCATGGCGATGCAGAGCGAAACGACGGCGAGTACCGCCGGCAAGGCGAGCGTGACGTCGAGGATGATCCAAAAGATGCACCAGAGCCCCGCCGCTGTCGCCATGACCCGGGTGCGGCTGCGGCCTTCTATGCGGTTGAGGACCCACAGTTGGGCGAGGACGATGGTGCTGGTGTTGAAGAAGAAGATCACGCCGATGACGTGGATCGGTAACTTCAAGTTGTTGACCACGAAGAGACTGAAGCCCGCTTCCTGGGAGCCGTAGCCGCCGATCATCATGACGAGCGAAGCCAGTACGAATTGAACGAGTCGGCGGTCGTGCAGGACTTCGCGCCAACCTTCAGCACTCTTGACGGGATCGTCGTGGTGGTCGGTGACCGGTCCGCCGTGCGAGCGCAGCGTCCAAAAGAGCGCGGCCGCACCCAGGGTGACGACGGCGTCGATGAGGTAGAGGACCGTGAAGCTTTCGGGGTGATGGAGGTCGACGATGGATGCCGAGATCAGTCCGCCGAAGCCGATGCCGAGATTCACCAGCATGAAATTGAACCCGAAGGCGCGCTGACGGTGTTCTTCGTTGACGAGCCGGCTCAGCAACGTGCTGCTCGGTCCCCAGACCGCACCGCTGAAGACAGCGAGTAACAACGCGGCCACGATGGCCTGGGTCTCGGTATGTGCGAAGGCCCACGCGACGAGCGAGCCGGCGCCCGCGACGGCGGCGAAGATAGCGACGCGAACCGGGCCGAGACGATCGGTCGTCGACCCCCACAAGGGGCTCGTCGCGAGTCCGGCGACGGCTGACGCTGCGAGCAGCAACGTGGAGAAACTGGTGGAGAAACCGCGCACGTTGTGGAGGTAGACAACGTAGAGCGAGAGGGTCAGGCCGTTACCGATGCAACTGAACACGGTGCAGAAATAGAAACGACGAAGCGGCGCATCGATCGCCCTTCGAAATTCCGGAGGCACCAGCGTCTGCATCAGTTCCACGAGACCATCAGGCTACATGTCGCTCCTTGTGCAGGGAATCACAAGTGGAACTCGAATTCTTACGTTGTACCGTTACGCTTGAGTCAGTTGCGTTGCAACGTATTACCGAAAGAGTTCAATTGGCTATCAAGCGATTACCGAGCAGCGGCATCGATCTACTTGTCGAGATCGCTCCCGACGTTGAGCGCCTTTACAACCGTCATCTCGAGGCTCCTCGTCTGTGGTTCCCCCACGAACAGATCGACTGGGGGAAAGGTCAGAAGTTCAGTGAGCGTCCGTGGTCCGAATCGGACTATCCGTTGGCCGACGGTGTACGCAGTTCTATTTACGTGAACCTGTTGACCGAGGACAACCTTCCGTACTACACGAACACGCTGCTCAATCACGCGCCCAAGGGTCACCCCATCCGCGACTGGAATCATCAGTGGACGATGGAAGAGAACCGTCACGCGATGGTGATGCGTGACTGGGTGCACATCAGCCGTTGCATCGATCCCACTTTGCTTGAAGAAGGTCGCCGCGTTCAGATGGGCAAGGGCGAGGTACCCGAGCCTGATTCGATCGCCGATCTCATCACCTACGTGTCGTTCCAGGAGAGAGCCACGCAGATCGCCCACCGCAACACCGGCGCGAAACTTCCGAAGGACGACAAGATCGGGCGGAACGTGCTCGCCCTGATTGCCGGCGACGAGACCAAGCACTATCTCTTCTACCGTGACCTCGCGTTGGCGGCGTTCGCCATCGACCCCTCGACAATGATGATCGCCGCGGCAAAACAGGTGAGCGCGTTCGCCATGCCCGGCACCGGCATTCCCTCGTTCACGCGGCACGCCGTGCGTATCGCGCGCGAGGGTATCTACGGGCTCGGCCAGTTCTTGAAGGATGTGCTGGACCCGGTGCTCGGCCTCTGGGACGTTGATCACCTCGCGGGACTGAGCGCCGAGGCCGAGAAGGCGCGCGCCGAACTCGCCGCGTTCGTCGCCAAGATTTCAGAGAACGTGGAACGGATGGCGCAGAAGTCCGCCGGCGCGAAGCCTGCACTGATCTGAGCAACGAAAAGGGTCCCCGTCCGCATCAAGCGGGCGGGGACCTTTTCTCGTATGGTCGGGCTTACTCTTTGGTGTTTGCGACCTTACGGATGTAGTCCTCGAAGGCCTGCTGCTGCATCTGAATCTGGTGCAACTGACGTTCGTGCATCGATCCGCCGCGCGTGACGAGGTAGACGAGGCATCCAACGAGCGGCAATATCAGGATGAACAGTACCCAAAGCGCCTTCGCGGACCCGGACAGGTCGTGGCTCCGAAAGATATCGGTCAGGATGTGGAACACCAAGATGATCCAAAAGATGAACAGTACAAAATAGAGGGTCGAGACGAAGACGTCTAGAAGGGGATAGTCAGCTCCAAACATTTCGGGATTCCTTTCGCTGGGCTACTACTTCAATGATTCCACTTTGTTGTGGTCTCCCTCAGACGTTAGGTCCCCAGAAGTTCTGCCAAGCGCTCCAGCACGACATCGTCGTCGCCGTCGATCTCCACCAACTTCTGGCGCGAGTGGGTCCCGCGCACGAGCGTGACGGCGCTGGTTCGAACGTTGAACGCCCGGGCGATCACTTCGAGAACTTCGCGCGTCGCCGCACCCTCAATGGCGCGCGAGCGCACGTGCACGTTGAGCGCTTTTCCGTGTCGTCCCGCGGCTCTGGAGGTTCGGGTACCGGGATGCACGTGGACCTCGAAACGGATCACGAGGCGCTGCTTCGGTCGTCAAGATTGGTTGCAATCACGCATCTGTTCTAGCAATGGAACAGAGCGGCCCGCAGTTCTGAATAGGATTTGGAAACGTTCAAGGGGGAGTTGTGGGAGTAAGTGTTACAGAGGCTACCGAGGCGGTATCCGCGCCGGGCCAGCCGTTCGAGGTCATCGAGGCCGATCGTGACGGTGTCACGTATCGCGTCTTCAAGAATTCACCCACCAATCTGCGACAGTTCTTCGACTCGGCGCGAGGTCTCGGCGAGACGTTTCTCGTCTACGAGGACGAGGAGTGGTCGTTTGACCGCGTCATGCAAGAGACTGACGCGCTGGGCTACGCGCTCGTGCACCACTACGGGATCAAGCCAGGTGACCGCGTCGGTATCTCCATGCGCAACCTGCCCGAATGGATCATCTCGTTCGCCGCGATCACGTCGGTGGGCGCGATCTCGGTCTCACTCAACGCCTGGTGGACCGAGGATGAACTCGACTACGCCATCAACGACTCCGCCCTCAGTGTCCTGATCGCGGACTCTGAGCGGGTCGCTCGAGCCGACGATTCCTGCCAACGTGCGGGTGTGAGGATTCTCGGGGTGCGTCTCGACGAGTTGCTGCCGAAATCGCCGGGCGTCGAGTATTGGCACGACGTCGTCATCAAGGGTGCGGCCCCGCCAATGGTGGAGATCACCCCGGACATGGATGCGACGATCCTCTACACGTCGGGCACGACCGGATTCCCGAAGGGCGCGGTTTCCACGCACGGCGCCATCTGCCAGACGATCATGGCCTTCTCCTCGGGGGCGGCGATCCAGGCGGCGCGTCGCGGCCCCGACGAGGAGGGGAACGGACTCGCCCCCTGCTTCATTCTCGTGGTCCCCCTGTTCCACGTCACCGGCTGCATCCCGGTGATGATGTCGTGCTTCAGCTGGCACTTCAAGCTCGTGATCATGTACCGCTGGGAGCCCGAGCGCGCGCTGCAACTCATCGAACGACACCGTGTCACGACCTTCGTCGGCGTGCCCACCCAGTCCTGGGACATGCTCGAAAACCCCAACTTCGCCAAGTACGACACGTCCTCGTTGTCCGCGGTCGGCGGGGGCGGCGCCCCGGCGCCACCCAAACTGGTCGCACGCGTCGAGGGCTCGTTCTCGAAGGGTCGCCCGACGCTCGGTTACGGGATGACCGAGACCAACGCCTACGGGCCGGGAAACTACGGCGACGACTACGTCAGCCACCCTTCATCGACTGGGCGTACGCCCACGATCGTGATGGACGTGGAGATTCGCGACGAGGATCTGAAGGCAGTACCCGCCTGCGAGAGCGGCGAGATCTGGCTCAAGGCACCGACGCTCATTCGCGGATACTGGCGAAAGCCCGAAGCGACCGAGTCGACCATCGTGAAGGGCTGGCTGCGAACCGGTGACCTCGGGTACATCGACGAGGAAGGCTTTCTCTACATCGAGGACCGTCTGAAGGACATGATTCTTCGCGCCGGAGAGAATGTCTACTCCGCCGAGGTGGAATCGGCCATCTACGAGCATCCGGCTGTCTACGAAGCGGCCGTGTTCGGTTTACCGCACGAGCGTCTCGGTGAAGAAGTGGCCGTTGTCGTGATGGTGAAGCCGGGCATGCACCTCGACGAGAAGGAACTACACGCGCACTTACACACGCGACTCGCGAGTTTCAAGATTCCCACGCGAATCGCTTTCACCGATCAGCCGCTGCCGCGCAACGCCGCGGGAAAGTTCCTCAAGCGAGAGATGCCAGGTATCTACTTCGGCTGAGCTGCCGCGATCGCGGCGCGGGCGTAGTCGGCCAGGTTCATGTTCTCGAGATCGCTGAGCGCGAACCACGCGGCGTGGTCGGTCGTGCCGTGGATCTCGTGGCGAAGTTCGCCACCCTTCAGCCCGATGGTGAAGAGGATTCGCACGGTGTGGATCTTGTCACCGTTGTCACGACGTCGCACATCGCTCGTGACGCCCAGCAGTTCGGGTTCGTGGACCTCGAGACCGGTCTCCTCCTTGAACTCGCGAACGAGCGTGTCCTCGGGTGCCTCGCCGAAGTCGATGCCTCCGCCGGGCAGCCACCACAAGGGTGGGTCGTGGTGGGGATTGCTGGATCGTACGAGGGCGACGTGTCCCTCGTTGATCAGGACGCCGTAGGAACGGACGCTGGTGTGTTGTTTACTCATGAGATGGCTTACGTCCTAGTTCGATTGGTTGTGAGTCTGGGGGAGAACTCGGGCCTTCGAGGAATGTGCGTCGACATCCTTCACTGCAGAAATAGTAGGTCACATTGTCCGGTCCCGCGCCACTCAGCGCGGTGGTCGAACTCACCCGCATGCCACAGACCGGATCGATCTGGTCACCTTCGAGATCTTCGTGCATCGAAGAGGACTCCTCCTGGCGGTCGAAACGCTCGGCGCAGCGCTGCGAGCAGAAGTAGAACATCACACCATCCCTCGTGCGCGTTGCGACCGGCGCGCTGATGTCGACGGTCATCCCGCACATGGGATCTCGCGCACCCTCGGCGTGACCCGCGCGTCGCGAGAGCAACCACACCCAGATGAGGAGGAACGCCGCAAGAATATTGAGCACCAGTGTGGCGCCCATGGGGAACTGCCCGCTCAGCGCGGGCGAGTGGCGCGTCGTGGGTAACAGGTGCGAGGACTTGAAGATGACGTTTACGATCAGACCGCCCGCGCTCATGACGAGCCACAGGAGAAGAAAGAGTCGGAATGCGGCTCGAGTGCCGTAGAAGCGGCGGTAGATGAGTAGCAGGGGCAACGTCACGAGGTCGGCGAAGATGAAGCTCACGACGCCGCCGAAGGCCACCCCGTGGGACCAGAGCGCGGCGGCGAGGGGGATGTTACCGACCGAACACACGAAGGAGATGACGGCGAGCAACGGCGCGACGAGCGCGTTTTCCAGGACGGTGAGCGAACCGTGTCCCGTGATGAATACGTGGTTCCACCAGAGCGACGGCACGTGGACGCTTAGGAAACCAGCGATGACGAAGCCCGCAACGAGCTCTTTGCGCAGCATGGTGAAATCCCCCATCGTGTAGCGCGCGCTCAGACGATAGTACGAGGATGTGCGAAGACGCTCGCGCCACGTCGTCACGGCGCCTGAGCCCGCTGGAGGCGTGTCGGTGAGTACGCGCTCGCGGAGTCGCTCCTGGGTCTTGGTGGAGAAGAACAGTCCTGCAAGTACCGTGATCGCGACAATCATGATTGCGCCGCCGACGAACTGGGCGAGCACGAACTGCCAGCCGAGCAACAGGTAGAGCACGACGCCGAGTTCGATCACGAGGTTGGTCGACGCGACCATGAAGATGATTGAATTCGTCCATGACGCGCCGCGCGCGAAGAGTGCACGGGCCATGGCGCTCGCAGCGTAACTGCACGACGACGAGATGATCCCGAGCAGCGAGGCGCGTGCTGTGGACGACGGCGATGTCGTGCCGAGCTTCGCACGAAGACCGTCGCGCGGCAAGAAACTCTGGACGAAGCCCGAGAGCGTGAAGCCGAACACGATCGGCCACCACGTCATCCAAAGCATGGCGAGGCTCTCCTTGAAACCCGAGCCCAGCCAGTCGAGAGTGTGACGTAACATAGTGACCACGTCCTAACGGGTCGTCGGAAAGCCCAGGTCGATCTGGGAATCCGAAGGCTTGGGCCAGCGCGTCGTGATGACTTTCGCTCGGGTGTAGAACGCGAAGCCCTCGGGCCCGTAGATGTGGGCGTGGCCGAAGAGAGAGTTTTTCCAGCCGCCGAACGAGTATGAAGAAACGGGTACCGGAATCGGCACGTTGATACCGATCATGCCCACCGTGACCTGGCGACTAAATACACGCGCTGCGTTGCCGTCGCGGGTGAAGATGGCGGTACCGTTACCGTACGGGTTGGCGTTGATCAGCGCAACGGCGTCGTCGTAGGTCGCCACGCGTGCGACGCCGAGTACTGGACCGAAGATCTCGTCGTCGTAGGACCTGGTGCCGGGACGAACACCGTCGAGCAGGCACGGGCCCACGAAGAACCCGGGTCGGTCGGCGAGCGCCGTGCCGTCGCGAACGACGGTGATGCCGTCCAAGGCCGCGGTGGTGACGTAGTTGACGATGCGATCGCGGTGCTCTTTGGTGATGACCGGGCCGAAATCGCTCGAGGGGTCGCTGCCCGGACCGACCGTCAACTTGTCGAGTCGCTCGGTGATCTTCTCAATCAGCGGCTCGGCGACGTCGCCCACGGCCACCACGACGCTGATTGCCATGCATCGTTCGCCCGCGGCGCCGTAGCCCGCGTTGATGGCGGCGTCCGCGGCGATGTCGAGGTCAGCATCAGCGAGCACCACCATGTGGTTCTTCGCGCCGCCGAGCGCCTGGACCTGCTTCCCGTTCGTGGTGCCGGTCTGGTAGACGTGGCGTGCGACGGGGGTTGAACCAACGAAGCTGATGGCGTCGATGCCCTCATGCTCGAGCAACTGGTTCACCGTACTGGCGTTGCCCTGGAGCACGTTGAAGACCCCGTCGGGCAGGCCGGCCTCGCTCAAGAGTTCGCCCAGTCGTACCGCCGTCGAGGGGTCGCGTTCGGAGGGCTTGAGGATGACGACGTTGCCGGTGGCGAGCGCATTCGCGCTCATCCAAAGGGGAACCATCGCGGGAAAGTTGAACGGAGTGATCGCAGCGACGACGCCGACGGGCTCGCGAAGAGAGTGCACATCCACACCATCGGCGACCTGACTGGAGAACCCGCCCTTCAAGTGTTCGGTGAGCCCGCAGGCGTACTCGACGTTCTCCAGACCGCGGGCGAGTTCGCCCTTCGCGTCGGCGAGGGTTTTTCCATGTTCTGCCGTGATGATCGCGGCGAGTTCGTCGGTGTGCTCGACGAGGAGTTGGCGAAAGGTGAACAGGACGTTCGTGCGCTGGGAGAGCGACGATTCGCGCCACGTGAGCGAAGCCTCGTGGGCGGTGGCGATGACGCCGTCGACGAACGAGGC
This sequence comes from Acidimicrobiaceae bacterium, assembly GCA_003132165.1. GTDB lineage: Bacteria > Actinomycetota > Acidimicrobiia > Acidimicrobiales > RAAP-2 > RAAP-2. Next base: position 5,025 of record PKWW01000058.1, on the reverse strand, counting down.
CTCGGGCACGGGAACCAGGGCGGTCATCTCTCCCGTGGCTGGATTGAAGACCGGCATTTCGCCGACGCCGGCAACTCGCTGACCGCTGACAAAATGGGGAACTGACTGCATGATCACTCTTTCTCGCCGAGTTCAATCTACCGGTCGACGAGTGCCCGCCCGTTAGGGTTGCTTCGTGACTACCACCGAATCAGGCCGTGCGCTGCGTGAGGCAGCGGCCGTTGAACCCCTAGGTCCCGGGCGCTATGGCGTCAATCTTTCCCAGTACTACACGGTCGTCGGACACCCCAACGGTGGCTATCTGCAGTGCGTTATGGCGAGCGGCGCTCTGGCGGCGGCGTCCGAAGAGGGTGCGCACCACCTACACGCGACGTCGATCACCACCAACTACGTCGGGGCGCCGGACGTCGGTCCCGCCGAGGTGCACACTGAAGTGCGCCGCGTCGGACGCGGCGTGTCGTTCGTGCACGTGACGCTCGTCCAGGGCGGACAGATATCCACCGAATCCCTCGTCACGTTGGGGACAATGCACGAGGACTCGGCGTCTCGCTACATGGATGCGGTCGCTCCGGAGTTGGCCCCGCTGGACGAATGTCGTCAGTCGACCGGCAGTGACGAGATCAATATCATGCGTGTCGTGGATTCGCGGCTCGACCCGTCCTGCTCTGGATGGTGGAATGGGGAACTCTCCGAGCGTGGCGAGGTGAAGGGCTGGATGCGGCTCAACGACGGTGACGCGGTGTGGAACGCGTGGAATGTGCTCTTCGCCAGTGACGCCATGCCGCCCGCTACGTTTCCGCTGGGTTCCTCGGGGTGGGTTCCGACTTTGCAACTGACCTCGTACGTTCGAAGGATTCCGACGAGTGAGTGGCTCCGAGCTCGTCAGTGGTGCGTCGTCATCGCCGATGGTCTGGTCGACGAACGCTGCGAACTCTTCGACGATCGGGGCGAACTCGTCGCGTCGTCGTCACAACTCGCGATGGTTCGTTTCCCGACGGGGCACTGATTCGTGGCGCCACGCGGTCCCCACGTCCAAGACGACGGGTCGCTCTACATTCGTGCACGGCTCGTTATCCCCGCCGAGGAGATCGCGATGCACGTGACGACCTCTGGGGGACCCGGCGGTCAGCACGCCAATCGTGCGCTCACCAAGGTTGTGGCGACATTTGACGTCGTGGACTCGAGCGTCCTCAACGAAGCCGACCGGGCTCTACTGCTCGAGAAGGTCGGTACTGCGGTGCGCTCGAGTTCGAGTCGGTTCCGTTCGCAAGGTCAGAACCGGTCCGCGGCCTTGGAACACTTGGCGTTGAAGATTGCGACTGCGCTCGTTCGCCAGCCTCCACGTCGACCGAGTCGGCCAACCAAGGCCTCGAAGGTACGCCGCGTGGATGAGAAGAAGGCCCGGGGTCGCGTGAAAGAGCAGCGTCGCCGACCGAGCGACGACTAACGCTTCGAGTCGAGGTGGCGTTCGATGGCGCCCAGCGCTGAGTAGAGCACGTCATCGAGACCGGTATCGGAATCTTCGTGCGGCCCGCGCAGCGGTGTCAGCGAGGCGTAGCCGGCCGCCAGGAGAGCGCCGTCCTCGTCGGCGTCCTCGTCGCTCACGTCGCCGAGTTCGGGGCTTGCGGCGCCGAGTCGTAACTCCAATTCGCCCTCTTCGCCGAGTGGCTCGGGATTCGTGCGCGAACCCGACGCCTTGATCAGGCCCGCTGTCGAGATGCGTCCCCGACGCACCCCCTTCAGTTCACTTACCGGAAGATTCGGTACGTTCAGGTTGAAGAGCGTGCGCGAGGGGGCATTCATCAGTTCCTGGAGCACCTCTACCGCGACGTCGCCCGCCGTGTCGTAATGGACGTTCTCACCCCATTGCACAGAGACCGCGAGACCTGAGAGTCCGAGTTGGGCTCCGGTGAGGATGGCCCCGATCGTTCCCGAGTGCAGCACGCTACGACCGACGTTGGCGCCGGCGTTGATACCCGAGAGGATGACGGTGGGGCGAAAGTTGAAATAGCCAATGGTGCCCAGGATCGCGCACAGGGCCGGTGGCCCTTCGAGCGAAAACGTGGGGATTGATTCCGCACCCTCGATCCTGTAGCGCTTGTACTTCACCGAGGGGTGCGAGAAGACGTCGCCCACCGCTGAGGACATTCCCGAGTGGTTCTGGTGGGGGGCGACGATAATTGCCTCGCGGACCTCGCCCTCGGGGCACCGTTCAATCCACTTCGCCACGCTGCGCGCGAGCACAGCAAGGCCCTCGGCCGAGACCCCGTCATCGTTTGTTATGAGAATTCGCATGTCTCGTACGTTAACTGTCGTAAGTTACATGGCAGTGTATAGAAGGAAAACCAACTGATGCTCCCATCCGGTGAACAGATTGCCATCGCCCACGGCGACCAGCGTGCGGTGATCACCGAGGTTGGAGCGACCCTTCGAACCTACGTGAAGGGCGGTGTCGCGGTCATCGAGGGCTTCGCTGGTGAGGAGGTACCCACCGGGGCCCGGGGCCAGATCATGTACCCCTGGCCCAACCGCATTGGTGACGGGCAATGGTCGTTCTCGGACCGTTTCGCACATCCCACCGTCGACGACGTGGAGCACTCGACCGCCATCCATGGTCTCGTGCGGTGGCGTCCCTTTCGCATCGATGCGGTCAATCAGAACCGTTGCGTGCTGACACTGCTCTTGCATCCGACGCCCGACTATCCATTCCTGAGCGAAATCAACGTTGCCTACCACCTGGGTTCGCTCGGGCTGACGGTGACGACCACGGTCACCAACCGTGACGACGTCCCGATTCCCTTCGGCGTGGGGTTTCACCCCTACCTGGCGGTCACCACGCCGACTATCGAAGGGGCGCAGCTCGAGGTGCCGGCCAAGGCCTACGTCGTCGTTGACGAGCGCCGCTTGCCGATTGGCGAGATACTGCCGATCGCCGGGCACCTGCTTGATTTCTCCCAGCGCAAGTCACTGAGTGGTCACGAGCTCGACGTGACCTACACCGAACTGATTCGCGACGATAGCGGCCTGGCGACAGTAGTGCTCGTCGACGGATCAGGCGGCGAGATTGAACTCAGCGTCGACCGGAACTTCCCCTATATCCAGGTTTTCACCGGTGACACACTCGAACGGGGTCGACGAAGGACGTCGGTGGCGGTGGAGCCCATGACCTGTCCTCCAGACGCGTTGCGGAGCGGCAAGGACGTGGTCGTCCTCGAGCCCGGACAGCACTGGGCCGGTTCGTGGCGGCTGCGCCGGAGGTTGTGATGGCCGGACGCGTTGTGCTCGTGACGGGATCGTCCAGCGGCATCGGCGAAGCAACCGCGCTGCTCTTCGCCAAGTCCGGCGACACCGTCGTGTTCAATTCATCGCACAGTGTCGAGGCGGGCGAGCGGTTGGCGGCTTCGACGCCGGGAGCTCATTACATTCAAGCGGACATCTCCATCGAAGCGGACTGTCGGCGATTAGTCGAGGAAACGCTCGCCACGTGCGGTCGACTGGACGTACTCGTGAACAACGCGGGCACGACCAGACGAATCGCACACAAGGACCTCGCCGCGGCGAACGCCGACGTGTGGCGAGAGATCTTCGAGGTCAACGTCTTTGGCACCTGGAACCTGAGTGTCGCGGCGATGGATGCGCTTCGCGCCACCAAGGGGGCCATCGTGAACGTCTCGTCGATCGCGGCCACCACTTCGGGGGGTTCGTCGATTCCCTATTCCGCGTCAAAGGCAGCGCTCAATCACATGACGGCGTTGCTGGCCAAGGCCGTCGGGCCCGAAGTCAGGGTCAATGCCGTCGCGCCCGGCCTGATCGCGACACCGTGGACCGCTGAGTGGACATCCATTCACGAAGCGGTGGCGATGATGGCACCGCTCAAGCGCAGCGGCACCCCCGAGGACGTCGCGGATGTGATCTTCTCGCTGGCGGCGACGCCCTACGTCACCGGTCAGGTACTCGTAGTCGACGGTGGCTTGAGCCTCTAATTGTTGAGACTGACCGGCTTGGTCGGGGGGACGAATGCGCGAAGGACCTTGCACATCAGGTGTGTCGCCACGCGAAGGATCTTTCGTCGAAGGGGCGAGCGCGGCGCCGCGTCAAGAAGTTCACGGGCCCAGGGCGTCAGAAGATCCAAGGCGCTCGCGACCAGTAACCGATACGCGGCCTTCTGCACGGCGCCCTCGACGAAACCGTCCAACACGAAGTCGCGCGCGATGACGCCGTCGGCACTCAGTCGAAGCTCGGATCGAAAATTCTGCAGCCTCTCGTTCAACTCGGCGAGTGTCGTGGGCGGAGTTTCGACACCCAAGTCCCGGGCGAGTATGGCCATCTCGCCCACGTAGGTGTCGGCGTCAGCCCTCGTGAGCTTGTGCCGACCGAAGCGCTGGTAACCCGCGAGGAACATCGAGGTCTCCGCGGCGTGCACCCACGCCAGCAGGTGGGGGTCGTTGGCCTCGTAGGGTTGGCCGTCATCGGCGATGCCGCGAACGCCCTGGTGCACCGCCAGCACCTTTTCGATGGCGGCGTAAGCCGTGGGCTTGGAGCCGTACGTCGTGTAGCCAATGAAATTTGCGGTCTGGAGAAGACGACCGAGCGGGTCGTGCTGATAACGCGAGTGCTGGGCGACGCCCGCCATGGCGTAAGGATGCAACATTTGGAAGAAGAGAGATCCGAGCCCTCCCACCATCATCGACGATAGGTCGCCATGGACGATTCGGGCGATGCCGTCGACAGGAAAGTAGGCGACAGCGCGGTCGTTGCATCGCGGGGGAGGGTCCTGAGTGAGGCCGACGGCGTGTCGAATGCTCATGTTGGCCCTCGAGCGGAAACGGGCCGGCGCTGCCCTCCAATGCATGACGTTCAACACGACCTCCCTTTGGCGATGCTTCCAGACTACGGTTCCAAACTTTCCCCATTCGGTAAACTCGGTTGGTCGTGGAGTTACGGCAAACTACGCACCATACCGAGTTCTGAACCGAACTATCTCCTACGCGCCGACATCCGGTGGCGTTTCGGTTGACGCTTCGT
>PKWW01000034.1 GCA_003132165.1 Acidimicrobiaceae bacterium | reverse complement strand
CCACACCAACCCGAGGAGTCCCTAAAATGAGGCCTATTCTGAAGGTCGTTGTCGGCCACTCCAGTACAGATCTTTATCCAATCGTTCAGCGTGCGGGTTCACTTCGGGCCACCGACTTGCATAATCTCCGACTCCATCATGCCAATCTCGCGGCAGAGGACGTTGAGGACCGGCGCGCCGGTCACCGTGACCTCAAGATGGTCCGGGAAGACGCTCAGGCCGGTGACCATCTCCTCGACCGGGAGAAGGACGCTGGCGGTCTTCTGAGACCTCCCCAGAATGCGTGGGCGTCGAGTCCGCGAAGCGTTGTCACGACCTCCTCGAAGCGGGCGTGATGGTCGTTCTCTACGAGGTCTTCGCCAGTCTCCTCCGCGGCCTGCATCCGAGCCAACCGATCGTCGCGCGGACGCAATTCTTCAGAAGCGACGCCGTAGTCGAAGTTTGAGCGGGCGACCGTCGGGATCGAAAATTAACCGGTAGAAGAGGTCGGCCCAACGCTGACTACCGAGTGGAACCGGATCGATGACGTGCGATCGAATCCGACCCGATGGTCGGTTTCCTTTACCAAGATTCGAACGCCATTCCTCGAGTTCGCTGGCGGTCTTTCGCCAAAGGACAGAACTGTTGACCAGATTCAAGAGTTCCGGGTCTTCGGGTGGTCGTCCGAGGTGCTCAGCCCAAAGGGACAGCCGCAACGCGCGTGCGAACTTACGGCTTCCGTCACCGAGCCCGCCCGGATCGAGAGGAATCCGGTCGTCGAGTTCACTGTCAATCACGGCGCAGGAGAGTTCCGAGTCATGAGTCCACGAGCGGCGATTCAGATTGTCTGATCCGACGGCCGCCCAGACGTCATCGATGACACAGACCTTGGCGTGGACGTAGATCGGATTGCCAGCTTCGTTCTCGACATCGTAGATCCCGACTCGCTCGCCGCCGGCATTTTGCACGATGGCGAGGGCCCGCGCTTGAGCGAACCTGCTCGGAGGCCCCGACAACTTGCTGTCCTTATCCGGGTAACGAGGAACGATTCCGATGATTTGCAGTTCCGGTTGTCGACGCAACGCTTCGGCGAGTAATCGCGCGATCTCGACAGACCAGAAATATTGATCTTCGATGTAGATCAAGGTTCGCGCTCTCTTGATCGCCTTAGCAAATGCTCGCGCGACGCTTCGCTCGCCGTCGGGCGCGAACGGATACTTGGGACGTCGTGAAGGATAAGTTCGAAGGACCTGGACGGCGTGTCCGCCCTGCGCAGGTGGATCGCCCAGGCGCGCGGGGAGGGGGCGAGCGACGCGATCTCGCGACATCGCTTGTGAGAGCAACGCTCTCATTCGACCCGCGTGATTGAGCGGGGTCGGATCTTCCCATCGTTCCCGGAACGTGAGATCGAGTTCAGTAACGGCCGGTCCACGGATCTCAAGTTGGACGTCGTGCCAGGGAGGACGTCGGCCGTAACGAGGGTCTAACTTGATGACTTGATGATCTCCGTGGTGATCGGTGTCATCTCGGCGACCATGACTGAGGTCGATTCCCCCGATGAATGCAACGTCTCGCTCAAGATGTGTGGGATGGCGAATGAGGACCAACTTTTGGTGGTGCGATCCGGCCCGGCGCACTCGCTCGTCGAGGAGAACTTCGCCACCCGCCTCGGTCACTTCAACAGCGAGGCGTCGATTTTCCTTCGAACTAAACGCGAAGCGGTCGCTGTGCGAACGCCAGAGCAACCCTCGAACGTCGACTTCTCGTCGACACGAGTCGGCTAAGAGGGTCGCGATAGAGGTACCGTCACCGGCTACGCGTTCGTCCCCGTCTCCTCGCCAATCGGTAAAGCGAACTTCGTCGTGAGGCTCGAGGTTCGAGATGACTTCAGCCAGTCTGGTGAAATACGAGACCCCATCGATATGGAACGAAACGTGGTTGCCCTCAGTCCACGCAACGCCCTCGGACCGATGCGAGTCAATCTCGGTCATTGGGTTGCCCCGCTCTTCCGAGATCAGAAACCAGTCGTCATTATGCATTACGAGCCAACGTACTATGAGCATCGCGAGGTCCAACAATCGCCGCAACGCATCGGCCCCGACGGCTGCGCGAACCGTCGTCCTGGTCAACTTCCCCGGGAACCTGCGGAACGGGCGACGAGAGTCGACCCGGGTTCTCAACGTGGGAATCCGTCAGCGGACCTCGACAATCATTCCGCGTCAGCCTCCCTCAATTGCTAGTTGTAATCGAGCAATTAGGGGAGTCTCTCTAGTCGATCTCAGCACAACCTCGGCACAACCTCATCATGTCGACGTCGGGGTGAACGAGGTCGCACCTGAGCCACACGAGATGCGACGTGAGATTGAGTGACTAAAAACCTGGCATGCCAAAGTTAAGAACTACCAGAATGACTGAGCTCATGGCGTCGAGAAGGTTTGGTTTACACCTACCGCGGCGGAACCCTTAGCGCGTGGCACGACCAATGCATGCAAGTCCTGGTCTATCTGTCGTCCGTAGTGTAGGCACGTACACCTGGCGAACGACAAGAGTTGCCGTCTACGGCACGCCCTCGCTCCGCCAATCCGCAATCCGCCAGTCGTAGATTGTTGACGTCGGCCCTCCGACACCAATAATCCGACTCCCTGATTCGCACATCCCGATAAGGGCATTAACTGGGCAGCTACTGACACGGTGACCTCCAGGTAGTCGGGAAAGACGTTGCAGATCGAGTTCCCTCGGTCCGGTCTGGTCTGGTCACCCCTTCCTTGCCAGACGGGCATCTCAAACTTGTCTTGTTCGGACGCGACAGCGCCCGCTGAGCGCCATTGACGGTCCGGCACGAGTCGCACTTTGACGTCGTCCTTGGCGATTGAGTGGGGCTTGACTGAAGCTACCCAGCGATCTTCCATCCGCCCGCGTTCGAACAGATTGACTCATCCGAGAACAGTCTGCGCAAGAGATTCGTGAAACAAGGCTGGTCATTGGCAGTAGCGTGACGTCACTCAGCGATACCAGTTTCTGCCGACCCAGGAGTTCAGATGATCGTCAACAATGTCGTGTATGTGGACGGCAAGAAGGTCGCAAGTCCCGCGAGTCTTGACGAGACCTATGAAATAGCGCGAGAACTCCAAGGAATAGCGTGGATTGGCCTCTATCGGCCGAACCTAGATGAGATCCGATCGGTTGAGCACGAGTTCGGCCTGCCCAATCTGGCAGTCGAAGATGCGATCAGGGCCCACCAGCGTCCAAAGCTAGAACGATACGGCGCGACTCTCTTCGCCGTCCTTCGACCCGCCCGATACATCGACGAAACAGAGGAGGTCGAATTCGGAGAGCTCCACGTCTTCATTGGGCCGAACTTCGTCGTCACGATCCGACACGCCGAAACGCCAGATCTGAGCAAGGTTCGATTGCGACTCGAGAACACGCCCGATCTACTTCGACTAGGGCCAGAAGCAATCCTCTACGCCATCCTCGACCAAGTCGTAGATGAGTTTGGTCCTGTAGTGGCGGGGCTCGAGAACGACATCGATGAGATTGAGGACCAACTGTTCGGAGAGGACCCGGCTGTGTCGAGACGAATCTACGACCTATCTAGAGAGGTCATCGATTTTCAACGAGCAACCAGACCTCTGATCGAAGTCGTCGATGGCTTGGCCGCAGGCTTTGACAAGTACCAAGTCGACGCGGAACTCCAACGGTATCTACGAGATGTTAAGGACCACTGCGTTCGCTTGGTCGAGCGCGTTGATTCCTTTCGTGCGGTGCTCCAAAACGCACTCACGGTTCAGACCACCCTCGTTGGACAGCGTCAGAACGAAGAGATGAAAGGGCTCACCGAGGCGAGCCTGACCCAGAACGAGGAGGTGAAGAAGATCTCTGCATGGGCCGCGATCCTTTTCGCCCCAACCTTGGTTGGCACCGTCTACGGGATGAACTTCCACACGATGCCCGAACTCCACTGGTACTACGGGTACCCGATGGCGTTGGGATTGATGCTGGTCACTTCTGCGACGCTGTACTGGATCTTCAAGCGTCGCCATTGGTTATAGATGAGTGCTCGTTGGATTGATTATTAGCGAGGAGCGCAAGTTGGCGTCTTGCGCAATGTTGAGCGCGAGAAGTTCGTTGGCGAAGGCTCTTGTCTTCATCCAAAGAGCCGCCAATGGGCGGTATCTAACTTGTTGTATCGGACCGTAGAGCAGAATCCACATGGTCTAGCCCAGCCAGTGCAAGGTTGCACTCATGTCACGTCGGGCCGCCTACACTCAACCGCCCCACCGGGCAAGCCGCCAGTCGGAGATCGTGGACGTCGGCCCACCGATTGGAATGTTCTGCCACCGACATTGATCGGTGCCTCGACGAGGTCGAGGCCCGACACAGGAGGATTTCCATTGAGCTTGTCCGTGGCAAAGAGGTCGTAACCGTCTCCTCGCCGTTGCCAAGAGTCACAGCCTGCGGTGTCTCCGCGACAATCTACGAGAGTTTCACTGTGCGACTAGTGATCGCGTACTTAGACAAGCCCGCCTTCGAGTCGCAGGCTGCCCTGAACTTGCCTACGGTCGGGTTCGTAAATGCCGTCATGGTCGATCGTCCACCGTGATCCAGAGACGCTGCAAGTATCCGTTGGAATTGAACGAATTGCAAGATCTCCGATGGCCGCAAGTGTCACGTGAATTCCTTCGACCATCCTCAAGAAGTTCGTGTTTGACCGCTCACAGCGAGTGCAACATGCCAGTCCTCTTCCTACCACTGTTGCCAAAGTTGCACCTCGAAGCTCGCGGTGTGACTTGGACTCGACTTCGGCTTCGACCATGTGAGAACGCCGCTGGCACTAACTTCGACCGTTGAGCAGGTGCTTCAGGCCGGGTCCGGCGCATTCAGCATCGACACGCACTCTTGAAGCCGTTTGAAGCGTGACTGGATTTCGTCAAGGTCGTTCTGTTCGGTAACTGACTCGTTCGCACTGCGCAGCACCATCTCGCCTTGCCGTAGAAGGACGCCGCGCTGGGTGGCGGTGGTTGTAGCCTCCACCACCGCAGTGAGGGAGTCGAGGATACGGATCATGACCGCAGGCATGCCGTGGGCCGCTTGGCGAATCTTGTCGAACGCTCGGTTCGTCATCTTCGGGTACGACCAATCCGCTCCGATGAGTCGCACGCGGCCTTCCTCGTCCCGGTAGACGTGCTCAGAGAGCTCTCGTCCCGAAATCCGACTCAGTCCCGCGGAGATCCAGTCGAGACAGGTCAGCGCCGTGAAGGTGTCATTGACCGCGGGCGAGAGAGCACGGATGGCGATCTCCACGAGCTGGTCTATGGCGAACACCGGATCCTGCATCAGCGTCCGGTGCGGCCCTGTCACGTGGGCCTTGGCCAGCGCCTTCTCGACCTGCTGGGCGGCGCCTCGAGGGAACACCTTGGCAACCGGTCGACCGGCAACGATGAAATGTCCGGGGCGGTAATCGAGACGAATAACGGCGTCGACCAGCTTGGCAATCTTGGTGAGTTGGGCATACCCGACGAACTGGAGATAACCGCTCTTGGCGGCGAAGACGACTCCTCCTCGCTCTTCAATCGTCGCGAGCAACACCGTTGGCTGCTGTAAGAGCGCTGAAGCCTCCCTTGCGCTCAGTGGCGGAGCATCGTCGTCGATGACCGGGAATTCGGTGTCGACGGCGGACTCGAGGTCCCGAGCGATTCCCGCAATGACCGCAGGCAACTGGATGGAACTAGCGATGTGGTTGATGAAGTAGATCAACACCACGACATCCACGAGCAGCATTGATTCGGCCACCGTGATGCTGAGGTGCGGCGCGAAGTCGCCGTGAGGGTAGATCGTGATGGAACCAAGCGCCAGCACTGAGTACACGAAGGTGGATACGAAGACGCCGAGCGTGACCTGGTTGCCGACATCTCGAACGAAATTGCGCATCATCCGCGGACCGAACTGCTGCGAGGCCAAGGTGAGGGCGAGAATCGTGATGGAAAAGACCACGCCGACGACGGTGATGATGGCGGCCGCGATGGCGATGAGCACGTCGCGCCCCGATTGCGAACTTCCGCTACGAAGCCAGGACGGCAGTTGAATCTGGTGGAAGTACGCCGCGACGTCGATCTTGAACGTTACGATGAAGACCATCGCCCCCAGTAGTATGAGAACGGCCGGCATGAACCACAGGGTCGTGCGCAGCGCCTCCCATCGCCAATTCGGCAACTTCCGGTCTCTCTTCATGACTCGTGAGCGATGCTGGCGACCGGGAAGGATCGCCACCGTGACTGCCCGAGACCGAACTCGAACCACAACGGAAGAGAGACGCAAGCTGCGTCGCTAACAAGAGGTGGGCCAGCCGCAATGGACTTTCGACGTGATAGAGCCTCAAGTCGGCCGCAGTTGCTGATCATTGACGCACTCCCTGCCGCCGACCAGTCTTCCCGGCACACCATATGGACGTCACAAAATAATAGTTCAATCCCTGTGGCACAACTGTAGTGACGCCATCCGTGAAGTCATCAATCGAGCGACGGGACCTGGGGCTGCGGACCCGGGTATCGGTACCCAACATCATCGTCCCCGTCTTGACGGGCGGCACGAGGTGGGGATTCGATGGAGCAGGTCACCATGTGCGATATCGCCGTTGCGCAATATCCGTCGTTGCCGGAGGCGAAGTCGCTCGCTTCGGTCATGCGACGCGCACAACGCAGATCGTCGGACCCCCTCGCCCTGATGTTTCACGCGATCAGCGATGGCTCCGGACTTCCTTCGTGGTCGTGGCGTCGCACAATGGGAGCGTGGCTTCTCTATTCACCTTCACCGGAGGCGGTTAACGAGAAGCCCGCTTCTCGATGTGTGGGTTTGGCGCTTGGGAGGAGCCGGCCTCGGCCGACGTTAAGGAATTATGACGAGCTGCGAACGATATTTAAGAATCTATTCGTAACTGACCCGCGATAATTGATAGGTAACAGAAGTCCCCATAGGAGGGAACAATGAGTATCAATAGTGCATTGAACATCACGAACCAGGACCACAAGGGCGAGTCGCCACGAGTAGGTCTCTACGAGCGCCGGGCGGCGAAGGGGAGTGTGGACAATCAGAATGAGGACCAAGGTGCGAACCCGGCGTCAGCGGAGGCGGAGACCAAGGCGTCGAAGGAACCGCGCGCCGGTCATGTTCCGCTGCGGGTGGTCGTCGTCGCCAGAATGCTTGGTGCTTCGCTGGACAACAAACTCGCCGAGGGGTGTGCCTCAGACACCAGCCTTCTGCTAGCCACCCGGGCACAACTGATCGTCTCGCTGGCCAAGCGTCGGGCGTTGGCCAAGAACTGGCTCGCCCTCCTTGTCCAGGCCCGTGAACCGGCTGGGTTTCTCAACCCACTTGTCCCGCTCGTTCGCAATCGGATCATCGCCGCGCAAACGCAGATACAGGCGCTGGCAGACGCCCTGCTGGCTCCGATGCCAACTTCGCGTGGCGTGGCGATGGCAAGTTCATTGCTGTGGGATGGCTCGGGTCCGATCTACAACAGCGCGTGTGCGGTCGATCTTGGTTCGACGCTGCGTGAGGTAATCGCACGGCTCGATCCGGTGGCCGCGTAGGGCTGGCGAAACCGTTCGGAGGAAGGTCTCGATTCGCGGCACTCGTTGAAGAGCCCTCGAGGCCTGCCATCATCGGTGCTGGCATCATTTCGACGCCGCTGAAGGCTTGGGTTCCCCCCACACGCATGCCTTCAGCGGCGTCCGTTTTTCCGTTGACAGGCCAACGAGTTGAGTGGCCACTCGGCTATCGCCGTCACGGTCGTCGATAACGATCCATGGGAAGGCCACCCATGTGACTACCCACGCCGCACGGTAGTCCTCGTCAGCGCCCCGGGGTTCGTGCAACGGTAAACGGCATGCGCCGAGGCGGCTCGGAGCGTCGTGCTATTTCGAAGGAAAGCCAGCGTCATGGCGACGAGCACGATGGTGAGCATCCCCAGGGGACGTAGACCCTGGGTGAAGCTACTGAAGTCCTGACCGTGGACGCCAGCACCACGGTGCTGTGCTGCGATGGGTCGGCGACGTCGCTCACTGCAGCGCCAAACGCGGAGAAGGTTGTCATCGAATCAATGAGTTCGTGGTAGGTGGTGCCACTCACGGTGTAGTCGCCGCGGAAGCTGCACCCGGCGGGTTTGCTTCCGTTGCTGCCGATGTTACCGATGCAGTCGACCACCGTGACGGGGATTCCGTGGGTCCTCAAGAGATCGATGCGAGCGTTGTCGTTGGTGGCGGAGATGAAACTCTTCACATGGATCACCGCGAAGAGGACCATGAATCGTGACGAGTTTGCTGGAGACCTTTGACCTGCGCTGGGTTTTGTTA
>PKWW01000054.1 GCA_003132165.1 Acidimicrobiaceae bacterium | reverse complement strand
ATCTTTTCCGGTGGGCAGTGCAGGTAGGGCACGCCGATCCGATCAGACGCCTCAAGAATTTGGATCGGCTTGCGGTGAGGCGGAAGAGCAGTGCCGTAATAGATGTCGTGCATGCCCTCGAACTCGGCGGGCTGCCACGAATTCACCTCAAGGATGACCTTGTCCGCCATGTCAATCCACGTCTTGTTGTTACCGACTGAGGACGACGGAATCAACTCGCCGTTTTCGGTGACGCCGGCGACCTCGATGAGCGCGACGTCGAGGTGTCCAAAGGCACCCTCCCAGACCATCTGCGCGACGTGCGACAAGTGCATGTCGAGGTAGTCGAGCAACCCGGCGTTGATCTTGGCGCGGCTCACTGGGTCGGACTGGTAGGGCATGCGTAGGTCAATCGCATCGACGGCTGCGAGTGCGCCGTCGAGCTCGGGAGCCGTCGAGGCGCCGGTCCACACACCCACTGCGAATCGATCCCCCCGTGCGGCGGCCTCTTCAACGCGTCGAACGAGTGCTCCGGGTACTTCCTTTGGATAACCAGCGCCGGTGAACCCACTCATTCCGACGTTGTCACCCGCCGCGATGAACTGGGCCGCTTCGCCGGGCGACATCACCAGCCCGGCGATCTTCCTGGACCGAATTCTTGAGGAATCTGCGAGGGGCACTTTATGAGCCTAATCCCGCCATTTTCTACGCTCGATCGGACGTCGCACGTGTCGAAGAGGCAGGTGTTGCGCGGTCGGATCGTACGTCGGCGCGGGCTCGCCGTCTGGATGGTCTCGATATGTCGTCTGCACCCACTTCCGACGATTCAAGTATCTCTCGCCACGCGACGGGCGCCAATTGACGCGGTCGTTGCATCCGCCCGCGCTGACGTGGTTAGAAACTGTACGGCAGGTGCTTGATCCCGTTCACAAAACTCGACGCCAACTGCGAAGGTCCATCCGTGGCGTGGATGCCCGGCGTGCGACTCAATAGTTCGCGCCACATCACAGTGATTTCACGCCTCGCGAGGTGCGCGCCCAAGCAGAAGTGCGGACCCGGCGCGCCAAAGCCGTAGTGATCGTTTGGTGAGCGTCCGACGTCAAAGACGTCGGGGTCGACGAAGGCTTCCTCGTCACGGTTCGCCGAACTGTAGAAGAGCAGGACCTTGTCACCGGCTTTGAGGTCGAAGCCAGACAGCGTGTGGTCGACGGCCAAGGTGCGTCGCATCCAGATGACCGGTGAGGCCCAGCGGACGATTTCGTCAACCGCGGTCTTGGAGAAGCCCTCGTAGTCGGCGATGAGTCGTTCCTTCTGGTCGGGGTGCTCGGTCAGCGCGTGCAGCGCGTGCGCGATTGCCGTTCGGGTGGTCTCGTTGCCCGCCGTGACCAGGAGCACGAAGAAGGAAGCCAATTCTTGCTGCGTGAGTTTCTCGGATTCAATCTCAGCGTTTACGAGAGCGCTCGTGATGTCGTCAATCGGGTTATCGATCCGGTACTTGCCCAACTCTTCCATGATCGCGGTGAGCGTGGCGCCGGCTTCGAGGACGGCGAGGACTTGATCCGAACCCTCAGGTATCAGCTCCCTGTCGCCCATCGAGAGGATGATGTTCGAGCATTTGAGGACCGTCGCGAATTCGCTCGGCGGCACGCCCATCATGTTGCAGATGATCTCGAGAGGAAACGGTGCCGCGACGTCGACGACGAAGTCCCCGGTGCCAGACGTCATGGAACGCTTGATCACTTGGTCGGCGACACGTTCGATCGAATCCTCTACGGCACGAACGTTTCGCGGATTGAAGGCGTTCGAAACAATCCGGCGGAGACGAGCGTGCTTGGGATTGTCCGTCGAGATCATCCCTGAGAAGTACTCGACCATCTCTGGCGGTAGGTCTATCTGGGAAACGGCGCCCGGCCCGGAGAGGAAGATCTCGGGGTGACGAGAGGCGGTGGCGATATCGCGGTGGCGCGTCAGGGCGTAGTAACCGGGCCCCTTCGGGAACTCAATGGCTGTTCCCTCGGGCGCAGTCTCCTCGTAAAAGGAGATCGGTCGTTCCTTGCGCAGGGTGGCGAAAGCGGCTTCGCGCTCGGCCCACGGCCTGCGCCAGAATTCCAGATCGGAGAGATTGATGTCGTCTGGCGTCCATTGAATGTCAGGTGTCATCGCCAAATGGTAGCCACCGCTGAGCTCGAGGTCACGCTGAGTAGATTTCACGGCAAACTGGTGCGATGCCAGAACTCAGCGACCAGGAACGATCCAGCCGATTGAAAGCGCTGAATGCCTTGTTGGACCTGATGCGACCCGCGGTACAGGCTGACGGCGGTGACCTGGTACTCATCCGGGCCGACGTGGAGACCGGCGTCGTCGAAGTGCAACTGCAAGGCGCGTGCTCGAGTTGCGCCATTTCTTCAGACACCCTGCAGGGTGGCGTGACCAGGATTCTTACCGATCGCCTGAAATGGGTCACCGAGGTCATCGGGGGAGTCGACGACTCCATCGATCCTGAGGACTCCATGTCACTTGGCGCGGGCGGCTACGTGCCGCGCTACCGCAAACTGTAAGAAAATATCTCTCGCACGTCGCCACGCGTCAGCCGCTATTATTTAGTTAGGTGAACTAATGGATAAACAAACGAGCGAAACTGCGACGAGTCTTCGTCGATCGATCAACCGGCTGAGTCGCAAACTAAGGAACTCCGCGCTGGGGGGTATCACGCCCGCTCAGGCGTCACTGCTCGCGGCCATTGACAGGTATGAGAATCCCTCGCTGGGCGACCTCGCAGTCGCCGAGCAAGTGCAACCGCCATCCGTCACTCGACTCGTCAAGACCATGGAGCAGGCCGGTCTTATCGCCTGCGCCGAGGACACTCAGGATCGTCGTTGTACGCGGGTACGGCTTACTCCGCTCGGCCGCAAGGAACTCTTGGCGATACGCCGTCGAAAGACCGAGTTCCTCGAGCGCAAATTACTGTCACTCTCGACGGGTGATCAGAAGAAGGCGCACGAGCTCGCATCATTTCTCGAGATGCTTCTGGAAGACGAATGAGCGCAGCTCGACGCTTCTCCTCCAAGACCTTCGCGGCGCTGTCGGTGCGTAACTTCCGTCTCTACTTCATCGGCCAACTCATCTCCGTCTCGGGCACCTGGATGCAATCAGTGGCCCAGGGATGGCTGGTACTCCAGTTGACGGGCTCGTCAGTCGACCTCGGTTTCGCGGTCGCGTTGCAGTACGTCCCGATGCTCCTGCTCGGCTCCTACGGTGGGCTGGTCGCGGATCGTCACGAGAAGCGACGAATTCTGTATTTCACCCAGATCAGCGCGGGCCTGCTGGCCCTGGTGCTTGGTCTCATGGTGACGACACACCATGTCTCAGTCAACGTCGTCTACGTCCTCGCGTTGCTACTCGGCATCGTGAACCTCTTCGACAACCCGGCCCGACAGGCCTTCGTGCAGGAAATGGTGGGTCACGACCTCATTACCAACGCGGTCAGCCTCAACAGCGTGCTGATGAATGCCGGCCGGTTGATCGGCCCGGGTATCGCCGCGGGCTTCATCGCGATCGTCGGCACCGCCGTGTGCTTCTACGCGAACTCCGTTTCCTACCTCGCGGTGCTGCTCGCGCTGATCTTGATGCGACGCTCGGAATTCCTGCCTATGAAGACTGTCGAGCGCGAGAAGGGTCAACTGCGGTTGGGCCTGCACTACGTCGCTGCCAATCCGGTCCTGCGAAACGTCATTCTGGCGGTTGCGGTCGTCGGGACCTTCGCCTATAACTTCACGGTGACGCTGCCTTTGTTGACCCGCCACACCTTTCACCAGACCTCGGCCGCCGGCTACGGGATCTTGATGGCGGCCATGGGGCTCGGCGCGATCTTCGGGGGGCTCTTCATCGCGCATCGGTCGCGTCCGACGCCGCGTCTGCTCGCAATCCTGACGTTGGGATTCGGTTTCTTCATGACCCTGACGTCGTTCTCACCGTCCATCACCTGGGCCGAGATCGCACTCGTACCAACCGGCGCCTTCTCCCTTGCATTCGTCGCCACGGCGAACGCCACGCTGCAGCTCAATTCCAGTCAGCAGATGCGTGGGCGCGTCATGAGCCTCTTCGCCATTGCGTTCCTTGGCACCACGCCGATTGGCGCGCCATTGATCGGCGTGATCGTGGCGGCGACCAATGCGCGCATTGGATTGGAAGTCGGTTCGGGCGTCGCGCTACTCACGGGACTGTGGCTCTTGCTCTCGCTGCATCGAGACGAGCGAAACACCGAGCAATTGCAGACGGCCTAAGCCTTCGCGGGCTTGGGCTCCTTCGGCAGTCCTAGAGCACGCTCGCCAATAATGTTGCGCTGGATCTCGGCGGTGCCACCCCAGATCGTTTCGGAACGTGAGAAGAAGAACGAAGCTTGCAACTCTGAGACGGGGTAGTCGGCGCGACCTCGGCCACGGCCGGCGATGCGCTCTCCTTCTTCACCCTTGCCCGTCAGGATCTGTGCTTCCATCCCGAGCACGTCGAGTGCGAGTTCCATGCTGTCGCGGTGCGCTTCGGACCAGAACATCTTGTTGCACGCGCCCAGCAGCGCGGTGTTGTGGGTGTTGTTGAGCGAGTCGGTCAGCGAGCGGTAGCCGTTGACCTCCATGATCTTGACCTTCTCCCACGCCCTCACCAAGTCGTCACGCACGCGCAGGTCCTTGTTCTTACCGAGCCGGGTGGCCTCTTTGACGACGAACTCCCATTCCTTCAAGAACCGGCGGTATCCGGTCGTCGAGGACGAGCCGCGCTCGAAGCCGAGTGTGGTCATGGCGACCTTCCAGCCGTTGTTCACGCCACCCACGACGTTGCCCTTCGGGCAACGGGCGTTGGAGAGGAAGACTTCGTTGAACTCGGCCGAACCGTCGACTTGGACAATGGGGCGTATTTCGATGCCTTCTTGGTGCATTGGCACGAGCAGGTAACTGATGCCGGCGTGCTGGGCAACGTCGGGGTCGGTGCGGACCATGAGGAACACGTAGTCCGCGTGCTGGGCCTGGGTGGTCCACACCTTCTGGCCGTTGATGACCCACTCGTCGCCGTCGAGCACCGCGGTCGTCTTCAGGCTCGCGAGGTCGCTGCCGGAGTCGGGCTCGGAGAATCCCTGGCACCACGCGATCTCACCCTTCAAGATACCGGGGATGAATTCCCTCTTTTGCTCCTCGGTGCCCCACTGCAAAATCGTCGGACCGACGAGCGTGTCGCCAAAGAAGTCGGCGCGCATGGGTGCGCCGGCTTTCGCGAATTCTTCGTTCAAAACGACCTGCTGGAGCAGCGTCAGTCCCTTGCCGCCGTATTCGACGGGCCAACCGGCGCAGATCCAACCGCCGGCGAACAGTTTCTCGGTCCAGGTCCTGTTGAACTCCTTGCGGTCATCTTCGCTCAACTTGAAGCCAGGTTCGAACCAGCCCTTCGGCAGGTTCTCTTCCAGCCAGGCGTGAATTTCTACGCGGAACGATTCAGCTTCTTGTGGGTATGTGAGATCCATAGATGGCAGCGTAGTCAAGGCGAGCACACCCGTGAAACGCCATTTGTGCCCCCTAGGGATTTAGAGGAGAATAGAGAACTTCGTCGAACTCGAAAGTTGGACCGTGCCCCGATCCCTGCGCCAGACCATTGCTGAGACGAAGGCGTCCTGGGCCCTTTCCAAGACCATCACGACTCCGGCCCACGTGCGGGCGCGTCCCCCCGAGCCGGGAAAGCTGCGCATCGCCTTTCTCATCTACCGCGGCAATCCGCGCTGCGGTGGCCAGGGGGTCTACACCCGTCATCTGACTCGTGAACTCGTGAATCTTGGTCACAGTGTCGAGGTGTTCTCCGGCCCGCCGTGGCCCGAGCTTGACGAGGGTGTCGGCTTCACCGCCGTGCGAGGTCTTGATCTCTACCGCGATCCCGACCCCTTCAGGATCCCGGCCCGCTCGGAGTTCACCTCGCTCGCTGATCTGGCCGAGTTCGGGGTCATGATGACGGCGGGTTTCGGTGAGCCCCTCGCGTACTCGATGCGCATCGAGAAGATCCTGAAGAACCGCCGTGCTGATTTCGACATCATCCACGACAACCAGTGCATGGGGCCGGGTATCCTCAAACTCCACAAGAGCGGTTGGCCGTTGCTCGAGACGCTGCACCACCCGATCACCGTTGACCGCTCGATCGCGCTCGACCACGCCGGCAGTCCGTGGAAGAGGTTCACCACGCGACGCTGGTTCGGTTTCCTTCGCATGCAGGTGCGCGTCGTCAAGCAGTTGCCCGCAGTGCTCACCGTTTCGCACAACTCGAGGATTGACATCAACGCGCAAATGCAGGTACCTCTCGACCGTTTGACGGTCGTGCCGGTCGGCGTCGATCCCACTGTGTTTCGACCTTACGACGACGTCGTGAAGAAGAAGGGTCGCCTCATGGTGACGTCGAGCTCGGATGTGCCGATGAAGGGTCTCGTGCCGCTGCTCGAGGCGATCGCGAAGTTGCGAATCGAGCGCGACATCGACCTGGTCATCATCGGAAAGCCCAAGGCCAAGGGCCGCGTGGCTATCACGATGGACCGTCTCGGCCTGAACGACATCGTCACCACGATCTCGGGTGTCTCGGACGAGGAACTCGCGCGTCTCTACGGCGAAGCCGAGGTCGCGATCGTGCCGAGTCTCTATGAAGGATTCTCGTTGCCCGCCATTGAGGCGATGAGCTGCGGGGTGCCCGTCGTCGCCACGACCGGTGGCGCGCTACCCGAGGTCGTCGGCACGAGTGGTGAGACGGGCCTTTTAGTCGAACCCAATAATCCCGACGCGCTCGTCAGCGCAATCCGAAAGTTGCTGGACGACCCCGCGCTCGCGCAGCGACTCGGCGCCAATGGACGCCAGCGAGTCATCGAGCGCTTCACTTGGCAGGTGACCGCCCGAGGAACCGCCGCGTGTTACGACACGATCCTGAGTGGCAAACCGCTTCCCGCCTCGATGGATTTCGACTGATGCTGACGGCCAACTACGACAAGCTCGGCCTCGCCAGTGGCGACAAGATCCTGGACTTGGGCTGCGGATTCGGCCGTCACGCGTTCGAGGCCGCCCGACGCGGTGCAAATGTCGTTGCTCTCGACGCCGGGCGTGATGAAGTGGAGGGAGTCGCCGCGACCTTCGCCGCGATGGTCGAAGCGGGCGAGCTCGCGGCCGGCGCCCTCAACACGGCGGCCGTGCAGGGCGACGCGCTGCACCTTCCTTTCCCCGACGGCTCCTTCGACCGAGTCATCTGCTCGGAGGTCCTCGAACACATACCCGACGACGTCGCCGCGATGCGAGAGCTCGCGCGCGTGTTGCGACCCGGCGGCACGATGGCGATCACCGTGCCGAGATACGGTCCCGAGGTCATCAACTGGGCCCTTTCGGACGCGTATCACAACGTCCCCGGTGGCCATATCCGCATTTACCGTAGGTCAGTCCTCGAGTCGCGACTCAGTTCGGTCGGGATGCGCGTGACCGGTCACCACTACGCCCACGGACTACACAGTCCCTACTGGTGGCTCAAGTGCCTCGTCGGCACCACCAACGACGAGAACGTCTTCGTGCGCACGTATCACCGCTTGCTCGTGTGGGACATCATGAAAGCCCCGCGCACCACCCGGGCGATGGAGAGTGTCCTCGCGCCATTGATCGGGAAGTCGATCGTCGAGTACTTGGTGAAGCCCACGTGAGCACGACCGTGAACTTCATGGCCGGTGTGCCGGGCATCGTCAGCGCCGAGGAGCTCTCGATCACGGCCGCGCACATTGCGTCGCTGCAAGTTTCGAACGGTCAGATCCCCTGGTTCCCCGGTGGTCACTGTGATCCGTGGAACCACGTCGAAGCCGCGATGGCGCTCACGGTCACTGGTTACCGCGACGAGGCCCGCGCGGCGTACGGCTGGCTCGCCAGCACTCAGATGGGTGACGGCAGCTGGTTCAACTACTACTTGGGTGGCGGCGTCAAAGAAGCCCGGCTCGACACCAACGTATGCGCCTACGTCGCCACGGGCGTCTACCACTACCTGCTCGCGACCGGCGACATCGACTTCGCCCAGAGCATGTGGGACCACGTCGAGCGCGCTACGGACTTTGTGCTGCGCTGGCAGTTGGACGACGGCACCATCCGCTGGTCGCTCGACGCTACGGGTCGAGCGGAGTCGTACGCCTTGCTGACGGGCTCGTCGTCGATCTTTCACTCGCTGCGTTGCGCCGTGGCGTTGGCGGAGCGCCTTGGTCACCACAAGCCCGCGTGGGAACTCGCCGCCGGGCGTCTTGGTCACGCGGTCGCGAATCACCCCGGAGCCTTTGCGCCGAAGAACGAATTCGCCATGGACTGGTATTACCCGATCTTCTCGGGCGCGCTCAAAGGTGAAGCGGGCGAGAAACGCATCAACGACGGTTGGGAACGCCACGTGATGGACGGTCACGGCGTTCGCTGCGTGTCGACCAATGACTGGGTGACCGCCGCGGAGACGGCGGAGTGTGTCCTCGCCCTCGACGGACTGGGACTCACGACTCAGGCGTTCGACCTTTTCAGTTGCACCCGACGCCACCGCCGCGAGGACGGGGCGTACTGG
The DNA here is from genome assembly GCA_003132165.1 of Acidimicrobiaceae bacterium. Classification (GTDB taxonomy): domain Bacteria; phylum Actinomycetota; class Acidimicrobiia; order Acidimicrobiales; family RAAP-2; genus RAAP-2. The sequence goes on along the minus strand of PKWW01000054.1, from coordinate 5,881 downwards.
ACGGGCATCGCCTATCCCGAGAAGGTGACGTTCCCGGACCACGAGACCACGTCGTACACCGCTGCGGCGATCATTTTGGCGGCCGACGCGCTGACCTCGTCGTCACCGGCGGCGGGGCTGTTCCGCCACGGGGAGTTGCCGATGCCACTCGACCTCGCCGAGTCGGGCTGTCCACTCGCGACGAGCCGTTAGTTCACTCGCGTCAAGACGCGTAGCGAACCTTCGGCGGCAACGTCGATGAACCGCGCGCTCTCGAGTGCCGCCACGTAGATCTCGAACGGTGGCCTCCCGCCGTCGGCGGGGTTCTCGAAGACGTCGTGGATCATGAGCAGACCGCCGACGACGACCTTTGGGGTCCACGCCCCGTAGTCGGCCCACGCCACGTCGTGGCCGTGCCCTCCATCGATGAAGAGGATGTCGAGCGGCTGGGCGAAATGTCGAGCAACGACGAGCGAAGGGCCGACGAGGCCCAGTACCGTCGCCTCGAGCCGGGCGTCGGCGATGGTGCGCTGCCACGTGGGCAAGGTGTTCAACCTTCCGTCGTGCGGATCGACGAGCGCCGGGTCAAAATGCTCCCAGCCCGCCTGGTTCTCTTCGCTACCGTGGTGGTGGTCGAGTGAATACAACACCGAGCCGGTCTCTTCGGCGGCGCTGCCCAGGTAGACCGCGGATTTTCCGCACCAGGCGCCCACTTCGAGCCAGGTCGCCGAGCCCACTGAGGAGTGTTCGAGGGCGTAGTGGTGCAGGGCGAGGCCTTCATTCCTCGGCATGAATCCCTTGACGGTGTCGGCGAAGGCCAGGAGTTCTTCGCGGCGGCTCACGAGACGAACAACTTCACGATGGTGTACACGCCGAGCCCGGCGAAGACGAGTCCGCCGGCGAGGCGGATCTTCTTCAGTGGCACTACGCGCTGCAAGAGCTGTCCGCCGTAGGCGCCGACGAAGGAGACCGTGATGAGCGCCAACGACGAGGCGATGAACACTTCAAGCGGCTGATGGGTCTTGGCGCTGAAGTTGGCGGCCTGGATCTGGGTGAGGTCCCCGAACTCGCCGATGAAGATGACGGTGAAGGCGGTGAGTATCTCTCGCCAGCGCGTCGCTGATTTCTCGGTTTCGCCCTCGCGGGTACCTTCGGCCTCGGCCTTGTCCTCGGGGGTGAAGAGCAAGTAGGCGGCGCCCCCGAGGAAGAGCAGCCCGACCACCGCGTCCTTCACGTGCACGGGCAGCAGCGTGAGGAGGCTTCCGGCGAGCACGGCGATACCCATCTGGACGATGAAGCCCGCCGACGCGCCGATGACGATCGAGGTCGGTCGTGCGCGGGTGCTCATGACGATTGTCGCGATCATCGTCTTATCGGGTAGCTCCAGGAGGAACATGAGGACGAAGATCCCCAGGAATGTTCCCAGATTCACTGTGTCAACCTAGAACTGTTGGCGCATGGCGCTGGCGAAACTGAGACCGACGCGCATACGTTCGATCTGCTGTTCAATCGTGCGCTGCTCACCGCCGAGCGGGTGCGCGGTGTGGAACGCGGCCACCTCGTTGGCGAATGTCTCGCTCTGGAAGAAGTAGGGGACTCCGAGCGCCAGACGCGAGTGCGAGTTGAGAGGGAAGTCCTTCATCGCATCGTTCCAGCGCTTCGTGACGTACTTCCACACGGCGGGTCCGGTCGTCGCGTTTCGTGACAGGATGCCGAGCACGATCGCCGCGTCCTGATTGCGGAATTCGCTGAAGCACTTGTCGGCGGCGTCGAGCGCGATGGTCTCGTCACTGAAGTCAGCGAGGCCCCACTGGTAGCGCTGCTCCTCCTGGGGTGTTGCTGCGTGGTGGTATCGGTCGAGGAAAGTCTCGTAGTCACCGGGACGGTTCTGGTCGGCGACGATGCGAAGAATCGTCCTCGCGAGGTCGCCGTCGAGCACGTTGGCTTCGAAGCGTCGCACCGCCTCAGCACGGATTGCTTCGTCGCGTCCGGCGACGCCGAGCGCCCCGAGCACGATGGCGCGCATCTGAGGGGTGAGGTCGCTTTCGCCCGGCTTCGCGTCCCAACCGAGTCGTTCGAACTGGGCCGTGAATAGTTCACGCACCAAGTCAATGAGTGTGGCGCGCTGGTCGTCGGAGATGGCGCGGCTGACGAAATCTACGGCGGTGGCGACGGTGCCCCACGGGGTGGGCTCATCCTGATCACCGAGTCCCTTGGCGATGGCGTAGAAGTCACTCCACTTGATCTGACCCGCGAAGAGTGAGGCCCAGCTGTCGGCGACCAGTGTCGCGCGTTCGAGCTCTTCGAGTTCACCAATGCGCGACGCGATGGCGGCGAGTTCGGTGGCGCCGTACCGGGAACGGAATACACCCGAACCTCCAGCGTTCAGCACGACAGGCAGCGCGTCAGTGACTTCGAGGGGCTGATCAGCCAAAAGGTGGCGGCTCGTCGATCCGCCGTCGAGCGAGCGCGTAAGAACTGGCACCAGCCAAGAAGAGCCGATGGCGCTCGCGCCGCTGGCCTGGCCGTAGGCGAAGGGCTGCTGGCTGATCGAGCCGTTCGCCAGCGTGACAAGTGGGTGACCGCCCTGGAGGATCCAGGTGTTCATCATGGCGCGCACCGGTTGGCCCGACGTCTCTTCGAGCGCGTCCCAGAGGTCGGTCGTGACGGTGTTGGCGTAACTGTGCTTACGCAAGTAGTGGCGAATGCCGTCACGGAAGGTCTCGCCGCCTAGGTACTGCTCGAGCATTCGAAGTACGGAGCCGCCCTTCTCGTAGGTCAGGATGTCGAACATACCGCGCGTGTCATCGGGGGAGATGACCTCGTACTCGATCGGACGGGTCGAGTGGAGTCCGTCGATCTGCAGGGCGGCGTCGCGATCGACACCGAAGCCGACCCACATCTTCCACTGGGGTCGGAAGGCGTCGGCGCACAGGACCTGCATGAATGTGGCGAAAGCCTCGTTCAGCCAGATGCCCTCCCACCATTCCATGGTGACCAGGTCGCCGAACCACATGTGGGCGATCTCGTGGGCGACAACCTCGACAACGCGCTGCATCTCAGCGAGCGACGCCGAGGCGGGGTCGACGAGGAGCGCGGTCTCGCGGTACGTGACACAACCAAGGTTCTCCATGGCCCCGAAGGCGAAGTCGGGGATAGCGACCATGTCGAGCTTGTCGCCCGGGTAGGGAATATCGAAGTAGTTGGCGAAGAACTGCAGCGCGAAAGCGCCCGACTCGAGCGCGAGAGCGGCGAGGTGACCCTTGCCAATGGGGTAGACAATGCGAAGCGGGGTGCCGTCGACGTCGAGCGCCGGGGTTTCTTCGAAGGGGCCGACGACGAAGGCCACGAGGTACGTCGACATCTTCATCGTCGGCGCGTAGCTGACCGTGCGCTGGCCGTTGCCTAGATCGGTGTTCGTGGTCTCGGGCGAGTTGGAGTACGCGGCGAGGTGGCTGGGCACCGTGAGATTGACCTGGTACGTCGCTTTGAACGAGGGCTCGTCCCAGCACGGGAAGGCCCGTCGGGCATCAGAGTGTTCGAACTGGGTGGTCGCGATCGTGTGAGTCGTTCCCGACGCGTCGGTGAAAGTCGAGCGGTAAAAACCGTGCAACTGGTCGTTCAGAATGCCCGTGAAGGCGATCTCGATGGTGGCTGGACCGGTCGGCAGGGCGTCGTCGAAGTTGAACGTGGCGGTCTCGTAGGTCTCGTCGAATGTCGGGGCCGCCGAGCGATAGGTCGTGGCATCGGTGTACAACGATGCCGCTCCCAGGTCCAGTTCAATGGCGTGCAAAGTGAGCTGTGAGGCTGATTCAACGATTGTGACGTCGATTTCGACCCGCCCGGCGAAGGTCGCGGCTTCGAGGTCCGGCGTCAGGAAGATCCGGTAGGCCGAGGGAAGGACGTTGCGATTTAGGCGGTAAGGGTTGGAATTGGAACTCATAAGTCGCCACCTTAGGGCTAAATCTTCTACGCTCGCTAAGTGACAAATCCGCCGACACCCGTATCACTGCGCGTCAAGCCTGGCCCCAGTCGTCTCGCCGTCACCGGCATCGGTAACGCCATGCTCGACATCATCACCCAGGATTCGCACGAGGTCTTCCACCAACTCGGGCTCACCAAGGCGGCGATGTCGCTGATCCAAGAGGACCAGTTGCAGACCTTCTACAACGCAATGGGCCCGACAATTCAAATGTCGGGCGGCTCGGTTGCGAACTCCATCGCCGGGGTCGCCGCGCTCGGCGGCACGTGCGGCTACATCGGCAAGGTCGCCGCCGACGAGTTCGGCGAGCGATTCACTCACGATCTGCGATCGATGGGTGTGGAACTCGATCTAGCCATCGCCAAGAGTGACGAGGGCGCGACGGGACGCTGTCATGTGTTCATCACCGACGATGCGCAGCGCACCATGGCCACGTACCTCGGTGCCTCCAACCAACTGCACATCGACGACGTCAAAGAGGCTCTCATCGCGCGTTCCGAGATCACCTACGTCGAGGGCTATCTCTTCGACCTGCCGCCGGCGAAGGAGGCGATCCGCAAGGTCGTCAATTTCGCCCACGAGCATGATTCGATGGTTGCGCTCTCGCTTTCGGACATGTTCTGCGTCGATCGTCATCGCCGCGACTTCCTCGAACTCGTCACCAATGACGTCGACGTGCTCTTGTCCAACGAGACCGAGATACTTTCGCTCTTCCAGGTGGGCTCGCTGGAGCAGGCTTTTAGTGCGCTCGAAGAACTCGGCATGCTCGCCGTCGTGACCCGCGGAGCGCGCGGTGCCGACGTCGCCACCGTTAGTGGTGTCGTAAGCGTGCCCGCGCACGAAGTCGAGCACGTGGTCGACCAGAATGGCGCGGGCGACATGTTCGCGTCGGGATTCCTCTATGGTCTCGCGCTCGGCGCTGATCCCGTCGAAGCCGCCGAGTTGGGTTCGCTGTGCGCAGGAGAAATCATCACGCACCTAGGCGCACGTCCCGAAAGCGACCTCGAAGAGATGGCCATCAACGCGGGATTGCTGTAGGGCTAGAGACCCTGGGCGTCGAGTTCGAGATCGAGTTCGCGGGTTCGAATGGTCTCCCATTTCACCCACGCTGCGGCGATTGGGATGCACGCGAGCAACATCAGCGCGTCACCGCCAATCCACATAATGGCTCCGCCTAAGTGGTAATTCACGAGGATTGAGGACTTCGTCGAACCCGTGGGCGACATTGAGCCGTAGCCGCGATAGGGGAGGTTCGCCGACATCACGAGCGCCAAGCCGGTGAAAGTGTCAACCGGGACCGCAGCCATGACGTAGACGAGGCGAAGCCCCCGGTGGATCGTGATGCCGCGCTCCAGTCCGAAAGCGACGCGAAAGAAGAGGTAGCCAACGAGGAGAAAACCGATCTGTTCGAGGTGGTGCACCCATTCGTGCTCCATCATCTCTTGGAACAGACCGGTCAGGTGGGCGACCGGGATGAATGCGAAGTACGCCGCGAATGCGAAGAGCGGATGGGTGATGACCTTCATCACACGACTGTCGAGGAAAGTGCGGACCCAGGCAGGACCCGTCCCGTAAGCGAGGTCAAGCGGCGCACTGAGCGCGAAGAGGGGGGCGGCGACCATGATGAGCAGGAGGTGCTCAATCATGTGGTCACTGAAGTACTCCATGTCGTACACGCCAATGACCGACTGGGTTGCGAGGAAGGTCACGATGAGACCGAGGCAGAACCAGACACTGCGATTACGGCTCCACCCGGTCGCGTGCCGCGCTCCGAGAGTGTAGGCAACACCCGCGCCAATCAGGAGCGCGAGGGGGATTACCCCCAGGTGCCATTGATTCAGATGGTGCCACGAAAATTGCGGGTTGGTGATTGGCGGCACCCCGCAATCCTACGCCGGACCCCGTTGCCTCACGTCAAAT
>PKWW01000051.1 GCA_003132165.1 Acidimicrobiaceae bacterium | reverse complement strand
GGATCCACCACGACTCGCTCGCCGGCTTCCTCGCCCCGACCTTCGGGTACGTGGTGCCGAGTGTCGCGCAGAGCACCCTCGCCCAGACCGGACTCGCCCTCGTGGACATCGCGGCCGCCGTGATCGGCCTCTTCGCCGCGTTCACCATCTGGCGCGGAATCTCCGAGTCCAAGCGCTACGAGTCGTCCTTTTTCGAGCACGTCTGGCACTGGGACGACTTCTATGACGCAACGATTGGCCGTCCGCTCACCAGGGGCGCTGCATTCACTGACACCGTCGTCGAGGACAAGGTCGTCGACGGGGGCGTCACGGGTCTGGCGGTTGGTATCCGGCGCAGCGCCGACGGTGTGCGCAAGATCCAGTCGGGCTTCGTTCGCCACTACGCGCTCGTCACCCTGCTCGGTGTCGCGGTCATTGTCGTCTATCTCGTGGCGAGGGTTGGTTGATCATGCATTCGTCACTTTGGCTCTCCGCGCTTCTCGTCGTCCCGTTGGTGGGCGCCGCGCTCGCGATGCTCTCTCGAAAGACCCAAGGACGTGCCTACGGGGTCGCAGTCGTCACCGCCGTCATCGAGATGGTGCTGGCGCTGGTCGTCGCCTTCATGTACAACGACCACGTGAGGGGCGCCCAGACCTTCGACTTCGCAATGCGCCACGTGCTGTCCGCGCCGTTCGGCCTGGCCTACGACGTCGCCCTCGACGGCATCTCGATGTTGATGGTGGTCTTGACCGCGCTCGTCGTGCTGCTCTCCCTGCTCGGCGCTCGCGACAAGCGTCGTGAGCCGGCCTTCGTCGCGTGGCTCCTGCTCCTCACGTCGTTCACGATGGGCAGCTTCGTGGCGCACGACTTACTCGAGTTCTTCATCTTCTTCGAACTGACGCTCATCCCGTGCTACTTCATCATCTCGCAGTGGGGTGGCGTCGAACGTTCCAAGGCCGCGCTCAAGTTCTTCATCTACACGTTCGCGGGCTCGGCGTTCCTGCTGATCGGCATCATGTACTTGGGCTTCGTGCACCAGCACCAGACCGGTGGGGCACTGACCTTCGCCTACGGCACGCTGTCGTCGACCTCGCTGAGCCACGGCGCCTCGATCTGGCTGTTCATCGCCTTCGCCCTCGCCTTCGCGGTGAAGTCGCCGATCTGGCCGCTGCACACGTGGTCGCCCATCACGTACGCCGAGGCCCCCACGGCCGGCTCAATCGAGTTGTCGGCGTTGCTCGCCAAGCTTGGTTCGTACGGTTTGTTGCGCTTCGCGGTGGGTCTCTTCCCGCTGGCGCTACCTGACACGCGCCCCTGGGTGATGACCCTCGCCGTGATCGGTATCCTCTACGGATCGGCCGTTGCCTGCATGGCGCTCGACCTCAAGCGGTTCGTCGCCTACTCCTCGCTCGCCCAGATGGGCTTCATCACGTTGGGCGTCATGACCGGCTCGAAGATCGCCATGGTCGGCGCGGTGCTGTTGATGTTCAACCACGGTGTCATCACGATCGGCTTCTTCCTCATCATTGGCTTCATCGAGAAGCGACGCGCCAGTATCGCCATCAAGGACTTCAGCGGTCTCCAGGGTCCCGCGCCGGTGCTCGCCGGTATCTTCATGGTCGTGATGCTCGCGTCCATTGGTCTGCCGGGCCTGTCCGGTTTCATCTCGGAGTACCTGATCCTCATCGGCACGTTCGCCACGCACACCTGGTGGGGCGTCGTTGGCACCTTCGGCGTCGTCGCCGCAGCGGTGTACCTCCTCTGGGCCTACCAGCGGGTCTTTCACGGACGCGCAGTCGGTGCGAACGCCGCGATCGAGGATGCGAGCACCAAGGAGCGCTGGGTCCTCGTGCCCGTCGTGGTGCTGATCGTCGTGCTCGGTGTGTTTCCAAAGCCCGTGCTCGACCGCATCTCGCCGTCGGTTCAGCAGTTGATTGAGCACGTGGCTCCGAGCGGAGTGAACAAGTGACGATTCAGATCCCCCAAATCCACTACCTGGCGATCCTGCCCGTACTCGTCCTCTTCGGAGCGGCCCTCGTGCTGCTCTTCGCGACCTCGCTCGTGCGTGACAAGGTCTCGAACATCGCCGCGACCACGGTCACGGTGGCGGCGTCGCTCGCCGTGCTCGTGGTCACCTATTTCCAGTGGCGCTCCATAGACAAGTCGGGCCCGACGACGACCATCGCCCACGCGATCACGTTGGACGGCTTCTCGGTCATCGCGACCGCGGTGATCGCGGTGAGCCTGCTCATGGCCTCGCTCGTGTCGCACGACTGGGCCACCCGTGAACGCATTTCTAGCGTCGAGTACCAGATCCTGGCGCTGTGTGCGACCGCTGGTGCCGTATTGATGACCCAGGCGAACGACCTGGTCGTGATCTTCCTCGGCCTCGAGATACTGTCGATCGGACTCTACGTGCTGGTCGCCTTCGACCGCCAGCGTGCGGCGTCCCAGGAAGCCGCGCTGAAGTACTTCCTGCTCGGCAGTTTCGCGTCCGCGATCTTCATCTACGGTGCGGCCCTGGTCTACGGTGCGACTGGTTCCACGAACATCTCATCGATCTCGTACTTCCTCGGTGCGAACACACTGCTGCACCCGGGTCTGCTGTACGCCGGTGGCGCGCTTCTGCTCGTCGGTTTCGCCTTCAAGGTCGCCGCGGTGCCATTCCACCTCTGGTCGCCGGATGTCTACGAGGGCGCGCCCACACCCGTCACGGGCTTCATGGCCTCGGTCGTCAAAGTCGGCGCCTTCGCCGCGCTGGTACGCGTGCTCATCTCGGCGCTCGGCACTCAGATGGACACCTGGCGTCCAATCCTGTGGGTACTCATCGTGCTCACGACGGTGGTCGGTGCGAGTCTCGCGCTCGTCCAGCGCAACGCCAAACGCATGCTCGCGTACTCGTCGATCAATCACGCCGGATTCATCCTGGTCGGCGTCTGGGCAGGCACCGTGCGCGGTATCGCCGGCACGCTCTTCTACATCATGACCTACGCGCCCACCGTCGTCGCCACGTTTGCCATCGTGACCCTCGTCGGGGGACTCGGCGACGAGAACCACTCGATCGAGGGCTACCGCGGTCTCGCGAGGCGCCAGCCCTGGCTGGGCGCCTCGCTCGCCGTGTTGCTGCTCTCCCAGTTGGGTGCACCGCTCACGACCGGCTTCTACGCCAAGTACGCCGTGCTCGCCTCCGCGCTCGACGCTGGCGGCGGCGTTCTGGCGCTGATCGCACTGCTCTCGGCCGCGATCGCCGCATTCTTCTACCTGCGTTGGACCATGGCTCTCTACGACGAGGACTCGGTTGAGGCGACACGAATCGTCGTGCCGCGCGCCACCGGTCTCGTTATTGGCCTGGGCGTCGCGATGACGCTGGTCTTCGGTGTCTGGCCCGGTCCGCTCGCGACCCTCGCCCAGCACGCCACCGTTCTCTTCACCCCGTGAGCAAGATAGCGATCGCCACCTGCGGGGGTGAGAACGTCGACCCCGACTCGCCGTTGCTGCTCACCGCTCTGGCCAACGAGGGTCACGATGCCCTCCTGTGCGTCTGGGACGACCCGGTGGTCGACTGGGATTCGTACGAACTGACGGTCATCCGCTCCACCTGGGACTACGCGTCGCGTCGCGAGGAGTTCCTCCTGTGGGCCCGTGACGTGCCTCGTCTGTGGAACCCCTACGAGGTCGTGCGCTACTCCTCGGACAAGCACTATCTGGGTGACATGGCGACGCGTGGGCACCGCGTCGTGACCTCGTTCTTCTGCGACGTGGGCACGAGCCCCCAGTTTCCGAAGGCCGACTTCGTCGTGAAGCCGACTGTCGGTGCCGGTTCGATGGACGCCGCGCGATACAAGGCCTACGAGACCGAGGGAGCGTCGGCCCACGTGGAGCGTCTACACGCCCAGGGACGCGACGTGTTGATCCAGCCCTACATCACCTCGGTGGACGAGGTGGGCGAGCGCGCGCTGGTCTTCATCGATGGCGAGTTCAGCCATGCGATGACCAAGGCCGCGATGCTCAATGTGTCCGACCTCGACCGCAACAAGATCTTCCGCTGGGAGCAGATGTCAGTCGCCGTGGCCGAGCCCGACGCCATTGTCTTCGCTGAAGCGGTCCTCGCCGGACTCGACTTCAAGGACCTGCTGTACTCGCGCGTCGACATCGTGGACACTCCCGAGGGCTGGGCGCTGATGGAACTCGAACTCGTCGAGCCCTCTTTGTTCCTCTACTTCGAGCCCGCCGCCGCCGCGAAACTGGCCCGCGCGATCTCCGCCCGCATTTAGCGGGGCGACACTTCGTCGACGGCCCGCGCCGCCTCAAGAACCTCATCGGGCACTACGGTGCCCGGCCGGTTGGAGGGGTCGTTCGCGAGGAATCGCCCAATCACGGGGATCTCGGTGATGGACTCGGCGCGAAGGATCGCCGCCACGACGGGAACGAAGCTCTCGGCGGCCGGATAGACCACGTGGCGCGGCAGCCAGGTGGGGTGGTACTTCGAATTGAAGGTCCACAGCGATTCGATGGGCAGCACCCCCGAGAGTCGCTTGAGGGCCCATCGCTCGACACGAGTGAACGTCCCATCGCCCTTCTCGCCCTCGAGCACCGACCGGAAGGCCGCGAAGTTGAGGCTGAGACCCTTGGCGCCCTGGTCCGCGAGGTATTGGATCGTCGAGCAGAGCGCGAAGTCGATCAGTCCATTCGGGTGGTCCCCGGGGTCGCGACGCATGATGTCGAGCGAATAGCCATTGATTGCGGGCGACGGCACGAACTGGCACACCGCAGCGGGCTTGCCATCGGGTCCGTGCACGATTGTGAGCAGGAGGCCCTTGTCCTTCGGGTTGAACAGGCGTCCGAGCATCATTGAGAAGCCGCGTTCGCCTTCGCCTCGGCGCAGCAACGAGATGAGATCGAGCAGATCGGTAACCTTGCCGGGGTCGATGGAGGAGGGGTCGATGAATTCCACGGTGTAACCGTGGCGGGCGAGCCGCGTGCAGGCTTGGCGCAGGCCCTTCATCTTGCCGCCCTCGAGCGAGAAGTTCTGACAGTCGACGATCGCCTCGTCGCCGATGTAGAGGTAGTGCATGCCCGCCGCATGGTAGATCGACAGCCAGTCCTCGCCGGCCCCCATGACACCGATGGTCCAACCCCGAGCCTCCGAGAAGGCGCGAAAGGCGCTGAACACCTCGGTGCGCTCGGCTTCGGGTCCAATCGGGTCGGGCGAGATCAGCGCGACACCGCCGTAGACGGCGTAGGCGACGAGCGAGTCGCGAAAGAAGAAGAACTGCTTGTCGTCGCGCAGGGCGAAGTAGTCGAGTGTTCCTCGACCGTGGCGGCGCACGATCTCTCTGGCGCGTAGTTCAGCGAACCGGCGCTCGGTGCTGTTCGCACCGTGCGACAGCCGTCGGTCGACGACCGGGCGGGTCAGTAAGTAGGACAATGAGACGAGGAGTGCCACGCCGATCGTGAGCAATGTCGGGTTGATGAAGTCGCTCACCCGGTCGGGCAGGGCGATATTGCTTTGGCCCACCAGTCGCTCGATGCACGCGACGAGTACGACCCCGAGGCTCGGCAGTTGATGGCGTGCCGACGCCTCGATTCCGATGGTCGCGGCGACGACCGAGATGCCCGCGATGAGCCCGAGGCGTGGCAGGGCCGCCTGCAGGCTCGAGCGGTCGGTGGTGCCCTGGAAGTACTGGCGACGCACGATCAGGAGCACGAGAATCGCCACGGCTATCAGGGGAGACAAGAGACTGCCGCCGCGGGCCAGGTGGGTGACAACAGTGAACGAGAGGGCCGCCACCGCGAAGAACCAGGCTCGCCGCTGACCGCGCCGAACGCCTCGGGCCATCATGATCATCGCGATGCCCGCCAGCGCCGTCAGAGCGGCCGCGGACTTGGCGACGCCGAGCGGCAGCACGCTCAAGACCAGGTGCAGCCGACTACGAAGCGGCGGCGATGCCGTGACCGCGATATTCACGAGTCCGTCGAGGAACAGCAGGCCGCCGGCCCAGCGGCGCACGCTCCGTTGACGGCGTTGCTCGGCGAGGCGTTCGACGGTCACCGGGAACGGATTGCCCGACGGCCACGATCCCACGGTTGTCGTATGCAACGAAGGCGGCGGTTGCAGGGGCTGGCCGCCCACGAGCAGCTCGAGCAGCGTCCCGCGCCGACGCGGCGACTGACCAGCGTAGAGCCGGACCTGGACGGTGCTCGCGGCTTCGAGTTCGACGACACCGAGGCGTTCGACCGAACCGAAGACCGGCGGGAGACCGAATCGGCCCCGCTGCTCGATGACGACAGTGCGCGAAGGGCCGGGCGAGGCGCAGACCCCGCGGTCGAGGAACGCGAGGGCTGGACGTGGTGCGCCGCCGACGATGGCACCGGCCCCCCCGCGTTCGCCGATGCGACGAGCGAACTCGAGAGCATCGACATCGTCGATATTGGTATTGGCGAGTGGTTCTGAGAGCGCCGATGCGCCACTCTCGCTCGACGTGCTCTCGAAGCGACGACGAACGATCAGACCGGCGCAGGCGACGACAATGGCCTCGACGACCACGATGAAGAGCACGTTCACCATCAGGTTGCCCCAGAAAGTCGTGGTGTGGGGCGCGTGCACCTTGTAGTGGTGGTGGGTGAAGTGAGTAATGACCTTGGCGATCGAATTGAAGAGGTCGAAGCCGATCATGACGAGTACTCCGAGCCAGACCCAGGCGCCGAGTCGACGGTAGAGCACTCGCGACGAAACGAAGCGCGAGAGCGAGAGCGGGTCTTCGAGGCGGTCGGCGTCGGCGCGGTCGCCCTCGTCGGCGAGCCCCACGTCCACGTAGCTGGTGCCCGCCGCCACGGCGAGGTCGCGTACACCGTCGGCGGTCGCCACCTGGAGGATGAGATCCTTCGCCAGCACGGCGCCCAATGACTCAATCCGGTCCTGGGCACCTTCGTTGGTGCGTAGTTCTTGGTCGTCGCTGCCCGGAAGGACGAAGAGGCGGTGGCCCTCTTTCGCACAGAACGCCATGATCTCGTCGCGAAGGGAGGGCAGCGCGGCGAACGTCGCGTCGATGAACTTGGCGAGGTCGGCGGTCTCGTCGGGGTGGAACAGGTTGCCCGCCACCACGATGACGGCTGCGTCGTCGATATCGCCCAGCAGGTCGATGAATTCGCGAACCGGTCGGCTCGCCGCGTCAGTGGTGGGCGAGAGCGAGAGGTCGCTCACCACGTAGACATGGTGTCCGTACGGAATCGGTAGCGTTTGTCGGTCGGTCGCTCCCACGGGTCTAGTCTCGCAGACATCACCCCGGTGAACGCCGCGGGCCCATAATCACATGACATCGGACTACTTACGAGAAAACTGGCACTGGCGTGATCAATCACTCACGCCGGGACGCGCCGTCATCTTCGACATTGACGGGGTCCTCGCCGACGCCGCCGGGCGCCAGCATTTTTTGGACTGGGGCGATTGGCGCAGCTTCTTTGACGCCTGCGGCGACGACCCGATCATCGACGAGATCGAACGACTGCTCGAGCTGCTCGACGGTTCGCTCTCCATCGTCCTGCTCACGGGACGCCCCAGGCGCGTCCAGCCGCACACGCTCGCGTGGCTCGAGCGCTACGGTATCCGCTGGGACGTACTCATCATGCGCGAATACGGCGATTACTCGGGAGTCGACGAGTTCAAGCGCGGGGCGCTGCATGACCTCATTGAGCACGGCTTCGATATCCGTCTGGCCCTCGACGACGACCCGAAGAATCACGCCATGTACGTCAGCGAAGGCGTGCCGTGCATCTACATCCATTCTGGTTACTACCTCTAGCCAAACTCTCGGTGCTCGCCGTAGGCTCGTCGGTGTTAGCCGAGCGACGTTCGCCTGATCGAGGATTCGAGAGTGAAGATTGCCGTCATAGGAGAGGGTGAACGCGGGCTGAGTGCCGCGTATCTCCTGAGTCATCACCGCGGCGCCAAGCTCTTCGAGCGCGAGAAGCATCGAGGCGCCCACGTGCGCACCTTCAGCGCCAAGGGTGAGTACGTCGCGTACTGCGCTTCCAGCCCGAAAGGCACCGACGATGTCCGAGTCCGCTGAGGTCACCGTTGTCCCGAAGGACTTCCTGCCGCTCAAGCGCCAGCGCTTCGAGGCGCTTGCCCGTCGGTTGTTCTTGCGGCTGGTGGACAAGAAGTCGCTGACTGGTATCGGGACGTTGCGCGTGGTGGAACGCTGGGGCAATCATCACACCGAGCGGACGATTGGTCGCGGGGAGCTGGTGGCGGATCTGACGGTGCGCGACCGAGGCGCCTACGCGGCGTTCGTCTTCGGTGGCTCCAGGGGCATGGGTCGCAGCTACGTGAACGGGCTGTGGGACACCTCGGACATGACCGCGCTCGTGCGCTACCTGTTCCGGACCACCCAGCCGTCGCGCACGCGGCTCGACCGGCTCGCGAAGCGCGGAGGTTTCGCCTGGGCGTTGATGTCGAACAAGAAACCCTCGAAGGCGAGGGACCGCGAGAACATTCACGCACACTACGACCTGTCGAATGACTTCTTCGCGATCATGCTCGACGAGACCATGGCGTACTCGTGCGCCATCTTCGAGGACGAGACGACGTCGCTGTACGACGCGCAGGTCGAGAAGTTCGACCGGCTGTGTCGAAAGCTCCAGTTGGGCCCGGAGGACCACGTGCTCGAGATTGGTACGGGCTGGGGCGGCTTTGCGATGCATGCGGCCACTCGCTACGGCGCGCGTGTCACCACGACGACAATCTCGGAGAACCAGCGTCACGCCGCCATTCGTCGCATCAACGACGCCGGGTTGAGCCATCTCATCAACGTGCTCGGCGACCACTACGAGGATTTGTCGGGTTCCTACGATGCGTTGGTCTCCATCGAGATGATCGAGGCGGTCAGCTGGCGAAAATACGACGAGTTCTTCGCGAAGTGCTCATCGCTGCTGAAGCTCGACGGACGAATGGCCATCCAGGCGATCACCATCGCCGGCCAGAGCTTCGATCGGGCGAAACTCCACGAGGATTTCATCCGTGATCTGATCTTCCCGGGTGGCTGTCTGCCGAGTGTCACCGCCATCATGGATGCGGTCACGAACGCGACCGACCTGATGCTGATTGACCTTGACGATATTGGTCTGCACTACGCCGAGACGCTCGTGCGCTGGCGCGCTAGCATCGACGAGCATTCCGTCGAGGTCACGTCACTGGGCTTCGACAAGCGTTTCAAGCGCCTTTGGGATATGTATCTCTGCTACTGCGAGGCCGCGTTTCTCGAACGCCATATCTCCGACGTGCAGTTGGTGCTGCACAAACCTGACTACCGGGCCCCGCTCGGGTACCGAGCGAGCTGAGTCAGCTCTTCACGAAGTCGAGCACCTCGCGCGCGGCCCGTCGGCCCGAACCTACGCTCGCCGGCACGCCGACGCCGTCGTAGACCATGCCCGCAAGAGCGACGTGAAGCCTCGTCGCGGCACCCTTCGCCGCTTCGATGAGGATGTCGTGGCCCACGTAGTACTGGGGCAGTCCCTGGGGCCAGCGCTGAACGCGTGAGGCGGTCACCGTACCGAACTTAGGGAGGAGAACCTTCAGTTCGTTGGTGACGCGCGCGGTCAACTCCTCGTCACTCAACTCGGTCCAGCGAGCATCGTCAATTCGTCCGACGTGCGCGCGCAGCACGGTGTCGTTCTCGCGCGCGAGTCGGGGCCACTTGCGGTCGAGGAACGTGATTGCGGTGATCAGCATTGAACCTTCACCTGACCACTTCGTGCCCAGGGGCACGAGCACGCCGGTGCCGTTCGTCGGGAGTTCGATCTCGGTGCGCGAGAGATCGAACGTGACCATTGCCGCTCCGGCACACGGAATGTCACGCAGCGGCGTGAATGCGGAATCGTAGTCGCCGAGTAGTCGTCCGGCCACTGACGCGGGCGTGGCGACGACGATGGCGTCAGCGGGTGTGGTGGTCGTGGAGGTGTCGACCTCCCACGGGTAGGTGCCCGATGGCGTACGGCGCAACGCCGTCACGCTCACGCCGGTTCGAATGACGACGCCGCGCTCGCTCAACTGTCGAGCGAGTTCGATCGGCAGCGATCCCATGCCGTCGAGTAGTGAGTAGAAGAGGGGACCAGCGCTCGTCGTCGGAGCGGCGGGACCAGGGTTGACAGGGCCTTTCGGACGGATGGCCTTCATTAGCGATCCGCCCTTTCGCGCAGCCTCGAGCAGCGCGGGGAAGACCGACTTCGCCGAGAGGTCGTCGATGCGACCAGCCTGAATACCGCCTATCATCGGCTCGATGAACTGGTAGCTGAGTTCGCTGCCGAGCTTCGTGCGCACGATGTCGCCGATCGTGGCGTCGTCGCCCACGACCATGCGCCGGGGGAACCACTCGTCGCGGCGAGCGGCGAGTTTTGCTCTCCACGAGAGTCCCTTCAACGACTTCAGCACCGAAGCACTCGTGGGCATGCCGAGCACGAGGCCAGTGGGCAGTTCGTAGAGAGCACCGCGCAGCCAGATTGATGAGCCGCTCACATTGATGGCCTCGAGCCTGTCCTCCCAGCCCAACTCCTTCACGAGGGCGACGCCTTCGGGTCGGCGGGCGAGGAAACCGTCGGCGCCGAGGTCGATGGTGCGCCCAGCGAACTCGGTCGTGACGAGAGCTCCGCCAAGGTGGTCGCCGGCTTCGATCAATTCAACGCGCGGAGTCTGCTCGTTGGGACCGTGTGCGCCACCCGTGAGCTCCCACGCAGCCGCGAGACCCGCGATGCCGCCGCCGACGATGACGACCGATGCGCGCGCCATCTAGAGCGCGTTTCGAACGACGGTGGCGAGGATTTCGGTGAACTTCGGATCGTCATTGAGCGACGCGGTGCGCACCAGATTGAGGCCGATCTCGTGGGCACCGGCCATGGCTTCGATATCGATATCGAAGAGCACCTCGAGGTGGTCGGCGACGAAACCAATGGGGCACGAAACGACATCGGTTACGCCGCTGTCCCTCTTCGCGCGAAGTACGGTGAGGATGTCGGGTCCGATCCAGGGATCGGCGGTGCGGCCAGCCGACTGCCAAGCGATGTCCCACGCCTCCACGCCCGCCAACTCGGCGGCGCGTCGTGCGCTGTCGCGCAACTGGTCGGGGTAGGAATCGTTCGAGGCGAGGATCTTCTCGGGTAGCGAATGGGCGGAAAAGATGACCTCGGTGGTCGCGCGACGGTCGAGGGGGATCGTCGCGAGTGCTTCGTTCACCCGCGTCCCGATCAGCTCGAGGAACCCAGGCGCCTCGTACCATTCGGCGATCTCGACGAAGTCAACGGCGTTGCCGAGGGCCTCCTTCGCGCGCTGCATGTACTGGACCGTCGACATCGACGACGAGTGCGGCGCGAGCACGAGGCCGACGACCTTGGTGAAGCCGTCGTCACGGAATGAAGCCGCGGTCGCCTCGAGCATGGGGGGCTCGTACTTGGATCCGAAGCGGACGTCGAACTCGCCGGGAACCTCACGTTCGAGCGCGGCGGCGATGCCCTTCACCTGGTCGGCCGTGCGCTGGGCGAGCGGCGACGCGCCGCCGATGGCGTCGTAGCGGCGTACGAGGTCGGCGAGCAACTCGGGGGTCGGGGGGCGGCCGTGACGAATCCGCGTGTAGTACGCCTCGACGTCCGATGGCGTCGTCGGGGTGCCGTAGGCCATGACGAGTACGCCAGTTTTCATCGCACACCCGCCTTTCCCTCTTCGTGTACGACGCGCACGACCGCTTCGAGCACAGCGGGATCAGTCGAGGGGAGTACGCCGTGGCCCAGATTGAAGATATGACCGGCCTCGTTGCCGGCGCGCACGAGGACTTCGCGGGCCGCCTCGACGCCGAGCTCGACGCCGCTCAGGCACCGGGCGGGATCAAGGTTGCCCTGGACGGGCTTATCACCGACGCGACGGCGACCGGCGTCGAGGTCGACGTGCCAGTCAATGCCCATCACCGAGCTGCCGGCACGGCTCATGAGGTCGAGTAGTTCACCGGTCCCGACGCCGAAGAGGATCGTCGGGACGTCGAGGTCGGCGATGCCCGCGAGGACCCGTTGGGTCGCCGGCAGAGCGAAGCGCTCGTACTCGTCGCGGGTGAGCGATCCGGCCCACGAGTCGAAGAGTTGCACGGCGCTCGCGCCGTGGGCGACCTGGGCTCGAAGGAACGAGACGGTGATGGCGACCAGGCGTTCGAGCAGACGGTCGAACAGTGCTGGATCGGAATGCATCAGGCTCTTGATGATGGCGAAGTCACGGGTGGGCGCGCCCTCGACCAGGTAACTAGCGACCGTGAATGGCGCGCCCGCGAAACCAATGAGGGGGGTGGTGGAGGCATCGAGCTCGGCCATGACGAGATCGACCGTGCGCGTGACGTGAGCGATGTCCTCGTCCTCGAGGTCGCGGAGTCGTTCGAGATCGCTCTCGGTGGCGAAAGGCGCGGCGATCACCGGACCTCGACCGGGCACCACGTCGACGCCGAATCCAATGGCGTGATAGGGAACGACGATGTCCGAGAAGAGAATCGCGGCGTCGACCCCATAGCGTCGCACGGGCTGCATCGTGACTTCGCAAGCGAGCGCCGGGTCGGCGATGGCGTCGAGAATCGAACCGGTCCCGCGCAGCGCGCGGTATTCGGGTAGGGAGCGCCCGGCTTGGCGCATGAACCACACCGGCACGTGCGAAACCTCTTCGCCACGGCAGGCCCTCAGGAATACTGGGTCGCTCACTTCGCTCCTTCTAACCAATCCAATCTAAGCGTTGAGTCGTAAGCCCCTAACGGACATGGCTGGCACCACCAAGCAGCTGCGCAGCCTCAGGCCGTCGCGTTAATCTCGGTCCTCAGGTTGTGCAAAGCGGCAACTGCTCTCACCGACTGGTCGATTCCACTTCCCTTCCACCGGCGGTTCCGCAAGCACTGACCACACCTTCAGCTCGGCCAGTACGTGCTCGACGGTGGCTCGTCGTGTGCGAAATCGGCGCCACGTCTCGTCCCTGACAATTCGTCCGTCGGGACCTCTGCGCGGTGGCGTCACGCCTTGCACACCCTGGTACCCACCGTCACCGATCAATCTCGAATGTTTCGTCACCTTGGGCCCGACCGTGGCGCGAAAGACCACTGAGTCGTTTCGATTACCCGGCCAGGCTTCACCCACCGCGACAACCCGACGATCACGCCGTCGCACGACCGCCTGTACGTTCACCGATCGTCGGTAATTCTTGCAGAGGGCACTCCTGGTGTGGTCCCTCGCCGCGGTCAACGTGCCATCAACGATCCAGAGCTCACGTTGTCGGTGAGGGCCGAGCCGAGCAGGTCGCCTAGAGGGTCCAGCAGGTCGTGCAGCACCCGGTCCACCTGTTTCTGGCTGATGTCGAACAGCACCGCCAACTGGCGCTCGGTCAGGTTGGTTCGTAGATAGAGAGTGGTCAGCAGCACCCGGTCGAAACGAGAGACCCCAGGGCCGACCCCGACCGGTGTCAGGGCGGACAGCCCACAACCGGCGGACCAGTTCTGGCGTGCTCACTGGACAGCCCGGTGTCGGGGCGAAGATCTCGAAGGAACGAAGGTATCGGGCACGTCGTCGCATCGCAACGACCGTGACTCCGTGCCCTCGGCACCATTCGAGTGCCGTGTCACGGCCGTCTGGCACAGTCAACGGTGTGACAACCACGGCCACCACCAGCCCTCGCACCCGGGGCAAGAACAAGCAGGCCGCGTGGCGCGTGGGCGACCAGCCCATGGCGACCATCGTGCTCAACCTCGACACCTCGGACGCTCACGTCCGACGTCGCCTCGAAGTGCTCTACTTCACGATGTTCAACCTGCGCCGGGCCCTGCAGCGCGACGCCCAACGGCTCTGTGGCGAGTACTGGTCCCGCAAGGACGAACGCGACGGGCTCGGCTGGAGGTTCGTCGCCGAGGACCTCGGGCTCAACCGCAACGGCTTCGAGGCACTGGCCCGCGATCACGCCCGGTCCTCGGGCTGGGCCATGGAGCACGTCTCGGCGGCGTTGGTCTCTCACATGGCGGACGCTGTCTTCCAGGATGCCGTGCGACACCTGTGGTCCGACGACTCCGGCAAGCGTCACGGTCCGCTGCACGTCACCGCTCCCTATAAGTTCACCACCATCCACGGCCGGGCCCGCTCGCACACGACAACGAACAAGTGGGAGACCTTCCGCCTCTACGGCACGCTCAAGGGCCACCTCGACGCCTACGCTCACGGGAAGAATCAGCACCGGACACTGCACGACGTGGCGGCGCTACCGGCCGGAACCCCGGTGCTACGCCAGTCAACGATGACCACACCCGGACCGACCACGTGGTCCACCTACACCGGGCCGCTGGTGCTGGTCTTCGCGGGCGGACCTCAGTCCCACGAGCCCGAGCTGCAACTCCCGGTGCGACTGCCCCAGGGCCGCGGTGCGTGGGACCGCGTCACGCACTTCCTCGGAGACCCCGAGACCCGGCACAAGATCGACCTGGTGCGCCGCCAGGACTCCTCACAACCCGGCGGCTGGCGCTACGAGATGCACCTGCTGGTCCTGGCCAATGGCTACGCCTCGCCGAGGAACGCTGGTCTGCTTGGGTCAGCGCCGACCAACCGGACCGCGTGTGTGGACGTGAACGTCTCGAACCTCTCGGTGGTCTCGACCAGCACAGACCAGCGCGACCTCGCGAGCACCGTGGTGCGCGCCGACGGCGGCGAGCATGACCGGCTGGCGGCACTGGCGGCGAAGAACCGCCGTGGTCTGCGCCGTGTCGAACGATCACGCCGGTCGACCAACACCAGTCAGTACTTGAAGTCGAAGGCCCAGACGGCGCGTGACGAACGTCGGGCGCAGAGGGGCCTGCGTGAGGTGGTGACCACGACACCCGGCGGCGGACGACTCAGCCGCGCAGACGGAGTTCCCCTGCGCGCCTACTGGCGCGACGATCTCTCGTCCGCCTACCGCGACACCCGGCGGCGCCAGGGCGAACGCGCCCGTGCCCAGAGCCTCACGAAGAAGACCAAGGCCCACGAGGTCGCGGTGCAGTTGGTCGCCACCCACGGTGTCGATTGGCTGATCGAGGACTGCAATCTCACCAACTGGGCCCGGCGCTGGGGGAAATCACTGCACGCGTTCGCACCGGGCATGGTCACGGCCGAGTTCGCGGCGCTGACCGCACGCCACGGGGGCAGCTTCGTGAAGATGGCGACCGGACCAACGGCGCTCTCGAGCCACTGCCTCTGCGGGCATAGCTCGAAGAAGGATCTCTCCACGCGCACGCACGCGTGTGCCGCGTGTGGCTTCTCCGGTGACCGGGACCTGGTGTCGGCGGCTCTCGGGACGTGCGTCGTGCACGGTGACGTCGCAGTTCCCACCACCGCCCGCGTGGACTTCGCCAGAGCCGCGATGCTGCTGGCCGCGATCTCCTTACCAACAACACCTAGCACCAACGGGCACCAAGATGCCCTGACGAGTCAAACGCACCCTCTGGAGCCACGACGTCGAATTGACGTCGTGGCCCAAGGCGCCAGGCCAGCTGGATACTCCAGTCGGGCTGCTCGTCGCAATGCCAGGCGCACGGCGCAATCGACCAACGGACCGGGCTCTGCTCGTCCCGCGAAGGTTGCGCACGGCCCGGCACTGAGAAGTAGCTCCCCGCCCGGGGACTTACGACTCAGCTCTTAGACAAACCGAGGGTTCGTCGACCCCAGGATGGTGGTGTCGATCGTCCTCTAGACTTGACAGACCCCAATTCGGGGCCTAGAGAGAGGTCGCTATGGCACACGAGCGTGAGGTCGCCGATGAACAGGCCTTCCTTGATCTTGCACTCAAGGCCCTCGACCACATGCGTGACGAAGCCCGCTCACTTCGTGACAGCGCCGCGGTGGCGAACATGCGAGGCGCGGGTGATCTCGTCGAACGTGACGTCGTCATGGGTACGGCGCTCAATCGCCTGGACCAACTCGCCATCGGCGATCAGTCGCTGTTCTTCGGTCGCATCGACTACGTGCCCGACGAAGCCGGTGTCGCCGACACCTACCACGTGGGCCGTCTCGCGGTCTCAGACGAACAGCTGAACCCACTCGTCGTGGACTGGCGCGCGCCGGTCGCCGAGGCGTTCTACCGCGCGACGGGCGTCGAATCGCTCGGTCTCTCCAGGCGTCGCCACGTCGCGATTCGCGGCCACGAGGTACAGGGCGTCGAGGACGAGTACTTCGCGGACGCCAACGGCGAACTGCAGTTACCCGAGGATGAGGTTCGTTCTGCGACCGAGGAGGGGCTCGTCGAAGGCGGTCTCGCCCTCGGTGGTCCGGGCGCGTTGCTCGCGGCCCTCGGCCGGGCCCGCACCGGACGCATGGGCGACATCGTCGCCACGATCCAGGGTGAGCAGGACCAGATTATTCGAAGTCCGCTCGCCGGTGTCCTGCTCGTCCAGGGTGGTCCGGGCACCGGAAAGACTGCCGTCGCGCTGCACCGTGCGGCGTATCTACTCTTCACGTACCGCTCGACCCTCGAGCGTCAGGGCGTCCTCGTGGTCGGGCCGAATCCGCTGTTCTTGAACTACATCGAGAACGTGCTGCCGTCGCTCGGCGAGTCAGGCGTGACGCTGTCAACGATTTCGGGCCTGGTCACCAACGTCGAGATCCGAGGGCGCGACAACGAAGAAGTCGACCAGTTGAAGGGCGACGTCCGAATGGTCACGTTGCTCGCGCGGGCTCTGCGAACCCGCCAGCGCCCGTTGCGTAGCGACGTCAGCATCCCGGTGGGACGCGCCATCATCTCGCTCAAGGCTCGCTACACCGAAGAAGCCGTCGAACGAGCGAAGCGACGTCCCGGCAACCATAATCAACGTCGATCTTCAGTTGGCCGCGAACTCGCGAACCGCCTCGCCCAGGAATACTTCCAGCGCTTCGTTCGTGATGGCAACGACGAGGTGTCAGCGGTCGGCGAACTCGCGGACATGATCCGTAATACGACTGAGTTCAAGGAATCGCTCCAGCGGATCTGGCCTCGCCTCTCGGGACAGGAACTCTTGCACGACCTGTTCGGCGCTCCGGCGCTGTTGCGCGCCGCGGGCAAGGGGGTCTTTAGCGACGACGAGCTCGAGCAGTTGGCGAGAAAGCGTTCGGCGACGCCCGAAGAGATCGAGTGGACCAAGGCCGACGCCGCGTTGATCGACGAGGCAAGAATTCTTCTCGGACCCCGCCGTCGGCCGAGGCCTCCGGTGAAGGTGGGCGAGTCCGGAATCCTCGACGGCATTGATCTGGACGCCTACGCCGGCGACGTCCGCGCGGCCGCGCTTCGCGAGGCGCAGCGGCTCGCGCCCCAGCAGAGCACCGAACTTGACGAGGCGGAGTTCGTCACCTACGGCCACATCGTTGTCGACGAAGCCCAGGACCTTTCGCCTATGGAGTTGCGCGTGCTCAAACGCCGTGACCTCACGGGCTCGATGACCATCGTCGGCGACATGGGACAGGCGACGACAGCGTCCTCGTCGGCGTCGTGGAACTCGGTGCTCGAGGTGCTCCAACCTCGTCGCCAGCCCACCCGCGTCGATTTGACGGTCAGTTACCGTACACCCGAGGAAGTACTCGACTTCGCCGCGCCCACACTGCTCGCGGCGTCGCCGGGCCTCGAGCCTCCACGGCCGGTCCGCAGGGCCGGCTTCGTACCGATCGTCGAGGTCGTAGACCCGGAGAAATTTGCCGCGACCCTCGTGGCGGCGACAATCCGAGAAGTGGAGGCGGTCGCGCCGGGACGTGTGGCGGTCATCGTCACGGGTCGGCGGGTCGACGAGGTGGTGGCAATTCTCACGAGTCACGGCGTCGACGCCATTGACCCCCGCGAACAGGAGTCGAGAGGACTGGGCGCCGACCTTGTCGTGCTCAGTGCAGAAGGGGCCAACGGACTTGAGTTTGACGCCACCATCGTGGTCGAACCGTCCGAGATCGTGAGTCGCGGCTCGTTCGACCCCACAAGGTCGAGTCCCCGCGGACTTCGCACTCTGTACGTCGCCATGACCCGACCCACCCGGCGCCTGGCCGTAGTCGCCAGCGGGCCACTTCCGAGCACTCTGTTGTGAGAGTTCTCAGCAGGGTGTTCGCATCGGGTGTCCGATTTCTACTAGAAATGTACCCGTGAGTCAGGCGATTCCCCTCAATAGCCTGGCGAAGCCAGAGAAGATCGTCCACGATCGTCCTCCAATGCTTGCCATCGGCGTGATGATTTGGCTCGGCAGCGAGCTGATGTTCTTCTCGGGTCTCTTCGCCGCCTTGTTTACCATCCGCGCACATCTGGCGGCATGGCCGCCCGTCGGCACCCATCTTGACGTCCTGCAATCGGGCGTCTTCACCGTCATCCTGGTGGCGTCGTCTTTCACCATGCAGTACGCCGTGTGGTTGATCGAGCACCGACGCCGGGCCGAGGCCCGTCGCTGGATCATCATCACGATCGTCATGGGAACCATGTTCGTCATGAACCAGGCGTACGAGTGGACCCACCTCGCCACGCGCTGGTACACCAACTCCTACGGCTCGGTCTTTTTCATCACGACCGGTATTCACGGTCTGCACGTGTTCCTCGGACTCGTCGCCATGTTGTTCCTGCTTTTCCGTATGCGTGGCACCGAGGGTGACCCGGGTGAGCTTTCGACCTTCCAGGGCGTGAGTTACTACTGGCACTTCGTTGACGTCGTCTGGATTGGGCTGTACTCGGCCCTCTTCCTGCTGAAGTAGGTCGTGACATGACTGCTACGTCTCTCAAGCGCATCGCGATGCTGTCGCTCGTGGCTCTATTCGGCATGGGGCCGCTAGTGCTGTTCATCGGCAACGCGAACGCATCGAGCCACACGACTTTCCAAACCAATCGAAAGAACGCCGGTACGCCCAAGTCGAGCACGGTTGTCGTCGACCCGTCGACTGGCGTCGTGATCAGCTATGGCAACAGCGCCATTACATACAGCGCCCCATCAGCGGCGCTCGCGACCGTGGGTCAGGCCCTTTTCCTGCAGAACTGCGCCTCGTGCCACGGCACCGAGGCGAACGGTGTGCCCGCGAACGGAACGTCGGGCGCCTACCCCAACCTCGTTGGTGTGGGACCCGCCACGATCGACTTCTGGATTGAGTCGGGCCGCATGCCTGCAGCCGATCCGCGGGCCATCCAGGCCAACCGCCGCGTCGCGCGTCTGACCCACAAGCAAGCACTCGCCGTTGCCGCGTGGGTCAACTCGCTCGACCCGAGTTACCCCGATGTTCCCACTCCTCACCTGAAGAATGCCAACGTTTCGGACGGTGCGGCGCTCTTCGCGCTCAACTGCGCAGCGTGTCACACCATCGAAGGTGACGGCGACGCCCTGGCGGCGAGTACGTATTCCCCTTCGCTGCGCAACATCCCCGCATTCCAGGTGGTTGAGGCGATCCGCACCGGCCCCGGCAACATGCCGCGTTTCACGGGCAACTTGAGTGACTACCAGGTACGCGACATCGTGAAGTACGTCACTACCGAGATACAGCACCCCCAGAACACGGGTGGACTCGGACTTGGTGGACTCGGCCCGGTGGCTGAAGGATTTGTTGGACTGTTACTTGGCGTCGGTCTTTTGGCCCTCGTCGGTTTCTGGGTAGGAGAGCGCCAGTGAGCGAACACGACGATCACCGCACACCAGTTTCGCTGAATGGTCTTGCCGCGAACGATCCGCATTTCCAGCCCGCTGCTCGCAATCCGCTGCTGGTCGAGCGCGTCATCGCCCTCACGTTCGTCGTGGGCACGCTACTCCTCGTCGGCTTCGTCTACTGCTTCTGGGTCAACGCCGAGCCTTGGACTCTCGGTGCCACCATGGGCGGCGGCCTGTTCTTGCTCGGCGTGGGACTCGTGGCGTGGGGCAAGTACCTCATGCCCAAGGGTCCCTTCGTCGAAGAGCGCCACGTCCTCGCCAACTCAGAAGCGGACCGCAACGCGTTCGCGGCCGCCATCGTTGAGCGCGGCGGCAGCGTCGTCAAGCGTCGTCGGCTGCTCGCTGGACTGCTCGGCGGAGGCCTCGGCGTCTTCACCATTGCCGCAATGTTCCCGCTACTGCGCAGCCTCGGACCGCTCCCCAAGGGCACGCTTTTTCACACCGACTGGCGCTCGGGCACCTACGCCGTGGACATCACTGGACGACGCGTTCACGTGGGCGACCTCGCGGTGGGTTCAATCGTCACGGTCTACCCTGAGGGCAAGCAAGAGACTGACCGCGGTCAGGCCGTCGACCAGACGGTGCTGCTCCGCATCTCCAATGAGGCGTTCACCACCCAGAAGGGTCGTGAGACCTGGGGCCCGCACGGCTACATCGCGTACTCGAAAGTCTGCACGCACCTCGGATGTCCCGTCGGACTCTACGAGCAACAGCTGCAGTTGCTCGTCTGCCCGTGTCACCAGTCGATGTTCGACGTCACCAACGGTGCCATACCGAACTTCGGTCCCGCTCCACGCCCCCTTCCCCAGTTGCCGCTGTACGTTGATGCTTCGGGCTATATCCGTTCGCAGAAGGACTACGACCAGCCAGTGGGCCCTGGATTTTGGGAGCGTTCATGAGTTCCGACGTCGTCAACACCAAACGCGCGAAAAGCCAGGCCCTCGGTCCTTACGGCAAGGTCGGCAATGCGCTGAACGAGCTCGACGACCGTCTGGGCGTGGCCAAGGGCGGGCGCACGTTCATGGACAAGATCTTCCCCGACCACTGGTCGTTCATGCTCGGCGAGATCGCGCTGTACTCGTTCGTGATCCTCCTCGTCACCGGTGTGTTCCTCACGCTCTATTACATCCCGAGCACCGCGCTCGTGACCTACCACGGCAGCTATCTGCCGCTCGACGGTCAGCGCGTCACTGAGGCGTTCGCCTCGTCGGTGAACCTCTCGTTCGCCGTACGCGCGGGCCTGTTGATGCGTCAGATGCACCACTGGTCGTGTGACATCTTCATCGGCGCCATCGTCGTGCACATGGCGCGCATCTTCTTCACCGGCGCCTTCCGCAAGCCGCGCGAGATGAACTGGACGATCGGCACGACGTTGCTGATTCTCGGCATCGTGAACGGTTTTCTCGGTTACTCGCTGCCCGATGACCTCGTCTCGGGCACCGGTATTCGCATCGCCTACTCAATCGTCCTGTCGATTCCGGTCGTTGGCTCCTACTTGGGCTTTCTCGTCTTCGGCGGTAACTTCCCCGGTACGGCCGTCATTCCACGATTCTTCATCCTGCACTGTCTGGTGATCCCTGCGGTGATCCTGGGCCTCGTGGGTGCGCACCTCTTCCTCCTCGTTCGCCAGAAGCACACGCAGTTCCCGGGCAAGGGTCGTACCGAGAACAACGTCGTGGGCACCCCGATGTTCCCGGTCTTCATGGCCAAGACCACGGGCTTCTTGTTCGTCGTCGCCGGCGTCACGGCATTGCTCGGCGCGTTCGCCCAGATCAACCCCATCTGGCAGTTCGGTCCGTACGAGGCTTCGCGCATCTCTTACGCGGTGCAACCGGACTGGTACATGGGCTTCCTCGACGGCGCGCTGCGCATCTGGCCGTCCTGGTCGTTCCATAGCTTCGGCCATACGATTCCGCTCGAGGTATTGGTGCCGTCGGTGATCCTGCCGGGCATCTTGTTCAACATCGCCTTCGCGTGGCCCGCGCTCGAACGTAGGTTCACCAAGGACTTTGCGAGCCACAACCTGCTCGACCGGCCGAGTAACCGGCCCAAGCGCACGGCCGCCGGCGTCGCGGTGCTGGCGCTCGTCTCGATGCTGTTCATTGCCAGTTCCACCGACGTCATGGCCAACTTCTTCCGCCTGCCGCTGAACGAAGTGCTGTGGGCGATGCGAATTCTGGTGATCATCTCGCCGTTCGTCGCGTACCCCATCACCTGGAAGATCTGCAAGGAATTACAGGCCGTGAAGGGTGGCGGCAAGCGCAAGACCACCAACGTGGTGACCCGTTCTGCCGATGGCGAATACGTGGCGACCCCGGCGCCGGTCTACGTGGACGATCTTCACTCCGAACTCGAAGCAAGCCAGGTCCCGAAGTTCATCGTGGAAGAACCTGACGAACAGAATGAAAGTGGCGTTCGCACAACTGACCGTTAGGCCGTTGTGACGCGCGCAGTGTTAAGACGGTCGTGATGAGCCGGCATTTCGCGATTCCAGTTGCTGCCCTGTTGTTCATTGCGGGCTTCGGCTCCATCGCGGCGTTCTCGCACGATTCGGCCACAACAACGTCGGCCACTACGACGACCATCCCCTACGAACGCGCGCAGGCGGGCTGGACCGTCGCGAGTAGGTCAGGGCGCGGTGTCATGGTCGACTACCGCAACGAGGTCGTTGGCACGACGGTGTTTCGCGTACTCCGTCTCCGTGCGCGCACCACGTTGCTCGATTGGCACGTGGGCTCGATCGATCCCCCCACGGGCGCCGCGAAGGTCCCCGCCATCGCTCGTTCTTCGATTGATTGGACCTCCGAGGGTCTCGCCGGCGTCGTCGCGGTGTTCAACGGCGGCTTCAAGAAGGCGGCCAAGGCCGGAGGAGCGGTCGTCGACGGGGTCACCCTCGATCCGTTGGTGAAGGGCGATATGACCGTCGCCATCAACGCCCACGGCCACTGGAGCATGGGCGTGTGGGGTAATCCGACCTTTCCCGCCAAGGGTTTCGACGCGGTCACGTACCGGCAGAATCTGGGTCCGCTGGTCGAGCACTCGAAGACCAATCCGGCGGCGACCGCGGCGAACTGGGAGGGGTGGGGATCACCGCTCAACCACAACCCTCTGACGCCTCGCACCGGACTGGGCATGGACGCACAGGGAAACCTGATCTTCGTCGCGACAATGGATCACATAGAAGTCGCCCAGGTGGCCCAGGCATTGGTCGACACCGGTGTCGTGGAGGGAATGGAACTCGACATCAACCCGTTCTGGCCGATCCTCGGGGCTGCGACGGCGCCGCTGCACGCACCGGGCGTTCTCGCGGTCCAGTTGAGCGGCAGCCAGCACGATGCTTCGATCTACGAGACAGGTTGGCAGCGGGATTTCTTCGTCGCGATGGCCGAGCCAAATTCGTGGACATGTAGCTGGACGACGCGCGCTGCGACCGGGCCCACCCCGCGACTTGTCCGCACCGGGAGCGGGTGTCGCGGAACGACCGGTACGACGACGTCAACCGTGGCGACCTCGACCACCACGACGTCGACGATTTCATCCACGACGACCAGCGCCGGCTAAATAGTCCCAGAAATCGGGTAGACCACTCGGCCCCGCGGCGCATAACGTATATATATGAGTACTCAAATTGCCCCCCCTGAACTGGCGACCACACTCGGCGCCCTACGAATTTCCGGCTACGTATCCAAGTCCGTTCGTGAGGAAATCCGTGCCAATCTCGAGCGACGAATTAGCGAGGGACGTCCACTCACCTCGGCGGTGCTCGGTTACGAGGACACGGTGCTGCCCCAGTTGGAGACCGCGCTGCTCGCGGGTCACGACATCATCCTGCTCGGCGAGCGTGGTCAGGCCAAGACCCGCATGATTCGCTCACTCGTCGAACTGCTCGACGAGTGGCTGCCCATTGTCGAAGGCTCCGAGGTGCGCGACGACCCCTACGCGCCGATTTCAGCGTACGCACTCGACCTGCTCGCCGAGAAGGGTGACGAGATGCCAATCGCCTGGGTGCACCGCTCGCGACGGTTCGCGGAGAAATTGGCCTCGCCCGACACTTCGATGGCCGACCTCATCGGTGAGGTGGACCCCATCAAGGTCGCCGGCGGTCTCTTCCTCGACGACCCTCGCGCCCTCTCCTACGGTCTCGTGCCCAAGTCCAATCGCGGGATCTTCGCCATGAACGAGTTGCCCGACCTCTCGGAGCGAATCCAAGTCGGCCTGCTCAACGTGCTCGAGGAGCGCGACGTGCAGATCCGGGGGCACCTCGTGCGCCTCGAGCTCGACGTCCTCGTGGTCGCGACGGCGAACCCCGAGGACTACACGAATCGTGGCCGACTGATCACGCCGTTAAAGGACCGCTTCGGATCCCAGATCCGTACGCATTACCCCTACGAGATCTCGACCGAGATCGATATCGTCCACCAGGAGGCGAAACTTCCGACCGCGCCGGTGCCCATCATCGTTCCCTGGTTCATTGACGACATCGTTGCGCGGGTCAGCCACGTCGCTCGAAAGAGCCACGTGATCTCTCAAAGCTCGGGCGTCTCGGTGCGTCTCTCGATTGCGAACTACGAGACCGTCGTCGCTTCGGCGCTGCGCCGCACGCTGCGAACCCGTGACGCGTCGGTCGTGCCGCGCATCAGCGATCTGAGCGCGATGGTCCAATCGACCCAGGGCAAGATCGAGTTCGACACGATGGACAACAGCGACTCGGACCAGGTGATCGCGGCGCTCGTGTCGCTCGCCGTGCGCCAGTGCTTCGCTGAGTACGTCCTGTTGGAAGAGGCACCCCAGATCATCGAGGCGTTCAGCTCCGAGGCGCTCGTGCACACCGGCGACGATCTGCCCGACAAGAACTACATTGAGGTGCTCGCGGCGATGCCGGCCCTCGACGGACCCGTTCGTCGGGTGGCCGGTCCCGAGGCGACGCCGGGCGAACTGGCCGCTGCGGCCGAGTTCATCCTCGAGGGTCTCTACCTCACCAAGCGCCTCGCGAAGGACGCCTCCGGAGCCCGGGCGCTCTACCGCTCCAGGAACCGATAGTGCCCGTTCGCTACGGCTTTCGTCGCTTCGGAGATGACGACGACTTCAACGACCTCGACGCCGAGGAGATGCTTCGTCTGCTCGCCGACGATTTCATGGAAAGCGGCGACCTCGAAGAGGCGATGGACCGACTCTTGCGCGAGGGTTTCACGAACGACGACGGCGAGCGCGTCGAGGGGCTGCGTGAACTGCTGGAGCGCACGCGCGCCAAGCGCCGTGAACTCGAGCAGCAGGCGGACCCCGACGGCGAGATGCAGCGCTACCGCGACTGGTTGGAGGACATTGAGGCGATGGAGGGCAACGAGCTTGAGGAGCTGATGAACGAGGCGCAAGCCTCCGACGACGAACGTCGAAAGGAAGTGACCCGCGACCTCGTCGAGCAGAAGAACATGCAGCGCGACCTCATGAGCGAGAAGCTCTCCGAGCGGCTCGCCAGCTACAACAACTACGAGTTCGTCTCCTCCGAAGCGCGCGAGGAGTTTGAGCAGTTGATGGCCGAACTCCAACAGGACGTGCTGAACACCTACTTCGAACAGAGCAAGGAGTTCCTCGGCAAGCCCGACCCCGAGGAGCTGGCGCGCATGCGCGACATGATGGATGCGCTGTCGACCATGATCGAACAGGACCGCCGCGGTGAAGAGCTGGACCCGACGTTCGACGACTTCATGGAGAAGTTCGGGGACTTCTTCCCCGGTGCCGAGAACCTCGAGGACGTCGTGCGCGCCATGGCCGAGCGCGCCGCCGCCGCCGAGGCGATGTTCAACTCGCTGTCGGCTGAGCAGCAGGGCGAATTGCGCTCGATGTTCGCCCAGATGATGGAGAACATGGAGTTGAACTTCTCCATGAACCGCCTGGTCTCCAACCTGCGCCAAGCCACTCCCGACATCGACTGGAACCGCGCGCACCGCATGCGCGGCCAGAGTGGGTCCCCGTTCGCCGATGCGACGTCGGTCGCCGAGCAGCTCGGCGAACTGAAGGGTCTCGAGGACTACCTCGGGCGCGCCAACGCCGCTCAGGGGCTCCCCGAGGTGGACGTGGAGGCGCTGCGGCGTAATTTGGGCGACGATGCGGCCCGCCACGTCGCTCGGCTGCAGAAGGCCCTGAAGGGCTTGAAGGACAAGGGCTTCGTCGACCGCAATGGCGGCCAGCTCACGCTGAGTCCCAAGGGCATCCGCCAGATCGGTCAGCAGGCGTTGAAGGACCTCTTCGCCCAACTGCGCGATTCGCCGACGCTTGGCGCCCACCGCGAGTCGACGGTGTCACGCGGGGGTGACCGCGAGGAGAGTTCCAAACCCTGGGAACCGGGCGAGCCGTTCGCGCTGCACCTACCCCAGACGTTACGCAACGCCATCTTCCGTCAAGGGCCCGGCACGCCGGTGCGACTGCACCCCGACGATTTCGAGGTCGAGGAGTACGAGTCGACGCGCCGTTCGGCGACGGTGTTCGCCATCGACCTGTCGCTCTCGATGGCCATGCGCGGCAACCTGGTGCCCGCGAAGAAGATGGTGCTGGCGCTCACGTCACTCATCCGCTCCAAGTTCCCGCGCGACTTCGTGGCGATTGTCGGCTTCGGCGAAACCGCCCAGGAGCTTCGGATCGAGGACATACCGGCACTGACCATCGATTACGCCTACGGCACCAACCTCCAGCACGCCCTTGCGCTCAGCCGTCACCTGATGCGCGCCGAGCGTGGGGAGCGCCAGATCGTGGTCGTGACCGACGGGGAACCAACGGCGCACCTGATGGACAACGGCGAACCGTTCTTTAGCTGGCCACCGGTGCACGAGACCCTGGAACGCACGATGGTCGAGGTCCTGCGCTGCACGAAGGCCGGGATCACCATCAACACCTTCGCCCTCGATATCGAACGCAGCCAGTTCCCGTTCGTCGAGCAGATCAGCCGCGTCAACGGGGGAAGGACGTTCTACACGTCGATCGACGAACTGGGCGTCTACGCGCTGGACGATTTCGTTCGCAGCCGTCGGGCCGGTTGAGTCAATTACTAATTCCTGTTCCATCAGGTATTTTATAAATTCAATTTGCAATTGCGGCCAAACCCCGCCACAATGACACCGTTGTAATTACATCAATGGTGCGGAGCCATTGGCGGGGAGGAATACAACATGGAAATCATTGACTTGATGAGCGGCATGGAAGATCGCGGATGGCAGGCTCGCTCGAATTGCATGGGCGTTGACCCCGACCTCTTCTTCCCCGAGCGCGGCGCCTCCACTCGTGAAGCCAAGGAAGTCTGCCGGGGATGTGTCGTGCGTAACGACTGCCTCGAATTCGCCCTCGACAATGGTGAGAAGTTCGGTATTTGGGGCGGGATGAGCGAGCGTGAACGCCGCCGTCTGCGTCGTGCGCGTGCTATCGAGCGCCGCTCCCAGGCTGGTTGATTCAGCCGGTCCGGGCCTCGATGGTGAGGTCGGGGCCGAGGCCCAGTTGCCCCCAGCGGGTCGGGTCCTCCGCCTCCAGCAGGGATCTCGGGATAAGTCCGACCAATTCCACGCCGTCAATCACTTCACCAGGCGCCAAGGCGGCTCGTACCCGGTCGTAGACATGCGAGGGCCGCGTCGTCGCGATATCGATCAGGTTGCAACTGACCTGTACCTGGTCACCGACCTCGAAGGCCAGCGAGCGCACTGACGATGACCGCACGATCCGTGCTAATTCCCTGGCTCTTTCGATTGTCGTGTTTCCGAGCCAGATGTTCCACGCCACGAGCACGCCCCGTTCACCCACTGCGACCGCTCCGAGCGTGGATGACGGTGTCGGGGGACCGAAGTCGGGAGCGAGCGTAGAGAACGCGCCCTTGCGTAGTTCGGGCAGCGTTCGCGTCGTCCCGTTCGAGAGACGCCCGTAGAGGAACGTCGGCACGGCAAAGGCCCCACTGATCCAGCGCGCGGTGTCGTCGCGCATGCGCCGCGCGTCGTCAGGGTCATCGGGCGCGAGTGCCACGAAGGGCACGACGTCCACGACGCCGAACCGGGGATGGACGCCCTCGTGGTCCGACAGGTCGAGTATCTCGAAGGCCTTGATGAGCAGGTCCTTCACGTCTCTCGTGAGCGCGTTGGGGTCATTAACCAAGGTGAAGACCGAACGGTGGTGGTAGGGATCGGCGTGACGGTCGCGAAGTGACGCGCCGGCAGCTCTGGAGAGGGCAGCGAGCGCCTCGAGATCACGGCCCTCGGAGATATTGATAACGCACTCGAACACAGCCTCTGAGGATAGTGAGTAGCCCGTGCGGGGCTCGAAATCTCCGTAAGTTGCCTATATTCCCGGAAAAGCGCCGCGGGTCGAACAACTACAATGGATGTTCATCAGTTTTGATGTAGTTGAAGGAGTGCCGTGAGCCAGGTTCCGACCACAGAATCCACCGAGGTCATCGATCCAGTCGGTCACGTCCAGGTGATCTACCTTGGTCCGGTCGCTCCGCACTGGGAGTGCCGCATGGTCTTCGGTGACGAGGAGCAGATCCAGGCTTTCGTCGACCGCATCGACGCGCGCCTGCGGTTCTTGCCACCCCACGACCCCCAGTTCCGCCGTAATCGCGAGCGCGTCAACCGCGACGCCGAGCGCGAGAACCTGCTCGTCGAGTGGAACCTCGGCTACGACGAAGAGTCTTAAGCCAGCGGCGAGTTCGTGACTCGCTGATACCAGGCTTCGGGGTTCGCCACTTCGCCGACGCTCGGCAGGCCGTCGACTCGCAGGAGCGCATCAAAGACTCCCAGTCCGTGCGCCTGCGCCAATACCGCGACGAACTCGCGAGCCTCGTCGTGGTGGTCGCCCTGAGTGGAGATCCCGAAGAGAGCCGCCGCCGCGTCCTCGCCGCGCGCATCGCTTCGACGGTGGCGTCGGTACGCCTCGACCAAGGCCGGGCGCGGACCGAGGATCGCTTCAGTGATATCAGTCGCGGCTTTGTCGAAGAACGCGCCCAGCACGCTCGCGGCGGCGTTGATGGCGCGTGTGGCGTCGGTCTCGTCGGGCATCTCGATGCCGTCGAGTAGCGATTCGGGATTGCTCATGAGCGACGTCAGGTCCTCGGGGTTGATCATCGACTGCAGTCGGCCCATCAGGTCGCTCTGGGCCGCTGTCGCCTCGCGCACCGCATCGATCAGTAGCGCTCGCAACGCATCGCCGGTGCCGGGTTGGGTGAGCACGAGCGACGCCACGAACTCCTGGGCCAGTGCGAAGACGTAGACCTCGTCGCGCTCGAGCGACCAGGCTTCGGCGAAGTTCGCCAAGTTGTTGACGACGAGCAGGCGCTGGTCGTCGAGCCGAGGCAGTGGAAGGACCGCGAGCGACCACGCGCGCTCGGAGAAGTGTCCGGCGACCGAGCCCATTTGAAAGCCCGTGAACAGCGGACCGAGGGTCGACACCAATTGGGCCATCATGGGGTTCGAACTCACGTCGAGGTCGTCGCTCTTGGCTACGGGACTCGCGATCATGGGTTCGATCAGAGGCTTCCACTGGTTGAGCGCTGCCATCGTCAGGGCCGACCGGTTGACCGCGGTGAGCTCGGACTCGATCGAGACGCCCAACAGGGCGTCGACGTGCCGGCTCACCAACGGTGCGAGTTCTTCCAGACGCTGGCGCTCGACCGGGAGCGGATTGGGGTCACCATCCTCGCCCCGGGCGATATTGAGAGCTAGTTGCGTCGCGGTCTGGAACCACGCGTCGGGTCCCTGCTGGCCGAGGAGATTGAAGATGTCCCCGAACATTCCGCCCATTGGGTTATCGGTCATACAACCAAACTAGGGGCAGATGAAGTGAAGAGTACAAGTTCTTAGGGTCTCCTAAGGCGACCTAATATCTTGTGCCATGGCCCTTGACGTTGCGCTGGATATCGGGACTTCGCACACCCGCCTCGCGACCGCTCAGCGGGGCGTGATGTTCAACGAGCCAACGCTGGTCGCGATTGACACCAACTCGGGTGACGTCGTCGAAGTGGGCCACAATGCGCTCGACATGGTGGGCCGCACGCCCCGCCACGTCGTGGTGTTCCGGCCCCTGGCCCAGGGCGCCACGGTCGACTTCGACGTGACGGCTCGCCTGATCGCCGGACTCTTCGACCGGGCCGGCGTCTCCAAACTCAGCCGGGCGCGTGTGGTGATGAGCGTGCCGTCACTCGCAACGGCGATCGAACGACGCGCGTTGCGCCAAGCCGCCATTCAAGCCGGCGCGCGCGAGGTGAGCCTCATCGAGGCGCCAATCGCCGCCGCGATCGGACTCGGGCTCCCCGTCCAGGACCCCGTGGGTTCGGCCGTCACGGTGCTCGGTGCCGGGGCGTCCGAGGCGGCATTGATCTCGCTCGGTGGCATCGTCACGAGTAGCGCCCGTCGCCAGGGCGGCAACGACGTGGACGCCGCCATCGCGTCGTTGCTGCGGCTTCGCCAGGGTGTCGTCGTGTCGCCCGCGACACTCGAGATGTTGAAGATGAATCTGGCGTCGGCCCTGGGCCGGACACGCGGCACGGCGGAGGTCATCACCGCGCGCACCGTCGACCGTGGTGAGCTCGTCGAGACTGAAGTCAGTGCCGAACTGGTGAATGCGGCATTGCACGACGTGGTCACCGCGACCGTACGCATGATCCAGGACTGTCTCGGAGATGCGCCGCCCGACCTCTCTCAGGACGTGAGCGCCAGGGGGCTGACCATGGTGGGGGGACACGCTCTGCTCAGCGACTTCGCCGAACTGATCGCCAACAGCACCGGCGTCGAGGTGACCGTGGCGCCCAATCCGGACGAGGTGATCATCGAGGGGCTGCAGATGTGTCTCGAGGAGATGTCGTCGCTGCACTCGTTGCTGCGCAGCGCCGACCGCTAGTCCAATTCGTCGCGGTTCAGCTGATCGACGGCCGCTCGAACCTGCCAGTCGCGGTCCTCACTCGCCTTGGTGAGCGCCGCGTCGATGTCGGGACCTTCGAAATTCGACAGAGCCACGATGGCCCGACGCCGCACCGGCGGTTTGTCATCGAGCGCCGCGAGGATCGACGCGCGGCCCCGGTCGTCACCAATCGCGCCGAGGGCAGCGACCGCGGACTCGCGGCAACGGGCGTCCTCGTGGTTGATGGCAATGACGCTGAGTTCTTCGACTGCGTCGACGTAGAGGTGCTCGCCCAGGCAGAAAATTGCGCCGTCGACGACGAGCGCGTCCTCGTCGTCGAGCGCGCCGAGCACGGCGCGAAGGACCTCGTCATCCTCGATCGGATCGTGGGCGAGCAGCGTGAGTGCCTCGCGGCGTACGTCGACGTCCGGATCCCTCAGGCTCACCAGCCAGTGATCCCTTGCGGTCAATGATCGGCGCACGCCCGCCCGCAGTGCAAGGACGCGAACCCGAGGGTCGCTCGACGACAGGGAGCCGATAATGAGTTCGTCGTAGTGGCCGGTCGCGCTGAAGCCTGCCCTTAGTAGAAGTTCCTCCAGCGGCTCCGGTAGCGTTGGTTCATCAGCTTGCATGAACCCATCTCACCATCCCATCGCTATCTACGTCGAATCCTGATCGCCCTTCTCGTCGTGGTCGTTTACTTCGGCGCCGTAGGAGGACTCAAGCGTTGGAACGTCAACGAATACTCCATCACGCCCGGTAGCGCCACTCCGGTCGAGCCGCTCGTGAAGGTGGAGGGCCTGCCCACCAACGTGAACGGTGACAAGATCATGCTCACCGACGTGTATCTGCAGAGCCTTTCGGCGTGGCAGTATCTGGCCCTGCATTTCCAGCGTCACGTCCAGTTCGTGAACGCCAGTCAACTCCTTGACCCTGGTATTCCGAACGGGGAGCTCGTCGCGCAGGGCTTCCTGGAGATGTCAGACTCGAAACAGGCCGCCGAAGTATCCGCATTCACCGCTCTCGGGTGGAATATTCTGAGGCGACCTGATGGCGCCGTGATCAACGGTGTCGTCGATCACAGCCCCGCGCGCGCCGCTGGCCTGCAGGTCGCCGACGACATCGTTGGTGTCAACGGCGCCACGGTGCGAGATAGGTGCCAACTCATCGCGACCGTGCACTCGCTCGTCGCGGGCTCTCTCGTCACCCTCCACTACTTGCGCGCCCACATCAGCGCAACCGGCCGCATCACTTGGACGGGGCCGGTGACCAGGTCGATGAGAACGGCCACCGTTCCGCCCACCGTCTCTAACCCGGGCTGTCCCGGGGTCACCGGCGTCGGTACCTCGTGGCTCGGTATCTCGCTCGAGAACGGTGTGCACTACTCGTTGCCCGCATCGATCGCCATCAAGACCAAGTACATCGGCGGACCGTCAGCGGGGCTCGCTATGACTCTCTCGTTGATCGACGAGTTGAGCAAGGGTTCACTCACCGGGCATCACAAGATCGCCGCGACCGGCACCATTGACCAGTACGGCAACGTCGGGGACGTCGGCGGCGTCGCCGAGAAGACGGTCGCCGTGCAGGACGCCGGCGCCAAGTACTTCTTCGTCCCCAAGGTGGAAGTCGCAACCGCGCGCGCCAACGCGTCGCCGGGTTTGACGATTATCGGCGTCACCACCCTCAGTCAGGCGCTGGCCGATCTGCGATCGATTGGCGGCGCGGACCCCGTCCCCCTGACGACGCCTCGTTAAGCCATTTTCAAGGGCCTCGACGTCGTAGTCTTGAAGGAATGGACGAACGCCGAATCCTCTCCACCACGCGCCAGTCGTCGACCGAAATAGTCCGGACGAATTTCTCGACGCTCCGCAAGGGTGGTGTCGACCCTCAGGAGGTCCGTCTCCACCTCGAATCGGTGGCTCGCGAAATGGGCCACCTCGAAAACCGCATCCGCGAACTGCAGGAGCAGGTCCACGAGGCCCAGCGCCGTGCGGCGAACCCGACCTTCGATGAAGCCACGCTCGCGAGCGCACTAGGCGCACAGAGCGCGGCGATCCTGCGGTCCGCTCACGAGGAGGCGGGCCGGGTCACCGCAGAAGCCCAAGAGCGCAGCGCGCAGGTCTTCTCGGAGAGTCAGCAGCGCGCCGCCTCACACTTGATCGAGGCTCAGGAGCGAGCCACGGCGTTGATCTCCGAGGCCGAGGGCACGGCCGCACAGATCGACCACGACGCGCGTCTCGCCGCGGAGCGTCTCATTGATTCCGCGAAGGTAAATGGGGAGGCGCTCGTCGATCGCGGGCGCGAACAGGGCCGGGCCATGGTCGAGCAGGCGAACGATGCCCGTAAGGTCGTGCTCAACGACCTCGCCGTGAAGCGCAGGGCGCTGCACATCCAGATCGAACAGTTGCGCGTGGCGCGTGACTCGCTCGGCGTTTTCGTCACCTCGGTGCGCGACCAGGTCGACGAACTACTCGCGGGCATCAACTCATCGGATGACGACGCGCGTAATGCCGCGCTCGAGGCGTTGCGACTGCGTCCGCCGACGCCCGATCCGACCGAAGAGGAACTACTCGCTGGCACGACGCTCCGCCAGGTGCCCGACGCCGCGTTGCCCTCCGCGCCCGAGACCGCCGACGTTACCAAGCCCAAGTCGCGCAAGGCGGCAAAGACGCCCGCCGAGGAACCGCTCGCCGACGATGACAGCGGCACCGACGTGGTGAACGAGATCTTCGCCCGTCTTCGAAAGGCGACCCTCGAAGAGCGCGGCGCCGCCGTGCCCGCGCCGCGCAAAATTGCCACGCACGCGAAGCCCGAGACGCCAGCGACGGAATTGTTCTCCCGACGCGACGCCGCGCTCGACGAGTCGCTCGCAGTGCTGACGCGAAAGGTCAAGCGGGCGCTCCAGGATGATCAGAACATCATGCTCGAACGGCTGCGTGACGTGAAGGGGATGATCACCACCGAACTCGAGGACGAGCACGCTCAGCGCGCTCGCTATGCCGGCGCCGCCCGCGACGCGCTTACCGACGCCGCGGCCGCGGGCGTACAGTTCTCCTTCGACGAGGCCGGGGCCGCCGGATCACCCGTGAACGTCGAGTCGTTGAACGACTGCGCCGCGGACCTCGCGGTGACCATCGTGCTCGCGCTGCGCAAGCGCATCCTCGCCGACGGCAGTGGCGACGGTGGAGAGCGCGCGAACGCTGCCTACAAGGAGTGGCGCGGTGCGAGGGTCGAACGTCTCTGCACCGACGCGGCCCGTCGCGCCTTTCACCTGGGCGTGATCGCAGCTTCGCAGAACCGGTCAGTCCGCTTCTTTGCGGCGCCCAACGATGCGCCATGCGATGCCTGCGCGCTCGATGCGGCGTCCGGGGAGCGTCCGGCGGGCCAGAAGTTCCCCAGCGGATCGGAGTATCCGCCGCTGCACGCCGGTTGCGCGTGTGCCGTCGTACCGGTCTGAAAATCGGCCTAGGCTCGCTTCGTGCGTAGCCCCACCGATGTGCCGTCCAGCCCCCGTCGACTCGGTCGTCTCTCTCGTCGATTCTGGGTAAGTCTGATCATTATCGTGGTCGTCGTCGGCTTCCTGTCGCTACGTAGTCTCGCCGTGCTGTGGACGGACCAGATGTGGTTCTCCCAGACCGGCTACGGCAGCGTCTTCTCTACGTTGTTCGTTACCAAGCTGGGACTCGGGGTCGTCTTTGGGCTCGTGTTCTTCGTCCTCATGTGGGGGAATCTCTTCCTGACCGACCGTTTCGGTGCGCGCGACCTCTCGTTCGAGCCCGAGGATGAAGTGGTCCGACGTTTCCAGAATGTCGTTCGCCCCTACGCGGGTCGCATCTACGCGTTGATCGCGCTGGTGACGGGTCTGGTCGCCGGGCTCAACGCCACCGGCCAGTGGCAGACGTACCTGCTCTTCGTGCACCGTCAGCCCTTCGGCGTGAAGGACGCGCTGTTCCACAAGGACCTCAGTTTCTACATCTTCACCTTGCCGTTCATCTCGTTCATCGTCACCTGGACCCTGGTGTCGCTGTTCGTGGTTCTCATCGTGACGACGGTGTTCCACTACCTGAACGGTGGCATCCGCGCGACGCGCGTCTCACCTCGCGTGGCGCCGCGGGTGAAGGCGCACCTTTCGGTCATTGGCGCTGGCATCGCGCTGATGAAGGCCGCAGGGTACGTCATCGCCAAGTGGGAACTCGTGAACTCAACAAACGGCTACGCGAATGGTGCCGGTTACACCGACGTCCACGCGCGCATGCCCGCCATGACGATCCTCTTCTTCCTGTCACTCGCCGCCGCGATCATCCTGCTCGCGAACGTGCGTTCGCGCGGCTGGTCATTGCCGGCGGTCGCGGTCGGATTGTGGGTGTTCGTCGCGCTCGTCATTGGCGTGCTCTACCCGACGTTCCTGCAGACCTTGAAGGTGAGCCCCGCCCAGGGGTCGCTCGAGGCGCCGTACATCCAGCGCAACATCGTCGCCACGCGCGCAGCGTTCAATATCGACAAGGTGCGCTATCACACCTTCGCGGGTTTGACCACGATTTCGAACGCGCAGATCAAGACCGACACCGCGACACTCGACAACATCCGTCTGTGGGACCCTTCCAAGACGATTGCGCTCGCAACAGTGACCAAGCGCCAGTCGATCCGGTCCTACTACGCGTTCACGACATTGTCGGTCGACCGCTACAAGATCAATGGCAAGTTAACCCCGGTCCTCATCGGCGCGCGCCAGCTCAACACGGCGAACCTTCCCTCACCAAGTTGGGTGAACACCCATCTGCAATACACCCACGGCGAAGGCGCCGCGGTCATCGCGGCGAATGAGGTCGATTCGACGACGGGTAACCCCGTATTTGTGGTCTCGAACGTGCCGCCGCTTTCTACCAACGGCATGCCCAAACTCACCCAGCCGGACATCTACTTCGGTATCAACGACCCCGGCTGGGTCGTTGCCAACACCAAGCAAGCCGAACTCGACTACCAGGTGAACAGCGGCGTGAACGCCGGTCAGCCCGTCGAGACCCACTACGCGAGCTCCGGTGGCGTGCGCGTCGGCGGGATCCTCACCCGAGCCGCCCTCGCGCTTCGTCTGGGCGACTTCAACTTCCTCATCTCGAACCAGATCCTTCCCGACAGCCGCGTGCTGTTCGTGCGTGACGTCGCCCAGATGGCGAAGAAGGCGGCACCGTTCCTCTCCTTCGACTCCCAGCCCTACGCCGTAATCGCCAACGGCGAGGTGCAGTATGTGCTCGACGGCTACACGACGACGAGCCAATACCCGTACTCGGAGAACGCGAGCAACCTCGGCGTCAACGAGGGCGGATTGCCGTACAACTTCAACTACGTGCGCAACTCGGTGAAAGTGGTCGTCAACGCCTACACCGGTTCGATGAAGTTTTACGTCGCCGACCCAAAGGATCCCATTATCCGCGCGTACGAGGCGACGTTCCCGAAGATGTTCCTTCCCATGAGCAAGATGCCCAGCGCCGTCAAGACGCACCTTCGCTACCCGTCGGACCTTTTCTCGGTGCAGGCAGCGACGCTCGGGCGCTACCACATCAAGTCCGCTGACGCCTTCTACACTGCGTCGGACCGTTGGCAGATCTCGCCCACGACCGGTGCGGGCACCCCGAGCCAAGCGCTCGCCACGAGCATCAAGGTCGACGCGGCGGGCAACACCATCTCGACGACTCTCGCGCCCATGAGCCCGGTCTTCCAGATGGGATCACTGCCTCAGGCGAACCATCAGCAACTGCTCGAGTCGATTGCGTTCGTGCCGTCGGGCAACTCATCGACGGTCCAGGGGCTCACCGCATTCTTGATCGCGACGAGTGACCCTGGTGACTACGGTCAGTTGAACGTCTACGAGACGCCGCGGGGTACGTCGGTGACCGGCCCGGTTCAAGCCGACTCTGAGATCCAGCAGACCGCCGCCGTGAGTTCGATCATCACGCCGCTCGACCAGCACGGTTCGAGCGTGCTGCTCGGCAACAACCTGATGGTGCCACTTGACCAGAGTGTGCTCTACATCCGACCTCTCTACGTTTCGAGCACCTCCAACCCGCTTCCGCAGCTCCGCTACGTGATTGCGGTCTTCAACCAAGACGTCGGAATTTCGCCAACGCTGGCCGGTGCGCTCTCCCAGGTGCTGGGCGCCAACGTCTCGGGCGGTTCTTCGTCGGGGGGTTCGTCGTCGAGCGGATCGACCCAGGGTGGCCGCACCGCCGCGTTCTATCTGAAGCAGGCGGCCGCGGACTACAGCTCGGCCCAAGCGGCGCTTTCGGCGGGGGACCTCGGGACCTACCAGACCGACGTCAACGCCATGAGCAAGCAGCTCGAGTTGGCTCAGAGCGCGCTCGGCGCCAAGTAGGAAGCTTCCGCACAAAGTTGGCGGCTCTCGAGCGAGTTCACATGGAAGTTTCAATGCCTTCACAGGCTCTTCCAAGCCGGCGTTAACCCGTCGGTTACCTTCACACCTTACGCTGGCTACAGCGAGGGCCGTGTCGTACGCCCTCGGGCGAACGGACTGCGGAGGAGATCAGTGAACGCGGAGCGTACTCTCTCTCGCCTCGGACGAGTCTC
The DNA here is from genome assembly GCA_003132165.1 of Acidimicrobiaceae bacterium. Classification (GTDB taxonomy): domain Bacteria; phylum Actinomycetota; class Acidimicrobiia; order Acidimicrobiales; family RAAP-2; genus RAAP-2. Next base: position 52,169 of record PKWW01000051.1, on the reverse strand, counting down.
GCTTTGGGCGATCGCGGCCGGATCAGTCGCAGTGCTTCTCGCCGCCTTGGTCGTGACGTACTCGCTCGCCACGCACTTGGGGCACTTCGGGGATTTGCTCGGGCGAGTGAACAATATCCGCAACCTTCAACGAACCGGGAACATCTACGTCCCCTTCGGCATCGAGGCGTTCACGTATCCACCCGGTGCCATCCTCGTCTTTTACCCGCTCGTGTTGATTCCGCAGAACGCGCTGCCGTATCTGTGGACGGTCCTCTCGATTCTCGCCCTCGTCGCGGCGCTGACCCTTGTATTCGAGCGCATCTTCGCGTTTCGCCCCCGACTCGCCTTGGCCTTCGGCTTCTGGCTCGGACTCTTCTCGGTCTTCTTCTTTCCTCCGGTCACCGAATGTCTCGCCTGGGGTCAGACTGCGACGATCCTGCTGCTCGTAGTGGTGCTCGACATGTTGTGCGTGAGCGGGTCGAAGAAGGGTGTTCTCGTGGGGCTCGCCACTGCCCTCAAGCTCTATCCCGGTGCCTTCATCATCGTGTGGATGATGCGCCGCGAATGGCGTGCCGCTGGCACGGCCATCGTCGCGGCGGCGGTGCCGACGCTGGTGGCGTGGGTAATCTGGCCGTCGAGCATGGGTGAGTTCGTGAAGACCATGATCTTCGGCCACAAGGAACTGTCGCACTTCGCCAGCGGAGCCACAATACGCGCCAGTTCGAGCATCACCTCGTTCTTCAGCCGAGCCCCGTTCCACGTGGGCTTCCTCTCGACCACGATGGAACTGCTGGTCTGTCTTGCGGTCCTGGCCCTGGCCCTCCTCGGATCGCACCGGCTCTGGCTGCGTGGTTATCCGCTCACTGCGCTGGTCATCGTTCTCACCGGCAGTGTTATCGCAACCCCGGTCGCCTGGGATCACTATTTCTCATTCGTTCCTCTGCTGCTGCTCGTCCCGTTCGAACTCGGCTTTCGCCACGCGCTCAGCCGAACGTCGCTCTTTGTTGGGGTAATCATGATGGCGCCGTGGTACCGATTACGCCGACCGACCCCGGGATCGACATGGGCAACGGTGTGGACCTTTACATCACGCAACGCCCTGCTGCTCGCGTCGCTCGCCATACTGGTGAGTGCGCTCAGTGTCAACCTGCAGTCGCGTCGGCGCGTCCCCATGGCGGCTCTGACCGATCAAGCCAGCGTCTGAATTGGGTCCGGCCAGTCCAACTGTCCATGATCGAGGATCGAGGATCGAGGATCGAGGATCGAGTTTATTCGTCCATGGTAAGAAGCCCAGGTCAACGGTCCGTGTCGGATTGGCCACGGTCGTCAGCTTTCATTTCCTTCATGCGAACTTTGCGATTGACAGCACCAAAACCATCGCGTCGAACTCAAATCCCGGTTCGACAGAGCGGACGGTCGTTCATCCGTCTGATTCACAGGGATCAGCCGCCTCGGGCACCGAAGATACGGATGATCAGGATGATTGAAGTGCACTTCTCGTCGCACGCTCACGCGACCGCGATGCCAGCCGGGCGCCGCGATGAAGCGACGAACTAGTCGAGGTGCTTGTCGGAGTACTCAGTTTTGAGCTCGCGAAGCAAGGTGCGACTGTGCGTCCAATGCTCATTCGAAGCGATCGCTTCAGTTGGCAGATAGTTCGGGGCCTGCATGTGGAATGACTCATCACCATCTTTCTTTGTCGAAGAGACCGTGAAGACAATGCCAAGTAGACCGTCGTCCTCATTGATCGTGGCGACATCGAGTTTGCAGTAGTAGGCCGCTAACGCAGTGAAGAGAATCAAGGTTGCCCGCCGATCCCGGCGAATATTGGACTTGCTGACCGTGCTGGCGACCACTGCATAGATATGGCTCGCGTCGGCATCGAGTTCTGCGCGAGAGAGGAGGCAGACGTGGGGATATCCCGCTTCGTCGACTGTTAGCAACGGGATGATCGCGTCGGGAACACCAACTTCTGGGTAGCCAGTGAGTGCTTCCACGATTGATGAATCGATGTTCTCAACCATGATTTCTCCTATTCTTCTCGCAGTCCAATTTGAATTCGAACTGGCTTAAGCCAACCAACAGCGAGAAGCAAGTTCATCGGCTGGTCTCCGTGTGGTGGCGCCTCCGCGTGCTGCAGTATCGGGCCAGTATTGCATCTCGAGGACCATCAGAATTGTCGACGGCGTGACTGAGCCAATTCTCGACGTTGTTCACGGTGCCACGACGTTCGAGAATTTCTGGACGCGCGGGAGAGTTCCAGCCTCGCGCCGCTTCGCGCGGCGGTTAGTGAACGCGAAAGACGTGGTCGAATCAATTTCGATGGGATGGCCAACAGGTGTCGCCCTCAGGACCTCGAAGAGTGACAGACCCTGGAATGGATCGTGACTGTTGCGTCGTCGGAGAATGAAGCAGCTCACGTACGGCAAAGGAACTATCCAATACCGGACTCGACACGAAATTGTCGGCGACCTCAGATGATCGAAGGAGCGGTCAGGGATGTGGAGTAGATCCGGGGCACTCGAGGTTCGAGTTGTGTGGCTTCACGAAGGGGCGCGGACTCTGCGAGAAACAGGCATTTCGCATTGAAGACGGACAAAATTGAGAATTCGGACGAACCAGCCTTCGAATTCACCGTCGGGCGACAGCGAGAGCACCAAATTAGTGGCGACGTCAACCTTCCCCTCAAAGGATTTCACCAATTGAGTTGACTGCAATATTTGTTGCTGATATGTTGTCGCAATGGAATCGCCGTTGCGGCAATTCAAGTGAAATATCAGGGAGATATGAAAACAAACCGAGGCGGTCAATCTCAAGCGAAAGCAACGATTGACAAGCAGTTCACCTGCGTAATCAGGCGACCCGTTGTCTCGGTCGAGCATTAACCAGTTGTATTACTCAATTAATCAAAAGGGGTGGGGCGCCATGCGCAAGATTATAAATCACTATGGAATTCATTGGTCAGTACTTTCAACGCTAGCGAGACTCCTGACTGTAGGAGTATCTTCAATACTCCTGATCGCTGGCTCGATCCTGGTCTCTGAATCACCGGCCGGAGCAGCGCAAATCACCCCCACCAACTTGGCAAGTGCCGCGGTGGGTGCGGCGTACACCTCAAGTACCTTGACTGTCGCGACGGCAGGAATGTGGTCCATTTCTGCAGGAGCGTTGCCCGCGGGCCTTGCGTTCACCTCGTTGGCGAGTGCGACGACGGACACGATCTCAGGGACACCAACGGGCGACGGGACCTACGACTTTACGGTCACTGTTACTGATGCGGTCACACCCGCGACGTATTCCCAGAGCTACACGCTCGTGGTGACGGGAATCAATCCGAGCCCTCTGACCAGTCCGATCCTGGTGAACACCGCGTTTAATTCGGGCACCTTGAGTGTCGCGACGGCTGGCACCTGGGCGGTCTCCGCGGGCGCCCTGCCCGCGGGTCTCGCGTTGGCCTCGCAGGCCAGTTCGACGACGGACTCCATCGCGGGAACGCCCACGACCAACGGTTCGTACACGTTCACGATTACGGTGACTGACGCGATCACGCCCGAAACGTATGTGCAGCAGTACACGCTCGTCGTTGCGTCGCAGATCCCCCAGCCGACGCTGAAGCTCTTGGCGACCATTGCTGCCTTGGAGAATCCAATCACGTTGATTACGACGGGTGGCGCCGGTACGAGTGCTCCGACGTTCGCAGTCACCAATGGCACCGCGACAGGCTGTGCGATCTCGGGCACCTCGCTGACCGCGACGAGCATCGGAACCTGCATCGTTACGGCGAGTGAAGCCGCTACCTCCACGTACCTGGTGGCGAATGCCAAGGCGGCAACCTACACGTTCGTCGCGAACCCAGTCGCTCCGCCAGCCGTGGTCGCCACCCGCGTCACGGGCACCGCGATCATTGGAAAGACTGTCGTACTGAAGATCTCGGGCCGGAACTTCACCGGTAAGCCCACGGTCACCAGTACGAATCCAGGCACTCGCTTCAGCGTCGCAGGTGACACCGGCAGTCTGCTCACTCTTCGCGTGACGGCAACGGCGAAGGCGCACAAGGGTATTGGCACATTAACCATCACCGAGCTGAATGGAACTTCATGCAAGATCAAGTACGTCACCCGGTAATGGGAAGTGACGTGATGAACTTTGAAAGGAATACTTTAGGTTGAAGCGTTCTTAGGGATTGGTGGGTTAGTTCCGCGCCAAGTTCGAGAGCGTCGTGTGCGGCGCCCACGAGTTTACCGACGTGACAATCGTGGAGCGGATGAGCTGCACCATGGATTTCATCACCCTTAAGCGAATTTCAAACCTTTCAATCGGAAGCCTCCTGGTCGGTGGCGTGGTGGCGAAGTCGGCCCCATTGCCGCTGGCCGGGAGGCTTTCTGGTTGGTGACTTCAATGAGGAGAGAGCCTCAGTCGCTCGCCGGGGCAATTTACTTGCAGGTGCGAAAAACCGAAAAAAAGAAGCGAAGATTTCCACGGACTGAGTTGACTGCAATATTTGTTGCTGATATCTTGTCTTAATGGAATTGTCGTTGCGGCAATTCGAGGGGGGAAGTTCAAGGGATATGAAGAATCTTCGGGTGATCGATCCTTTGTCAACGCACGGATTAGCAAGAGTTTCTCGCCGGGTCGCTCGCAGATTCATGAGTATCCGTACGAGCCTCACTAACTCGTGACTCTCGGTATGTACTTTTTTCACCTATCACATTGTTACAACGCCTAAGGGGGCTCTGTGCTGGAAATTCAACACCTTCAAAAGACTTACTCGGGCTCGGAGGGCCCCGCTCTGGCGGACTTCGATTTGACGATAGCCGACGGTGAATTCATTACCTTGATCGGACCCAGTGGTTGCGGAAAGACCACCGCGCTTCGCATCATCGCCGGATTGCTCGACCCCTCTGGGGGTGACGTCCGACTCAACGGTGTGTCGGCGCTCGCTCCGTCACGAGACAAGGCCATGGTCTTTCAACAGTTCAACCTCTTTCCGTGGCGCACGGCGCTGGCCAACGTGGCCTACGGCCTGGAGATGCAGGGGATGGGCAAGAAGGAGCGAAAGGTGACCGCCGCTGAGTACTTAGAACTCGTCGGACTCGCCGACCGCGCCAACCACTATCCCTCTCAGCTTTCGGGAGGTCAATGCCAACGCGTTGGACTGGCCCGGGCCCTCGCTATTCAACCCAAGCTGATGCTGATGGACGAACCCTTCGGCGCGCTTGACGCGCTGACGCGCGAGCATCTCCAAGTCCTACTTCAAAAGATTTGTGCCGAACGGAATCTTTCGGTCATCTTCGTCACCCACTCAATCGACGAAGCAATATTTCTCTCTGATCGCATGGTGGTGATGGGCGTGCCCGGACGCGTGATCGACCAACACGCCATCCACCTCAAGCGTCCGCGTGCTGACTACGACTGGCGCTCCACACCGGAATACACGGAACTTCGCACGGCGACGTGGTCCGTCCTCAGAGCGGAAATTGAGAAGGCCGAGGCTCGAGCGTGAGCGTGTTCGCACTCCCCGATGTGCGTGGATCTGTGACTGGACGCCAGCCGTGACTGGTACCCCCGCCCCCCTCTTCGTCGCCGGCTCTTGGATGGCGAGTGCCGACGTGATCGATGTGCGCGCACCCGGAGATGGGCATCTCGTCGGTCAGACGTACGAAGCATCCGGTGAGATGGTCGAGGCGGCCATTGAGGGAGGGCTCTCGGCACAAGAGATCTTGCGCGGACAAGCCCCGTACGAGCGGTCGGCAATCTTGCGTCGAGTTTCTGATCTCATGACGGAACGCAATGAGCTCCTCGCTCAGCTACTAAGCGCCGAAGCCGGCAAGCCCGTGCGCGACGCGCGCACAGAGATAGAGAGGTCGGCGCTCACCTTTCGAGTGGCGGCCGAAGAGGCTGAGCGCATCGGAGGCGAAGTGCTTGACCTCGGCATCAACAAAGCTTCTCGAGGGCGACTCGGGATTACCCGTCGATTCCCTGCAGGCCTCGTGGCCGGCATCATTCCGTTCAACTTACCGGTGAGTCTTTCCGCACACAAGCTCGCGCCGGCCATGGCGGTGGGGTGTCCCATTGTCTTGAAGATCCCCTCCAACGCCCCCCTGGCCATGCTCGAGGTGGCCAAGATCATTGATGAAGCCGGCGCGCCGGCGGGTTCGGTTTCGATCATGGCGATGTCCATCGCCGTGGGCGACCAACTCGTCACTGACGAGCGCTTCAAGGTCTTGAGCTTTACGGGCAGCCCCCGAGTGGGTTGGTCGATGAAAGAGCGCGCGGGCAAGAAGCGAACGCTGCTGGAGCTCGGTGGGAACGCCGGCGCTCTTGTTGATTCTGGAGCAGACCTCGAGTGGGCGGCGACGCGTTGCGCCGCCGGTGCATTCAAGTACGCCGGTCAGACCTGCATCAGCGTGCAGCGCGTCTACGTTCACACCAATGCGTACGAGGAGTTTGTCGCTCTCTTCATCGAGGCGGCGAAGAAGTTGCGTCTCGGTGACCCCTCGAATGAAGACACCGATGTCGGCCCCGTGATTAACGAGGCCTCGGCGGAACGCGTGCGCAATTTAATCAACGACGCGACGTCACAGGGCGGACGAATCCTCGTGGGCGGTATAGGCGAGGGCAACTACATCCCGCCGACCATCCTCGTCGACGTGCCCGCTTCGGCGGCGCTGTGTCGCGAGGAGGCCTTCGGACCCGTGGCAATTGTGCAAGAGGTCAAAGACTTCGCGAGTGGCCTCGCGGAGATCAATGACTCAAGGTTCGGTCTGCAGGCCGGAATCTTCACGACTGACGTCGCGAAGTCATTCGACGCGTTCAACTCGCTTGAAGTGGGAGGCGTCATCATCAATGATTCGCCCTCGTACCGGATCGATCACATGCCTTACGGGGGAGTCAAGGATTCAGGGTTGGGCCGTGAAGGCGTGCGCTACGCCATGGACGAGATGTCAGAGATTCGATTGTTGGTCTTCGCCCAGCCGAGCTGAGCGGAAAAAAAGAAAGAGAAGGTACGGGTATGCGAGTCGTTGACGCAATGGTCGATTGGATGGAGACTGTGAAGATAGAGCACTACTTCGGCTACGCCGGGGGTGCCATGTGGCCACTCATGGACGCGCTGATCGAGGCGCCGCAGATCGAAGGCATCCAGGCAAAGCACGAGTCGCACGCGGTGCATATGGCCGACATCTACTATCGCGTGACCGGTCGCGTCGCCCCGGTGTTCGTGACCAAGGGTCCCGGCCTCATGAACACCGCGGGGGCAATCGCCACCGCAATGCACGATCCAGCGGCGGTGTTGCTCATCGCGGGCGCGGGTTCAACGCACCTTTACGGCAAGGGCGGCATGCAAGAGATGTACTACAAGGGTCACGAGGACGCGGTGAACGTCTTTCGCCCGATCACCAAGGGATCGTGGCTAATCCAGCGACCCGACACCGCGATCGACATCATCAACCACGCCTACAAGGTTGCCCTGAGCGGGCGTCCGGGCCCAGTTTTCGTGCAGGTTCCTTTCGATATTCAGCTGGCTGAAATCTTCGGTCACGCGGAATCTCCACTGACTCGTATCTCGACTTCGCGTCGCCGCGCGGATCGTGACGCGGTCGAGCGCACCGCTACGTTGCTTCTCGCCGCCGAGCGCCCGGTGCTCATGGCCGGTGGCGGCTGCCAGCGATCACCCGGGTCTGCCGCGGCGTTAGCGCGACTTCTCGAACTGATGCCCATGCCCTTTGTTACGACGCTCACCGCCAAGGGCATCGTTCCCGAGTCGCACCCACTGAGCTTGGGGCCGGTTGGACGTTCTGGCACCGATGCCGCCGCGCAGGCGACGCGAAAGGCTGACGTGTTGATAGCCGTTGGAGCGCGTTTTTCGGACAACAACACGAGCAACTGGCGTAACGGTCTCGTGTATTCGGTTCCCGAGACCAAGATCATCCAGGTCAACATCGACGATGAGGAGATCGGGCGCAATTATCCCGTGGAGATCGGCATCGTGGCAGACGCCGAGGCGTTCCTGACCGACTTGGCCAACGAGATCGAGCGCCGAGGCCACTCCAACGCAATCGCGACGTGGAACGACCAAGCCCAGACGTGGAAGGCGGAGTGGAAAGAGAAGATTCAGCCCGTCATCACGTCAGAATCGGATCCGATTCACCCCGGTCGTCTTGCCTACGAGGTCGGTGAGGCGGCGAAGCGTCATAACGGTCGGATCTTCTGCGACATTGGCGACGTCGTGCAATACGCAGAGCCCTACATGGAGATCGACAAGCCGGACTCTTGGCACATCTCGCCCGGCATGGCCGAGATGGGGTGGGCCTCTTCGGGGGTTCTCGGAGCGGTCGCGGCTGACCCGCTGAGGCCGGCGATTGCGCTGACTGGTGACGGCGCGTTCAACATGACGAGTCAAATCCTCGCCTCTGCGGTGGAGTATCAACTGCCCGCAGTGTGGGTGATCCTGAACAATCACGAATTCGGCATTGAACGCAAGGGTTCGGTTACCGCTTACGGTCGACAGCACCCGTGGACGCGTTTCGTCCGCAAGGACAGCGGGGAACCGTACAACCCCGACTACACGAAGCTGGCTGAAGCCAACGGCGCGCGCGGTACGCACGTGACGACGGCGCAGGGCCTGGCCGCGGCGCTTGACGAGGCGATTACGAGCGGGCAGCCGTGGGTGATCGACGTGGAGATCGATCTCACGATTCCGACCTACTTCACCGCCGGAATCGATCGGGCCTATCCGAACCAATGGGCGAAGAGCTACCCGCTGTACTCGACTTACAGTCTGAACGATCCAGACGCGTAAGCGTAAGGACGACGTGACGCCACCCTCGATTATGAATTGGAACCAGTGACAAACGAGGAACTGAGATGACGGACTACAACACGACGCGAGTCTTTCAGAAGTCGAAATGCGCACTGACTCAGGGACAGTTGCGCCTCTCCAGCGCGCCTCTCGAGCTGAGGGCGTCGTCGTCGATTCACGACGCCGTCAAGTCGTTCGATCCGAGTAGCCCTTCACGGCGGCCACGCTGTGGGGTCAATGCCCGAACGAATCCTGTTGCGCTGCCGTGGAGCCCTCATGTTTGAAGACGACATCGAGGCGGGAGGCCTTCTTTCGGGGATTCGGGTCCTCGACTTAAGCGGTTACGAAGGAATTTACGGTGCGAGACTTCTCGCGGACCTCGGGGCCGATGTCGTGCGCGTGGAGCGAGATGGAAAGGACTCGGACGCTGCGCCCGGGCCTTTCATTGTCAACAGTGCTGGTGAAACTTTGAGCGCCTTTTGTGCGTTTGCGAACATCAACAAGCGCGTTGTGAACGTCGACTTGACCGATAACGCGCAGCGATCTGCGTTGCAGGAAATGATTGACTCTTGCGACATCGTGTTATCCGATCGTCTTCCCGAGGGATTGATCGTCCCACGGCACGTGGCGCTCATCGAGACGTCGATATTTGGTCACGTAGGCATTGGCAATGAATACGTGGGCTCTGACCTCGTAGGTCTGGCCGCCGGTGGACTGCTCTCGCTCGGGGGATACCCCGACACGCCGCCCGTGGCGGTGTACGGAAATCAGGCTTACTTCAGCGGTGGCATCATGACCGGGGTCGCCTCGGTGTTGGCGTTGCTGGGTCGCGTTGACGCAGAAGCGCCGCGGGTTGACGTCTCGGTGCAAGCCACGCTCGTCGGTGCGCTCGAAGATGCGACCGCGGAGTTCGACCTGCGCGGCACGGTCCGTCGGCGTGCAGGGGATCAGCCGCGCGAGGCGGGCACCGGGATTTTTCGGTGCGCCGATGGTTACATCGCGATCGTGGCCGGAAAGCTTGGCACGGCGCAAGCGTGGCTCAACCTCGTCGCTTGGCTTCAAGAAGCTGGTGTTGAAGGTGCGGACGAACTTGCCCGAGACGAGTGGAAGACGATCGAGAAGCGCCGCGAACCCGAGTCCCTCGAGAAGTTCATGTCGATCTTTGAGTCCTACACCACCAAGCAGAAGAGTGAATGGCTCTATCGAGAAGGTCAAGGTCGTTCGATAGCCGTCGCGCCGGTGAACCACATGGCCGACGTGCTCACCGATCCCCAGTTGACATATCGCGACTTCTTTCGGACCATTACTTCCCCGGATTTCCCCACTGATTTGAAGGTGCCGGGCAAGCCGTATCGTCTCTACGACCTGCCAAGCCCCGACATGTGGTCGCTCGGCATCGAGACGCAGCTCGTCGACGTCAGGGAAGAATGGTTGAAACCTGTATCCCTGGGACCAAGAGAGGAGTCGGGAGTCTAAGTGCGAAGGGATCTCTCTGACGTCACAGTCCTGGATTTTTGTTGGATCGGTGCGGGCTCGCTGGTCACGCAAATGCTCGCTCTGCACGGTGCACGAGTAATCAAGATCGAGTCACATCGTCGGCCCGACAACTTACGCCTCTCTCCGCCGTCGCGACCCGGCGTCGTGAACGTTGATTCGTCCGGCTATTTTGCTTCGCGCAACGCGAACAAGAAGTCCTTCGCTCTCAACATGAACGACGAACGGTCCGGTCCAATCATTCGCGACCTGCTGGATAATTGTTCGGTCGTGACCAGCAACTTTCGACCTGGCGTCATGGAACGTTGGGGACTCGATTACAACTCTCTCAAAGTCGCTCGCCCCGACCTGATCTATTTGTCAATGCCAATGCAGGGTGAAGAGGGACCATTTCGCGAGTACGTCGGATTTGGTTCGACGATTGCCGCCCTCTCTGGCTTGGTGGCTCCCAGTGGACTACCTGGTCGCCGCCCGGTGGGAACCGGAACGAACTACCCGGATCACGTTCCTAATCCTGGTCACGCGCTCGTGGCCCTCCTGGCTGCCATCTATTACCGTCGGCGTACTGGCCGCGGTGGTCGAATCGAACTTTCGCAACTTGAGTCGACCGTCAACGTGATGGGACCCTCATTGCTTACTTATTCCCTGACGGGTGACGAGCCTGTCACTATGGGAAATCGCTCACAAGAGCGCTGCCCCCAGGGAGTCTTTCGCTGTCAAGGTCCAGACGAGTGGCTGGCGATCTCGGTGGGTAACGACGAGCAGTGGCGACGAACGGCATCCGTGCTCGGTTTAAGCGAGCACTTCGGTCTCGAGCGTTTCGCCACGTTCGCGTCGCGGAAGTTGTGCGAGGACGAGGTTGAATCTCTGATTGAAGGAGTGACCAAGGAACGTGACGCTCGAGAACTGATGCTCCAGCTTCAGCGTGAAGGGGTTCCGGCCAGCGTGGTCAACACCGCGGCGGATGTCTTTGGTGATGAAGTCATTCTCGAGCGCGGTTATTGGCGCTCCCTGCCGCATGGGGTGCTCGGAGATTTCAGGTCGGGTGGTGCGCCCTTCGTTATGGCCGGAAGCGACACTGGCCCGACCACGTCCGCGCCGCTTCTGGGTGAGCACACGCACGAAATATGGACGCAGTTGCTCAAGAAGTCGGAGGAGCAGTACGAACTTCTGCAAGCCGAGGGCGTTCTATGGTGAGCGAGTCTGTGCTCTTCGGTGTCGAGGGTCACGTCGGCACCATCACGCTGAATAGACCTGAGCGTCGCAACGCCCTCAACTTTGAGATGCGGGAACGGTTGGCGCAGGGCCTTCGCGACTTCGAGGCCAATTCCGAAGTAAGGATTGTGGTTCTCGAAGGTGCACCACCTTCGTTTTGCGCTGGTGTCGACTTAAGTGAATCGCCGCCTTCGCGGGGTCACGTCTTGGCCGACGCTCCGGTCTCAGTCAGCGCGCCATTCGCCGAGTTCTCGAAACCTCTCTTCGCCTCGGTGAATGGTGCGGCGGCTGGGGGAGGGCTCGAGATCGCTCTGGCGTGCGACTTCATCATCGCCTCGACTTCGGCCAAGTTCATGCTGCCCGAGGTTCGGATCGGCTCGATCCCCGGCGGCGGAGGAACTCAGCGCCTGCTTCGCGCAATTCCGCCCGCGGTGGCGGCACGGATGCTGTACACCGGTGACGCCATGAGTGCGCAGCGGGCCTTCGATTACGGATTAGTGACCGAACTTGTCGAACCAGATGATTTGCACGCTCGATCTCGTGAACTCGCGCATCAGATCGCTCAAAATGCTCCACTTTCGCTGGCGGCGATCAAGCAGTGTCTCAAGGTTTCGTTGAACTCGCCCCTCGACGTCGGCCTCGCGGTCGAACGGGGATTGTGGGGTCAACTCACTACCAGCGAGGACCGCGCCGAGGGCCGTGCGGCGTTTGGCGAGAAGCGTCCGCCGGACTTTAAGGGAAGATAGTCAGGAGAAGTGCTCGAAGTAGCACGAGATCTGATTGGCGCTACTGCAGCTTGCGAAGTGGGTTGCACGAGATGAATTCGGGTCCTATCGACGTGTCAACCGCCACCGCGGCGGTGACCGCGTTGCCAAGGCGTTGATTGACGAAGGAGAAACAACAGATGGCATTGAACTACGAGCCGGTGAAGGAACTCAAGATCGGTCTCATCCTCCCCTCAAAGGGTCCTGGCACCGGTCCCGAGGTGCTCGACGCGGGTTGCGAGACGGCGGTCGACCTGGCCTGGAAGAGCGTGTGGGTTACCGACCACCTGATGGTCCCGAGAGGACCCGAGGCGGACGAGTACGGATGCATCCTCGAGGCCACTACGGCGCTCGCGTGGGTTGGTGCCCGCTACGAGATGCTGACCTTGGGCACGAGTGTGCTGGTGCCGGCCATGCGCGATGCTCCACTTCTGGCAAAGCAGATTGCGACTATTGACGTTCTCACGAAAGGTCGACTCATCGTCGGCGTGGGGGTGAGTGACGCCTACGACATCCCCGAGTACACGAATTTGGGTAAGGCCGACCGGTTCCCTGATCGCGGTGCGTATCTTGATGAAGCCATTGCGTTGTGGCGACACCTCTGGTCGGGCTCAACCGATCCGTTTCTCGGTCGATTCCATCAACTGGAAGATTTCACCTTCGCTCCCCTCCCGGTGCAGGGCGCTTCACTGCCCATTTGGTGCGGAGGGCGCAGCCCGCGGGCTGTTCGCCGCTCCGTAAGTCTCACCAACGGCTGGCACGGGGCGCAGACCGGGCCCCAGGACATGGTTACGCGCATCCCTGACATCATCGCGGTGGCCGAGGCTCTGGACCGACCCCTACCGACTTTGTCAGTGCGTTGCCGGGTTAAGTTCGCGGACTATGCGGGTCCGCCCTATGCCCTGAGCGGCGGCGCGCACAATATGGTGAAGGACATGGTCGAGTTCGCACGTCTCGGCGTCGAACACCTGATCATGGTCTTCGATTCCGACGATCCCGAGGGCCTCGAGCGCGACATGCGCCGTTTCAATGACGAAGTGGTCGTCGAGGTCCAGGAGCGTCTCGCGGCGGAACGCCCGTGAACCGTCACTACACGCGCGAGAGGAGTGTCGCATGACGCTCGAGAGCGAACTCCTCGAATTCGCTCGGAGCCTTCGATGGAATGACCTCTCTCTTGAAGTACGCGATGCAGTCAGTCGACTCACCGGTGATGCCCTCGCCAACGCTGTATCGGGTCGCGGCGCGGCCGACGTGCCAGCCCTCGAGGCGTCAAATCGTGCCCTCTACGGCGAGGGCACGTCGAGCGTCATCGCCGGAGGAAGGACGTCGCTGGTCGGCGCGGTAGGTCTCAACGCCTTCCAGACCACCGCGAACACCATGTGTGACGTCTACCGTCCGGGTCTGTGCCACGTGACGCCCGAAGTCGTTCCAGCGGCGCTCGGCATCGTCGAGCGGCACGACGTGGACGGCGAAGGCTTCCTGACGGCGGTTGCTGCGGGACTCGAGGTCACGACGCGTATCTGTCTTGCGATGAATTATCCCGTCTTTCGCGCGCGAGGATGGCACAGTCCGGGAATCTCGGGCGCCATGGGCGCCTCGGTTACGGCGGGCCTGCTCAGCGGACTCAGTATCGATGCCCTGGCCGGATGCATGGGCCTCGCGGGTTCCCAGGCGGGTGGTACGTTCGCCGCCATGGGAACGATGGCGGTGAAGTTCCACCAGTTGCGCGGCGCGCAAGCCGCGGTGATCGCGGCTGTTCACGCCGAGGAAGGTCTCGTAGGTTCGGCCCAGGTGCTGACCGCCGATGACGGTGGGCTCCTGCGGGCGTTCTCCGACGAACCCCAGCCTCGCCAGCTCACGGAAGGCTTGGGCGGCTCCTGGCACCTGCTCGGAATAAGTATGCGTGCGTATCCGGCGGCGAGCACGCTTCAGTCCCTGATCAGCGTGCTCCTGTCCGTGCCTGCGGCGAAACTCGACCCCGCGAACATCTCCAGATTGAGTGTCGAACTGCCGAGTGAGGCGTATCGCCTCGGGGGAGAGGCCGGGTGGGAGAGCGAGCTTCGATCAATGCAGTCGGCACGATACGTCGCCGCTGGGGTCGTCGTCACGCGTTCGTGCTGGACTGACCTGTTCAGCGAAAGCCATCGAAGCGACCCCACCATCGACCTCTTTGCCCGGGAGAAGGTGCTCGTGACGCGCAACCCCGATCTCTTCGACGGTGCCGTGAGGGTCACGGTCGACTCGCCGTCGGGACCGTTCGTGCTTGAGTGCGCCGTGCCGCCCGGTGACCCCAATAATCCGATGTCCACGGATCAGTTGCTTGAAAAGGCAACTCGATGCATCGCGGGATCGGCGCTAGAGAGTCGGTCGTTCGACGTGCGTCGATTCTTCAATTTGAGTAGCGAGCCGAGCGCGGCGGCGTTGCTTTCAGATTTGCGAGCCAACTGAACACTGCGTCCAGATGGAAAGGAATGTCAACGTCATGCCAACGGTGGAAATTTGGCGAGAGGACCGGACAGATTAGGCTGACGCCGGCGTAGAAGGCACCCCTGCGGCTCATGCTTGGGTGGCAGGATGTCTTCGTCTCGAGAAGCAAAGGTCTGATGTCGTTGCATCGAAGTTGCGTTTAGGTGGATTGAGTGAGCGGACGCAGCGGTGATGAAGAGATTGCCGCTGCCGCCGCGAGAGTAAGAAAGCGAGAACGTAGTCCATGTCAGAAGCATTAAGCCCGCGTCGAGTCGTCGTCGGAATCTCCGGCGCCTCCGGTGCCATTTACGGTATTCGCCTGGTAGAGGTACTGGCGCAGATTGAGGGGGTCGAGATTCATCTGGTGATGTCGAAGGGGGCTGAAGCGACCATCTCGTACGAAACCGATCGTACGCCTGGTGAGATCGCCGGTCTCGCGCACGTGGTTCACGATGAACGCAATCTGGCCGCTGCAATCGCCAGCGGGACCTTTCTCACCTCGGCGATGGTGGTCGCCCCTTGCAGTATTCGGACGCTTTCGGCAATCGCTAATTCGGCCAATGACAATCTTCTAGTCCGTGCTGCCGATGTTCACTTGAAAGAAAGAAGGAGCCTCGTACTTGTCGTGCGAGAAACCCCGCTTCATCTCGGACATCTGCGGTTGATGACTGACGTCACAATGTCGGGAGCTGTGATTCTTCCGCCGGTGCCAGGTTTTTACACGTTGCCGAAAAGCATCGATGACCTCGTGGATCACACCGTGGGGAAGGTTCTGGACACCATCGGGCTCACTGAACACACGCTCTTCGATCGTTGGGGCGGCCCGAAAATGACGTCCGAAACGGAATGAAATAAAATTTTAGTACTGACTTGACATTGGCAAATTTTGCTGTCAGACTTCGACTCGGGTTCAGCGGAGCTGATCATTAAAAGAGGGGGGAGTTGCATGAATAACATGCATCGAATTGAGCAATTGTCTGCCACAAGCGTGAAGCCAGTGGGGGCGGGGAAAAGTCGCAATCGTCGATTCTTCGGATTCGTCGGTCCAATGCGCCTTATGATCGGGGCCTTTCTTGTGGCCGGTCTCGTTGCGTCTGGAGCAAGTGCTCCCGTTGCGAGCGCCTCGGCCTCGAAGACGGTGCGCCTCGTTCTCGGTGGCGGTACGGACTTCTCTGACGCATCGTTGTACTACGCAATTACTTTGCTGAAGAACGAAGGCATCACGGCCCAGTTGTCGAACCTCGCGGACCCGGCTTCGGCTCTCGAAGCGGTCATCTCGGGGCAGTCAGACATCTATCTCGGTGACCCAATGGAGGCTGCGGTTGCGGTCGGCAACGGTGGCGCTGCAGTCCAGTACGTGGGAACGATTGACCAGACGACGGACTACGTGATCCTGGCACAGCCGAAGTTCACGCTCAAGAATCTTTCGGGTGCGACGTTGGCGACGGCGGGTCCTGGGACGGCGGGTGCGATTATCGCCAATACGGCTCTTGCGAAGATCGGCATAGACCCCTCGAGCCTCAATGACGTCACCGTCGGGGGAACTAGTGCACGAGTCACGGCGATCCTGTCAGGTCAGGTGGACCTTGCTCCTGCGCTTGCGCCATCTGCGGTTGCCGCTGTGGCGACCGGCAAGGTCAAGGTTCTCCTCAACGCCGGAAGCGTTCTAGGTAAGTACCTGCAACAGGGCATGATCGTGAGCAACAGCATCATCCACTCGAATTCAGCGCTCGTGCAGAAAGTTGTCAGCGCTTTCCTGGCGTCGAACCGTTGGGCCATGACCCACGAGGCGCAGTTCATAACCGTTGCCAATGCCAATCAGCTTCAGGGTTCTTTGACGACCGCCGAAGAGAAGATCTCATGGCAGGAGTTCAAGAGTGGTAACTTCTTCGCCCAGAATGGCGCAATCTGTGCGAGCGCCATTTCGAGCACCGAGAACTACACCTATGCGGCGGGCGGAAGCTTGACCAAGGCCAACACACCTTCTTACAAGTCGTGGGTTAACCCGAAGTACGTTCAGGCCTTCTTAAAGGCAAATCACCAACGCACTAGCTCCTGCTAACAGTGACGACTTTCATCAGGAACCGCTGATCGAGCCGCACGCGACACGACCGGCGGTTCCTGATGCTTCCCGAATGGCACTTCGATGCCAACTCGGGGTCGGACTCGGCGCCAGTTTTGATTGGTGCCAACGCTCCGGAGCGAGCAACGAACGTTTGTGTTTGAGTCTTGGAGGCTTTTTATGGCGGATTTGAGTGTGGAAGTGAGAGAAGAGGAAGGACCAGAAGTGAACACTCTTCGCGATCGTGATCTGGTCTTCTCTGCGCTCACTCGCAGCGGGTTCGCGTCAAGTGGGCGGAATCACTTCCCGCTTATGGTGGAAAATCAAGGGAGTATTTGAAATGACGACGAGTGTGCTTGACGGCAGAGTGGTGGATCCTCCCACTTTGGAGCCTACGAAAAGCGAAGGTGCCGTAAAGAAGATCTTCGCGAATGACATGTCCGTGAGGCTCTTGTCAGTGGTGGTCGTTCTGATCTTGTGGCAACTGATCGGCTCTCATTACCCCTACTCCATGTCGTCACCTTGGGAAGTCGCGCGTGCAGTCAAGCATTTCTTAGTCCCCGAAGTGTTGCCCGCCGGACTCCAGACCCTTGAGACCTTCAGTTTGGCCTTCGCAATCTGTGTCGTCTTTGGTATTCCGATTGGCCTGGCGATGGCTCGGATCAAGGTCATCAGGATTGCGTTGGAGCCCTACGTAACGATCTTCTATTCGCTGCCGATGCTCGCCATCTTCCCCTTGTTGATCCTGGCATTCGGTATCAACTCCACCCTTCGAGTGGCCGCCTGTGTGCTTTTCGGTATTTTCGGCATCATCACCAATACCTTCTTTGGTGCGTCGCGTGTCGACGCAACCCTGGAGGACGTCGGCCGTTCCTTCGTCGCGTCCGGCTGGAAGCGACTGACGACCATAATTTTCCCGGGAAGTCTGGACTACATCTTTGCGGGTATCAGGGTCGGCTTCGGTCACGCGATGATTGGCGCCGTCGTGATTGAAATGGAAGCTTCATTGGTGGGCGTCGGATCGTTGCTTCAGCGATACGCCCAAAACCTTCAGTTGGCCCCCTTCTTCGTCGTTGTACTGATGCTCGGAATATTCAGCATCTTGTTTTCAATGTTTCATAGGCGGCTCCAGCTTTGGGCCACGATGCCGTGGCTGCGAACGCATCGGACCGCGAAGTGGCCTGCTCGACTCTTCCTCGAGCGGGTCGCTCGAGGAGGCGCCGAACGCTGCAGTGCGAGTCGAGTCGCGAAGTGGTACCGCAGTGGTGGCCGAGTGCTCAGCCGAGCGCTTCGCCCGGTGAGGATTCTTCTGGGTGGCGTTTACCGCGTCATCGCGTCTTGTGGACGTTTCCTCAGCGGTCGCGTCACAGCGTGGTTCGTCAGGGTGGGCATCATCGTGGGAATTATCGCCTTCTGGCAGTACGCATCCCACTCCGTGAGTCGAGCGGTTCTGCCCGCGCCGACCGCTGTTGCAAAGGCTATGTACGATCTGACCTTTCAGACTCACGCGATCATTGCCCCATTGCTCATGAGTCTCGGACTCTTCGGCACCGGCTTCGGTTTATCACTGGTCTTGGGAATCCCGATTGGTCTGGCCATGGGCAGGTACCGCGGCGTCGAACTCGCGCTCGGGCCCTACGTCTCCTTCCTCTACGGCCTGCCGATCGTCGTCTTCGTTCCGATCATGATCATTTGGCTCGGGTTTGGATTCAACTTCGGTGTTGCGTTCGTGATCGTGTCAGCCGTGTTCGTGGTGATCATCAACACGATGCAAGGTGTCCACAGTGTCGACCCGGAATTGGTGGCGACGGGACGAAGCTTCTGCGCGTCTGAGCGGAAGATACTCCGCACGATTATCATACCCAGCACGATCCCCTTCGTCATCGCGGGCGCCCGGATGGCGTTCTCCATTTCGTGGATCGGCGTGATCGTTTCAGAAGTCCTGTCGAGCGGAACTGGTTTGGGAGGTCGCATATCGAGCTACGCGACGGAATTCCTCATGGCCGATATGTTCGTACCGATGCTCTACATCATCGTCATCTCGGTGACTCTCGTTGGTCTTTCGAATCGCTACGCTCCTCGACTGACTCCGTGGGCAAATAAGGGTCGTTGAGAGCAAGACTTGAGACAGCGCGGTATCTGAGCCGTCTTGATAGAAGTCGAATGTTGGGTGGTGAAAGATAGACGCTAGACGTTTGTCGCCACAAAGTGAGAAGGGAATGACGGGAATGGAATACACAGACTTGAGATCGTGGATTGACCGTGTCGAGAGCATGGGCGAATTGCGCGTAGTTGATGGAGCGACGTGGCAAGAGGACATTGGCCACGCCAGCGAGATGCTGGTGCACACGTTGGGCGCGCCAGCGGTTCTGTTCGACAATATTCCCGGCTATCCCGCAGGCCATCGTTTACTCGTGAACACGAACGCCACTCGGACACGACTGGCGTTGACGCTCGGGTTGCCGGTGGACATCGAACGCCGCCCACTCATGGACGAGTTCCTTCGTCTCACCGAGAGCAATCGCTCGCAGGACGTCAAGGTGCTCGACGACGCGCCGATCTTTGAAAACGTCCAACGAGGCGACGATGTGAACGTTTTGGAGTTCCCGACGCCACAGTGGCACCCACTTGACGGCGGACGCTATATCGGAACCGGCTGCGGAATCGTTCAAAGATCGCCGGGCAGCGATTGGGTCAATATGGGCACTTATCGCGTCATGATTCACGATGAGCAGAACGTGGGTGTCTATATATCGCCCGGCAAGCACGGCCGAATCATTCGCGACGAGTACTTCAGCCGTGGCGAGCCCTGCCCCATCGCGATCGTCTGCGGAATGGACCCGTTGATCTTCGCCGCCTCGACCATCGAAGTGCCCTACGGTGTCTCGGAGTATCAGTGGGCGGGCGCCATCCGTGGCGAACCGTATGAGGTCGTCAACTTGCCGATCACCGGCCTCCCCGTACCGGCTTCCGCCGAAATCGTGCTCGAGGGGTACATCTATCCCGACAAGAATGCGCCCGAGGGCCCCTTTGGCGAATGGACGGGCTACTACGGCGCCCTCCAGCCGTCTGAGCCGGTGATGAAGGTCGAAGGAATGTACTGGCGCAACAATCCGATCATGCTCGGTGTGCCGCCGAACAAGCCGCCCGCGTACGACCCGTACTTGTACCGCGAGTACCTTCGGTCCGCGATCATGCTGCGCGAGCTTCGTGGCACGGGAATTCCCGGCATCAGCGATGTCCAGTGCTTCGCCGAGGGTGGGACCAGGTTGTTCAACGTCGTCGCGATAGAACAGAAGTACGCCGGACACTCGCGTCAGACGCTTCACGCGGCGGCTTCGGTCGCGTCGGCGGGCTACTTCGGTCGAATCGTCGTGGTCGTCGACGATGACATTGACGTCACCGACATGAATGACGTGCTCTGGGCGATCTTTACGAGAATGGACCCAGAACGTTCGATTGACATCATCAAGCGGGCCCTCTCCTCACCCCTCGACCCAGCAATACCGCCCAATGACAAGCGGTACAACTCCCGCCTACTCATCGACGCGACCCGGCCATTCGAATGGAAGGACAACTTCGCGATTCCGATCGGTCCCGATGCGAAGACCAAAGCCGAGACTCGAAAGCGTTGGGGCTATTTGCTGGCGGGAGCGGGTGAGGCAAACCAGGGTGCAGCCCGCTGAAGCTGAATCGATCAGCGACGCCCAAGGGGAGGTCGACCAAGTCGCGACACTGTCCGAGATGGTCCGGGGGTGCCGGGTCCTGCACGCAGCGAAACTCACGACTACCGTCTGGGGTTTTGTTGCGGTTCGTGATGCTACGGGACGAGGCGTCTGGATAACCAGAGACGGTAGTGGCTTCGACGAGGTCGGCCGCAATGACATTGTCCTCGTCTCGCCAACAGGGAATGTCGTTCAAGGTGGTGTCGAACCCGACAGCGAAGGCGCTCTCGCCGTTGAGGTGCTCGCGTCGCGCGACGACGTTCACGCGGTGGTGCACGTCCACTCACTGCACGCGACGGCGTTCGCCGCGACCAACCGTGCGCTGCAGGCAATCTCGCACGAAGGTTGTCACCTCGTGCCGCCAGAAATGGCGCGAGTTCGCTGGTCTGGCAGTGCTAACGGCACGCAAGAAGAGGCGCGCGGGCTCGCGGCCGCCCTCGGTGCGCGGAACTCGATTCTCATGCCCGGCCACGGCCTGATCACCGTGGCAGAGAATCTTGGCGAGGCGGTGGCGCTCGCCGTCTACCTTGAAAAGACATGCCAACTTCTGTTGCTGGCCGGAGATGATGTTCACACCATCTCCGACGAAGAGGTGTTGAAGAAGCGAAGCGGGCAGATGCGACGACCAAGCATCAGTTGGGAGTACCTGGAGCGGGTGACGCCTGCGTCAGAGACAGCTCTGGCGTAGATCACCGGGCCAGGCCTGGTTCGTACCTCGCGGGCTCGGACCTCCTTCGGCGCGCCACGGATTTAGGCGGATGTCGTCGTTCATTGGCGAGAATCCAAGGAAGGGTGGGGATATCTTTCACATTCAAACGGATTGTGCAAGATGTTTTGCCGTAAGATGCCGATTAGAAATTCCCGTCTCTGAGACGTTTCTTCCGAGTTGAGTGAAAAGGGAGGCCAAGGGTGCCGCAAGTCAATCAAGAGAATTGGGCACTCAATGGTCAAGTCATTGATCACTCGACTTTTCGCAGGGCATCCTTGGCGCGATCAGTCCTCGACCGAACGGGAATAGTCCTTGCAAAGAAGGGGAATCGTTGATGTCTGCGAAATCATCCAATGTCCTGATTGATCTGCGCCGCAGCTACAAGGATTTAACGCTTTCTCAGAAGCGTATTGCTGAACTCATCGTTGAGGATCCAGAGTTCGTCGCGTTCGCGACGGTAGAGAAACTTGCGTCTCGACTTGGAGTCAGCCCGTCGACCATCGTGCGATTTGCGTACCGGGTGGGTCTCAGCGGTTACCCCGACCTGCAGCAGAGGATTCGGGTCATCGTGCGCACGCAAATGCGTCCGAGCCCAAACTCCGAGGGAAGTCAGGGATCAGGGGCGGAGCATCTCGGTAAGGGAACGATCGCAAGGTCCTTCGTTCACGACAGCGAGAATCTTCATGCCACGATTACGCGTCTTTCCATCAGTGACCTTGAGAACGCGATTGCGATCTTGCTCAAGGCGCGTTGGATTTACGTCGCCGGTGGCTTCGCTTCGGAGGCTCTCTCCAAATACGTCGCCGTACAGCTCGGCCGAATGAGTGGACGCGTGAGTACCCTGAGTGGCGATGCGACGACCGCGCCAATGCTGCTCGACATCACCAAGGACGACGCATTGCTGGCGTTCAGTTTTCCGCCCTACGCCTCGAGAACGCTGCAGATCGTGTCCGCCGCCAAGGACAGGGGGGCGTCGATCATCGCAATCACTGACACCCCGGTAGCCCCCGTGGCGCAGCAAGTTGACGTCGTGCTGGCGACCAACGTCTCGGGAATCGGATTGCAGAACTCGCTCGTCGCCCCAATGGCGGTGGCGAACGCGCTCCTGAATTCGTTGGCGGAACAGATGGAGGAATCGACGTCTCGGTACGACCAGATCTTCCGGATGATGAATGAATGGAACTCGTTCCTCTTGAGGGACGACGATGATTGAGTTGACGCGACGGTCCGCGAGACGATCAGCGGGCCGCGAATCATTTGGTCGCTTGCGGATTCCGCTCGACAACGATTCCCGGTGCGCGGTGACTCAACGCTTCCTAAAGAGACCACGTATCGATGAGTGACCCAATTGCAATTCGAAAAGCTGAACATCTCGAATTGGCGCAGAGCATATCGGATGGGGTGGGTGGCTCTGCGGGTTGGGAAGACATTCACCTAGTCCACCAAGCGCTTCCGACAATCGACGCCGACATGATTGATATCAGCACGGTGCTCTTAGGCCGTCGACTGTCATTCCCACTCGTCATCGCGGGGATGACCGGTGGACACCCAGGGGCGGTAGAGATCAATCGGCTTCTGGCCCGCGCCGCAGAAAATGCTGGCGTCGCCATTGGTGTTGGTAGCCAAAGAGCGGCTCTGGAGCATCCCGAGTTGGAGAGGTCCTACACCATTGTTCGAGAGGAGGCGCCTACTGCGTTTGTGATGGGCAACATTGGGATCAGCCAGCTGATCGAATACCTCGAGGCGGGACTCATTGACCGCCACGTGGCGACGCTGACCGAGATGGTCGGCGCCGACGCACTGGCAGTCCACCTGAACTACCTCGAGGAGGTGGTTCAGCCCGAAGGGCAGACCCGTGCCCGTGACTCGTTGGCCGCGTTGGCCGCTTTCGTCAAGGCGTCGACGGTACCCGTGATCGTCAAGGAAACGGGAGGCGGATTGTCTGGCCAGGTCGCGCGGAGGCTGAAGGACATCGGCGTGTCGATGCTGGACGTTGGCGGGCGCGGCGGAACCTCGTTCGCCGCGATCGAAGCGGAACGAAGCAGGGCTCGCGGAATCAACCAGAAGAACGACCTTGGAAATGCGCTCTCAACCTGGGGCATTCCGACGGCGGTCAGCGTTCTGGCGTGTTCTCAAGTGCTGCCAACTATCGCGGTTGGCGGTGTTCGTTCCGGCGTCGACGCCGCCAAGTCGATTGCCCTCGGCGCGGTCGCCGCTGGAGTAGGTCGTCCACTTTTGGTATGCGCCACCGAGGGCGAGGACTCGTTAGGGAGATGGCTCGATGGTTTCCAACTGCAGCTTCGAAGCGCGATGTTTCTGGCTGGAGCTCACGACATTAATGACCTCGCGTCGTCAACGAAGGTCGTGCTCGGCTCTACGAAGGAATGGTTTAGCCAGCTGGGGCTCAGTTAAGAGACTTCGGTACAGTTCTCGCGAGGTAGTTCCAGGCCATCGAGAGGTGACGATCGGAACGTTCCCGCTTTTGCAGCGCTTCCTCGTCAGGGCTCGGTTGAGCTCCTTCGCCGGCGAGCAACGCGATCTGGCACGCGCGTTCCAGGTGGGTGGCGGCGGCGACGGCTTTGCCGAGGTCGGAGCCGACGGTGACAATGCCGTGATGGGGTATGAGGACTGCGTTTCGGTCGCCGAGGCAGAGGGCGAGATCTGATCCCAAATCAGGCGTCCGGATCAGGTCACCCGTCTTGAGGAAACGAGCGATGTCCGGTGGAACAAAGTGGCAGGCCTCGTGGGAGAGGGCCATCAGAGGCCAGCCCGTCGCAGCGAAGGCTATCGAGTACAGGGGGTGCGTGTGGACCACCGCGTTCACGTCTGGTCGGACCTTCATTATCTCCAGATGGATCGGGTACTCAACGTGACGACCGGCAGTTCCTTCGAGTATCTCGCCCTCCCACGAGAGGAGGATTACGTCACTCTCTTGAACTTCGTCGAAGCCGAGATTGCTCCCTTTGAGCCACACTCCACGACCTTGATCATCTCGGACTGACACGTGTCCCCACACCATGTCGGCCTGGCCGGCGTATTCGAGAACTCGACAAGCGGTCACGATCTCTTGCTGTTTTGACGCCGTGTTCATCAACGAACCCTTCTTCTCGTCATTCTTCATTTCTTCCTCGCCATCACGGGTGATGGCACCGCGCTGCCTTCGAGTATTTCACCTTTGCCGTCTTGTTGCAAGAAAAATTGCTATAATTCGGGAATCGACCCTGAGCTGAATTGCTTAGGAGTCTGCTCTGAGTTCAGGGGCTTTCTAAGAAAGGCAAGCATCGTGACCCAAGACTATGCCCCAGAAGTTGCGAGAGCCATGGATTGGAGTTTCAATGTCTGAAAAGGCGGCGTCCTCGACGAGAATTCGCCCGCGCATTGGTCGCTGGGAGATCGATGACCAAGGTGAGGTCGTACTGCTGGGTACTCGTTGCGGCGAATGCGGCGAGGTAGCTTTCCCCGAGCACCAGATCTGCGTGAACTGCGGTAGCGAATCGACAAGTGAGATCCGCATCAAGGGTCCCACAACACTTCGCAACTACACCATCGTTCATCAACTACCGCCGGGTTTCGAAAGTCCCTGGGTGGTTGGCTACGGCGAGTTCGATGGACAAATGGTCATCCTTGCGCCGATCGTCGGCGCCACCCGAGACGAGTTGCACGAGGGGGTGGCACTCGGCCTTTGCGTCGGTGTCACCAAAGTCGAGGATGACGGTGAGGAACTTCACTCCTATCAGTTCACGCCGCTGAAGGCGTAGGAAAACAGATGATCATGAAGAAGAGGGAGTCGAACGATGCGTGAGGTCTTTGTTGTCGGAAGTGGAATGGTTCCCTTCGGCCGATACCCGAACTTGTTACTGGAGGACTTCGCGGGAAAGGCCGTTCTGGAAGCAGTTGCGGACTCTGGCGTGAATCGTAAGCAGATTGACATGGCGGTGTTCAGTAGTTCCAATGGAGGAAGGGTCGCCGGCCAACGCGTGCTCCGTGAGTTGAGCCTCACCGGAATGCCCATTGTGAATGTTGAGAACGCCTGCGCGGGAGGTGGAACTTCGCTGCACGTTGGATGGATGGCGGTGGCGTCAGGTCTGCACGATGTCGTGCTCGTGGTGGGAATGGAGAAGATGGAGAAGGGGCTCATTCCGCCGAATCCGGGTGAGTACGAAGCGTTCCTCGGAAAGACGCTTCCCGCAAAGTACGCGCTTCGCGCGAGCAAGCATATGCAGCGGTACGGCCTTACCAAGGAGCAACTCGCCATGGTTTCGGTGAAGAATCACCGGGCGGGTGCGCTGAATCCGTATGCGCACTACCAAGAGGAAGTCACCCTTGATCAGGTACTCCAGTCGCGACCGGTCGCCGAGCCGCTGACGCTGTTGCAATGCTGTCCGACCACCGATGGTGCGGCGGCGCTGATCATCGTGAGTGCCGAGGTCGCTCGACAATTAGAAGTGAAGCCCGTACGCATCGCTGCTTCGATTCTGAAGTCGGGCATCTACCGAAATCCGGCCAAGGGGCAATCGGCCTCTGACGATGACCTCGCCGAGCGCGCCGGTGCGGCCGCCTACGAGATGGCGGGCATGGCACCGTCTGACGTCAACGTGGCCGAAGTGCACGACGCGTTCACGATTGGCGAGATTCTCGCGTACGAAAACCTTGGATTCTGCCCGCGTGGCGAAGGCGGCCGGCTCGTTGAGGATGGAGTGACCAGTCTCGGGGGACGACTACCAGTGAATCCGAGTGGAGGGCGCCTCTCGCTCGGTCATCCTCTGGGCGCGACCGGGGTCGCACAAGTTGTTGAACTTTCGCGTCAACTGCAGGGCCGCTCTGGCGCGCGGCAGGTCGCCGGAGCGAAGACTGCGCTCGCGCACGTGCAGGGTGGTTCGACGCCAGGTATTGGAACCGGTGCTGCGGCTGTCCACATTCTCACCGTCTAGGCAAGGCCAAGATGTTGCGGATTCGATTGATGAGAAAAGTACCGAAAGGGTTGGAAAATGAGTGAGAAGCGAGGGAGACTGAAGGACAAAGTCGCGATCGTTACCGGGGGCGCTGGCGTCATTGGAGGTGCGATTACCGAATCGTTCTGTCGCGAGGGCGCCACCGTTGTGGTGTCGGACCTTGAAAGTTCGAAATGGAGCGACTTTCTTGGAAGTCTTGACATTGCTGATCCTGACAAGGTGAAATTTATCGAAGCCGACGCGCGTGACGATAAAGAGGTGAAGAGCCTCATTTCGAAAGTGGCCGGGGACTTTGGTCGAATCGACGTTCTTGTTTCAACGGTTGGCGGTTCGAAGGACGCGCTCATCCACAAGATGACAGACGAGGAATGGGACTCGGTCATTGAACTGAATCTGAGAACCACGTTTCTTGCTTGTCGCGCAGTGGTTCCACAGATGAGACAGCAGGAATACGGCAAGATCGTCTTGATATCGTCGCGGTCGTACCTCGGCAACATCGGTCAAATCAACTACTCGACCGCGAAGGCCGGGATCGTCGGATTTACCAGCAGCCTTGCCCGCGAGCTTGCGAGATACAAGGTAAACGTCAATTGCGTCGTCCCCGGTTTCATCGACAATCCGCGGCTTGCCCTTATGGCTGAAAAGTATCGACAGATGCGTATGGAGTTGAATCCTTTCGGTACCGCCGCGCTTCCAGAAGACGTCGCGAACACGATCCTGTTTCTAAGTTCGGATGAGGCTCGACAGGTGACCGGTCAAGCCATTCATGTGGCCAGCTGGTAGGTGCCACAACGCTTCCATCCTTCGACAGGCCGAAAGTACCCCTCGTCGCATCGTGTAGGATGTACCTATTCATCGCGGGGTGGAGCAGTCTGGTAGCTCGTCGGGCTCATAACCCGAAGGTCGCAAGTTCAAATCTTGCCCCCGCCACTAGGTACATACCCCCTCCCGAAAGGGAGGGGGTATGTCGTTAATTCCTTCTTTACAACCTTCGAAGAGATTGCCTCTCGCACGTCTATTTACCAGTTCGCGTCAGCCAGCAACTCTCACCGAAGAAATTCTTTGTGGACAGCACCAAGTTTGTGCAGTGGCCGTCTTGCACGACAGGCGCTCCTTTTCAGTTCGCCGATGTTCACCGGTGGCCGTAATCAGTTTTGGCATTGGCGCCCCAGCTCGTCGGTATTTGGGGCTTACCGCGCGTAACCGCCGGCGTTGCTCAAGGCACTGCTAAAGGAGTTCACGTGTCAAAAATTGTACAGAGGTCCATAGTCTCGGTTGGCTGCATTGGCAGAGCTTTGCTTTCGGGCGCTGAAGAGGGGTACCTGATGAGCGAATCGAAGAGGGGTACTTAGAAAGACGCCGGGCTTTAAGGGTTGACCTCACGAGCCTTGGCGGAGAGTGGCTTGAAGCGAAGGGCGCTGCTAAAGATTGCTAGATCCAGTAGAGCGAAAGCTGCAATGACCAGTGGCACGACGTGAATCGAAAAAACAGACACCATAAGGCTTTCGACTCCTGGCCCGATCACTCCACCGGCCATCATGAAGAGGATCATGAGTGCCAGTCCATCACTATCGTTCGGACAAAGCACGGTGTACCAGATCAATCCCATCGGGAAGACGGAGGCGATGACGAGTCCCATCAGCGGGTAGGCGTAGGGCGCGAGAAGACCCGAGAAGGCGCAGCCACCGAGGACGATGGCTAAGCCAAGGCCACCGATGACAAGTGTCTTGTCAGACGAGCGATGGTACAGAGGAGTCCCGACCACGCGTCCGATAGCCAGCCCGGCCCAGAACCCCGCGGTCACAAGAGTGCCCATTGATTCCGAGTAGCCGGCGCCGTGCAGCTGTGCCGCCATCCACCCGGACGAGCTCGTTTCAACTGCGACGTAGAAGACGTACGCCGCGATGAAGGTGAGCAGAATCGGTCGCCGCTGCGATTTCATCATCGTCACGTGGCGCTGGTTCTGCTCGGCGCGAAGCGGCGGCGCGTGCACGCCTCGAGTCAGGGTGGAGAGCATCACCGTGACCACGGCGATGCCGCCAAAGAGGATGGGGAAGTTGTCGGGACGTACCGCGATGATGAGAAGTGGGCCGATGACGGCACCGATGCCGTAGCCGGCGTTCGCGACGCTGAGTCGGAGCACTCGGCCCTTGACAGCTGTTCTGGCCAACAACGTGTTGAGTGAGATGTCTAGCCCCCCCGAATCCGAGGCCAACGGCGAACACGCACGCGAGGAACATCGGCCAGCGGTTGGAGAGGGCTACTCCGGCGGCCCCTGCGGCCATCAACCACAGCGCGGCCGAAAGTACTAGCCCGCCCGGGATCCGCTTCACACCGAGCCAGCCGAGTGGCACCCCGAAAAGCGCCCCGACGAAATTGATGCTGATCACGGCGCCAGCAGCCGGCAACGAGAGATGGAACTTATGGGAGAAGCAAATCAGCAGGGGCCCATACAACGATGCCGTCGCGCCGGTGAGGACGAAGATGGTCGTGGCACCGGCAAGTGCGACAGGGCGAAAGGAGACCTGGGTAGCCAATGTTTCGGGTGTCGTGGACGAACTCGAATCCATGCGCCTGCCGCCTACTCGGTGGAACGAAGCTGAATGAAGGCCCGCGCGAGTCCTCGATGAAACTCGATGTTGACATTCATGTGGTGCGGGTCAAGGCTCTCGAGTTCATGACCCCCCTAGGACTATCGGGACTAAGTGACAATCCCATACAACATAGCGATATATTCAGCGGCAATAAGCAGCCGTAACGGGCACAAACGCCGTGTTCTGGTAGCCGGAACTATCTGCTCGGTCAGGTCGACATTGACTGGCACATCGTGAGCGAAGACGAGCGACGTGCATTGACTCGATCACGCCAGGCAACCCAAAGAACTTCGCCGCTGCGACATGACGGGTGGCGCTCATTGTCGGCAACTGTCATGGCCAAGCTGAGCCGTTGCGTTTCAATAACCGGAACTCGGGTATTGATGAGTGCGCTTCTGCGCTTGCGGTTGCGCGGACTACGTCGCGAGGAGCCGAGCATTGCCATTCACCTTGCTGGACATCTTCAAGTTTCTCTGCGGAGTTCTCAAATGGTTCGGTGTCGTGATGTGGGACATGGAAAGTCAAGTGCAACTAAGTTTCAATGGATGCAATTAAGTTTGGGCCGAGCCCTCATGAGTTCCTGCACGCCGCCGGTCGCGTCGTCGGGTCACCCCGCTGCCTCGTTCCCTCGTGTGGGCGACGCGCCCCCAGTGACGCTGACCATGACGAGCCGCTGACCATGACATTCCAACCCGGCGACCCGATGGACCGGTCGAACGTCGACGCGGAGACTCGTCGCGCGCTGGAGCTCGATCTCACCGAAGTAGTTCGCGGAGAGGTCCAGTTCGACGGAGCCACTCGGGGTATCTACGCCACGGACTCATCAAACTATCGACAAGTTCCACTCGGGGTCGTCTTTCCCGTGGACGAAGAGGACGTGCGGAGGATCGTCGAGGTGTGTCGTCGCCACGACGCGCCGATTCTCGCGCGCGGGGCCGGCACCAGCTTGGCGGGTCAGGCCTGCAACGTCGCGGTGATTGTTGACGTGAGTCGTCACATGAATCGGATCATCTCGATTGACCCCGAGAAGCGCACGGCAACGGTTCAGCCCGGCGTGGTGCTCGACGATCTGAATGATGCCGCTCGGGCGCTGGACCTGACGTTCGGGCCCGATCCCGCCACGCATGCGTGGTGCACCCTCGGCGGCATGGTGGGTAATAACTCGTGCGGCACGCACGGCCTCTTTGCTGGAAAGACAGTGGACTGTATCGACGAGCTGGTCGTGATGACCTACGCGGCAGAGCGTATGGTGCTCGGGCCTTGCGACGACGACCAGTACCTGGAACTGGCGGCCAGCGAGGGTGATGGGGGAAGGGTCGTTCGCGAACTGCGTGAGCTTCGAGCTCAGTTCGCCGAGGAGATCCGGGGCGGGTATCCGCAGATCTCGCGCAGGGTGTCGGGATACAACCTCGATCAACTTCTGGCGGAAAATGGTTTTCACCTGGCGCGGGCGCTCGTCGGCACCGAGTCGACGTGCGCGCTCGTGACCGAGATCTCCGTCTCCCTTTCGCCGTGGCCGAGGCATCGGCTCCTGGTGGTGCTCGGCTACGACGACATCTACGACGCCGCGGACAACGTGCCCGATATCCTGCGTCATGATCTCATGGGGCTGGAAGGCTTCGACGGTCGTCTCGTGGAGCAAATGCGTCGCGCGGATCTTCACACCGAGAATCTTCGCCTTCTGCCCCCGGGCGAGGGGTGGTTGCTCGCCGAGGTCGGGGCGTCGAGTGAGGTCGAGGCGGAGCGCAAGGCCAAGGAGTTGGTGCAGGGACTCGCCCCGGGCATCCGGTCGGTCATCGTGCGTGACCACGTCGACCAGGAAAGGGTCTGGCAGATCAGGGAATCGGGTCTCGGCGCGACAGCTCGGCCCGTGGGCCAGCCGGTCAACTACGAGGGGTGGGAGGACGCCGCAGTGGCGCCGGAGAACCTCGGTCGCTACCTACGCGGCATCCGAGATCTCTGGGATGAGTTCGGTTACAGCGGTGCGTGGTACGGCCATTTCGGCCAGGGCTGCGTGCACACCCGAAACAACTTTGACCTGTCGAGCGTTGAGGGACTTCGGGCGTACCGTTCCTTCGTTGAACGCGCCGCCGACCTGTGCGTGTCCCTCGGCGGTTCCATCTCGGGAGAGCACGGCGACGGGCAAAGCCGCGGGGAACTGCTCTCACGGATGTACTCACCTGCTCTCATGGAGGCGTTCCGACGTTTCAAGGCGGCCTGGGACCCCCTCGGAAGAATGAACCCCGGCAAGGTGATCGACGCGTTTCCCCTGGACAGCAACATCCGTTACGGCCCCCGCTACCGCACCTCTTCACTCTTGCCGACCGGCTTCTCGTTCGCCACTGACGGAGGATCACTGCAACAAGCAGTGGAGCGCTGCGTTGGAGTGGGCCGTTGCCGGGGCGACGTGGCGGGTGTCATGTGTCCGTCGTATCGGGCGACCCGCGACGAGAAGCACTCGACCAGGGGACGGGCAAAACTGCTGGGCGAACTGTTCCAGGGTGAGACTACGGAAGAATCGTGGAGGAACAAGGAGGTCGTTGAGGCACTGGATCTCTGCCTTTCCTGCAAGGGATGCGCCGTGGACTGCCCGACGCAGGTGGACATGGCGACGTACAAGTCTGAGTACCTCTTCCACTACTACGCGAGGCGCCTCCGACCGCGCTCGGCCTACGCGCTCAGCTTGATTCCATGGTCGGGGCGTGTGGCTTCGAAGATGCCCAGGGTGGCCAATGCCCTGCTCGGGAGTCGGGTCTCCGGACCCGTTCTCAAGTGGATGGCGGGACTCACCCAGCGACGCGACGCCCCGGTGTTCGTCACCGAGACGTTTCGCCAGAGTTCCCTCGCCGCACGCCTGCAGAGCGAAGAGGAACCCACGGTGGTGTTGTGGCCCGACACCTTTACCGATCTCTTCCTGCCAGCCAGGGGCGCGGCAACCGCAGAAGTTCTCGAGTACGCCGGCGAGAGGGTGGTATTGCCGAAGAAATGGGCGTGTTGCGGACGGCCGCTCTACGACTCGGGCATGCTGAGCCTTGCGGCCGCTTCGGCGCGCAAGGTGCTCGACGTTCTCGACGAGTACCTGCGACAGGAGATCCCCATTGTGGTGGCCGAGCCGAGCTGTCTCGCCACGTTTCGAGATGAGATACCCAAGCTTCTCAGCGATGATCCGAGGGCTCAGAAGCTCGCTTCGCTGAGCAGAAGCCTCACTGAACACCTTGACGCAATATCCTGGGTCGCGCCGAACTGCGGCCCCGGCCAGCACGTAGCAGTTCATCCCCACTGTCACCAGCGAGCAGTGCGCGATACTTCGTCGGATCTGCGGGTGCTCGGAGGAGCGGGCTTCGAGGTAGAGGTTCTGGACCTAGGTTGCTGCGGACTCGCGGGTTCGTTTGGATTCCAAAGTGAGCATGACGAACTGTCCCGACAGATCGCGCAGGATCGATTCATTCCCGGGATTGTCAACAGTTCTCACGATGGACCGATTGTTCTCGACGGTTTCAGCTGCCATCTCCAGGCCCAGCAACTGACAGGACTGCCCACGACGTCCACGGCGGAGCTTCTTGCCGAGCGCTTGCGTGACTTCGAGCAGTAGCTGCACGCTGCAGCGCGTACGGTCGCGCTGGTTCCTGATGGGCATCGGGGAACAACTAGTCGCCGCCGCCAAGAGCGTCCGCCCTGCTCCGGCAGCCAGCTCGTGCTGGCGAGGATCTCCGGCGGTTAGTCCGGTTCGTTAGCGAACCCTCCCGCGGCCAGCGACGACGAGTTCTTGTACGACTTCTTCATTTCTGGTTCCGTACGCAGAGTCAAAGAGGTTGATCACCGGACAGACGTGGCTCGGGATGAGCAGCAATTTATCGCCGATCGAGAGCTTGCCGCCACGGGACTGGTCAAGCGTTCCGACGCCGTGTTCCTCAGTGATGAACTGCATGGTGAGGTCGTCTCGGCCGACCACCTGGATCCAGTCGGGCCGGCCCACGCCGTCGGACGTGAAGCACTTCGTTCCTGCGTCGATGACGAATCGTTCCGGTGTGGGACGACTGACCACCGTGGCCAAGATATGCGCGGCGCACGTCTCCTGGGTGGCGACACCGAGGTTGATCATGTTCGTGTCATTGAAGACGTAGGTGCCGGGTCGAACCTCGGTGACCCCGCGACGGGCCATCTCGAGGCGTCCCGACGGCGTCGAGCCCACGCTGATCTCGTGAAAGACCACGCCGGCCTCGGCGCAGAGCCGCTGGGTGGCGAGCAGATCGATGAGCTCCTTGTCCACCACGAGTTGGCGATCGGCGAGCGAGGTGGCTCCGTAGGCGTGACCCGCGTGGGTCAGTAGCCCGATGATGGTGATGCCCTTTATATCGGCGAGCTGCGAGACCAGTTCGGCGGTCGGGGTCCCCGGAGCTCGGCCCATGCGGTGATGGCCGGTGTCGACCTCGACGTAGACCTCGACGGGGCTGCCCGATGCGACACCGAGCTCTCCGAGTCCCTGCGCCACCTCGGTGGAGTCGAGGCTGACGAGTATTCGGGCCTTGTCTCGAAGAGCCTGCAGTCGAGCGAGTTTTGCCGGTCCGTAGATGGGGTAGGCGATCAGGATGTCGTCGAAGCCCGCCGCCACCATGACCTCGGCCTCGCCAACCTTGGCGCAGGTGATCCCAGAGGCCCCGGCGTCGACCTGAAGCCGTGCGATCTCGGGCATCTTGTGGGTCTTGGTGTGGGGTCGCAGACGGACGCCGGTCTCTCGACTGCGCTGGGCCATCTCAGCGATGTTGGTCTCGACGCGATCAAGGTCGATGATGAGCGCTGGCGTATCAAGGTCGAAGACGTTCATGGCTGCAGCAGCGCCTTGATCGGAGCGGTCTGGCCGTTCATGAGGGCGGT
This sequence comes from Acidimicrobiaceae bacterium, assembly GCA_003132165.1. Taxonomy (GTDB): domain Bacteria; phylum Actinomycetota; class Acidimicrobiia; order Acidimicrobiales; family RAAP-2; genus RAAP-2. The sequence continues at coordinate 18,531 of PKWW01000051.1, read as the reverse complement.
GAAGATCTCCGCACCCTGGTCCAAGGGATACGTCGTGGACCACGAGAGATCGAGCTCGGGCGCCAGTTCGATCGCCTCGGTGAACTCCGCGTCGTTGTAGGCGAAGGACCCGCGGACGCTCTTCTCGAAGCGCACGGCGGCGGTCGCATCGAACCCGGAGTCCGGCGTCGCCAGGCCGAGCCAGACGGCGGTTCCGCCGGGGATCAGGCGATCGACCGAACTGCTTCGGGTCGTGGCGGTTCCGACTGCGTCGAAGATGACGTCGAACTCACCCTCGAGAGACGCACCGACCTCATCGGCACCAATGGACCGCGCAAAATCCCCCCGCTCGGCGGAGAGGTCGGCGCAGGCAATGACCGCGGCACCCTTGTTGCGGGCGACCTCGAGGCAGGCCAACCCGATCGGACCGCAGCCGATCACTCCGATTCGCTTGCCGGTCGGCGAGCCCGCGAGCGCCCAGGCGTGCACGGCGTTGGCGACCGGTTCGATCAGCGCGGCGCGGTCCCAATCGATGTTGTCGGGCAGCTCGTGCAGCGAAGAACGTGGCGCGGCTACGCGCTCGGCGAAACCTCCGGCCGCATGAACACCGAGCAATGACCTCGTCCGACATAACTGCGTTCGTCCTGACACGCAGAGCTCGCACTTCCCGCACGAGCTGAGCGGATTCACGGCCACTCGCTTTCCATCAGATGTGCGGCCGACGAACTCGTGACCCATGATCATCGGTGGCACGCGGAAGCCGGGTGTTTGGATGCCGTGCAGCTCGCTGCCGCAGATGCCCGCTCGCTCGACATGAACGATGACTGCACCGTCGCCGGCGACGACGTCGGGAACGTCTTGAACCTCCACGACTCCAGGTGCGGTGAATACGAGTGCCTTCATGTCGTCCTCCGTTGCTCTTCGAGCGTTGTCTATGCGGTCACGCTAGTGGCTTGGTGCTGACGTCAAAGTAAATTCTCACGAAGCCCGATGAAGATATTTCGTTTGCCCTCGCGTAATTGCCGGTCGATTGCTCTCCTGCGACGATGTTCCCGTCGTCGTCGAAGTTCCGGTTATTAGAACGCAACTCGTGTCCGATTGTCACTCGCAATTTCCTCCAAGTCACGCAAACCTTTTGACCGCTTGGCATGACGACGGTGATCTCTTCGCCGACGAAGTTCCGGTAGTTAGAACTCGGCTCTCGTGCGCGCGCGCATCGTTCCACCGACGCGCGACGTGCGCATTGATGGTGTTGGGCACCCTTGCGTATCTGGCTATGTTGTAAGAAATTGCCATTCCGTATGGATGGTTCTAAGGGGGGATATGAACCGCAAAGTCTTATCTGGTGATGCGTCTGCATCGACTTCGTTGAGGTCGTTGTTCAAGAGACACATCACAAAGAATGTGCTCGCAATGGTCTGCGTCTTTTCCATGCTGCTTTCCGTGATGGCGCTCCCCGTGTCGGGAACCGCTGGTGCGGCGTCCAAGAAGACCAACATCACGTACTGGTTCTGGGGAGAGAGCGACATCCCCGGAATGACGAAGTGGATGCAGCAGCGAATCGCCACGTACGAGAAGGCGAACCCGGACGTCACCGTGACGCTCGTGCCACAGTCGAACTCGACGATCATTCCGAGCTTCACGCTGGCGGCACAGAGCAAGACTGGCCCCGACATCGACACGCAGTGGGCGACCCTGCCGACGCTGCAGCCGGCGCTCGGCGGCGCAGTGACGCCGATCTCGGACTACTTGCCCAAGAGTGATACGTCGCACTGGCTCAACACCAATGAGAACACGTACAAGGGCAAGATCTACGCAATGCCGCTCTACTTGATCGGCGTGCCGTTGGTCTGGAACAAGAAGCTCTTTAAAGAGGCTGGGCTCAACCCCAACACTGCACCAACCACCTGGACAGAGTTCTTGGCTGACTGCAAGGCACTCAAGGCTCACGGCATCACGCCGATCGGCATGGGCAACAAGGACGGCTACTTCGGAGCGTGGATGTTCGCCATCTACGAAAAGCAGGAGCTCAACACTCTCTCCCAGCTCACCGAAGGTGTCGCGGGCAAGGGCAATGCCGAGACGAAGATGCTGGCGTCGCTGAAGACGATGTACACCATGTTCCAGGGACTTATCAAGGACGGCTACGTCAACAGTAACGTTGAGTCACTGTCGTTGAACCAAGGCTGGCAGCTGTTTCCTCAGGGAAAGGCCGCAATGTCGCTGACCACTGACGGCAACGTCCTTTCGTGGGCCAAGTCCATCGGCGAATCCAACATCGGCGTGACCAAGCCACCAATCTGGGGCAAGGGCGCCCTTGCTTCGACGTATGACGTCACGCAGTCGTCGGACGAGTTCATCACCTCGTGGTCGAAGAACAAGCAGGCTGATGCCAACTTCCTCGAGTGGCTACACGAACCCGTCAACATGGTTGCCCTGAACAAGGAGACCGGTGCATTCCCGGCGGACAACCAGTTCCCGGCCAAGGACATCACCGACCCCCTGGCGCGAAGCCTCGACAAGTTGGACACATCAGGTTCGTCGATTTGGTTGGAGAACTACATCCCACCGCAGATTGACGCGGACGCGGACATCCCCGCCGGCCAGTTGATCACTTCGGGATCGGGAACTCCGGCCCAGGCAGTAGCCCTGTGGAGTCAGCAGTTCCAACTGTGGCGCACGCAGCAGCCCACGCAGTTTGCGCAGTTCAAGACATGGGCGGCGGGCTAATCACCGATCGCTCACCGAACAAGTTTGCTGGGAGAGGGTAGCGGACGGATGACGTTTATGAATTCCGAGATCCTGACTCAGAGCAGTACCAACGCAGAAGGGCAGCCGGCGTCGGCCACGAAACGTGGTCGGCGTCGGCGCAACCTCTGGGCCTACGGCTACATGAGCCCGGTCCTGGTCGCGCTGGCCGTGGTCTTTGGCTATTCGTTCGTCGAGGTCGTCCACTACAGCTTCTACGCCGGCGGTGTTGGCCAGTTGACCTACGTGGGCACCAGCAACTATCACGAACTCTTCGCCGACCCGCAATTCATCACTTCGATGTTCAACAACTTCAAACTGCTGTTCACCGTTCCGGTCGTTACCATTCTCGCTCTCGCACTGGCTCTCATGATCAACACGACGTTTCGCGGTGTGCGCCAGTATCGGGCGATCGTCTTCCTGCCCTACATCCTCCCGGCGACTGCCATGGGGCTTTCATTTTCCTATCTCTTGCAGGGCAATGGCGTGTTGGACTCGTTGCTGAAGAACCTGGACCTCTCCTTTCTCATCCACGACTGGCTGGGATCTCCGAGCTGGGTCATGTTCAGCATCGGTAGCGTCATCGTCTGGCAGCAGTTCGGCTTCGGCGTGGTGGTATTTTCGGCGGCGCTGCTGGCGGTGCCCGGTGAGACGATCGAGGCTGCGCGCATTGACGGTGCGAGTTGGTGGATCGTGCAGCGGAAGATCCTGATTCCCCAGATCCGGCGAATCATTGAGTTCTTCGTCATCCTCCAAGCGATCATCGTGCTGTCATCGGTCTTCACCTACGTCTATGTCTTGACCGGCGGTGGGCCGGCGTACTCCTCGAGTGTGATGGAGTTCTTCATCTATCAAAATGGTTTTGAAAACGGCTCGATCGGAATCGCGTCGGCCGCCGCCGTCGTGCTGCTGGGCATCGCCAGCGTGCTGATCGCGATCTATATCTGGGCGCGCGCTCGCGCCGCGAAGGAAGCCGGCTGATGCAACACCTGCGAAACGTCCTGCGTCAGCTCGTGCTGATTGCCCTCTCGGTCATCTCGCTGTACCCGGTGTGGTTCATGCTGTCGACCGCACTGAAGTCGACGCACTACTACACGATGAACCCCACCGGGATTCCGTACCACGTGACATTTTCGAACTTCCGCGCGGTGCTGTCCGATTGGCCGCTCCTGCTGTGGATGAGGAACAGCCTCATCGTGACCGTCGTGGCGGTCTCGGTTTCCACCCTGATCTCCATCATGGCCGCCTTCGCGATTGTCTTCAGCCAGGCCCACGGCCGCGAGTCGCTGTTCCGTTCGAGCATCGCCCTGATGGCCATTCCACCGGTCGCGCTGCTGATCCCGATGTACATGCTGATGGTGAACACGCACCTGATCAACTCGCTGCCCTCGGTAATGATCTTCTACACCGGACTGCTGATCCCGTTCTCGATCTTCTTCTTCGTCAACTTCTTCCGGGAGATCCCCCTGGAGCTGGTCGAGGCGGCCTACGTGGATGGCGCGCCGCATCGCCGGATTCTCCGCAGCATCATCCTGCCGATATCCGGTGCCTCCACGGTGACGCTGGTGATCGTGAACGCGATCTTCGTGTGGAACGAGCTGCTGGTCGCCCTGGTCTTCCTCCAGTCCAATTCGTCCAGGACCTTGATGGCCGGCTTGGCCCTCTATCAGGGGCGCTACGTGACGAACGAGCCGCTGCTGATGGCCGCCGCCTTCCTGTCGATCCTGCCGCTCGGTGTTCTCTACATCTTCGGTCAGCGGTTCTTCGTGCGAGGCCTCACCGCAGGCATGGGCAAGTAGCAGTTTCGAGCAGTCAGTGGACGGACGAAGACGTCGTCCACTTCAATGAATAGAAGGAGAAGGAAATGGCACGAATAGAGGGACGAACCGAGAAGGCGCCCAAGCCCGTCGCGGCGTACTCACAAGCGGTCAGGATCGGCTCGACCATCGCGGTAGCGGGTCAGGCCGGCTTCGACCCGGCAACGGGCGAACTCGCTGGGCCTGACGTCGCTTCCCAGACCGTCCAGACCTTTAAGAACATCGAAGCCGCCCTGGAGGCTTGTGGCGCCCAGCTCGATGACGTCATCCGCGTCGACGTCTATCTCTCGACGCTGTCGGACTTCGCCGCGATGAACGAGGTGTACTCGCACGTCTTCTCCGCTCCGTATCCGACGCGTACGACCGTCGGCGTGGAGCTTCCTTCCGGCATGAAGGTGGAGATCACCGCTCTCGCCGTGCAGGGCTGACCCTCGACATGTCCGCGCGCGACATCTACGCCGACCTTGGCGTGCGACCGGTGCTCAACGCGGCAACCACGCTGACGGCGCTCGGCGGCACCGTCCTGCCCGAGGAAGTCGTCGAGGCAATGATGTCGGCCTCGCGGTCGTGCGTATCCATGGACGAGCTTCACTTGGCCGCAAGCGGGCGGCTAGCGCAGCTGACCCGTAACGATGACGCCTACGTCACGTCGGGCTGCGCCGCCGCCATCGCGCTGAGCGTGCTGGCCGCCATCACCAAGGGCCGGCCGGAGTTGATCGCGCGGCTGCCCTACGACGAGACCCTGGCGCGCAACGTGGTGATCCACCGGGCGCACCGTATTCCCTACGACCGGGCCATCGAACTGGGTGGCGGACACCTGGTCGAGGTGGGCAACGTCATCCAGACCTTCGCGTGGGAACTCGAGGCCGCCATTGACGCCAACACGGCGGCGGTCTTCTGGATGGCCGGGAGTCACTTACCCCAGACCACACTTTCGTTGCAAGAGACGGTGGCGATTGCCCACGCCCGCGGCGTGCCGGTGATCGTCGACGCGGCGGCCCAACTTCCGCCACTGGAGAACCTGTGGAACTTCACTGTGGAGTGTGGTGCCGATGTCGCCCTCTTTAGCGGTGGCAAGGCGCTGCGGGGGCCACAGGTCAGCGGCCTCATGGTGGGATCGCCGGAACTGCTCGCCGCCGCTCGGGCGAACGCCGCTCCACTCCAGCGCCTGGCGCGCGCGATGAAGGTCGGCAAAGAGGAGATTGCCGGACTGGTCGCTGCCGTAGAGCGCTACGTCGCGCTCGATCACGTTGCCGTCGCGGCGGAGTGGGATGCGACGGTCGCGATGTGGGTCGAGGGGCTTGACGGCATCGAGGGCGTGCAGGCTCGTCGCGTCGACGTGAACGAAGCGGGCCAGCCGGTTCCGCGTCTCGAGATCACCCTCGACGCTCGGGTCACTGCGGCTGACGTGGTCGAACGACTCTGGGATGACAATCCTCGGGTGGCGGTGCTGGCGGGGCTCGAAAACCGTGTCTACGTCACCCCCGATACGTTGGTGCGCGACGAAGCCGTGTTGGTATTGGAGCGGCTCCACGCCGTGTTGCTGGGTTCGAGAGACGGACGAAAAGATCGATGATGAGGGAGATGTCTGATGTGGGATGAGTACTTTTTGGGAAAGACCGTCGTGGTTGGCGGTGGCTCGACGGGAATTGGCGCGGCCGCAGTCGAGGGATTCGCCCGAGCCGGAGCCAACGTGGTGGTGGCCGACGTGGCCGACGAGATCGGCTCGGCCCTGACCCAGTCGCTGACCCTGGAGGGACACCACGCGCTCTACCGTCACTGCGACGTGAGTAATGAAGCCGACGTCGAGAGTCTCTTCACCCTCGTGGACACGACCTACGGCTCGTTGGACGTGCTCTATGCCAACGCCGGCATCGAGTGGGTGAAGGACGTTCGCCACACCACCCTGGACGAGTGGCGAAGAGTGCTGGACGTGAACCTGACCGGCATGTTCCTGCTGGGGCGAGCGGCGATGCGACGGCTGTGCGCGCAGAAGTACGGATCGATCGTAGTGACCTCGTCACCGCACGCCCTGGCGACCGTGCCCGACGCGGGCGCCTACGCCGCCTCGAAGGGCGGCGTGCACGCGCTGGTGCGCTCCTTGGCTCTGGAGGGCGCGCCGTACGGCGTGCGGGTGAACGGCATCGTGCCGGGCACGATCGACACCCCGATGGTCCAACGTGAAGCGCAGGCGGCGTCGGACCCCGAAAAGCAGTTGGAGCTGATGGCGTCGGCGCATCCCCTGGGCCGTCTCGGACAGCCCTCCGAGGTGGCCAACGCGGCGCTCTTCCTGGCCTCGCCACTGGCCAGCTTTATCACCGGCTCCATGGTCGCGGTCGATGGCGGGCTGATGGCCGGTCTGCCGGCCGGCCCGCCGCTCAGCTACAACAACCAGACGTGAGCCCGAGTCGCGCAGAGGACGTCCGATGAAGATCGCTCGTTGTGAGGTCACCGGCGCCAACGTCGCCTACCAGCACCGCGAAGTCAGCTCGCAGGTCGAACGCGACGGGGTCACCGCCGGCGTCATCCGCCTCGAGACCGACAGCGGATTGGTCGGTTGGGGTGAAGCCTGCAGCGGCGCCGACATGGAGTCGATCCTGGCAACCGTCCGGGCAATGGCGCCGTTCGTCCTGGGCCGTGATCCGTGGCGGGCCGAGGAGATGAAGCGTGACGCCTGGCACCGCGGACTGTGGCAGTTTCGCGAGCCGACGGGGAACTTCGCGTGGGCGGGCCTCGACATGGCCATGGCGGACCTGTGCGGCCAGCAGGCTGGCGTGCCGGTGCACGCACTGCTCGGCGGAAGGGTTCGCGAGAGCGTCGACTACTTCTGGTACCTGAGCGGCGACGACCTCGACGACCTGCTGGCGTACGCCATGGTCGGCCTGGGCCGCGGCTACCGGACCTTCTACCTGAAGGTCGGACGCAGCCTGGAGGACGACCTCGCCCGCGTCTACGGCGTGCGTTCGGTCATCGGTGACGAGTGCAATCTCCGTCTCGACGCCAACGGGGCGTGGTCGATGCCCCAGGCACGTCGCATCCTCTCGTTGATGCAGGACGCCCACCTCGACTTCGTCGAGCAGCCGGTCCGTCAGGTCCCAGCTGAACTCCTCGGTGACTTGCGGCGAATGGTGAGTGTCCCGGTGGCGGCGAACGAAGGACTCTGGAGCGAGGAGCAAGCCCGCGAGCGCATTCAAGCCCGCGTGGCCGACGTCTACTGCTTCAGCCCGTACTGGGTCGGGTCGCTGCGCGGTTTCCAGCGGCTGGGCTACACGGTCTACGACCACGGGGGCCAGGTCTGCAAGCACACGCACGGCGAGCTGGGCATCGCCGCCACGGCGGCTCAGCACGTGATGCTGACGCTGCCGGCCATTGTCGAAGGAAACCAGCAGACGTCGGCCCACATGGTGGGTGACATCGTGACCGAGAAGTTGCCCATCGCCGAGGGACCGACCTGGGGTGTGCCCGCGTTGCCGGGCCTCGGCGCAATCGTCGACGACAACGCGCTGGGCGCTGCCGCGCAGGCCTACCAACGTGATGGACAGTTCCTGCCGTACCAGATGGCGAAGGTAGGGCAATGACGCGCGGAACGATCGAGGAGCGAAGCGTCACGCTGAGCAACGATCAGCTCAGCGTGACGGTCCTCCCAGATCGCGGAGCGCGCATCACGAGTCTTCGTAACGTCAGCGACGAGCGCGAGTGGCTGAGCCAGGCGCGCGATTTGACGCTGGGCGCGCGGCCCGATCCCGGCAGCACCTTCACCGAGTCCGATCACTGCGGCTGGGACGAGATGTTCCCCACGGTCGACGCGTGCACGTACCCCAGCGGTCCCTACCGCGGCCTGCAGGTTCCCGATCACGGGGAGCTGTGGAGTCGACCGTGGGACGCCCTCGAAGTGACCAGCGTCACGGCGAGGCACCGCGTGCGCAGCGACCGCTTCGGCTACACCTTCGAGCGCGCCCTGCGACTCGACGGCGCGACGCTGCGCTGCGACTACCGCTGCGTCGTCGAGGCCGACGTCGCCTTGCCGTTGCTCTGGGCCCTTCATCCCCAGTTCTCGATGGAAGAGGGGACGCGCCTCGAGTTGCCGGGCCACCGAGTAACCGTGCTCGACACGTCCTTCCCTGATGATCCTCGCGCCGTGTCGTGGGGCGGCGACCTGGTGGTGGAACGTGATGTCGAGAAGGACGCTGACCGCATGCTCTACCTGCACCCCGACGACGGCGTGAGCCAGGCGACGCTCATTGACCCTTCGGGGTCGTGGCTCGAGGTGGCGTGGGACCGGTCGTTCGCGCCGTATCTCGGAATCTGGGCGGACCACGGTCGTCATACCAGCGGACGAGTCCTCGCGATCGAGCCCACGAACGGGTTCTTCGACGAGTTGGCCCGCGCCGAGCGCAATGCGATGGTGACCCACTTCACCCCGGGCGAAGCGGTCTCGTGGTGGGTCGAAGTCACACTGGGCGAAGGGGCGAACTGATGGACGAGTTCGTTGCGAAACCATGCACCACTGATCTCTACTATCTCGGCGAGTGCTGCCGCTGGGACGACGTTCGCCAAGAGCTGTACTGGATCGACGTCACGACCGGACGGTTCTTCCGGGCCAAGGCCAACGGCACGCGCATCGACGTGGTCCGCACCTACGACGTCGGCGGCTACATCACCGCGCTCGCCCCTTTGGAGTCACGCAGCGACGGATGGATCGTGGCGTTGGGTCAGTCGATCTCGCTGCTCAATACAGCGGGCGTGATGCACGAGGTGGCCCAGCCCGAGGCGCGCAACGCTCCCGAGGTTCGCACCAACGATGGCGCGGCCGATCCGTGGGGACGTTTTTGGATCGGTTCGATGGCCTTCAATGCCGCCGAGGGACGCGGAAGCCTCTACCGGTTTCATGGATCGACGGGCACCGAGCTGATGTTCGGTGACGTCACGATCTCCAACGGGATCGGCTGGAGTCCGGACCGGCGAACGATGTACTACGTCGACAGCGGACCGGGCACGATTCACACCTTCGACGTCGACGAGACCGGCGAGATCTCCAACAAGCAGCTGTTCCTCCAGTTCGACGTCGAACGCGAGGGAACACCGGACGGCCTGTGCGTCGATGCCCAGGGCGCGATCTGGGTCGCGGTCTGGGGCGGGTATGAGGTGCGCCGATACTCGCGCTCCGGCGAGCAGCTCGCGCGGGTGAAGGTCGCCACGGCGCAACCCTCGTGCTGCGCGATTGGTGGCGCCAACGGCACCACGCTGTACATCACGACGGCCCAAGAGGATCTGGCCCAGGAGACCCTCGACGCCGAGCCCGACGCGGGACGACTGTTTTGTGTTGACGTCCACGTGACGGGACTTCCGATCGACGCGTACCGTCCCACGATCCGTTGCGAGAGTTGAAGAAGATGGCTTCCTGTTTCCCCCCTTATCGATTGGACAGAGATGATTGAGCCTGCTGCACGTCCCCTGATTGTGGGCCTCGGCGAAGCCATGGTTCGACTCTCGTCGCCGCAGAAGGTGCCGCTGGAGTCGGCCACCGAACTCGAAGTTCACGTGGCCGGTGCCGAACTCAACCTGCTCATCGCGGCGACTGGACTGGGCGCGCAGGGTCGCTGGTTGACTCGGCTGCCGGCCAGTGAGCTGGGCGCGATGATCCGTCGCCACGCTCGCTCCTACGGTGTCGAGATTGAGGCGCACGATGAAGCGGGTGGTCGGGCGGGACTTCTCTTCCTCGAGCTCGGAGCGCCGCCTCGGCCCTCGCGCGTGCTCTACGACCGCAAGGACTCGGCGGCGAGCCACCTGAGCGCTGACGAGTTCGCGTGGGACGAGGTCCTCGCCGGCGCCGGCGCTGCGCACGTCACCGGGATCACCTGCGCCCTCGGCGATGGTCCTATGGCGGCGACCCTGGCCTTCCTGAGCGCCGCCCGGCGGTTGGGGGTGATGACCAGTTTCGACATGAACTACCGCTCGCAACTCTGGGATACCGCTCGGGCGCGAGGGTGCTATTGGAGGGTCTTGCCGCTGGTTGACACACTGTTCGTGGCGCCGGGCGATCTTGCCATGATGTGCGAGCGAAACGACGAGATTGATGCCCTGGCCGCCCAGGTCGTCCAAGAGTTCGGGGTCTCGACGGTGGTGCTTCGCGAGCGCTGCGAGATCTCCTACCAAGAACTGGGTGCCAGCGTTCGCGTGGTCGGGGAGAGGGACAGTACGGCAGTTGCCAGTGGCTTTGTCGTTGACGAGCTCGGGGCAGGCGATGCGGCCGCGGGCGCGTTTCTCGTCTCGATGCTCCTGGGCGAAACGCGTTCGCAAAGTGCCGAGCGCTGCGTACGCGCGTACGCGCGAATGCTCACCATCCCCGGCGACTCGTGGTCGGGCACGATGCACGATCTGACCGATGGTTACGCCTCGTCTCGAAAGGTGGTGCGCTAGTGGCCGACCAAGTTGAAGTGATGGAGCGTGGCCTGGAGCAGGCTCGGCTGGTGGCCATCGTGCGCCTCGTCGATCACGCCAACGTGGTCGAGATTGCGACCACGTTGTGCGACGCCGGTGTCCAGTTTCTGGAGATCACCGTTGAGCGTCCGGAGGGCTTTGGCTCGATCGAGCGAGTCGTTGCGGCCCTCGGAGATCGAGCGACCATTGGGGCCGGCACGGTGTTGTCCGTCGCCGACGTGGCGAAGGTCGCCGAAGTGGGGGCTCGGTTCATCGTGACTCCCAATACGAACCCCGCGGTGATCGCCGCGAGCTGTGAGCGGGGACTCATGGTCCTGCCCGGAGCGTTCACGCCGACCGAAGTCGCCGCGGCGACCTCGGCGGGTGCACGATTCGTGAAGCTCTTTCCGGCGAGCACGGGTGGCGTGGCGCACTTGAAGGCCCTGCGAGGACCGTTCCCGGGCGTGAAGTTCGTCCCCACCGGAGGCGTCACCAGTGAGAACGCGTTGTCATGGCTGGAGGCGGGAGCCGCGGCAGTGGCGATGGGTTCGAACCTGGTCCCAGGATCGGGAGAGCTCGAGGGCCTGTTCGAACGCGCTCGCCAAGCAGTCGCCTGCACCTTGCTGATACCGGGATGAGAACAGTTGCGAGCTGGATCGCAGAACAGGGTCGGAGCCACTGTTCTATATAACGGAACAGTGGCCCGGTAATTTGCAAAACCGATATAGTTGGCTGGTGTCGTACCGGTCCGGGGAGGAAATGTCGATGGTCGCATCTTTGTTCCGCAGCGCTTCCCTCCGGAGCAGCGAGATCCTCGGGCATTTTGTACCAGGCAAAGAAAACTAGGGGGATAATGGCGTCGATTGCATTGGAAAAGGTTTCGAAGGTCTATCCCAACGGATTCGAAGCCGTTCACGGACTCGACCTCAGCGTGGAGGACGGCGAGTTTATGGTGATCGTTGGCCCGTCGGGCTGCGGCAAGACCACGGCATTGCGGATGGTCGCCGGCCTGGAGGAGATCTCGTCGGGAACGCTGCGCATTGGGAGCCGCCCGGTGAATGACGTGAGTTCCAGGGACCGCGACATCGCAATGGTCTTTCAGAACTACGCCCTCTATCCCCACATGACCGTCGCCGAGAACATCGGCTTCGCGCTGAGCCTGCGCAAGGTCCCCAAGGCGGAAGTCGAGAAGAGGGTGAAAGAAGCTGCGGCGATACTCGGCCTCACCGAGTACCTCAACCAGAGGCCCAGCCGGCTCTCGGGCGGTCAGCGCCAGCGAGTGGCCATGGGACGCGCCATCGTGCGAAGCCCGTCGGTCTTCTTGATGGACGAGCCGCTCTCCAACCTCGACGCCAAGCTCCGTGTGCAGATGCGCACCGAGGTGCGCCGCATCCAGCAGCGCATCGGGGTGGCCACGCTGTACGTCACCCACGACCAGACCGAGGCTATGACGATGGGCGACCGCGTGGCGGTCATGCGCGCCGGCGTGCTCCAGCAGTGCGACACGCCCCAGCGGCTCTACGGCCAGCCGAAGAACCTCTTCGTTGCCGCCTTCATCGGATCGCCGGCGATGAACCTGTTCGAGGCCACCCTTTCCGGTGATGGTGCCTCGCTGCACCTGGGCTCACAGGTCATTGCCCTGGACGGCGCGGTGCACGAGCTCAACTCTGGACTAGCCGCGTACAGGGGCCGCAAGGTCGTCGTGGGCCTTCGTGCCGAGGACATGCCGATTGCCGAAGGTGACCAGCAGCATGGCCCCGTGCTCCACGGTCACGTCGAGGCAGTGGAGGCGCTCGGTTCGGAGTTGCTGGTCCATTTCTCGCTCGATGCCACGCGCATCTCGGCAGAGACCTTCGTCGAGGAGTCGGCCGACGAGTTCGTCGGCCATGCACCGATCGCCATCATGGGCGAAGGCGTCGCGCGGGTGCAGCCCCGAGCGGTTGTGACGGCCGGACAGGATGCACTCTTCGCGATCTATCCGGAGCGTTTGCACTTCTTCGATCCCGAGAGCCAGGACGCGGTAGCGAAGTGAACGTGTGGATTGAGCCACGAGCGGCCGCGGTGACGGCGCGGCGAGCGGGCGGGGGACTCGGAGACCTCGCCGGGAACTGACCGAGTGGGGGTGTTGCTCGACGCGAGATCGTGCCCATTGACGCGCAGAGATTTTCAGGGATGCTCTTGGTTGTTTGATGATGAGTTTTGATAATTGGAACATCGTTCCTAAATGACAGGTGATGGCTATAGTGACTATTTTGGACATCGCTGGAAGGGACCTGGTGAAGGTTGACGACGTCGGCAACGCGCAAGGCTCAGAGGAGTGCGCGAAGAGCCTGAACGGCTCCGACCGCGTGCTGGCCATCCTCAACCTGCTCGGAAAGTTCCCCGACGGGGTGGGGCTCAACGAGCTCGCCAGACTGCTCAACTCGCCCAGGTCCAGCGTGCACCGGGCCCTGGGGGCATTGCGCCGCGCTGAACTGGTCGAACAGGATCACAACAGCCGCTATCGGTTGGGCTACGGCCTACTGAAGCTCGCCTTTTCGTACTACGAGGGACTCGACGAGGTGGGCCATATCCGGCCGGTCCTCACCACGCTGGCGGCGGAGTACGGAGAGACCACGCACTACGCGATATTGGACCGGACCGAGGTCGTGTACCTGGCCAAGGTGCACCCGGCGACTTCTCGCTACCAGATGACGTCGGTCATCGGGGGGCGCAACCCCGCGTACTGCACCGGGGTGGGCAAGGCCCTGCTGGCCTACGAGCTGAAATCCCGTCAGTCCGTGACGGACTTCATCGAGCATCACGATCCGCCGCTCATCCAGCACACCAAGAACACCATCACCACGCGTGACGCACTGCATGAGGAGATGACCCTCATCCGTCAGCGCGGCTACGCGCTGGACCGAGAAGATTACGAGGAGGGGATCAACTGCATCGCGATCCCGCTCTTCTTGACGTCCAAGACGAGGCCCGACGGCGCGGTCAGCATTACGGCGGTCGCGAGGCGACTACCGCTGGCGAAGCTCGAAGCGTCGGTCGACCACGTCCGTGACGTGATTCGCGAACATTTAGGAGAGGTCCTGGCATGAGAGTTATCGATATCGGAGCATGGCTCCGTCCTGACGTATTGGTGAGTGAGCGATGAAGCTGGTACGGGTGGGAGAGCCGGGCCTCGAGCGAGCGGCCGTCCTCGGAGCGCAGGGCGAGATCTTGCGGCTCCCGGACTCGTTCGGCGACGTCGACGCTAACTTCTGGCGCCAGAATCGCTTGGAAGAGGTGCGTCACCTGCTCGACGCGAACCAGCTGGGCGACCAGGTCCGCGAGCCCGTGCGGTACGGCTCGCCGATTGCCAAGCCGGAGAAGGTGATCTGCATCGGCCTCAACTATCGCGACCACGCCAAGGAGACCGGTAGCCCCGTGCCCGACGAGCCCATCATCTTCATGAAGGCGCCGAACTGCGTCATAGGGCCCAACGACGAGATCCTCGTGCCGAGGAAGTCGACCAAGACCGACTGGGAGGTCGAGCTGGGCGTCGTCATCGGACAGCGAGCCCGTTACCTAGAGTCGCCCGACGACGCGCGTGCGGTCATCGCCGGGTACTGCCTGTCCCACGACGTCTCCGAGCGCGAGTTCCAGCTCGAACGAGGCGGCCAGTGGGACAAGGGGAAGTGCTGCGAGACGTTCAACCCACTGGGCCCCTGGCTGGTGACCGCCGACGAGATCGACGACCCTCAGAACCTCGGGCTGCGCCTCAGCGTGAACGGCGTGCGCCGCCAGGACGGCACGACGAGCGACATGATCTTCGGTGTCGATCACATCGTGTGGTACCTGAGCCAGTTCATGGTCCTCGAGCCCGGGGATCTGATCAACACGGGCACGCCGGCCGGGGTCTCGATGGGACATGATGACGTCCCCTTCCTGCGCGCGGGTGACGTGACGGAGCTGAGCATCGACGGCCTCGGCTGCCAGCGAAACGTGCTCGGGCAGGCCTAGGTGCTCGCTCGCGCGGATCGACGCCTGGAATACCGGACCGTCGCAGTTGGCCAGTGACGCCCGTCGACGCCGCTCCCGCAAACATCGATGAGTTGCGCGACGCGCTGATCGAGGCGGGGCGCATTGGCCAGTCGGCTCGCCTGACGCTGCTGGCCGGTGGCGTGTCGTCCATCGTGGTGATGGTCCAGGAGAAGGACGAGCAATGGGTCGCCAAGGCGCCGCTGCAACGACTGGCGGTAGCCGACGAATGGATCGTGGACCGCAGCCGAGGGGCGAATGAAGCGACCATCCTCAAGTTTCTCGGCGGCCGCCTGGGCCCTGCGCGAATACCTCGTCTTCGTTTCTTCGACGACGACCGGACGATACTCGGCGAGGATCTTGTTACCGGTTCGGCTCCCACCTACAAGGACGAACTGCTCGCCGGACGCAGCCGACCTGACGTCGCCGCGACGCTCGGAGCCGCCGCCGGCGAGCTCCATCGGCTGAGCGCGCCCGAGGAACTGTGCGGCGACGAGCCGCGCCGGATGTTCGACGCGCTGCGCCTCGACCCCTACTACCGCGTCGCCGCGGAGCGCTCGCCCTCGCTGCGCGGAGCGCTGCTCGCGCTGGTCGGCGAGACCGAGGCGGTGACGGAGCGCTCATTGGTGCATGGCGACTTCACCCCGAAGAACGTCCTCGTGACATCTGGCGAGCCGGTGCTGCTCGACTGGGAAGTGGTGCACGTCGGAGACCCGGCGTTCGACCTCGCGACCGTGACTGCCCACCTGATGCTGAAGGCGGTTCGGACCAGCCCGACCGGCGGCTTCGAGGCGCTCGTGGAAGCCGGGCGCCAGTTCTGGGCCGCCTACGACGGACCGGCCGACCGTGAGCGGGCATTTCGCCACACCGGCGCGGTCATGCTGGCCCGGCTCTACGGCAAGTCACCGGTCGAGTACCTCGTCGACGGCCCCGCGCGCCAGCGGGCGCATGAGGTGGGAAAGCGCGCGCTGAGCGGTGGTTTCGAGGAGTTCGAGGTGCTAGCCGGCGCAGTTCGCCGCGCCAACGGCGCCTCGGTGCAGTCGTGACCACGATCGTCAGCGTGGAAGCCAATTGGGTCCTCGACTCGCGGTCTTCGCCGACGGTGGAGGCGACCGTCACGCTCGCCGACGGCCGTTCATCCTTCGCGCAGGCGCCCTCGGGAGCCTCGACCGGGAGCCACGAATCGTGGGAGCGCCGAGACGGCGATCCGGACCGTTTCGGGGGCAGGGGAGTCAGCGGTGCCGTCGACGTCGTGCGCGACGAGGTCTCCTCGGCGCTCTCGGGGATGGACGTGACCGACCAGGCCGCCGTCGACCGGGCCCTCGTGGATCTCGACGGCACCGAGAACCGCTCGCGACTCGGCGCCAATACCATGGTGGCGGTCTCGGCCGCGTGCGCACGCGCGGGTGCCATGGCGCGGGGCGTCGCCCTGTGGGAGCATCTGGCTGGCGAGCGCCGCCCTTCGCTTCCCCTCCCGATGGTCAACCTCTTCAGCGGGAATCTGCACGCGAGCGGGGGGATGTCGATCCAGGACGTCCTGATCGTCCCGTTCGGCGCCGGCGACGAGTCCACCGCTATCGAATGGGCCCACGACATCTACTGCGCCGCGAGGGCGATCCTCGCCGAGCGAGGGGCGTCGACGCTGGTGGGCGATGAGGGCGGCTTCGGCGCTCCGTCGCCCTCGAGCGAAGCCGCCATCGCGCTGGCCGTGGAGGCCATCGTTCGAGCGCGCAGGGCGCCCGGCGAGGAGGTCGCCATCGCCCTCGACGTTGCGGCGACGCACATGCTCCAGCACGACGGCTCCTACCTGCTGGACGGGAACGCGCTTTCGGCCGACGACTTGGTGGAGACCTTCGTTGCCTGGGCGGACCGCTTTCCCATCGTGTCGATCGAGGACCCGCTGGGCGAGGACGACTGGACCGGATGGGGTCGAGCAGCCGCGCGGCTCGACCCCACCGTCCAACTCCTCGGCGATGACCTGATTTGCACGCACGTGGACCGGCTGGAACGAGCCGCGGCGCTGGGCTGCGCCAACGCCGTGCTCGTGAAGGCCAATCAGATCGGCACCCTCACCGAGGCGCTGGCCGTGGCGGACCGGGCGCGAGCCCTCGGCATGCGCGCCGTGGTGTCGGCGAGATCAGGCGAGACCGAGGACGACTGGCTGTCCGACCTGGCCGTCGCGAGTGGCGCCGGTCAGATCAAGGTTGGTTCGGTCGCGCGTTCCGAGCGCTTGGCCAAGTACAACCGTCTGCTGCGTATCGCCCGTGGTCACGGGGCACCTCCGTGGTCGGGGGCGAACGGCTTCGACCGGGCACTAGGGCCTCAAGGTTGACGTCGATGTCCTGAGACGCGAAAATTCGGTGGAGGTAACGAGACGATGATCGAACCGCTTGACAACACCATCTCTCGCCGCAGCCAGCGGTCTTCAATCAAACCTGGTAACAGAGTTTTAAGAGGACTATTTGGAGGTCGACCAGCCCTCTCTCCCTGCTGCAAGTCACAGGGTTGCGTTACGTTGGGGTCATGACCAGACCAACTCCAGTCCATAAACCCAGCAAGCCAACCACAGTGCTCGGGGTGTGCAGTTGGGTGTGCACCGGGGGTGTGCATGAACCCTTACCAGGGCAAATGGGTATTACATCGGATCGAGTTGGCCTTTCACCACAGTTCCCCCGCCACGAAGATAATTGCAGGTTAGAGTCGGTGCGAAAGCACCGGCTCTTCTGCTTTTGAGGGCGTCACCATCACAGCTCGGCCACATCGTAACTTCGATGTGGGCCGTTTGATCAGTGTGGAGATTGCGGCACCCTCCGGAGAAGGTTGTGTCATCTGGGCGCTCCGGCAAAGAGCCAGATGCATTTATAAATTGACAAACCGTTAGGTACCTGACAAACTAGTTAGGTGCCTAACAATAGCAACCTAGACCTCGAAGCCGCCGAATCATGGGCCAAGAAGTATTTTCTCGCGAGCCGGGCTTTGATGGAGTTTGTCCTTCGTCCGTACGATCTTGGAACCACCCAGTGGTACGTCCTCTACCTGCTTGCACATGACGAGCCGATAAATCAGCGAGAGCTGACACGTACGCTTGAAATTGAACGAGCGACACTCAGCGCCGTGATCAGTGCACTCGTGCGCAAAGGGCTCGTCGAACAAATATCCGACCCCCACGATCAGCGTCAGAAGTTACTGCAACTTACGATCGCTGGCAGGAACTTGTGGGCGACGCTTCCCGATCCTATTGGGCTCATCACCGCAGTCGCTTTTGATGGAGTCGACGACACAGAGATTGCGTTAGCAAATCGAGTGCTTCGGGACGCTACACAACGGCTCAACAACTATAAAAACGAGAGAAAGTCGATATGACAATTCTCGTAACTGGCGGTACGGGTCTCGTTGGATCGCGACTCCTGAAGCGATTCGTCGAAGCCGGTATTGATTGCCGTGGACTTGTGCGGCCAGACAAGAAACTTCCGGTTGGAGTTACGGCAGTCGAAGGAGACATACTCAGCCCCGATTCGCTGGCGACGGCGGTTGTGGGAATGTCAAGTCAATTTGG
>PKWW01000001.1 GCA_003132165.1 Acidimicrobiaceae bacterium | reverse complement strand
ACCCTGCGTACCCGTCGTGCCCGTCGTGCCCTGGGCACCGGTCGAACCCTGCGTACCCGTCGTGCCCTGGGCACCGGTCGAACCCTGAGCGCCCTGCGCTCCGTCAGCGCCGGTCGCGCCTTGAACTCCGGCCACACCCTGCGAGCCAACGGCACCCTGGTTGCCCTGCGCTCCGTCGGCGCCGGTCGAACCCTGAGCGCCCTGCGCTCCGTCGGCGCCGGTCGAACCCTGCGTACCCGTTGATCCCTGGGCACCGGTCGTTCCGTTATTGCCGTTGGTACCTTGTGCGCCAGTAACTCCCTGTGCTCCGGCAAGTCCCTGCGGTCCGGTAACTCCCTGAACACCTGCTGCTCCTTGAATGCCGACTGCGCCTTGCGCACCGGGAGCACCTTGAGCTCCATTGGTACCAGCCGCACCCTGAGCGCCAACTGGGCCCCGAGCTCCAGCTACGCCTGCGATGCCGACTGCTGGGGCGCCCGGGGCGCCCGGGGCGCCTTGTTTGCCTTGGGGGCCGGCGGGTCCTTGCGGCCCAGTCGAGCCCTTGGGGCCAGGCGCTCCTTGCGGTCCTCCTGCACCCTGTGCGCCAGCCGCGCCAACAGGGTTGGCCGCACCCTGCGCACCGACACCCGTCTCACCGCTGGCACTCGTGATCTTCTTAACCGATGTTGGACCACTCGCGGCAATGATCTTCTTCGACGTACTGCCAGCGTTCGTAATTTTCTTCGACGTCGAGCCAGCTGTGAGCACGGCACGAAAGCCCTGCGTGCTTCCACTTTGTACCGCCGCGTTGCCCGTTACCGCCTCGATGACCCGCTGGCCTGCACAAGAAACTTCAGACTTCGAAAAACTGGTTCCGGTTGAGCCGAAGTTACAAGTATTCGAATCGAGGATCTTCGACTGCGCCGACTTCGCGACGTCTATAGTGCTGCTCTGCGCCCAAGCTGTCGTCGAGCCAATGAGTGAAACACCAACGGCTGCCGTCATCATGCCAAGCGAGAACACCGAGCGACGCGGCGTGCCACGCCCCTTCGCTGCACTGTTCTGCTTGCCAGAAGAGGACCCCACTCGAGGGGTAAGTTTCTCCTCTTCGTTGGACGTTGGTTGCAAAGTCTTCAAATGCCTTTCAGAAGCTTCAGTTGGGCGGCGGTGCGGCGCATACGCAATACGGTGTATTATCAAAGGCCGAGCAACAACAAACGCCTCGTCCTTCACCTACCTTTTCGGTAAATAGATATCTCGACTAGAAACTCTACTAGGTAGTAAGGTCCCGCGCAAGGAAATGACGACTGATCCCGGTTCGGTAATCATCAATAAACCAAAGGAATTTCTACGAATTTTCCTCGCCCTGGCTTCAATTATTCATGAGCAATAGACAAAATATTGTACTTCGCGTTCTGAATCTGGTCGGGCGCCCTTGTAGTCCAAACTGGCCATAGCCCGACAGAGGGGCTCGCTCTGTGGATTTCTTGTTTAAATATGCCCTCGCGCATCGCCTAAACGTTTCAGATTGAATTGCCATACTCGCTCTGGAGTAGTTTCGAAACACCCATGCGTGCGAACGTCACCCTCACGAAAAGGCAGCTCGTCGTGGCGATCGCATCAGTGACGATTGGTGGCGCGATCGGCACGTTGCTTCGAGCTCTCTTACTGCGCATCCAGGTTCAACATTGGTTCGAGTCACTTGTAGACGCTGGCTCTTCGAGTGGTTCGCCGTTGTGGTGGCGACAGATCCCCTGGGTCCTACTTCTGATCAATTGTGTCGGCGTCTTCATCGCGACGAAAGTGCTCGTCGGACCGCTTCGGGCCCACGATCCGAATGATCCGACACGACTCCTCGTCATCACCGGGTTCTTTGGCGGTCTCACTTCGTACTCGGGACTCTTCGTCAGCCTCGCCGCCATCTGGCACCTTTCAGTCCCCGCCAGCGTTGGTGTCACCTTGTTCGCTTTGCTCACGGGAGTCGCCGCCGGCTGGCTCGGTTTGAGAAGGCAGGTTCGATGAACCTCCTCGCGTTGACAGTCGCGGGCGCCATTGGTTGTGTCGTGCGCTACGTCTTCGAATACGCCGTACGCCGTCACCATCCCACGCAGCGACCGTGGGCCACGGTCGCGGCCAACGCGCTCGGTTGCGGCATCGCGGGCTGGGCTGCGTACCGACTCGTCGGCAGCGCTGATGTTGACGCGCGAAACATCGTACTGACCGGATTCTGCGGAGGTTTGACGACATTCTCCTCAGCCTTCGCCATTCCCGCAATTCTCGTGCGCGAGCACCACTGGCGCTATTCGGTCGCCCTGGTTATAGCAACACCACTCTTCTGCTCAGCTCTTTTCGTCATCGGCGTGGCCATTGCGCGCTGACGCAGCCTCATTTGCGGGCCACCGTCAAGATCCGTGGACGACCAAGAGCGGATCCTTCGGCTCCTTGACCTCGGTCCGTATCGGCTGGCCGAGGCGATCGACAATACTCCCGGCGGCGATCCTCATTCGTAACCTCGAGAGGTGAATCGCGGCGCAGCGATCTCGCCGATTTCCCCCTTGCGGACGTCACCACCATCATCAATGAACCACGACGGTATCGCTTGGGACGTCCAGTTCTCGAAGTCGCGTGGTGTCTATCTTGTCGCGCAGGCGTCCACCAGCCACTTGAACGTGGGGTCCGGTGCCGGCAGGAGTTCGGGGTGCCACTGAACCGCGAGCACACGCCGGTCCTCCGTCTCGAGTCCTTCGATGACTCCATCGGGTGCGAACGCGCTGGCAACCAATCCCTCACCGAGTTCGTGCACCGTCTGATGGTGCAGGGAATTCACCGAGGCATGCTCGCCGATGAGCGAGCCGACAATTGAATCCGCTTCACAGTTCACGTCATGGGTAGCGATTCGTCCGTCGATGTCCCACTGGGGATGCCCAGCGCCGTCGTCGAGTTCCACGTGCTGGTTGAGCGTGCCGCCGTGAGCCACGTTCACCAACTGAAAACCCCGGCAAATGGCGAGGACCGGGATGCCCTTTTTGCGTGCGGCTTGGTAGAGCGCGAACTCCCACTCATCACGATCGGGCTCGGTCTGGCTGAGGTTCTCGTCGGGTAGGGCACCGTAGCGCGACGGCTCCACGTCTGCTCCCCCGCTCAGGACCAGCCCGTCGAGGTGGGCAACCATCTCTTGGACGTCGGCGTCGCGGGTCAACTCGACCGGCAGGCCGCCCGCCAGCGCGATAGATCGTGTGTAGTCGCTGACGTGTAAGTCGAACGTGATGTCAAACATCGCTCGGGGCACATTGGCGCCCAGGGTCTTCGCCGGCCAGCGTCGTCCGGAAATGCCAATCAGAGGTCGGGTCATCTGCTCATATTACGAGATACGTCCACAATTTAGTAATAAATCGTTTGGAGGCGAACAACTACACTCCAATCTGATCAAGGAGAGGGACGTTCATGCACAATTTCGCTGCGACGCTCACCCCGCACGACACGTACGTCGAGGGAGTTCCCCATGAGATTTTTCGTGAACTTCGCGACAACGGTTGGACGGGAGACCGCTCATGAGCTTCAAGGGCCTCCCCTTCCCGCGCACCGAGTCTGGGCGCGCGTCACTACTGCCGCCCACGCCGTGGCACTACTCGGGCGACCTACTCACGGTCGAGTACCGCACCGACCCGAAGAACGTCCGCGCCGTCCTGCCGCCCGACGTCGATCTCACAAATGATGACGAGGACCCCGGAGCGGTGGCCTTCATCTGGGCCGACTGGCAGAGCTGCGGCGACGACCGGGCCGAGCTCCTCGATCCGGTGCGCAGCCAGTACAAAGAGGCCTACGTCGTGGTTCGCTGTCGTTACGAAGGCCAGATCTACAGCCGCTGCGTCTTCATATGGGTGGACAAGGACTTCGCGCTCGTGCGCGGCTACCTCCAGGGCTACCCGAAGAAGATGGGCTCGATCCACCAGACCCGACCCGTCACGGTCGGCTCCGCCGGTCCCCGACTCGAGAAGGGTGGCCAGTTCGGTATGACCCTCGCCGCCAACGACCGCCGTCTGGCGAGTGCCACTGTGACCATCGAGGGGAGCGCCGAGTCCAACGGATTTGTGAACGGACACGCCATGCTGCACCACCGCTGGTTCCCGCGCATCGAACTCGACGGCATCGATTCACTCAGCGAGGTCGTCACGATGAGCGGCATCAACCTCGATCTGGGACCCGTCTTCGCCGGCAGCGCGACCCTGGATCTCTTCGAGTCACCGACCGAGGAATTGACACTGCTGGCGCCCGAGGAGATCCTCGGTGGCTACTTCCGCTCCGTGGGAACGACCTTCGCCGGCGGACGTACACTTCGTTAGTCCTATGAGCCGGCGCATCTCCTCCTCCACGCCCTCAGAGGTCCTTCAGGCCGAACGCGACATACGCGCTCGGCTCAAGGGGCAGCACTTCGACTTCACCGCCATGAGCGCGGTGTCGAACATCTACCGCGCCGGCACCGCGGTGCGTAACCACATGGAGCGAACGGTGCTCGCTGAGTTTGACCTCAGCTGGGTTGGCTTCACGGTGCTCTGGGTCCTGTGGATCTGGGACACCCAGGAGACCGCGCATATCGCGAGCGAGACCGGGATCACCAAGGGAACGCTGACCGGCGTCATCAAGACCCTGCAGTCAAGAAAACTGATCCGTCGCCTCCCCCACCGTGATGACCGCCGACGGGTGTCATTGAGCCTCACCGCAAAGGGCGAGCGACTCATCGAGGAACTCTTCCCCGTCTTCAACCAGCACGAGCGTGCAGCGGTGACGACCCTCACCGCCCCCGAGCAGCGCGAACTCGCGCGCCTGCTGCGCAAGGTCACCTACAACGTGACCCACGTCTCGGCGAACGACTGACGTCAACTCTTCGCTAACGCGCTGCGGCGTCCTCAGTTGAGATGAGATGGCGGGCGGCCCTCGCCTCGTCGACGCGTGACACCGGCGTCGATTGAGGAGCGTGGTGGAGCGACTCAGGATCGGTCACCGCGCGTTCGGCGATACGTTCGATCGCCTGTGCGAGCGCCTCGAGCGTCTGAAGGCTCTCGGTCTCGGTCGGCTCGAACATCAGCGCCTCGTCCACGATCAGCGGAAAATACACCGTGGGCGAATGGAAACCCTCCTCCAGCAGGGCCTTGGCGACGTCGAGTCCACGAATGCCGTACTTGGACTTCAGGTTCGTTGCAGTAAGCACGCATTCGTGCATGCACACCCGGTCGTAGGCGGCGGGCAGGGTGGCGCGCAGTCTTTCCTTCAGCCAGTTGGCGTTGAGTACCGCGTACTGAGCGACGCGGGTGAGCCCGTCGCCACCGTGTACGTCAATGTAGGCGAGGGCCCTCGCGAGCACCATGGCGTTACCGTGCCAGCCGTGCACACGGCCGATCGACCGTGCTGGCGTACGCCATTCGAACGAGCCTTGCTCGTTGCGCGTCGCCTTGGGTCCGGGCAGGAAGTCAGCCAGTCTCGAGGACACTGCCACGGGTCCGGCACCCGGTCCTCCGCCACCGTGTGGCGTCGCAAAGGTCTTGTGCAGGTTCATGTGCACGATGTCAAAGCCCATGTCGCCGGGTCGCACGGCTCCGAGGATCGCGTTCAGGTTGGCCCCGTCGTAATACAACAGACCGCCCGCCTCGTGCACCGCGCTCGCGATCTCAGTGATGTCTTCTTCGAACAGACCAACCGTGTTGGGGTTCGTGAGCATGATGCCCGCGACGTCGGGCCCGAGGGCCGCTTTCAGGGCCTCGAGATCGACGAGCCCGCGGTCATTCGACGGTATCGTGGTCACTTCGTAACCGCCGAGCGTCACGGACGCGGGATTCGTTCCGTGCGCCGAGTCGGGGATCAGTACCCTCGTGCGGGCGTCGCCGTTGGCGGTGTGAAAAGCGCGCATCAGCAACAGACCAGTGAGTTCGCCGGCGGCTCCCGCGGCGGGCTGCAAGGTGGCGGCGCTCATGCCCGTGATAAGGCAGAGCTTCTCTTCCAAAGTGACGAGTAGTTCGAGCCAGCCCTGAATCAACTCCGCGGGCGCACCGGGATGGACCGAATTGAGACCCGGGTCCGCCGCGATGGCGTCACAGAATTTTGGGTTGTACTTCATAGTGCACGACCCGAGCGGGTATGCCCCGAGGTCCACCGAGAACTGGCGGTGCGACAAACGCGTGAAGTGTGCCACGAGGTCGCGCTCCGAGACTTCGGCGAGAGCGATCACGTCGTCATTCAAGTGTGCCGAAGGGACCAATTGCGCCAGTGGCGTCGCCGGCACATTCGTTGTGCGTAGTTGGTACGCGGAGCGCCCCGCCACTGACATCTCGAAAATGGTCGGTTCGATCTCATGACCGAGGATCGGAGCCGATGCGGCGCGCCCACCCGGTTGTGCTTGCGCCCTCATCAGCGAACCGCCCTTCGAAGCACGTCGACGTAACGATCAATCTGCTCGCGCGTGCGCCGCTCAGTCACCGTGACGAGAACGACGTTCTCCAACGATCCCTCGATCGAACGGTCGCCGTCGCCGGCGAGTGCGGACAGCGCAAGTCCGCCGAGCACGCCGTCGCCCGCCATCTGACGCAACACTTCGCTCGCGTTCTTCGGTAGGCGAAGTGCGAACTCACGGAAGAACGGCTGACTCGAGACCGCGGTCACACCTTCGATCTTGAGAGCTTCGTCGAACAAGAAGTGCGCGCCCTGAGCACACCTGGTCGCCACCTCGCGCAACCCGTAGGTTCCGAGCCACCCGAGCTGGATCGCCGCGGTCACCGCCATCAGCGTCTGATTCGTACAGACGTTGGAGGTGGCCTTCTCGCGACGGATGTCCTGTTCGCGGGCCCGCAACGTCGTGACGAACGCCCGACGGTCGTTCGAGTCGACGGTCTCGCCGACGATACGTCCCGGAAGTCGACGAATCTGCTCGATGGTGCAGGCGAACAGCCCCAGGTACGGACCTCCGAATGCGAGTGGCGTACCGAAGGGCTGGCCCTCACCCACGAAAACATCGGCCCCCCACTGTCCCGCGGTCTTCAAAACGCCCGCAGCGACGGGGTCGGCGCCCAACACCAAGAGCGCGTCGTTGTCGAGCGACAGCTGCTTGGCCGCGGACATGTCCTCCATGACACCTAGGTAGTTCGGGTAGGCCGCCACGATTGCGGCGGCACCGCTCGCGTCCACGCTGGCCCAATCGGTCACACCGTCTTTCAAGGGCACTTCGACGATCTCATGACCGGTTCCCTGGGCGAAAGTGCGCACCACCTCTCGCCAGTGAGGATGCACACCCGCCGAGATGACCATCTTCTCGCGGCCGGTCGCGCCTGAGGCCATGTTGAGTGCCTCGACGAGGGCGGTCGCAGCGTCGTAGAGCGATGCGTTCGCGATTGGCAGTCCACTCAGTCTCGACACCAGGGTCTGGTACTCGAAGATGGCCTGCAGGACGCCCTGGGCCACTTCGGGTTGGTACGGCGTGTACGCGGTCACGAACTCGGAGCGCGAACTCAGCATCTTCACGACGGCCGGTACCTCGTGGTCGTAGGCGCCGGCGCCGGCGAAGCACGTCAAGTGGCTCGCCTGAGCCCCGTTGGCCGACGTGTAGCGCGCAAACACCTCGGCGACGTCAGGCTCGCTCATACCCGGTTCGAGGTCGAGTCCCTGGGTCAGTCGGACCGCCGCGGGGATGTGCGCGAACAACTGCTCGAGCGAGTCCATGCCGAGGAATTCGAGCATCTCGTCAAGGTCCTCTTTCGTGTGCGGGAGATAGTCAGCCACGTCACTTTGCCTTTCGTACGAAGGGTAGAGCCGCGACGGTGGCGGGCACTTCACGACCACGAAGTTCGATGGTCACGGGTGTGCCCTCGGTGAAGTCGCCCTTCAAGAGCCCCATCCCGATCCCGTGCTCGAGCACCGGTGAGTAGTTACCCGACGTCAGGGTGCCCGCGTTCACGCCGTTCACAATCACGCTCGCGCCATCGCGCAACGGCTGGCGTCCGTCCGCCTTCACTCCACAGAGCAGTCGAGCGCAACCTCGAGCCCGTTCCGCCTCGACCGCCGCACGTCCCCGAAACGTCGCCTTGTCCCAGCCAATGACCCACCCGAGTCGGGCTTCGAGCGTCGTCGAGTTGAGACTCAACTCGTGCCCGTAGAGCGGTAGCGCGGCTTCGAGTCGCAGCGTGTCACGCGCGCCGAGACCCGCAGGCGCGATGCCGGCGGCCACCAGGGCGCGCAATAACTGATCGGCGACCGCATTAGGTGCCGCGATCTCGAGCCCGTCCTCGCCGGTGTAACCAGTACCGGCGACGCGCACCTCTGCGCCGGCATACTCGAAACGGGTCACGTGAAAGCGACCGATCTCGGCGAACCGCGGATCGATCGTAGCCACTCGCTCACGAGCCTTGGGGCCCTGCACCGCGAGCACGCAGCGCTCGGCGGTGACGTCGACGCCCGGCAGTGCCGACGTGACACCCGAGGTGTTCGAAGCATTGGGCATCACGTCAAACTCGTTTTCACTCAGCCACCACACGATGATGTCGTCGACGACGAAGCCATCCTCGTTCAACAAGTGCGTGTACTGGGCGCGACCCGGAGCAACCTTCTTGAGATCGTTGGTGAGCGTGCTCTGCAACGCATCGAACATGCCTGGTCCGTCACAACGCACGGTGCCGAGGTGGCTCACGTCAAAAACCACGGCATCGTTTCGACACTTCAGATGCTCGTTCAGGGTTCCCGTCGCATACTGCAGCGGCATCTCCCACCCACCGAAGGGGACGATCTTCGCCCCCAGTTCCAGGTGGGTGTCGTACAAAAAGGGGCGTCGATCAGTCACAAAACCACTTTACGCTGCGAGGTCGGACAGGGAACCAAGTTCGTGTTGGCGCATGATCGCAAGGAAATCGCGCTGGTAGACGACGAGTATCTTCAACTCAGGATACAGCGTTCGAAAATTCCGTACCTTCTGATTCTTCTTCGTGACGAGCCGCTGCTCGAGCACCGTGAGTTCGATGAACAGGTCGTAGTCGTGGAGGTAGAAGTCAGGCCGGAACGCCCGAATCGGTTGCCCCTTGTCGTTCCACTCCAATGGGAATTCGACGGGTTCATAGGACCACGAGATCCCGTAGAGCGAGAGCAGGTTGGCAAAAAGTTTCTCGCTCGGGTGAGCGAAGGCGTGATCTGGCACTGCGCCGAGACTCGGGTGGCGGCTACGTGAGCCTCCATCGCTGGAGCGGATCGTCACGCCGAACGATGCTCCTTCTCCGACGTTGCGAGTTGCTCCTGGCGAATGGTGGTGGTGAGTTCGGCCACCACATTGGCCAGTGGAACGATGTTGAAGACACCCTGACCACCGCGCAGCAGGTCGACGAGGTCCCCGTCGTCGCGCGCTAATACCGAACCGGCGTCGCTGAGTACCAGGCTCGAAGAAGCGAGGTCCGCGCCCAGTGAACCACGCAGGCATTCGACCGCCTGACGGGCTCGCGCGAGCGAGACCCCAGAGTTGAGCAGGGACTTGATGACCTTGACTTCGAGCACGTCACTATAGGAGTATCTCCGCTTCGAGCCGCTGCCCCGGGCCGGGGTGATCGAGGGCGTCACCAGACCGGTGCGCGCCCAGTAGTCCAACTGACGGTACGTGACGCCCGTAAGGCGACAGACCGTAGGGCCACTAAATCCAAGTTTTAGAGAATCAGTCATACGAAGTCCCTCCCGACCGAGGCTTGACCAGACTATCCCAAAGGACTACATCATTGTAGTTACGCGGCTGTCTAATTCACAAATAAATCTGGTCGCCCGAGCGAGGACGACGAGGCTTCGGCGTGGACGCGCGGAGGAATCCTTCCAGCCCGACGAGCCAAATATCCGGCGTGCACCGCATCTTTGATGGCTTCAGCCATCATCACCGGTTCGAGCGCGCGGTTGATTGCCGAAGCGGCGAGGACGCCATCGCAGCCGAGTTCCATGGCGAGTGCCGCGTCAGAGGCAGTACCAACCCCCGCGTCGAGCAGCACCGGCACGCTCAACCGATCAGCAATGAGCCCGATCGCGTGCGGGTTGCGAATGCCCAATCCCGATCCGATCGGCGATCCCAGCGGCATCACCGCGACGCAGCCAATCTGCTCAAGTCGCTGGGCGACGATCAAGTCGTCCGACGTGTACACCCACACCTCGAAACCGAGACGAACCAATTGCCCAGCGGCGATCATCGTCTCGGTGGTGTCAGGCAGCAATGTGATGTCGTCGCCGATCACCTCTAACTTCACGACATTGGTCTCGAAGGCCTCGCGAGCCAACTCAGCGACCTTGACCGCCTCGACCGCGCTGTAGCAGCCCGCAGTATTGGGTAACAGCGTGATATCGAGTCGGCTCAGCAGGTCGTAGATCGAACCCTCCACCGATGGGTCGACCCGGCGCAGCGCCACGGTCGCGATCGATGATTCCGACGCGACGAGTGACGCTTCGAGCACGTCCATTGATCTGAAACCGCCGGTGCCCATGACGAGGCGCGACGATGAACTGACTGAACTGACGATGAAGGATTCGTTCACGATTCGAGCGTACTAAGGACTCGGACACAGTAACTAAGGTGGCAAAGGTGCAACCGGTCACAGCGCTCACCATTGCCGGATCTGACTCGGGGGGCGGAGCCGGAATTCAGGCAGATATTCGCACGTTCAGCGCGTTCGAGGTCCACGGGACCTGTGCTGTCACCGCGATCACCGCGCAGAACACTCTTGGGGTCTTCGCCGTCATGAACGTCGATCCTTCGCTCGTCGTCGAGCAGGTGCGTGCGGTCACTGACGATTTCTCTGTCGCAGGGGTAAAGACTGGAATGCTCGGGCGACCCGCGACCGTCGAAGCGGTGGCGGATCTCGCGAGAGAGGGCCGACTCCCTCACCTCGTGGTTGATCCGGTCCTCGTCTCCACGAGCGGCCACTCGTTGATGGAAGAAGGCGGTCCCGAGGCGTACCGTGATGCGCTACTCGGATTCGCACACGTCGTCACACCGAACCTTCGTGAAGCGGCGATGCTGTGCGGCGTCGACGTGCGCGAGATCAGCGACCTCGACGACATGATGCGGATCGGAACGATGATTCTGGGTTTCGGGTCCCGCTACGTACTCATGAAGGGTGGCCATTTTCAAGAAGGTGGCGCCACCGACCGCCGCGCACCCGACATCCTGCTCGGCGATGGTAAGGTGCTCGTCCTTGACGCCGCCCGCGTCGCCACCACCAACGATCACGGCACGGGATGTTCCCTGTCCGCCGCAATTGCCGCAGGTCTCAGTCTCGGACGGTCCGCGCCCGACGCCACCCGTGACGCCAAGTCATTCGTTCTCGCCGCGCTCACGGGCGCGGCGCCGTGGCGCCTCGGCCACGGACGTGGTCCAATCGACCATTTAGGATGGAACCGTGAGTGATCGACCCAAGGCCCCGCTGACCACCACGACCAGCATCTGGCCAGCGGCGGCAGTCTTGGGGATTGCAGTTGTGATGCTGGTCATCTTCATGGTCATCAATCTCGTCGCCGACCAGGGCGTCGCCACCACTACGACGACGGTACCCACCGTCGTCGGTGGTCTCCAAAGTGAGCCCTCGGGCACCCTTCTTTCGAACTGCAAACAACCGGGAAATCCACCGAGCAACATCGACGACGCGTTCTTGCTGCCCGTCACAACTCGAGCCAATGGGCCCTTCAACCTCCCCAACGCCGGTGCCGGCGACTTCGACTGTCTGCGGTCCTTCATCACCCAGGCCTCGCCCGCCGAACTCCTCGGCTACTACAGCACGCAGCTCGAGGCGCGTGGCTGGGCCCTCTTCTCAACGGGCTCCAGCAAAGGTTCGCCTCAAGACCTCTTCCAGAAGGCTGGTACCGACACCTTCTACTGGGTGGTCGGTATTACCGTGAACTCCACCAAATCCGGCTCGACGAACTGGACGTTCCGGATCTACCAGGTCTCCGAAACGATCTAGATCAGTACCGGTTCTCGCTCGACACGGTCCGAACACACCCACGACCAGAGGGCGAAGTTGATCGGATAGATGATGTAGCCAATGCGTGTCGCAGAAGCGACGCACATCATCACGAGATACACCAGGCTCAGCATCGCGAGCAGCTGGGAGAGCGACAGGGGCCAGTGCCGCTTCGCGTACTTCGCCGCGAAGTAGCCACCCACGAGGAACGTAAGTGGCGCCAGTACGTGGCCGAACGGAGCCCACCACGTCGTGAGAATGTGGCCCGGAAGCGCGCTCGCGGCTGGGGAGGCCACGCCGGCGAGTCCGAGTGGGAAAGCGAACACGTTCGAGAAGAACGACCACGGATCATTCCACGCGAAGGGTGTGATGGTCACGACCACAATGGCGACAACCCACGCGGCGACGCGCCGCCATGCGGACTTCCCATTTCCGTCGCGCGCGACCAGCAGCGCCCCGGCGGCGAGTGGCCAGGCAGTGAGCTTCATCGCCGCCGCGACGCCGAGACTGACGCCCGCGACGTTGTTCGATCTTCGCTGCAACGCCGCCACCCCGAGAAGCATCAGCGCCAGAATCGGCATGTCGTCGCCTCCAGTCGACAGGAACAGCGCGCCGGTGGGTAGCGCCAGCAATACCTGGGCCACGCGGATCTTCTTCTGCCGCGACGCACGCAGGAGCATCAGCGCTGCACTCGAGGCCAGCAATGTCATGAGCGACATGACGATTCGCGCGTCGGTGAGACCCGAACCTTCATGGGTCTCGGCTGACGGCAGACCAAAGACGCTCATCAGCGGAAAATAGGGAAAGAAGGATTCATACGCGGGCAGACCGGGAACCTTGTCCACGAGACGCCCGTCCACGTAGTACGAACGGTACGGATCCTTACCCTCGCTCACGTACGTCGCCGAGCGTTCGATGACCGACACCTCGGGTTGCGCGAAGCCCATCTCGGGGTCCTGATGACGCCATCGCGTCTCGAGACCGAGCGGCACCACGACGGCACCGAAGATCACGAGTACCAGCAGCGCTATCCGTGCTGCAGTCGCACGCTTCAGACGCAGACGGCCGAGTATGAGCGCTACGACACCAGCAGCGAGGTAAGGGGCGACGGCGAGGTACCCCCAATGCCACTGAGCCACCTGACCGGAGGTCCAACCGAGCACCAACGCGAAAAGGCTCGAAAATAAATAGAGCACGGCGTCGCTGCTGAATCCATTGAGCGTTACCCACCGCTGGATTACGCGGGTGCGAAGAGTCGAGGGCCGCGCCAACATCTGCAGGAGTCTACTTTCCAGAGTCCGAATTTCGACTCATGACCCTTATTCAACCGGCTTTCGACGGCGCACCGGCATGTAGGTCTTCTCTGGAAGTTCCGTGGTGAGGAAGTGTTTTATGAGCCGTGCGCACAACTTCGTTCGCTCCTTCAAGAGCGCGTGCGATGTCCCGGGGACGATCGCCAGTTGCGCGTCGGGAATCGCCTCGTACATCGAGGTGGTGTGCGTCAAGGTCGCCACGTCGTCGTCACCCGCCATCACCAGCACCCGACGCGTAACGCCCGCGAGGTCCTTCGTGGTTAGGTTTGGCTCGTTCGTGGTCATCTTCATCGTCTTCTCGAGGATCACTCGGGCGTGCTCGATCCCGTCGGGTGACGCCCGTGCGTACTTCTGCGCCCACTCGGCGAAGCCCGCACTTTCGGCGTCAAAGATGTCGAGGGGCATAAGGCCGTCGTGATGGAAATTCGCGCCGATGACGACCACCCGCTTCAAGAGGTCCGGACGGTGCATCGCCACCACCAGCGCGATGTTTCCTCCGTCGCTGTGGCCCACGAGGTGGACTCGGCGCCCGAGCATTTCAATGAACGCGATTACTTCATTCGCCATGTCGTCGTAATGGAACTCAGCGTCGGTGTCACCAGTGCGCCCGTGTCCGCGACGATCGAACGCCGCGACACCAAACGATTTGGCGAGCTCGGGCCCAATGGAGCGCAGCATGCTCGCGCTACTACTCATCCCTCCGTGCAGCAAGAGCACCGTCGCACCCTTCCTCTTCGGGATCTTCGCCCACGTGGGGTTACCCAGCAGCTCAATAGTGGCCATAGCGAATGATATTCGCCGATGTCATGCCCGAATAGACCCGCCATAACCTTGGGACATGAAATCTTTCATTGTCAACGAAGACGAGGGTGCGCTCAGTCTCGAGGTGGCGGATGTCGAGCCGGTCGCGACCGATTCGTCGGACATTTTGGTCGCGGTCGAATTCAGCGGAGTCAACTACAAGGACGCGCTGGTCGCGAGTGCGCGCAGTCGCGTACGACGAATTCCCCGACTCGTCGGCGGCGTAGACGCCGCGGGTGTCGTCCTGCAGTCGAGCGATCCCGCGTTCACCGTAGGCACGCGAGTGGCTGTGCATGGCGGAGACCTCGGCGTCGCACGCGACGGAGGTTTTGCGGAACAGGTCTTCGCGCCAGCAAAGTTTCTGAGCGCCCTACCCGACTCGATCTCTACGCACGACGCCATGGTCATCGGGACCGCCGGCTTCACCGCGATGGCGAGCGTGCTCGCCCTCGAACATCACGGTCTGGATCGCAACGGCGAGGTCGTCGTCACCGGTGCCACCGGCGGCGTAGGTTCGCTCGCGGTCACGTTCCTGCACGCCTTGGACTACCAGGTCGTCGCCTCCACGGGTAGTCCCGAGCAATCACAGTGGCTGGTCGATCGAGGCGCGTTGCGCATAATTGGACGCGACGAGATCGCCGACAAGCCCGACCGGGTGCTCGCGAGCGCGCGCTGGGCCGGAGCAATCGACTGCGTGGGCGGCGAGACACTGCATCACATTCTTCGGTCCCTGCGTTACGGCGCTGCGGTGGCGGCCAGCGGACTCGTCGCGAGCCCCGAGCTCAACACCAACCTCTACCCCTTCATAACTCGCGCGGTGTGTCTACTCGGCATCGATGCCGTCGAAGCGCCGGCGTCGACTCGCACGTCCGTCTGGAACGCTCTCGGCGAGGTGGCACCGAAGGTGGATTTCGCTCCTTTGATCGACCGCACTGTTCGTCTCGAAGATTTGCCCGAAGCCCTGGAATTGATCAGAAACGGCAAAACCCGGGGTCGGATTCTTGTCGTTCCGGCCCCGGGCTAGTTGCCACTGCGAACGGTCTACTCGTCGGCAACAATCGATCCGACGCGATCGCCGATCGACGGGTCGCGCGAGACGAGAATAAACGCGTAGATCACTGAGAGGATCACGGCAGCAAGCGCCATGTACGGATACCAGTTGAACGGTGTGGGCTGACCGGGCTTGGCGAGGTAGTAGAGCGGAACACCGATCGCCACCAGTCCAAGGAACGGCAACAGTACGTGGCGAAAGCCGCTGAACAACTCGGGGTGGTGCTTCCTGTAATAGAAGGGCAGCGCCAGGTTGCTGAGACCGTAGACGATGAGAACGAGGATCGTGCCGAACGTCGAAGACTCGACGAACATTGTGATAGCGCTCATGTGACCCGATTGCGCGTGGCCACCAATGATGTGACCCAGACCCCAGACACCGATGATCAAGAGCCCGAGTCCAAGGAAGACGGCGAGAGCGTTCACCGGAGTACGCCGCTTGTTATGGACCTTACCTATAAATGACGGGAGTAGCCCCTCACGGCCAGCGTTGAAAATCAAGCGGGCCTGCGAGTTGGTACCAGCGATCAAGGCGCCCAGTGTCGACGTCATGCCAGCGAGAAATGCCATAAATAGCGCCACGGCGGCGACCTCGCGGGCAACCGTCAGAAACGGTACCGCAGCCCCACTCAGTTTCGTGACGTTGTCCCCGAAGCCAACGACCGTCGAGAACGCGAAAAAGGTATAGGCGATGATCATGATCAACACCGAAGTGAAGACGGCCTTGGGAACGTTCTTTCGCGGGTTGTTCGTTTCTTCGGCGAGCGCTGCTGAGTTCTCCCAGCCAATGAACAGATACACGGCGAGAGGGAAGCCCTCGGCAAGTCCCTTGAAGCCTCCGGTGATGTTCTTCGGTTCGAACGGCCTGAAGTTAATGTGACTGTGGAACTTAACGAGGGAGATAACACTGACAATGATCATGATCGTCATCTCGAAGGCGAAGAAGAGTCCCGCCAATTTCGTCGAGATCGAGATGCCGCGGGCCATCATGAACGCAGCAAATCCCAGGAAGATCAGGACCCATATGATCCACGGGACACTCTGCAGACCTGCAACGTGGTAGTTCTGGAGAATCATCTGAAAGAAGCCGCCGACGATGGCGATGACCGATGCCATGGCAGCGATGTAGCCAGCCCCGGTCAGTAACGCGGTAGTCACGCCGGTACGCGCGCCGAAAGTCTTGCCGACAAAGGTGATGAAACCACCCGTCGAGGGCATCACCTTGGTGAACTCGGAAAGTGTGTTGCCGAGAAGCAGGATGGCGATGCCGGCGGCGATGATTGTCAACGGTGACGCGAGACCCGCCGTATAAGCGAGGTAGCCAAAACCAAAGTAGAAACTCATCGCCGGGCCGATGTTCGCCATCGTCGCCGCCGCTATGTCAAACAAACCGAGAACGCCCTGGCGTAGTCGCTCGTGTTCACCGGTAACCACTGGCACCTTTGCGCCGAGCGAGTCAGACGTGAAGCCTTCACTCATACAACCCCCCAATTCAATAGACCGGCCTCCGACGAGCGGGACCGTAACGTCATTCGCAACGCTGCCAAAGAACGTAGTTGATTCGAAGGCCGTTTACCGACCTCTAGGCGTGAAAATTGAAGTGCGATTAGTAAAAAGGACTAACCCAAACGGTGTTCGCGTTGCAGGGTTCCACCGGGTACGCCGGTGTCACCGTGACCGTCGAGCCCTGTGCGACGAACTGCACGCTGAGCGTGGTCGCTGAGGCGCAGGTCTCCGAGCCGACCGGGACATCCGAGTAGCCGAGCGAGAAAGTCACCGACGTTCCCAAAACGACCGTCAACTTCTTCGCCGGCGCATTCGCCGTCGCGTCAGGAAAGTCGACGGGACTGGTCGTGAGGATCTTGGCGTCGATCAGGGCCCCGGTCTTGTCCTGGAGCGTGAGCAGCGGCTGACCCATCACCGTACACGAACCGCCAGAGCTCTTGGTGAGGGTGACGCTCGCGAAGATCGTCCCCGCTGCTCCCTGGCCTTGGTTGAACACACCCGTGAAGTCGCTCCCCTTGCAGTTCGTCACCGGCTTGGCGACCTGAATCGTGGTCGTCGTGGTGCTCTGGGTCGAGGTCGTGGTCGTCGAAGGATGGATGGCGTGACGACTCAATGTGAAGATCACGACGATGACTGCGAAGATGGCCAGCGTCTTCAGAGCCCGACTCACTGATTGAAATCCTCGGGACGCACATTGTCGAGGAAGTCCCTCAGTTCGGCGACCAACTCGGCTTCGTTGGGTGCGTCTTCGTCGATCTCGTCGACCTCGTCGTCGAGGTTCATGACCTTGCCCTGCTCGTTCATGAGCTGGTCGCTCACCAGTATGGGCGCGCCGCTACGGAGTGCCAGCGCCACCGCGTCGCTCGGACGCGCACCAACGTTGATCTCCGTGCGATCACGCAGCAACTTGAGGTTCGCGTAGAACGTGTTATCGACGAGTTCGGTGATCTCCACGGCGAAAAGCTGGGCCCCCATCGCAGTGATGAGATTCGCCATGAGGTCGTGCGACATCGGGCGGGGCGCCTCGACGTGCTGGAGCGCGTAGGCAATCGACGTCGCCTCGGGCGCTCCAATGAAGATGGGTAGCACCCGGTCGCCGCCCACCTCTTCGAGCAGCAGCAACGGGGTCGAGGATCCGACGTCCACTCGTACCGCTCGCAGGATGACTTCGACCATGGAACCAGCCTAGACCCCGACTACTCGGAAAATGACAGTCTCAACGACCGAGGTACTCGCTCAGTGCACGTTGGAACAGTTCCGAGCGCAGCGCCGCCAGTTCGACGGCGACATCGCGCTCCGTGGCCTGCGCCTCATCAGCGGGTACGGCGGTGCCCGGCGCGCGAAGCGGCTGGGTCAAGTCGCCGAGGATTCCGATCTCGCGCTCCACCACCCGGCGTAACGAACCGAGCAGTCGAACATCGACGCCGCGTTCAATGAGCGGAGCGGCGAGCTGGGCAATGCGGAGATCCACGCCCGCGAAGGCCGTCTCGTTCGCCACCGTCACTGGCACGAGTAGACCGAGCGACACCATGTGGTTGATGGCGGCGGGCTCAAGCGAACTCAGGACGAGGAATTCTCCGGTCGCGTAGTACTCGTCCGTCGAAGAGTGGATTGAGGTCACGTCGGCGCGCGACGAAGGTGGCACCGGTCGAAGAACCGCTGGCGTGGGCGACGTGGTCACGTTTGGCGCCGGAATGGACACCACACTCGGGGCGCTCGCCCTCGCCGCGTGTCGTAACGCTGGTGCGACCGGGAGCTCCTTCAAGAGACCTTGTTCGATGAGTCGGAGTCGAACCACGCGAAGCGGTACGAACTCCTCCTGGGCCAGTCGAATCGCTTCTCGTAGGCACTGGACGTCGCGCTCGGAATAGAGACGGTAGCCCTTCTTGCTGCGCGAGGGCTCCACCAGTCCCTTGTCCTCGTAATAGCGAATCTTCGAGAGTTCGATATCGGGTACGTCCCTACGCAGCAACGCGTGCACTTCACCGATACGCATCGTTCCTTGGCTCGCGCTCATTTCGTCGCCTCCCAGAAGACCAGTTTGAATTTCCCAATTTGCACCTCGTCGCCCGAATGCAACGTCGTCTCTTCGACGCGCGCTCCGTTCACGTAGGTGCCGTTCAGCGAGTTGAGATCACGCAGTGTCAATCGGCCACTCGCCGTACGCGTGAAGAGCGCGTGATGACGCGACACGGACACGTCGTCGAGCAGAAGGTCACTCGCTTCGTGACGACCAACGGTCGTCGCGACGTTGTCCAACTCGAAACGACTTCCCGCTTCTTTGCCCGACGCGATCACCAATTCGTCACCGTGGACCCCGTTCGGACCCGTGATGGCATTCGCGAACGTGGAGTCAATCGCGCTGACGACCGGAACAGCGATTGTCTCGGGCGAAGTGGCGTCGTGCTGGGGCGCGCCGCACGACCAGCAAAAGTTGGCATTGGCGTTGAGGATCTCCCCACATCGACGGCAGTTCACGGGACTCACACTAGTTACCTTCGCGCTCGAGTGTCAGGGCTAGTTGTTAGTGAGTGTCTGGTACGCGGCCGCGTCGAGCAGCGCTTCGAATTCGGTGGCACCACTCGTGGTGATCTCGCAGATCCAGCCTTCGCCGTAGGGGTCTGAATTGACCAACTCTGGTGACGACGAGAGTTGCGCGTTGACGGCGCTCACCGTGCCGCCCACGGGCGCGTAGATCTCGGATACCGATTTCGTCGATTCCACTTCGCCGAGAGTGGCGCCCGCATTCAATGTCGCGCCGACTTTAGGAAGGTCGACGAAGACGACATCGCCGAGCGCGTCTTGCGCGTAGTCGGTGATGCCAATTCGCACGACGTCACCGGTGGACTTCGCCCACTCGTGGTCGCTGGAGTATCGGAGATCGGAAGGAATCTGCATAGTTAGGAAATCTACAAGATTCTCCGACCTCGGCGCCCGGTACGAAGCGCGGCGATGGCCGGCTTCACGTACCCGAAGAGCACGACCCACGCGAGGCCGAGCCCCGCCACGCCAATCACCCAGCACGCGTCTCGACAGACCTCCTGCCACTGCGTCAAAGGAGCGTGGTGCGGGTTCGTCGTCAGCAGGAAGAGGGGGAACGTCGTCATCAACGCGAAGGTCGACACCTTTCCCCACCACAGGACGTCGATACGTGCGGCCCCGAGGGCCGCGAGTACCAGGGTGAGGACCGAGACGATAATTTCTCGAGCCAGAGTTGCCAATGCGAACCACCACGGCACTCCAGAGGCCGCTGCAACCGCGAGGAGGCCCACCATCACGAGGAGACGGTCGGCAACCGGGTCGAGGACCTTGCCGACGTTGGAGACCTGGTGGAGCCGTCGGGCGAGATGGCCGTCAATCCAGTCGGTGGCGCCCAGAAATGCGAGTAACCAAGCCGCAACGGCTCGATGATCAGTTGAAAAGAGCAGCCAGAGAAAGACCGGCAACAGGGCGAGACGAATTGCGGTGACAAGATTCGGCCACGTCACCCACCCCGCGTCCGCCCTGGCTTCATTGCTCATGAGGCGAGCGTATTACTCAGGCGACGGTGACCGACTCATCCAGATACACGTCCTGGACTGCGTTCACGAGCGCGGCGCCATCCGCGATCGGACGCTGGAAGGCTTTGCGTCCGACGATGAGGCCCTGGCCTCCCGCGCGCTTATTGATGACCGCCGTGCGTACCGCGCCCGCCAGATCATCGGCGCCCTTCGCCTCACCGCCGGAATTGATCAGACCAATGCGTCCGGCGTAGCAGTTGACGACCTGCCAACGGGTGAGGTCGATCGGGTTGTCGGTCGTCAACTCGGAGTACACGCGCGGATTGGTCTTACCGAACTTGAGGGCGTTGTAGCCGCCGTTGTTCTCGGGCTGCTTCTGCTTGATGATGTCAGCTTCGATCGTCACGCCCAGGTGGTTCGCCTGACCCGTCAGGTCAGCGCTCAGGTGGTAGTCAGTATCCGCGGTCTTGAAGGCGTCGTTGCGTAAGTACGTCCACAGCACGGTGAACATACCCAGTCGGTGAGCTTCGGCGAAAGCCGTCGAAATTTCTTCGATCTGGCGAATTGAACCTTCGGATCCGAAGTAGATGGTCGCGCCGACGCCCACGGCACCGAGGTCGGCCGCCTGTCGGACCGACGCGAACAGGCGCTGGTCGTAAGAGTTCGGATAGCGCAGCAGGTCGTTGTGGTTGATCTTGACGATGAATGGAATACGGTGCACGTAGCGACGTGATACCGAACCGAGCGTGCCGAGCGTCGATGCAATGGCGTTGCACCCGGCTTCGATCGCGAGGTCGCACAGGCGAGCGGGGTCGAAGTACTCGGGGTTGGGCGCGAACGACGCTGCAGCGGAGTGCTCGATACCCTGGTCGACCGGAAGAATCGAGACGTACCCGGTATTGGCCAGACGCCCGTGGCCATACAGGGTCCCAAGATTGCGAAGCACCGTGGGGGTACGGTCGCTCAGACTGAAGACGTCGTCTATGTAGTTAGGGCCCGGAACGGTCAACCATTCCTTCGGGAACGCGGTGGCCTTGTGGTCGAGTAGCGACGACGCTTCGTCACCTAAGAGTGCGGCAATGTCCATCCCAAAATCTTACAAGAGTTTGCTCTTGGCCTTGGGGCCATGAGGTTACGAACCGGTAAGTCGGTCGTACCCAGTCATCGCGACGACGAATACGACAGACTGGTCCCATGGACGCTGACTACCGCTCATCATTACTACGCCGCATGAAGGCAATGCACTCGCTGTACTATGACGCCTGCGCCACGATGAATCTCGACCAGGTCAACCACGTCGAGCGCGAGGGCGTATTGCCCATTGCGTTCTCCTTGGTGCACCAGGTACTGATCGAGGACGGCAGTCTGCTCTTCGCTGGCGGCAGTGCGCCCCAGGTCGACGACGACTGGCTCGGCCGGCTCGGACTTGCGATCAACGATCACGGTAAGGCAAAGACCGTCAACGAGATGATGCACCAGCGGATTGG
Source organism: Acidimicrobiaceae bacterium (assembly GCA_003132165.1). Taxonomy (GTDB): domain Bacteria; phylum Actinomycetota; class Acidimicrobiia; order Acidimicrobiales; family RAAP-2; genus RAAP-2. The sequence goes on along the minus strand of PKWW01000001.1, from coordinate 19,489 downwards.
CGACTACGTGGCCTTCCTCGAGTTTCAGCGGCTGGTGTTCGACTCGACCGAATCCTTCATCGCCACGATGGATCCGGCCACCTTCACCGACGTCATCATCCCCTACCCCTACGGGCCGGGCATCGACCACACCTTCTCATCGCGGGTGGGCGGCGAAGACGGAATCAGCCGCAGCGATGCGCTGGAGTGCTGGATCTACCAACACGGCCTACGCCACATGGGCGAAATCGAGCACGCCCGGGCGCTCGTCGGCCTTGGTGGCTTGACTTCCTAGTCTCCCAGTAAAAATCTACAAACATTGGAGAATACAGGAGGGAGGTATGGCGCAGGTAGACGGTACTGTCGACGAGGAGTGACGCGTCCGGCCTCGGGCCACTTTCTGGGGCGACTACGGCGGTTCGTTGATAATCCTGGATCAGGATGTGCAGTTGACCTTCGCCTACATGATGAACAAGACGCGGGGCCGCCTCAGCGCCGACGATCCTGGCACAACGATCGCGTTGACCGCCGCGCTCGTGGCGATGACTTAGTCGACCTTCTTTTTCGACACCGAGGTGGTTCGCCGCTTGCGGTTCTTACGCGGCGTGGTGGCGCCTAGTTCGGCCAGTCGCGACTGGGCGTCGTAGGCGTCGGGTTCGGCGATGACCACCCGGGCGAACAATTCACGCGCCGAGATGGCGTCACCCGCGCGGTCGAAGATGTCGGCCAACGCATACCAGAGTCGGACGTGGCGAAAGGACGGGTTACGTAGCTGCTTCGTGCCGCCAGCCTTGGTGAGCAGTTCGATCGCCTCGGTGTACTTCTGCTGGTCGGCGAGGGCTGAGGCCATGACAATGCGACCCTCCACCAGAACTTCGGCGGTCGGCTCGCTGCCTTCGAGCTCCTCAAAGGTCTTTTCGACGGCGCGGTATCGGTGATTCGCACGGTCGCAGTCCATGACGAGCGGGAGGTGTTCGGGATCGCCTGTGATGGTGAAGTGAGCGCGTAGGTGGATCTTCGCCATGCTCCAGCGCTCGGCGCGGTATGCGGCGAGGCCCGTCAGTTCACGCACCGGCGCGACGCCGGGTACCGCATCCGAGACGATTCGTCCCAGTCGCAGCGCTTCGTCGTAGCGCTTGCGATCGTAAGCCTCGGCGGCTTTGGTGAGCGTGATCACCATCTTCTCGCGCATGTACGCGCTACCAATGAAGGCTTTGCGGATGTCGGCGGCGACGTCACCGGGCAAGGCGTACTTGACGCGCGGTTTGGCCCTGGGCGCCGACGCCTGGCGCGCGGGGCGGACTTCCTCGACCCACTCGGAAAGTGGGTCGGGCGTACGTCCAGCACTCGCGGTCGTCTCCATTGCCTGACCGGTGCTCTTGATATTGGCGCCGCCCTTTCGAGCCACGCCTCCCCAGCCCTTGTCACGGCCAAACGCGTCGGCCTTCTTTCGCTCAAGTTCCTCGGGCGTCAGTTCGCGTTCGCGGTGCGGCGGTCGACCGCCCGGGCGACGTTCGGACGTGGCATCGCGCTTGGACACGTAGCGGTCGCGTGGCGGAAGGCTCGGTCGACGGTCGACGTAACCGCCCTCGGAGCGATCGCCCTCGCGCGGTGGTCGTGGCGCACGGGTGTCGCCGCCACGGCTCGGATAGGGTCGCTCGTCGCGCGCACCGGGACGGGTCGGTCGCCGGTCGCGAGAATCACTGTCGTAACGAGCGCCGTCGCGCGGCGGTCTCGGTCGTCCTTCACCAGGTCGCCCGTACGAGGGTCGCTCGTCGCGCGCACCGGGACGGGCCGAAGGACGGCCGTCTCGTCCCGCAGACGCGGGACGCGGACGCCGCTCGGCGCCGTCGCGCTCGAACCGGTCGTTTGATCGGCCGGCGTAAGGTGGGCGCCCGTCGCCCTTTGGCTCGTCGCGCTCACGGCGCGGACCGCGCGGCGCGGGTGCGCTGTTTCGATCGATGCGACGTTCGGCGCCGTCGCGAGGGGCGCGTCCGGCGTAACCGCCGCGGGTGTCAGATCCTCGACTGGGTCGGCCCGACGACCCACCCTGTCCCGCACTCCTGGGCGCCCCACTTCGCCCACCGGCTGGCGGACGACCTGCGCCGGAGGCGCGACGGGGCGAAGGTTTGGGAGAAGGCATGCATCAATCCTACTAACGATGCCTCATGGGCGCGAACGAGCGAACCTCTAGCGCTGCGCAGCCTTATACCTGGTGTTCTAGGCGGTTTTCAAGTGGTCGTGCACCGCCTGGGTCAGCACGTCGATCCGTCGGGTCAGTTGCGCGATCTCATTGGCTACGTCGAGCGTCTGGGTGTCGATCTCAAAGGTGTGCCTGGCGAGCTCACTCGCGATCTGGTCCGCCCGCTTGGCCGCGATCAAGAGGATCGCTCCCTGCATCGCGGCGAGACAGGACAGGACCAGGTTCAAGAGTATGAACGGATAAGGGTCAAAGCCGTTTCGGCCGTTGTAAACCATCCAGATGGTCAGGAACACCAGTGCACCAAAGACGAAGGGCCAGGATCCCATGCTGTTGCGCATCACGTCAGCCGCGCGCTCGCCCAGGGTCAGTTGTTCCCCGCTTCGTACGTGAGGATGTTCATTCCATCTACTCATGAGTGTCTACCTTTCGAAAGCCGCAAAACTAACCGCGACCTCTCATTTCGATCAACGGACCGATTGATCGGGCTGGTCAGAGAGTAAAGGCGATATTCAAAAGTGCAGCACGGGATCGTTCTTTTCGTGTTTTCGCAATGGATTCACGCGAGGTGGAACCGGCGGATCGGGACTAATCGTCCGATACTCAATTCTTCGGTACCTTCACGCTACCGTCTGTTCTATCGACCCAGTGACCCACCGGCAACAGTTCAGTGTGGAATCGGTCTCGGAAAGCCCCCCAAAGACCTTGGGGCTGCCACAGGGCGATGACCGTTGCGAATGTCCCAAAGATGATCAGATACCAGGCGCCTTCTTGCTGCAACGTCTGCTGGAGTACGAAGAATATGATCGAGCCGACAATGGGGCCTTCAATGGTACCGAGACCGCCAATCATTGAGACGAAGAGCATCTCGGCGGCCCACTGCAGATTGAACTCGTTGGTGGGCTGGATGAACGGCTGACTGATCGCGAGGACGGCGCCGGCCGCACCGCAACCAGCGGCGGCGATGATGAACACGATTCGTCGAGCCGACCGGACGTTGGCTCCCGCACTGCGAGCGGCGACCTCGTTGTCACGGATGGAGGCGAGAACGAGCCCAAGCCGGCTCCGCAGCAAGTAGTAGGTGCCGACAACTACCACCAGAGCGACTATCCATGTGGCCAGATACGAGTAGTGGGCGGTCTCGGACGGACTGAGGTTCTGTAATCCCGGCATCAGTCGCCCCGTGCCCCCACCCAGCACGGCGATCGTTCCGATGATCAGCATCGCCGTGTCGGCCACCACCCAAGTGGCGATTGAGAAGTAACCACCGCGCAAACGAAACAAGAGATACGTCACCGGATACGCAAGCACGGCACAGGACAGTGCGGCGAAGGGGACGGTGACGAACGGATTCATACCCTTGAGCGCCAGGTAGAGAGTGGCGTAGGCACCCAGGCCGACGAATGCCTGCTGGCCGATTGAAACCATTCCTGCGTAGCCCGCCAGGAGATTCCACATCGTCGCCATTATTACAAGGATGAAGAAGTTCATCAGCGTGCTGGCCACTTGCGCCGGCACCATCCATGGTGCGGCGCTAAGTAGCACCACGAGGATCACCGCTCCCACGAGCGTATAGATCGGCGAGTGTGTGGAACGGCGAACTGTGATCAGCCCGTGACGATCCAAAGCACCTTCGATTGATTGACTCATGCCAGTGCCGTTCTCTTTCCGAACAGCCCCTGCGGACGAACGGCCAATACCAAGAGGAAGAGCACATTACCCGCCAACACCTGGTACTGAGGGTTGAAGTGAGCGCCGAATTGTTGAGCCACGCCCAACGCAATCCCTCCAACCAGGGTCCCCCACAGTGAACCGATCCCCCCGATCACGACGGCCTCGAAGGCGAACAACAGATTCACGCCGCCCGAGGTCGGTTCGAACTGGGTCATCATTCCGTAGGCGATTCCCGCCAATGCCACGGTCGCACAAGCAATCGCCGCGGCGATGCCGAAGATATGACGGTAGTTGGCACCGCTCAACTGCGCCGCCTCCCGATCGTCTGCGACAGCACGGATCAACCGACCGGTTCCGGTGCGCGAGAGGAAGAGTTGCAGAAGAGCGAGGACCCCGACGGCGACCGCCAGGACCATCAGCGACAGGTAGGAAATGTAGATGATCGAAGTCGGATGCCACGACTTGGTGATCAGCGTGCCGATAGTGACCGTTTGACCGTTCGCCGTGTACGCCTCCAACAGCAGGTTCTCGATTACCACCGACAGGCCGAACGTCACGAGAAGGGTCGTGAACGGATCGCGGTCAATGCTCTTCTGGATCAGGGTTCTCTGGCCGATATAGCCAATGACACCGAAGATCGGCACTACCACTAAGAACGACCAGAGCTCAGGAATATGCAGATGAGGAGTCAAGAACACCGCCACGTACGCCGCCACCACCGCCATGTCACCGTGAGCCAGGTTGATGACCTTCAAAACCCCGAACATCAGCGAAAGACCGCACGCGAAGAGGGCGTAGAAGCCTCCGAGGAGTATTCCCTGGATTATCACGTTGAGCCAGATCATCCGCCCACCTCCGACGGTGGTGCCACATGGGCCAAGTCGGCGCCGAAGTACGCTCGATCAATCTGGTCCGACGTGAGGTCCGCTGGGACACCAGTCAGGGACGTCTTTCCCTCGAGCAGACAATGGACGCGATCCGCCACCGCCACACCCTGGGCGACGTCTTGTTCCACAATCAAGATGCTCACGCCGTGCGAGACGATCTCTGGAACCAACGAGTAGATGCGCTCGATGATGATCGGTGCCAGCCCGAGTGACAACTCGTCCAGGAGCAGCACCTTCGGATTGGCGACGAGCGCCCGTCCGATCGCCACCGCTTGCTGCTCACCGCCCGAGAGTTGCCACACGTGCTGTTTGCGTCGATCGGGCATCCAGTCAAACAGTTCGTACACGCGCTGGATGTTGAACGGACCCTTGTTCGCGTGGAATGCGCCGACCTGCAAGTTCTCCTCCAGCGTCATTGACGAGAACAGACGACGGCCCTCAGGAACGAGCGAGATGCCCAGGTCGACGCGCCGATGTGGTCGCAACGGTGCAATGTCGACGCCCGCGAACTCAATGGTCCCGCTGGTGGGCTGGTGGAGACCGGCGAGAGTGCGCAACAAGGTTGACTTCCCCGCTCCGTTGGCACCAATCATCGCGAGGACCTCGCCGTGCGCCAAACTGAAACTCACGTCGTCAATGGCACGCAGCTGCCCGTGGTGAACCGTCAGTCCCCGTACTTCAAGTTGCGTGTCGCTCATAGCGGCAGGACCTCGTTGATGATCTTTCCGCCCAGGTACACCGCTCGAACCTCATCCGACGCCAACACGGTTTGGGGATCACCGTCGGCCACCACGACGCCACCCGCCAGGCAAAGCAGCCGGTCCACGGTGGACAGCAGGGCTCGCACGACGTGCTCGATCCACACCACCGCGATGCCTTGTTCACGAAAGGAGCGAATGATCATCGTGAGTTCATTGACCTCCATATCCGTGAGCCCACCCGCAATCTCGTCCAGGAGCAGCACTCGCGGTCCGGTCGCCAAGGCACGAGCGAGTTCCAGACGCTTTCGGTGCAGCAATGTCAATGAACCGGCTTGCCGGTTGGCGTAGTCGCCCAGGCCCGTGCGCTCGAGTGCTTCGTAGGCTTGCGCGTAACTTTGCTTTCCTCGCATTCTCGCTCCTTGTTGGGCCGCGAGCAGCGCATTCTCAAAGACGGTCATGTTCTCGAAGGGCCTGGGCACTTGGTACGTACGCCCTATGCCCGTTCGCGCTCGCTTGGCCGCACTCAAGTGCGACAAACCATGGCCATCGAGCGATATGGCTCCCGCGTCAGGTCGTATGTCGCCCGAGATCATCGCGAAGAGCGACGTTTTTCCAGCTCCGTTCGGCCCGACGATTCCCACCGCGTCGCCCTGCTCCAACTGGAAAGTGATCTCGCTTGCAACGACAACTTGACCGAACCTTTTAGAGACACCCTCCAGTTGAAGCAACGGCACAAAATACCCTTTAGGCGTTGGTGGGCTCGAGCGTGCCGTTCAGCGGAACGTGCTTGTTCAAGGTGTTATCCACAACCCACTGCGACCACGCGTACTTGTGGTGTCCGACCAAGTCCGTAGATCCCGGCTTCCACTGAACGCCCACCGGCATGATCATGCCGATGCCCTTGGCGGGACTGTTCAGAAGAGGATTGCTGCTCTTCAGGTTCATGTTGATGGGGCCACACATTCCGTCGTAATTCACGGTCTGCAGCGCCTTGGCGAGCGCGAGACGGTCGTGCGGATTGGAGACCTTCTTCAATCCTTCGATCGCCACCTCGAACAATGAGTACGTTGAGCCCATGGACTGGACCCACTGGCCGTGGCCCGCCTTTTGGTACGCGGCCGCGAACGCGTTGGCGGACTGACCGGTCAGCGACGACTTGTACGGAGAGTACGGGGTGAACCAGGCGTCGGTCGCCACGTTGTTCGACAGGTCGCCGAGTGCGTAGGCGTCGGTTGGGAACAACATCACTTTGGCGACCGTCGCCAACTTCGGGTTGTAGTCCTGCTGGGAGGCTTGGGTCCAGAACGACTGAAAGTCCGGAGGCAACGGACAATTGAGGAATAAGTCGCACGCCGCGCCGTTCTTTCCACCCGTCTTGAACGTCTGGATCATCGAGGAGTAATTGGTCGTTAAGTCCGTGTAGGCCCCTCCATCAACGAAGTTGTAGCCACCAGACGGGAACATAGCGTTAACGGTCGGCCCGAACGCCGCCCGGAATGCATTGCCATCGGCATCGTTAGGAAACATCTCGGCGACGTTGGTGTTGCACTTGGTCTTGGCCTGCACGCGCTCCCACATCGGGACGAAACACCCCGCGAACTGGGGAACACCGAAGAAGAACATCGAGTTGTACTTCGGGCCCGTTCCTGCGGCGCCACCTTCTGGAGAGATCGACGCTCCAGTGAAACCGCCCCAGTACGCCTCCCACGGTACAACCGTCGAAACACATGGGACCTTGTACTGTTCGCAGGTCGTCGCGACCGGAATGGTCGTCTCAGGAGCGGAACTGACGAGGATAAGGTCCACGCCCGCGTTGATCAGCTCCTGGGTCACCTGGACCGCTACGTTGCCGGTCGACTGCGTATCCTTTTCGGTGATTTCAATCTTGTACTTCGTCTTGCCGATTGTGATGCCCTTTGTGAAGTAACTCGATGCTCGAATCTGCTTCAACACGAAGGCATCGGGTCCGGCGAAGTCGGCGAGAGCTCCCGTTTGCGGAGACACGTAACCAATTTTGATGGTGCTCGACTTTGTGGCTGCGTGTGCTGCGGAAACATCAGTCAACACGGCGAGCGCGCCCGACGCGGCCATCACTCCGGCTGCCTGCAGCCCGAGACGACGTCCGAACTGGAACTCCCCCCAACTGGAAAGACCGCCCGGGTTCGTAGGAACATTTTCTTGATTCATATATTGACCCCCCAATAATGTTTAGAATGTTTTAACACACCATTACGTTAATTACGGAATTTCTTCTGAAATTCTTTCGTCTACCCCAAAGAGCGCAGTTCGTGACGTCTATTCGCGCAGCGCTGTTTCCCCCATGGCGGCAAGAACCCGTCGAGCCGCGAGGCCTCCCCGATCGATCTTGACACTCACTTCGGACATTTCGACTGACTCGTTGGCACGAGCTTGCAAGATATTCAAAGCGTCCACGTCCTCTTGGACGACGCTCACCTGCATCTTCTCGAGAAACCGATCGATGTCGTCATCACCAACACAGAAATCACGGGCGAGCGCCCAGAAGTCGTACACCTTTCCCTCGGCCGAAGGAGTGAGCCCGTAAAAGATCTTCATGTGAAAGGCGTGGTCGTCATTTCCGTCAGGTAGTGGAGGTTGACCGACGGGAGCTATTCGTGCGTGCAGCAGGTAGAAACCTGGTGGGAAATACTCGATGTCCTGCCAGCGATCAACCTTTCCCTCGAGTCCCGTTGTACGTGAATAGAACGGAGGGCAGTCGACCGAATTCATGTGACGGTACACACGAACGACGTCGTCTTCGTCGTCCACCTCGACCTCGATCGGCGTCGTCGCAACCTCGGGAGTTCCGATCGATCCGTTGTGCAGAAAAGTCTCGTGCGACAGATCCAGGAGATTGTCGACGAGAAACTCGAATCCCGCGTCGATCTTCGCGACGCCCCCTATCGCCGACCAATGCAGCGTGTCAACGAGCCACGGTGTCGCGGGAAGCAACGAGACGTCGGGTTCGCCGCGCCCCATCCACACCCAGACCCAGAGTCCCTGTTCCACGAGGACGTACCTGCGAACGTCGGCGCGACCTGGTATTCGATCCTGTCCGGGCACCGCCACGCACGTTCCCGAACAGTCGAACGTAAAGCCGTGGTAACCGCAGACCAACCTCTCTCCCACCACGGTGCCCAGCGAGAGCGGATAGCCACGATGCGGGCATTGATCAGTGAGCGCCACCGCCTCTCCCGACTCTGTGCGATAGATCGCGATGTGCTCCCCCAGGATCTGACGCGAGAGAGGTTTGGTCTCCAACTCTGCACTCAGTGCAGCGACGTACCAGTGATTACGCAAAAACATGAATCCCCCCTTGAAATCCCGCCGTATCGCCAGCCCAATGCTCGGGCCCCCCGATGGTGGTTTCTGCGCAACCTAACAAATTTGTGGTAAGCAAGCAAGCATCTTTGTACTAGGGGGTTAATATGACGTTTCTCGATGGTTCTGCGTGGCAATCCAATATTTCGCTGGGTGGATGGCGTCGCGGAGGCGACGGGGATGCCTCCGTTGTCGAGCCCGCCACGGGCGAGGAACTCGCTCGAACGGGTCGAGCGAGCGTTGCCAATGTCGCTGAGGCGGCCGAACTCGCCGTCAGCGCCCAACGAGATTGGGCCGCGCTCCCCTTTAATGAGAGGGCGGCGGTGCTGCGCAAGGCCGGCCAACTCTTCTTGGACAACGCCGACGAACTGTCCACGTGGATTGTCCGCGAGTCCGGAGGGATCGGACCCAAGGCCGGACTTGAGATTCACGTCGCCGCCGAGGAATGCTTCGAGGCGGCCGCGCTGGCTTCGCATCCGACCGGGGAGATTCTGCGCAGTGAGCAACCCCGTCTGAGCTTCTCGCGTCGCGTACCCGCCGGGGTCGTCGGCGTGATCGCCCCCTTCAATTTCCCGCTCATCCTCTCGATCCGGTCAGTCGCGCCCGCGCTCGCCCTCGGCAACGCCGTCATCTTGAAACCAGATCCGCGCACCGCCGTCTGTGGGGGAGTGATACTCGCACGTGTCTTCGAAGAAGCCGGGGTGCCAGTCGGCGTCTTCAGCATGCTGCCCGGTGGAGCCGACGTCGGCGAAGCGCTGGTGGTCGATCCAAGGGTTCGCGTCATCGCCTTCACGGGATCGACCGCGGCCGGACGGATCGTCGGTTCGCTCGGCGCCCAACACCTGAAGCGGGTGCATCTCGAACTTGGCGGCAATTCGGCGTTGATCGTGATGGATGACGTGGACCTGGAGAAGGCGGCATCGGTGGGTGCGTTCGGATCGTTCATGCACCAAGGTCAGATCTGCATGACAACCGGCCGTCACATCGTTGACGCCAAGATCGCCAACGACTACGCCTCGGTGCTCGCCGAGCACGCCAACCACCTGCCGGTTGGTGATCCCAAGAGCGGCCAGGTCGCATTGGGGCCGCTCATCGACGCAAAGCAGCGTGACCGGGTGCACTCAATGGTGACCGCGAGCGTCAATGCCGGCGCGACACTCTTGGCCGGCGGCACCTACGAAGACCTCTTCTACCGGCCCACCGTCCTCACGAACATCCCCGTGAACTCGCCCGCATACTGCGAGGAGGTCTTCGGACCCGTGGCCCCAGTGGTTTCGTACACTTCACTCGACGAAGCGGTGGCGCTGGCGTCGGCGAGCCCCTACGGTCTCTCGCTCGGAATCCTCTCCAACGACGGGCTTCGCGCACTCGAACTGGCGAGCCGCATACCGACCGGAGCAATCCACATCAACGACCAGACGGTCGGCGACGAGGCGGTCATCCCGTTCGGTGGAACGGGACATTCGGGCACCGGCTCGCGAATGGGCGGTCTGGCGAATCTCGACGCCTACACCGAGACCCAATGGGTCACGGCACAGAGCGAATTGCCCATCTACCCGTTCTAGGCGCTATTCAGATCGACGTAGTTGCGAGCGAGGACGGTCGACGCCTCCTTTGAGGTGACGGCCTGGCGAAGGCGCGCCATCTGCACGCCATTTTCGAAGTCGTCCTCGTAGCTCGGGTGCAGCATCTGGGTCATGTAGTTAGAGAACTCCTCGGCTCGCCACACCCTTTCGAGACACGTGGCCGAGTACGAGTCGATCAGTTGGCTGTCACCCTCGGTCAGTTGGGCGCGCAGCGCCTGGAAGAGCACTCGCACGTCGGCGAGCGCCAAGTTCATGCCCTTGGCCCCCGTGGGCGGAACGATATGCGCCGCGTCGCCGGCGAGAAAGAGCCGACCGAAACGCATTGGTTCGACGACGACACTGCGCATCGCGGTGATGCTGCGCTCGATGATCGGACCCTGGCTGATCTCGGGCATCTCTTCGGTGGCGAGACGGGTGTTGAGCTCGTCCCAGATTCGTCCGTCCGACCACTGTTCGAGCGTCTCGTCGGGTCGCACCCCGAGGTACAGACGACTGAGCGTCGGCGAGCGCAGCGAGTACAGGGCGAAGCCGTTTTCGTGACGGCAGTAGATGAGTTCGTCGGTCGCCGGAGCCGCCTCGGCGAGGATCCCGAGCCACGAGAACGGATACGTCCGTTCATGGCGACGCAGCAGCGATTTGGGGATAGCGGTGTTGGCGACACCGAAGGATCCGTCGCAGCCCGCCACGAAATCACACGTGACCCGAAACTCTCCCTCGACGCCGTTCACAACGACCGACGCGCGCTGAGACTGCAAACCTTCGATCGCGGTGACCTCGGAATCGAATTGCAATGGCGCGCCCGCAGCGAGGCGCAGGTCAATGAGATCCTTCACCACCTCTTGTTGTCCGTAGACCGTGATCGTCTTTCCTTCGGAGAGTTCACTCAGTGCAATGCGGTGCGAGACATTGTTGAATCGCAGCTCGACCCCGTGGTGCTCGAGCCCTTCGCGCCGCATCCGCTCGCCCGCTCCCGCTTCCTCGAGCAGATTGGCGATTCCGTATTCGATCACACCGGCGCGCACCCGCTTCTCGACGTACTCGCGGCCCCGCCGCTCGAGAACGATGCTCTCGATGCCGTCGCGTTGCAGCATCTGACCCAGCAAGAGACCCGCTGGTCCGGCACCGATGATCGCGACCTGTGTACGTAGTTCCCTCAAGCGCCCCTCCCCCGTTTCTGCTCGGCGACCTCTCGAAAGGCCTTCAAAACACCTTCGAGCCTGTTGTAATTTCGTGTACTGTTCAGTTAATTAGACCATAACCCAACGAGACGGGGCGAGCGGATATGGAAGTCCGTTATCCGCCCACTGGAGGCATTCATGGCAGTAGTCGTGCGCAACGTTCAACGAACCGAACTCTCACTGGTCGACGCCATCGGTAATTTCGGCGTGGCGACGATCCACGAAGCACAAGGTCGTACCGGTCTGCTGGCAGCTCGACTTCGTCCCATCTACCGTCCGGTTCGTGTCGCGGGCAATGCGCTGACCTGCGAGGTCGCCCCCGGCGACAACTGGTCGATTCACGTGGCGGTCGAGCAGGCTCAGCCGGGTGACATCCTGGTCGTGACGCCCACCAGCCCCTGCGATGACGGCTATTTCGGTGAACTCCTCGCCACCAGCCTGCGCGCTCACGGCGTGCGAGGACTCGTCATCGACGCGGGCGTTCGCGACGTCGCCGAATTGACCGAAATGGGTTTCCCCGTCTGGTCCAAGTTGATCTGCGCCCAGGGTACCGTGAAGGAGACGCCCGCGAACGTTCAGACCCCGATCGTGTGCGCCGGCGCCTACATCCGACCCGGTGACGTCGTGGTCGCCGACGACGACGGCGTCGTGGTGGTTCGACGCGAGGACGCCGAAACGGTGCGGGCCGCATGCCAGGCCCGCGAGGAGAACGAGCAGGAGAAGCGAGCGCGGTTGGCCTCGGGCGAGTTGGGCCTCGACATCTACAAAATGCGCGAGAAGCTCGAGCAGCGGGGCCTGCAGTACGTCGACGGGAGCGAGTGATGGGTTCCCAGAGGGCGATCCACTGTTCGGTGCTGCGCGGTGGCACCTCCAAGGGTCTCTACTTCCGCGCCGAGGACCTACCGAGCGATCGGGCGACGCGTGACGCCGTGCTGCTCGCAGCGATGGGATCTCCGGACGTCCGCGAGATCGACGGCATGGGCGGTGGCCACCCGCTGACGTCGAAGGTCGCCGTCGTTCGCGCGTCCGACCGGCCTGACGCCGACGTCGATTATCTCTTCCTCCAAGTGTGGCCCGACCGCGCCGAGGTCTCCGACAACCAGAACTGCGGCAATCTCCTCGCCGGTGTCGGTCCGTTCGCCATCGAAGAGGGAATCGTCGAGGCCAACATCGGAACCACCGAAGTACGCATCTGGATGGAAAATACCCAGAGTTTGGCTGTCGCGAGGGTGGCAACACCTTCGGGTCAGGTCCGCTACGACGGGGATGCGCGAATCGACGGAGTGCCGGGATCAAGCGCCCCGATCCCCATAGAGTTCCTCGACGTCGCCGGCTCCACCTGTGGCAACCTCCTGCCCACCGGACACGTTGTCGACGTCGTGCAGGGACTGCGAGTCACCTGCATCGACAACGGAATGCCCGTCGTGTGCATCAAAGCGTCCGACCTCGGTTTGACCGGGTACGAGGATCCCTCGGCGATTGAGGCGAACGCCGAGGTCTGCGAGAAGATCGAACAAGTCCGCCTCGCGGTAGGACCACTGATGAACTTGGGCGACGTGACCAACAAGAGCGTCCCGAAGATGACGCTGCTCGCGCCCGCACGAAACGGCGGCGCCGTGACGACACGCACGTTCATTCCAAAGCGCGTCCACGAAGCCATCGGTGTCTTTGGCGCTGTCTCAGTCGCGACCGCTTGTCTGATTGCTGGTTCGGTAGCCGCGGACGTCGCCCAACTGGGTGACGTCGACCAAGTGATGACACTCGACATCGAGCACCCCACCGGCTACTTCAGCGTTTCGATGGATGTTTCCCACGACGGCGACTCGATTCGCGTCAACTCCTGCGCCCTCCTACGAACCGCTCGTCTCCTGATGCGCGGTGACGTCTTCGTCCCTTCATCGATTTGGAGCTCGCGTGATCGTTGACTGCCACGGCCATTACACCACGGCCCCCGAACCGCACAATCTCTGGCGAAAGGCCCAGGTCGCCGCCTTCGACGCCAACGACATGGCGCCGACGTATCCAACCATTTCCGATGACGAGATTATCGATACCATCGAAAGAAATCAGCTTCGACTCCTGCGTGAGCGCGGCGCCGACATGACGATCTTTTCGCCCAGGGCGTCGGCGATGGAGCATCACATCGGCGACGAATCGGTCAGCATCGCGTGGTCGCGGGCCTGCAACGACCTCATCGGGCGAGTCACGACGCTCTTCCCCGACACCTTCGCCGGTGTCTGTCAATTACCCCAGTCCCCCGGTGTACCGATTTCCAACTCGATTGACGAACTTGAACGCTGCGTGCTGGAACTCGGCTTCGTCGGCCTGAACCTCAACCCGGACCCGAGCGGGGGTCTTTGGAACGGCCTTCCACTCACCGATCGCTCCTGGTATCCAATGTACGAGAAGATGGTCGAACTCGACGTGCCCGCGATGGTTCACGTCTCTGGAAGTTGCAATGCGAACTTCCACGCGACCGGCGCGCACTACATAAATGCCGACACCACGGCCTTCATGCAACTCCTGCAGGGAGATCTGTTCGCGGACTTCCCCGAACTGCGTTTCGTGATCCCCCACGGCGGCGGCGCGGTCCCCTACCACTGGGGTCGCTACCGTGGGCTCGCGGACATGCTCGACAAACCAAAGCTCGCCGAGCATCTGATGAAGAACGTCTACTTCGACACCTGCGTCTACCACCAACCGGGAATCGACCTGCTGTTCGAGGTGATCGACATTGACAACATCATCTTCGGCTCTGAGATGGTTGGAGCCGTCCGCGGTATCGACCCCGAGACCGGGCACCACTTCGACGACACCAAGCGCTACGTCGACGCCGCGCAACTTACGTCGGCCCAACGCGATCAGGTCTACTCGGGCAATGCGCGTCGCATCTATCCCCGCCTTGACGCGATCCTCAAGAATCAAGGCCGGTAGAGGTGGGCACGTTCACCATGGACCCCGACTGGCTCGTCTACTGCCCCAACCCTTCCACGCCAAAGTTCGTCCTCCCGCCCGGATCGGTCGACGCGCACTGTCACGTCTTTGGACCCGGCGACCGGTTCCCGTTCGCGCCCGAGCGCAAGTACACGCCATGTGACGCCGGAAAGGATGCGCTCTTCACGCTTCGTGACATGCTCGGATTCGACAAGAATGTGGTCGTCCAGGCGACCTGTCACGGATCGGACAACGCAGCCATGCTGGACGTGCTCGAATCATCGGACGGCCGCGCGCGTGGCGTCGCCTCGATCCGGCCCGACTTCAGCCACAACCAACTCGACGAGATGAACGACGCGGGGGTTCGTGCGGTCCGATTCAACTACGTCCGACGCCTCGTCGATCCGAAGCCCGATGCGTATTACCACGAGATCGTCGAGAAGATCGCTCCATTCGGCTGGCACGTGGTCCTCTACTTCGAGGCGACGGACCTCGCCGAACGTTGGGACTTCTTCTCGTCGCTCGCGAGCACCGTCGTCGTTGACCACATGGGACGCCCGGACGTCTCCAAACCCCCCGACGGCCCCGACTTCGAACTCTTTCTGCGCCTCCTTCGCGAGAACGAGAACTTCTGGTCCAAGGTCACGTGTCCCGAGCGGCTCAGTCTGAGTGGCCCTCCTCAGTATCGCGACGTCGTCCCCTTCGCTCGAAAAGTGGTCGAGGAGTTCCCCGACCGGGTCCTTTGGGGCACCGACTGGCCCCACCCCAACCTGCACTCACATATGCCCGATGACGGCACACTCGTCGATTTCATCCCGCACATCGCGACGACTGAAGCACTCCAGCACAAGCTTCTCGTCGACAATCCGACTCGTCTGTACTGGAAGGAAGGCTAAGGCATGGTCGATAATTCGCAGTTCGATGATATCCCCGGCACCATCGTGTTCACCGCCGAGCGCTCGCACGAGGGGTTCCACCTCAATCAGTTCTGCATGAGCCTGATGAAGCCCGGAAACCGTGAGCGCTTCAAGGCCAACGAGGCCGCCTACCTCGACGAATGGCCGATCACCGAGGCGCAGAAGCAGGCGGTGCTCGACCGGGACTACAACGCCATGATGGCCAACGGTGGGAACGTCTATTTCCTCGCCAAAATCTTCGCCACTGACGGAATCAGTTTTCAATCCGCCGCCGCCTCGATGACCGGGATGAGTGAAGCCGAGTACGCCGAGATGATGCTCGCCGGTGGGCGCTCGCCCGACGGGGTTCGCTCTATCAAGGAAGGGCGTTAGTCGTGGCCCGCATCACCGCTGGACTTACCACCAGCCACGTTCCCGCAATTGGCGCTGCCCTCGACCAAGGTAAGCAACATTCCGACTACTGGGCGCCGGTCTTCGCGGGCTACGACTGGACCAAGCAGTGGATGAGCGCGCAGCGGCCCGACGTCATCATCCTCGTCTACAACGACCACGCCTCCGCGTTCTCCCTCGAGATCATCCCGACATTCGCCATAGGCTGCGCCGACGAGTACCCCATTGCCGACGAGGGATTCGGACCACGCCCGATCCCCTCGGTCCAGGGACACGCGGGACTCGCGTGCCACCTCGCGCAGTCGCTGATATTGGACGAGTTCGATATGACCGTCATCAACAAGATGGACGTGGACCACGGCCTGACGGTGCCTCTCTCCCTGGTCTACGGCCAGCCCGACGTGTGGCCGGTTAGGGTCGTACCGATCGCCGTCAACGTCGTCCAGTACCCGCCGCCCACCGGGGAACGCTGTTTCAAACTGGGCCAGGCGATCCGTCGAGCCGTGGAGGCCTACGAAGAGGACCTCAACGTACAGGTTTGGGGAACGGGCGGGATGAGCCACCAACTCCAAGGGCCGCGTGCCGGACTGATCAACCAGGCGTTCGACAATGCGTTCCTTGACGACATGGTGGACGACACTCAGCGACTTCGTCACGTCTCGCACCTCGAGTACCTGCGAGAATCGGGGTCGGAGGGAATTGAACTCGTCATGTGGCTCATCATGCGTGGCGCCATGGGTGAGAGCGTCCGTGAACTCCACCGCTTCTACCATGTGCCGGCGTCGAACACGGCGGTCGGACATCTGGTCGTTGAACCAACCGATACCGAAGAACAGGAGACATAATGCGGATCGCCCTCGCCGGAGCCGGCGCGTTTGGCATCAAGCACCTTGACGCCCTGGCGCGCATTGACGGCGTTGATGTGGTTGCCGTGGTCAGCCGAACCGTCGAACAAGCGCAAGAGGTCGCGGCCAAATATGGTGCCGAACACGCCACGACCGATTTGCAGGACGTCCTCGACTCCAAGGACGTCGACGCGGTGATTCTCTGCACCCCGACCCAGATGCACGCCGAGCAGTCGATCGCCGCGCTGCGCGCGGGTAAGCACGTACAGGTCGAGATTCCCCTCGCTGATAATTGGGCTGATGCCCAAGAGGTGGCGCGGGTCGCGAGCGATATGAGTCGCACGTGCATGGTCGGTCACACCCGACGGTTCAACCCGTCGCACCAATGGATTCACAATCGCGTCGTCAAGGGGGAGCTTGCCATCCAACAGATGGACGTTCAGACGTACTTCTTTCGACGCTCGAACATCAACGCCCTCGGCCAACCCCGCAGCTGGGTGGACAACCTGCTGTGGCACCACGCGGCCCACACCGTGGATCTCTTCGCCTACCAGTGCGGCGAGCCACTACGTGACGCCAATGTCCTGGCGGGCCCCGTGCACCGTGATCTTGGAATCCCCATGGATATGTCCATTCAACTGCGATCCCAAACTGGCAAGATCTGCACGCTCTCGCTCAGCTTCAACAATGATGGCCCGATCGGCACGGTCTTTCGTTATATCTGCGACAACGGCACCTACGTTGCCCACTACGACGACCTCGTCACCGGCCGGGACGAGCCCGTCGACGTTTCGAAGGTCGCGGTCTCAATGGACGGCATCGAACTGCAAGACCGCGAGTTCGTCAGTGCGATCCGCGAGGGCCGCGAGCCCAACTCGTCGATCGCGTCGGTGCTCGGTTGCTACGAGATTCTCGGCCGACTGCAGGTGCAACTCAACGCTTGAAACCCTTATGCGGGGCTTGTCAAGTATTCGACTACGACGTCGCCGATCATCGTGCGATACGTAGAACGCCGACTGGTTTCGACAAGATTTCGACCAAAGTTGGCCGCGAACGTGTAGCGGTTGTTGATGCGAAAAAAGCAGAACGAACTGATCAACATGTGCAAGTCCAGCGCGTCGATATCACGAAGGAACACTCCTTCATTGCGACCGCGTTCCAAGACCTGTCCCAGCATCTTGATGACCGGGCGTTCGAGACCGGGAAAACCACTGGCCGCCACCACGAACTGAGCGTTCTGCATGTTCTCGTGGCTGACGAGGCGACTGAAGGTCGGATTGGCCTCATGGCGGTCGAAGGTGAATTCTGCCAATTGCCTGATTGCCGTCAACGGATCGAGACTCGCAACGTCAACGTTCTGCTCCGTGACACGAATATCCTCGTAGGACCTCTCAAGCACCGCGCTGTAGAGGCGATCCTTCGATCCGAAGTAGTAGTAGATCATTCTCTTCGTGGTGCGGGTCTTGGCAGCTATCTCGTCAACCCGAGCACCCGCGAACCCGCGATTTGCGAACTCCTCCGTGGCCGCCATCAAGATCTCGAACTTGGTTCGTTCCGGATCGCGTAGACGGGGCTCTTCTCTGGCGGGCTTCGCCTCCTCAACGGTCATCGCGCTCCTCTACGTTCCTCGAGTCCAAAAAGCCTCAACGATTCCTATACCGCCTCGTCTGTCGACAACTACAACCTGATCAGCATCGACAGCCAAGAAAATTCACCTTATTCCATATGAACAGTCAGGTACATTGGAAAACCAATTGAACAAACAACAAATTACTCGCCACCAGAACTTGGGAACCTACTAACAACACCAATTACCAATCTTTGTAGAATGCGAAAACCCCCCACCGTGAGGTGGGGGGTTTTCAAGAAATCCCGGCGGCGACCTACTCTCCCAGGGGGGGACCCCCAAGTACCATCGGCGCTGGTGGGCTTGACTGCTGTGTTCGGAATGGGAACAGGTATATCTCCACCGCCATAACCACCGGAAACTTTGCGCTCGACCACTTCCGTGGTCAGAACAGGCGTCAGCCTGCTCTTTGAGCGTCCTAGAACGAGCACGAACATCAAACTCCAAGCCCTCGGCCGATTAGTACCGGTCAGCTGAATGCGTTACCGCACTTACACTTCCGGCCTATCAACGTGGTGATCTCGCCACGGGCCTTACCTGGTTAACCCAGTGAGTGAATTTATCTTGAAACGGGCTTCGCACTTAGATGCTTTCAGCGCTTATCCCACCCGCAGGTCGCAAAACAGCCATGCCCTTGGCAGGACAACTGTCACACGAGAGCTGCGTTCGTCCCGGTCCTCTCGTACTAGGGACAACCTTTCTCAATTCACTTACGGCTGCATCGGATAGGGACCGAACTGTCTCACGACGTTCTGAACCCAGCTCGCGTACCGCTTTAATGGGCGAACAGCCCAACCCTTGGGACCGGCTTCAGCCCCAGGATGCGACGAGCCGACATCGAGGTGCCAAACCTTCCCGTCGATATGGACTCTTGGGGAAGATAAGCCTGTTATCCCCGGCGTACCTTTTATCCGTTGAGCGACGGCGCTTCCACAAGCAACCGCCGGATCACTATGCCCTACTTTCGTACCTGCTCGACCTGTAAGTCTCGCAGTCAAGCTCTCTTGTGTCATTGCACTCAACAGCTGATTGCCAACCAGCCTGAGAGAACCTTTGGGCGCCTCCGTTACATTTTAGGAGGCGACCGCCCCAGTCAAACTACCCGCCTGACGCTGTTCCTGATCCGGATTACGGACCAAGGTTAGGGTTCCGGCGTAGAAAGGGTGGTATTTCAACGTTGGCTCCACACCGACTAGCGCCGATGCTTCAAAGCCTCCCACCTATCCTACACA
>PKWW01000022.1:159403-169273 GCA_003132165.1 Acidimicrobiaceae bacterium | reverse complement strand
CTCAAGACTCCTCTGGGGTACTGGTAAGGTTTTATGGTCGCGAAGCCCAATGATTGTGGCTTCTGCATTGGTGAATGCCGTCGAGACGGCGTCGATTGGAGTTCAAATGAAGGTTCTTGTACTTGGTGGTGACGGATTCTGTGGCTGGCCCACGTCTCTCCACCTCTCCGACATCGGTCACGACGTGACGATTGTCGACAACCTGAGCCGCCGCGAGATCGACCTCGAACTCGAAGTCGACTCGCTGACCCCCATTCGCCCGATCGGCGAGCGCATTCGCGTCTGGAAGGAACTGAGCGGCAAGGAGATCGGCTTCGTCCATCTTGACCTGGCCGAAGAGTATGACCGGCTTGAGCAGTTACTGAAGGAAGTCCGTCCCGACGCCATTGTCCACTTTGGTGAGCAGCGCGCCGCGCCATATTCGATGCGTAACAGTGTTGCCAAGCGCTACACGGTCGACAACAACGTCCGCGGCACTCACAACGTGCTCGTCGCTATCACCGCGAGTGGTCTCGACATCGCGCTGGTCCACCTGGGCACCATGGGTGTCTACGGCTACGGCTGGTCGGGCTCGGCGCCGATTCCCGAGGGCTACCTCACCGTCAAAGTGCCGACTCCCGACGGCGAGATCGAGCGTGAGATCCTGCACCCCGCGAACCCCGGTTCGGTGTACCACATGACCAAGACCCTCGACCAGCTGTTGTTCGCCTTCTACGCGGCGAACGACCAGGTGCGCATCACCGACCTGCACCAGGGCATCGTGTGGGGCACCCAGACCCCACAGACTGCGCTCGATGAGCGTCTGATCAACCGCTTCGACTACGACGGCGACTACGGCACCGTGCTCAACCGCTTCCTGATGCAGGCGGCGATCGGCCACCCGCTCACGGTGCACGGCACCGGCGGCCAGACCCGTGCGTTCATACACATCCGCGACACCGTGCGCTGCATCCAGATTGCGCTGGAGAACCCGCCGGCGCGAGGCGACAAGCCAATGGTGTTCAACCAGGTCACCGAGACGCACCGCGTCCTCGAGCTGGCCCAGTTGATCTCCAAGCTGACTGGCGTCGAGATTGCTTTCCTGCCGAACCCGCGCAGGGAGGCGGTCGAGAATGAACTCAACGTCAGTCGCGACCGCTTCTTGGCCCTCGGTCTTAACCCGACGCACCTCTCCGATGGGCTGCTCGAGGAGATCCGCGACATCGCCGAGAAGTACCGCGACCGCGCCGACACGACCAAGATCATCGCCCGTTCCGTGTGGCGTCAGGGCATGGAGACGTCACCCGACCTCGTCAAGGGCTAGGACATACGCGACCTCGGTCGCGGCTCAGGGCTTTCGCTACCGGGCGTTACCGTCGGGTGGATACGAGACGCCGACGCGTGTGCTCGGCTCGGTGATCGAATCGATGACCTTGAACAGATCGTCCCACGTCGTCCCGACGGATTTGAGGATGGCGAGTCGCAGGGGCTCGGTGAATTGTGCGAAGTCACTGCGCTCGGTTGACCCGGTGATGGTCGCAATCGAGGACACCCCCGTCGTCAGCAGGTTCACGATCAAGATCACCTGTGCCAACAACTCCTTCTCTTCGTCCGTCGCCGAAGTGAGCAGAGGCAGCACGACGTGCACCTCATTGCGCAATTCCTCCAGTGCGGCGAGCAGCGCCGGGTTGTAGACCGTGGCCAGTCGAAACTCGGTGAAATAGAAGCGCCACAGGAAATTGGAGGAGTGCGTTGACTGCGACAAGAGCTGCGACAGGTAGTTCTGCTCGAGCGTCTCGCGGAAGTACGCCAGTCTCGACCACCGGCTCCTCAGCGCCAAGCGGAACGAGTCGGCGACGAGTTCTTCTTTTGACTCGTAGAGGCTGTAGATCGTACCGGGCGACACGTTCGAGCGGCGGGCGATGCGCGACACTGTGGCGTGCGAATAGCCGCTGCGACCGACGACGACGTAGGTCGCGTAGGTCAATGATTCTCGGATGCCGTCGCCGGTGGCTTCGAAGATGAAGGGGGCCTGGGGCCCGGGATCGGGCGTCGCGGGGATACTCTCGGGGTCGGTCATCAGCGTCTCGACCAGCCACTGCTCGAGCAGTTCGAGATAGTCGGATTCTTGTTCGATGTGGTAGCCGTGGACGATCTGGGCGGTCACCAGTCCGTAGAGGCTGATGGTTCGGGCGAAGAGGTTGTGGAGCTCGGGCGAACGGTAGTTGTCGCTCTGGAGGTACCCGTTGATGAAGGGCTCCACCTCTTCGAGCAACACCGGAATTCGCCGCGCCGTCAGCAGGAGTTGGATACTCGCGACGTCGGCCTTGTCCGCGGTGCGCACGTAGCCGATGAGATTTCTGACGCTGTCCGCGCTCGGGTGTTCCGCTGCTTCGAGGCACAGCGTGAAGAGTTTGACTGCTCGCTCGTAGAGCACTGACCTCCACAGGTCCACCAATAACTCGTCGGCATCCTCGTAGCGGGCGTAGGTGGCGCCGTGGGTGAGTCCCGCCAATGCGCTTACGCCGCGAAGCGACACGTGGTCCACTCCGACGCGCAGGACCTCCTCGATTCCAGCGTCACGAATCGCCTTGTCGTTGTGGAGGGCTTTGCCACTGCGCTTGCGGGTTCCATCGGGCACGCTCAACTTTACAACTGCATCGGAGGGGAACTCCTCGGTGCCGAGGGTGTATTCCAGGTGGGCCCTGGGACGGCGTGAGAGAATTCGGTCATGGCAACTATCTATGAGTACGTCCGTCACCCCCGCGCCGCTGAGCTGCGAGCGAGTAAACCGGTCAAGACGGCCGATCTACGAAAGGTGAATCACAAGAACATCTTTGTGCGCACGAATGCCCGCTTCGGTCTCAAGATTACGATGGTCGTCGGCACGATGTGGTGTGCGTATCTGTTCACGGTAATCGCCCTCTTCGCTCTTCCATCGGCGATCAAACAGGGGACCTATTTCATCGTCGTCTGGTTGTCCAGCAGTTTCCTGCAGCTCGTACTGCTGCCGATCATCATCGTGGGCCAGAACATCCAGGCGACCGCCGCGGACAAGCGGGCTGAGGACACCTACAAGGACGCCGAAGCGGTGCTGAAAGAGGCCGAGGAGATCCAGAAGCATCTTCTAGCCCAGGACCAGGTAATTTCGGACATCGTGCTCCGTCTCGAGAAGCTAGTCGGTGGCACTGCGCAGTAGTGGGGTAGTCCGCTACCGTCATCTTCGAGTTCGAGTTGTGCGCAGAGTTTCGGCCCGACCGGACCAGCGCTGTTCAGGATTGCCAATCGAAATGGTTCGGTGAACTGGGCGAAATTGGAGCATTGCATCTCGCCACTCGCTGCCGCGATGAAGGAGACGCCAATGGTCAGGAGACCCAGCACCATCACCAGATGCGACAGCAGACTTCGCTGATCCTCGCTCGTACCGGCGAGAAAGGGAATGACCGCATTGACCTCTCGGACCTAGCGCGCCATCGCACGGAAGAGATGCTCGTTGAACGCGGTCGCGAGACTGAACTCCAAGAGGTAGTCGCGCCATAGCGCGTTGGTCTCGTGGGCGGAGTCGAAGAGAACTTGGGACAACTCTCCCTTGTCGAGCAGTTTGGCGAACTCGGTGGTCCCGTCCAGTCGTGATTTCAGCGCGGAGAAGTACGAGTCGGCGACGAGTTCCTCCTTGGAGTCGAACAGGTTGTAGATCGCGCCGGGCGAGCACTTGGCCCGTCGGGCGATCCGTGACACGGTCGCGTAATTGCTCGATTTCTTGACGCAATATGGCTGGCGTGGGAGATTTGGAAAACAAACGAGTGGGGTTTCCTTGAGTGTGGTGCACGGTTTTCTTCTGGCGTCGGCGACCACCACCACCTTCGACGTGCACCGGGGCGCGGCGCTGCCCGCGGCGCGGGTGGTCGTGATCGTCATCCCTCTTCTGGTCCTCTTCGCTTTCTGGTTTCTGGTGGTTCGACCGAAACGAAATAAATCGTGAACGACGCCACCCCCTACATTCCCGTCGACCAGAAGGGATGGCGCCTCGCAATGGGGTTGCGACCTCTCGAGGCGTCTAAGTGGCTCGAGGTGGATAGTCACCGCGACGAGGAGTTAGCGCTCAAGGACGATCTCATCAAGCAGCAGCACGAGGTCGTCGTCGCCGTGCGACCCGAGGGAGACGAGGCGAGCGCCGAGTTGCTCGAAGAGGTCGTTTCGTTCCTGTGCTCGTACCACCCGAACCTCCCCGTGGACACCGATCCGAACGACCACCCGATCGTCGCCGCGAGCCGACTGGTGCAGGAGGACCTCTGCGTGCTGGTGCGCAGTGACGCCTGGCGGCTGCAGGCGGCGTGCGTCTGCTTCCCGTCGCGCTGGAGTCTGGTCGAGAAGATCGGCGCGACGCTCGACAACATCCACGGTCCGGTCCCGCTATACGGCGAGGAACTCAGCCAACCTACGAACTCAGTCTTTGATCGAATGACTTCAAAGAGGTCCTTCTGGCGGCTCAACTGGACGTTGCTCGAGAGTTCGGCGTTGCATCAGCCGACGAGCGGGCGTACAAGCCCGGAGGCGAAACTTGGCGACTGGTCCTTTCGCGTTGAACGCCAGACGATTCGCCAACTGCCCCGCACGAAGGCCGTCGTCTTCACGATCCGCACGTACGTCACATCGCTCGACGAACTGTGCGCGATGGAGGACGACTTCTGTTCGAACCTGCTGAATGCGCTTGACACCGCGCCCGAGGCCGTGCAGCAGTACAAGGGCTGGGTGGGCGTTACCGACACGCTGCGCAGCGTGCTCGGCCAGAAGGACTGCCGCTAAGCATTGAGTCGTAAGTCCGTCACGGACGTTCACCAGCCCGACAGGTGCCTCACCCAAGTCACGCCACCACGTTGCTCTCGATCCTCAGGTTGTAGAGGGCAGCCACGGCGCGCACAGACTCGTCGATTCCACTGCCTCCCCAGCGGCAATCTCGCAACACTGACCACACCTTCAGTTCAGTTAGCACGTGCTCGACCATTGCTCGCCTTCGACGGAAACTGTGCCACGCGTCGTCGCGGATGATCCGCCCGCTGGGTCCTCTCTTTGGTGGTGCCACCCCCGCCACGCCTTGGTAGCCGCCGTCAACGATTGGTCGCGGGAGCTTTGGCACCTCGGGCCCAACCGTCTCACGAAACACCACCGAGTCATTTCGATGACCCGGCCACGCTTCACCCACCGTGACGACCCGACGATCTCGAGGCCACGACCACCTGCACGTCCACGAGCGCCGGTAGTTCTTGCACAGAGCCGTTCGAGTGTGATCCCTCGTCGCGGTCATCGTGCCATCGACGATCCAGAGCTCGCGCCAATCCGTGGGAGTTGGTCCAAGGAGATCGCCGAGGCCGGCCAGCAGGTCGTGCAGAACCCGGTCCACCTGCTTTTGGGACACGGCAAAGAGCACGGCCCGCTGGCGGTGGATCAGCTCTTCGAAGTGCACCGACGTCAATCCGGTCAGGGAGAAGATCTCGTAGGAACCTACGTTCCGGATACGCAGTTTCATCCGTGCAACGGTGTCAGTCCTGGGCAAGCACCGCCCCATTCGAGCGCTTGTCACAGCGGCGCGCCACTGTAGAGGACGTGACATCGACCACCAGCCCCGTCACCCCGAGACGGCGGGGTCCGGCCAAGAACGGCACGTGGCGCATGGCGAAGGACCAGGCCACCTCCACGCTCGTGCTGAACCTCGACACCTCGGACGCCCACGCGCGCACGCGTCTCGAGGCCCTCTACTTCACGATGTTCAACCTTCGACGGGCCCTGCAGCGTGATGCCCAACGACTCTGTCGCGAGTACTGGTCGCGCAAGGAGGATCGCGACACTCTCGGCTGGAAGTTCGTCGCCGAGGGCCTCGGCCTCACCCGCAACGGCTTCGAGGAGTTGGCCCGCCGGCACGCGACGACCTCGGGTTGGGCGATGGACCACGTCTCGGCGGCGCTGGTCTCTCACATGGCGGACGCCGTCTTCGAGAACGTCGTGCGTCATCTGTGGTCCGACAACTCGGGCCAGCGCCACGGCCCCTTACACGTGACTCCCCGCCACGAGTTCGCGACCATCGCCGGTCGGGCTCGCTCGCACACGACCGCGAACAAGTGGGAGACCTTCCGTCTCTACGGCTCTCTCGAGGGTCACCTCGACGTCTACGCTCACGGCGCGAAGAATCAGCACCGAACACTGCACGACGTGGCGGCGTGTGGCCCCGGCACCCCGGTGCTACGCCAACCACGCAGTGGCGTGAAGCCACCGGGTCCGACCAGGTGGCCCACCTACGTGGGTCCCCTCGTGATGGTCTACGCCGGAGGGCCCCAGTCGAACGAGCCCGAGCTGCAGCTGCCGGTGCGCCTCCCCCAGGGCCGCGGTGCGTGGGACCGCGTTACGCACTTCCTCAACGACCCCGACACCTGGCACAAGATCGACCTGGTGCGCCGAGCTGACTCCTCCCAGCGCGGAGGGTGGCGCTACGAGATGCACCTGCTGGTCCTGCGCGAGGGCTACGTCTCCGCGCGCAACGCAGCGCTGCTCGAACAGGCGCCGACCAACCGGACGGCCTGCGTGGACGTGAACGTCGCCAATCTCTCGGTGGTGTCGGTGGACGCGGGCCATGGTGACCCGCGCAGCACCGTGGTGCGGGCTGACGCGGGTGAGCGTGACCGCCTGGCCCGCGTCTCGGCGAAGAAGCGCTGGGGTCAGCGCCGCGTCGACCGGTCGCGCCGGGCCGCGAACGCGCAGCAGTACGCGAAGTCGAAGTCCCAGGTGAAGCGCGACGAACGACGAGCCGAGCGCGGGCTGGGTGGCGTCACTGACGCCACGCCACGGGGACCTCGGACCTCGAACGCGGCCAACGTCGCGCGCCAGGCCCACCGTCGCGACCACCTCTCAGCCAGCTACCGCGACACCCGACGACGCCAGGGCGAGCAAGCCCGTGCCGAGAGCCTCACCAAGCGGATCCGCGCCCACGAGGTCGCGGTGCAGCTCGTCGCCACCCACGGCACGACCTGGCTGATCGAGGACTGCAACCTGACGGCCTGGGCCACGCTCTGGGGCAAGTCCCTCTCTTCGTTCGCCCCGGGCATGGTGACGGCCGAGCTCGCGCGGATCACGAGCCAGCGTGGGGGCCGCCTCACCAAAGTGGGGACCGGACGAACGGCGCTCTCGAGTCACTGCCTCTGCGGCCAACGGGCCAGGAAGGGTCTCGGCCAGCGCACGCACGTCTGTGCGTCGTGTGGCTTCACCGGTGACCGAGACCTGGTCGCCGCGGCACTCGGCACCTGTGTGGTCCACACTGACCTCGCCGATCCCTTGAGCGCACGGGTGGACTACGCCCGCTCCTGCGCGCTACTCACCGCACTTACCGCTCCATCTACCAACCACGGGTGCCAAGACACCCTGACGAGTCAAACGCACCCTCTGGTCGGCGCGCGTCGAAGTGACGCACGCGATCAAGGCACCAGGCCAGTGGGATCCTCCACCGGGCTGCTCGTCAAAAAGCCAGCAGGAGAGCCGAGCTCGGCACTTCGCACGACGCAGTCGACCAACGGACCGGGCTCTGCTCGTCCCGCGAAGGTTGCGCACGGGCTGGCACCGGGTCGTAGCTCCCCTTAGGGGCTTACGACCCAACTCTTAGGAGCGGATGAGGTCCTTCGCGATGGCGACAACTTGCATTTCGTCGGTGCCGGCGTAGATGCGCAGCACTCGCGCGTCGCGGCTCAATTGTTCTACGCGGTACTCGGCGATGTAACCATTGCCGCCGAAGATCTGGATCGCGTCGTCCGCCACCTGACACGCCGCTTGGGCCGAATACAACTTCATCGCTGAGGCCTCGGCGAACGTAGGCACCGAGCCGTGTGAGGAACGTTCGATGTGCATGAAGACCATGTTGCGCACGTTGATGCGCGCGATTTCCATTTGCGCGAGCTTCAACTGGATCAGCTGGTACTCGCCAATGGGCGTCCCCCAGAGTTTGCGATGCTTGGCGTAGTCGATTGAAAGCCGAACGCACTCCTCGATGACCCCGAGTGACATCGCGGCCACCCCGGCGCGCTCGGCGACGAAGTTGTCCTTGGCGCTCTGGCGACCGCCGCCCTTGGGCTCTTCGGTCTCGCCGAGCAGTCGATCCTTGCCGACGCGGACGTCACTGAGGAACACTTCGCCGGTGGGCGAGGCGTGCTGGCCCATCTTGCGCATGGGCTTGGCCTGCTCGAGTCCGGGCATACCCTTGTCGAGCACGAAGGTGAGGACCTTTCGGTTGCGAATGTCGTCGCCGCTGCCGTCGTCGAGCTTGGCGTAAAGGACGATCGTGTCGGCGTAGGGACCGTTGGTGATCCAGGTCTTTTGGCCATTGAGAATGTAGTCGTCGCCGTCGCGCTTGGCTGACGTACGCATGCCGCCCAGCGCGTCCGATCCCGAGTCGGGTTCGGTGATTGCCCACGCGCCGACCTTGTCGAGGGTCATGAGGTCGAGTCCCCATCGCTCCATCTGGGCGGGCGTGCCGAGCTTGTTGATCGTTCCCGCGGCGAGACCGGTCGAAACGCCGAGTGACGTGACTAGTCCAGGGCTCACGCGGCAGAGCTCGATCGTCGAGATGAGTTGGGCCGCGGGGTCCGAGCCAGCCCGTTGTTCACGTGACGGCTCCTCACCCGAGATCTTGCGCTCGAGTTGGCGCTTGAAGTTTTCCTGGGCCATCTCCTTCAAACCGAAGACGCCGTACATCTTTCGAAGTATCTCGTAGGGGGGCACGCCGTTGTGTTCGAGGTCGTCGAGGTGCGGTCGGATCTCCTCGTCGACAAAGCGCCGCACGACGGCGATGATGGCTTGGTGTTCTTCGGACCAGTCGTACATAGTGCTCAAGCCTCCCAGCTCAGTCGGGTGAGTTTGTTGCGGTCGGTGTGCAGGATAACGGTCGGGTTCTTGCGGTGCTCGACGACGGTGGTCTCGTCGTAGGAGAACGTGTCGCCGTCGATCGTGATGGTCACGTCGAAGCGCGTGGTCTTGGCGATCTCGTCGAGGTATTTGTTGGACAGAATGCCGTAGGTGTTCGAGCCGAGGGCCGACTCGAGCTTGAACGTGGTCGCGTCGGGCTCGACGGTTCCCCCGGCGATAAGCGTCTGGGCGCGCGGGATCATGAAGCAGCGCATCACCTGGTTCGCCTTGTCATCCCACATCCAGTAGCCGATCTCGGTGTGGAAGGGATTGTCCTCTCCTTGGCGCCACATAGCGGTTCGGTAGTCAAGCCCGTAGAGGCACTGCTCGCCGTTATCGACGGGACCGAAGGGCTTGAACGTCGTCTTCTCGCGGTAGGGGGTCTCGGCAATCTTGCCCTTGTCGTTATGGAACGAGACGTCGAGTCCGGTCCAGCCCGACTCCCAGGTTCCGATCAAGCCGGCCAGCGGGCCCCACTCTTCGTACGACATCGTTGCATTACCCCCAAGGCCGGACTGTCTCGCCCGCGCCTGAGCAATCCTATGAGGTGGTCGCGACGGAGCCCGACGTTGGCTCGCAAAGCTGCTCGATAAGTGAGTTTGTCCACTGCATCTGGCTGAGCGCCGCGAGCCCGAGGATGGCGCCGAGCCAAGGATCGGTGTGATCGGCCCCGACGAAGATCGCGACGAACAGCAGTTCGGTGAGGATGCGTCGGGTCGGGGACCTGGCGCTCAGGCGTTCGGTGACCAATCCCGACGCGACGAAGACGTTGACGCCGGGCAGGAACGCGAACGGAGTCCATCGACCCTCGAGCTCGCGGACGGCCAAGGCGTAGGCGACCCAACCCGCCACGAGCAGGGCGACGCCGACATCCGACGCCGTCATGGCGAACCAGAGCGGCGTGGGCTGATGGGTCCCGGGCCAATGAGCGAGCGCGTTGACGAGCAG
>PKWW01000022.1:32212-159388 GCA_003132165.1 Acidimicrobiaceae bacterium | reverse complement strand
CTATCCCCGTAGGGCCTAGTCAGTTCGGACCACATGACACCGGTCCACACCCGCCACTGGCGCACTCCGCCCGGATCCGGGTACCAGCCTGGTGGAATGGTGCTGGGCGACTGGATACTCACCGCACTAGCCTCCCATAGAAACAGGGGAAGGGAACATCGATGAGCCAGTTACGAGGAGCCGCCGCTCCAACGTCAGGGTCCCAGGACCGTGGTGTAATCGACGAGGTCGCGCTGAACAAGGCGGTCGCCGACGTCGCCGTGAACAGCGTCACGTGGGCCGACGTTTCGGCGAGCGAACGGGCTCGAATCCTCGAGCGAATCGTGCACGATACGTTCGCCGTCGCCGAGGAGTGGACCGCTGCGGCGTGCGAGGCGAAGGGCTACGACCCCCACGGCCCGGTCGGCGGCGAGGAACTCTTCAGCGGCATCGGCACTTTCGTGCGGATGGCCCAGACGCTTCGTCAGTCGATGATCGACATCGCCACCAAGGGCCGGCCCCAGTACCCCGGTCCGGTACACCACAAGCCCGGCAGCCGAATCGCCGTACAGGTGGTGCCGGGTTCGACGTTCGACAAGATCCTCTACGGCGGAATGTCCGGCGAGGTGTGGATGGAGCCCGGCGTCGCCGAGGCCGAGGTGAAGGCGACCCAGGCGGGCGTGTACCAGGCGCCGCGTGCGCACGCGGGTGTCTCGTTGGTACTTGGTGCGGGCAACGTCGCCTCGCTCGGACCCCGTGACGTACTGACCAAGATGTTCGGTGAGGGCAAGGTCGTGGTCTTGAAGGCCAATCCGGTCAACGAGTACCTGGTCCCCTACTGGGAGAAGGCCATGGCGGCTCTCATCGAACCCGGGTTCTTGCGTATCGTCGCTGGCGGCGCCCAGGTGGGGTTGTTCCTCACGAATCACGAGTCCGTGACCGACATCCACGTAACGGGATCGGACAAGACCCACGACGCGATCGTCTTCGGGACTGGTCCCGACGGCGAGCGTCGAAAGGGCGCCAACGATCCGCTCGTCACCAAGCCCGTGAGCTGTGAACTGGGCAACGTCTCGCCGGTCGTGATCGTGCCCGGACAGTGGTCGCAGAAGGAGATCCAGTATCAGGCCAAGCACGTGGCGACGATGATCGCCAACAACGCGGGCTTCAACTGCCTGACGCCTCGGGTCATCATCACCCACAAGGACTGGGCCCAGCGCGAGGAGTTCTTCAACGCGCTCGAAGCGGTATTCGCCTCGATCCCGACCCGCAAGGCCTACTACCCGGGCGCCCAGTCGCGCCGCGACTCATTCCTCGCCGCGCACCCCGACGCTCACCAGATCGGCGAGTCGAGTGGCGACACGATGCCGTGGACGCTCGTACGCGACGTCGACTCCTCCAACGTGAACGACATCTGTCTGAATGTCGAGGCCTTCTGCGCGCTGACGAGTGAGACGTCGCTCGAGGCCAGCTCCACGGTCGACTTCATCGAGAAGGCGACGAAGTTCTGTAATGACGTGGTCTGGGGAACCCTGTCGATGACGTTGATCGCGGACTCGCGAACTATGAAGGACGCCAAGGCCGGACCGGCGATCGATCAGGCCATTGCGGACCTGCGTTACGGCTCAATCGGTGTGAACCTGTGGCACGCCATGAGCTTCGCCTTCTCGACGACGGTGTGGGGCGCCTATCCCGGCCATCCCATCACTGATATCCAATCCGGCAGCGGCTTCGTCGGTAATACGTTCCTCTTCGCGCGCCCCCAGAAGTCGGTGGTGCGCGGTCCCTTCGTCGCTCACCCCGCACCCGCCTGGTTCGTGACGAACAAGAACGCGGGTGTCGTCATGCGCAAATTGCTCGCCTTCGAAGTGAAGCCCTCGTGGGCCAAGATTCCGGGGCTTCTGGCGGCTGCGTTGAAGGGCTAGGGGCGAAGCGCCAGGACGGTGCTGACACCGATACCCGCGCAGATCTTGGTGGCGCATGCGATGTCGATGACCGGCGAGGGCACGTACTTGAGTACCGTGACGCTGACCTTGAAATTGTCGAGTGTTGCGAGCCACGGGCTGTCGGTATGTTGTTGTCCGCCGATGACGCAATGAGCAATCGTTGAACACGCGAGGGCGTTCGCCTGCACCCCGAGCGGTACCGTGCGCCACAGTCGACCGAAGGTGCTGGTGCGAACGAGCGACGTCGACGTCGCGGTCTGTGCGAGACCGACACAATGCAGCTTGGCGCACGTGATTGACGAGAGCGAGAGCCATGGCGAAGGGGTGATTCGCTGGTCCCAGGTGTTGCCGCCGTCGTGGGTTACCTCGACAACGAGCGAGCTCGATGCGGTGGTCGCGCTCGTCATGCAGTTGAGCGGATCGGTGCACGCGAGGCCGGACACGGTGTCGCCGAGCGACCAGGCGATGGCGATCGGCGTTGACCAGGTGGCACCGCCGTCATTGGTGAACGTCATCTCCGATGTCGAGGTGAAGCCGGTTGTCAACACGGCCGCGCACGTCGAGGCACCGAAGCAACTGAGTGCGCGGATACCGAGACCCCCCGCGGGTGCGCGCAGGCTGTTGATCGATTGCGAGGAGGCGTTGTAGCCCCAGAGCAGGCTCCCGCTCGACTGCTCGCCGCCGATCAGACAGCCGGTGCTCCAGCACGAAGCAGAAGTGATCACCGACGACGGCGCGGACGGCACCACGAGCGAGGACCATTGACCATTGTTCTCCCGGTATTCACCGACGCTCGAGGGGGCTGTGTCGGTGCCCGTCGTGCCGAGGGCGAGACACGAGCCGGTCGTCGTGCACGCGACCGTGTGAAGCGGCACCGA
Organism: Acidimicrobiaceae bacterium; assembly: GCA_003132165.1. Classification (GTDB taxonomy): domain Bacteria; phylum Actinomycetota; class Acidimicrobiia; order Acidimicrobiales; family RAAP-2; genus RAAP-2. The sequence continues at coordinate 156,585 of PKWW01000022.1, read as the reverse complement.
GATCCCGATCGAGGGGAGTCCGGTCACGTGCGTGCGTGCGACACTCGAGTTGCAACCGCCGAGCACGAGAGCGGCGACGCCGACCACCACGATGCCGCGCCACGCGGCTCGTGCGTGGTTGTGTCGTGGGCTCATGGCGTTCCCGGTCTTTCGTTTGACGCGAAGTGCTTTGTCGATGCTACCGACACGGTCGTCGCACTATGAGAATGTCGGGCCACCGCCTACCCTTGCATCATGAGTTGGGTGGATCTCGTCATCGTCGTCGCGGTGGTGCTCTCGGGTCTTCGGGGGCACTCGACCGGTGCACTGCGCCAGGTGGCGAGCCTGCTCGGGCTGGGTGTGGGTTTCATCATCGGCACCATCATCGCCCCGTCGCTCGCAACCGATATAACCCAGGCCGTCTGGTGCCCACTCGCGGCGCTCGCCATAGTTCTGGTCACCTCGATGCTCGGGAGCCGTCTAGGGATGCTCGTGGGCTCGGTCGCCGCGAGGTCGCTTCGCGGGCTCAAGCTCGGACTCGTCGACAGTGCGGCCGGTATCGGGGTCGGCGTCGCCGGCGCCCTCGTGGGGTGCTGGATGCTGGCGGGGGTGCTCGGTTCGACGACGTGGGGTTCGGTCGCGAGTGGGATTCAAGACTCGAGGATCCTCGGCGAGATGGACAAGGTCATGCCGCCCGTGCCGGCGATCGAATCAAGGTTGCAGGGTCTCTTTCGGAACGCTGACTTCCCGAATGTCTTCTCAAGTGTTGTCGCCCCGACGCTCTCGACGACCGTGGATCCGAAGGATCTTGGTCCGTCGGTGTCGGGTCTCGGTAGTCCTTCTTCGATCTTGAAGGTGCTCACGAGCGGGAGTTGCCCGAGTGAAGGCACGGCGTTCTTCGTGACTCCCCATGAAGCAGTCACGAACGCCCACGTGGTCGCCGGGGCGACCCGAGTAACCGTCGACGGTGTTGTCGCCAGTGTCGCCCTCTTCGATCCCGAACGTGACATCGCGGTGCTGCGAGTGCCCTCGCTGGATGAGCCGGTGCTGCGGTTCCTCCCGGGGACGCCGGGCGCGGGGACACCGGTCCAAGTGATCGGGTTCCCGCTGGACGGTAGTCGCACCGGCTCGCCGGGAGCCGTCGAAGGGCAACTCTCCGGTCAGGGTCGCGACATCTACAACCGAGGACTCTTTTCTCGAACCCTGCTCGCCGTCGAGGTCAACGTGCGGCCGGGTAATTCGGGCAGCCCCGTGATGGTTGGCGGCGTGGTCGGTGGAGTCATCGAATCCAAGTCACTCGGTCAGGCGAGCACTGCCTACGCGATCCCCGATGCAGTGGTCGAGCACGACATCGCCGCCGCCCCCTTGACGGGAACGGCGGCGATTGGTCGTTGCGTGAACTAGCCCGCGGCGCGCACGGCGGCGACGAGCACGCTCAAGCCGTCGTTCAACTGCTCGTCGGTGATCACCAGCGGCGGCAGGAGTCGGATGACGTTGCCGTACGTGCCACAAGCCAGCGCGATCACGCCGTTCTTGTTGCAGTAGCTGACGATCGACTTGGCGGCAGCGGCGTTCGGTGTCTTCGTGCCGGGCTGGACGAGCTCGATGGCGATCATCGCGCCGCGGCCGCGGACCTCGCCGATGATGGCGACGTCCTGCTGGAGCGATTTGAGGCTCGTGAGCATGATCTTCTCGAGCTCACGGGCACGGCCCACCAGATTGCGGTTGCGCATTGTCTTGATGGTCGCGAGCGCCGCTACCGCGGCGACGGGGTTGCCGCCGTAGGTGCCACCGAGGCCGCCTTCATGTACGGCGTTCATGATCTCGGCGCGACCAGTGACCGCGGCGAGCGGCATACCGCCGGCGAGGCCCTTGGCAGTCGTGACGATGTCGGGGATGACGCCTTCGTGGTCGACGGCGAACCAGTCACCGGTGCGACAGAATCCGCTCTGGATCTCGTCGGCGATGAAGAGTGCCCCGTTCTGGGTGGTCCACTCTGACAGTGCCGGCAGGAAGCCCTCGGCGGGAACGATGAAGCCACCTTCACCCTGGATGGGCTCGATGAGGAGGGCCGCGACGTTGTTGGCGCCGACCTGGGTCTCGATCATCTTGATGGCCCGCGCGGCGGCGTCGGCGCCGCTTAGGCCGTCGATGAAGGGGTAGCTCATCGGAACGCGGTAGATCTCTGGGGCGAACGGTCCGAAGCGGTCCTTGTAGGGCATGTTCTTCGCAGTCAGTGCCATGGTCAGGTTGGTGCGCCCGTGGTATGCGTGGTCGAACACGACGATGGCCTGGCGGCCTGTCGCGAGTCGCGCAATCTTCACGGCGTTCTCTACTGCCTCGGAGCCGGAGTTGAACAGAGCCGAGGTCTTCGCGTGGGTGCCTGGCGTCACTGCCGCGAGCTCTTCACAGACCGCGATGTAACTCTCGTACGGCGTGACCATGAAACAGGTGTGGGTGAAAGCCGCGACCTGGGCGCTCACCGCGTCGACGAGTTCGGGCACGGCGTGACCAATTGTCGTCACCGCGATGCCCGAGCCGAGGTCGAGGATGTGGTTGCCGTCCACGTCCAAGAGGATGGCGCCCTCGCCACGCTCGATGTAGATGGGGAACCCGTTGGTAAGTCCGGCGCTGACGCTCAACTTTCGTCGCTCGTGCAAGGCCTGGGACTTGGGTCCGGGAATTTCGGTGACGACCTTGCGCTCGGTACCCACTGACGACTCGATTGACGAAACCATGGTGATCTCCTGTGAAAGTCCAACAGTCGAAGGACTCTTCCAGAGTACCTGCACCCCGCTGATCTTTCGCAAGAACGAAGAAACGGGTGACGAACGTCACCCGTTTCTTCCTGGCGGAGGAGGTGGGATTTGAACCCACGGTGCCCGTAGACACAGCAGTTTTCGAGACTGCCCGATTCGGCCGCTCTCGCACCCCTCCGTCAGAGAGTCTACTGCGCCGCAAAGATTCGCTCTTTGGTGGCCGGATCAGGGCGACGGTGTACTTTGCAACCGTGACGTTTCGCGCCAATCCCGGCTTCCTGCGATGACCACGACCGCGCCCACGACCAACGACGACCGCGACGTCCAGTTCATGCAAAGGGCGCTTGATGAGGCACGTCTCGCGGCCCTGCACGATGACGTGCCGGTCGGCTGCGTTCTCGTGGACGACGGCGAAATCATCGGTATCGGAGAGAACCGACGCGAGGTGGATCAGGATCCCACTGCCCACGCGGAGATTATTGCCCTGCGCGACGCCGCCACCCGCCGTGACGGATGGCGGATGGACGGTGTCACCGCCTACGTCACATTGGAGCCGTGCGTGATGTGCGCGGGAGCGTTACTGAACGCCCGGGTNNGACGTGCTCCGCGAGGAGTCGCAGTTCTTACTACGCGAATTCTTCGCCTCGCGACGTCCGTAAGGCAACTCGGCGCCGCATCCATGGCACCTCTTCAAGATTGCTGTGCGTGAACAACGCGTGCAGAATTCTCGCGGAATTGTCACATAGTTTGCAATCTGACGTCACTGAGCGCTAACCCGCTACTCGTACTGTCTCGGGCGAACCACCAACGTGGTGCGTTCACCCTTAGGAGGCAGTACACGTGTTTGTAAACAAACTGAAAGTGTCAGTAGCCGCCGGTTTGCTGAGCACCTCGCTCGTGGGCATCGCGCTCGCGGGGAATGCGGCGTCCGCTTCGACATCGAGCTGCAACACGGCCACGTCGTCAGCGGCGTGCGGCGGCTTGAGCGCTCTGATAAAGGCGGCGAAGAAAGAGGGACACCTCAATGTCATCACGCTCCCGTCGAACTGGGCCAACTACGGCACCATCATCAAGGACTTCTCGAAGAAGTACGGCATCAAGATCAACTCCGAGAATCCTGAAGGATCGAGCGCCAATGAGATCACCGCGGTCGAGCAGGACAAGGGTCGTGCTGACGCTCCCGACGTCCTCGACGTGGGTACGAGCTACGCGGTGGACAACTTGAAACTGCTGTCTCCCTACAAGGTCGCGACCTGGAGTTCCATCCCAACGGGGCTGAAAAACTCCAAGGGTTACTGGTTCGATGACTACGGCGGCTACGTGGCCATTGGCTGCAACACCAAGGTTGTCACCACGTGTCCGACCTCGTTCGCGGACTTGCTCAAGCCCGAGTACAAGAACGAAGTTGGCATCAACAACGACCCGACGCAAGCCTCGGCTGCGTTCTCGGCGGTCTACGCTGCGTCCCTCGCTAACGGTGGATCACTCGCCAACATCGCTCCGGGGGTCTCGTTCTTCCAGAAGCTGAATGCTGAAGGTAACTTCGTCCCGGGCGCCAGCGGTCCTTCGACCGCCGAGTCCGGTGCGACGCCGATCATCGTCTGGTGGGACTATCTGCAGGCGAGCGAGCTCGCTTCGGTGATCCCCACGTGGAAGGTGACCATCCCGTCCGACTCGAGTTACGCCGCTTACTACTCCCAGGCGATCAGCAAGTACGCTGCGGACCCGGCGGCGGCACGTCTCTGGGAGGAGTTCCTCTACTCAACCGAGGGACAGAACCTGTGGCTTGAGGGCTCCACCCGGCCAGCCGAACTCGCGGCCCTCGTGACGAACGGCACGGTCAACAAGGCGGCGTACGCCAAGCTACCGCCGGCCCCCAAGGGCACCACGCAGTACCCGACGTTGGCACAACTCACCACTGCAGAGAACTACGTTGACGCCAACTGGGCGTCGGCCGTTGGCTAGTAGCGGTAAGTAAGCAGTACGAGCCTTACATGGTGAATCAACTAGACGCCCTCACTTCTGACCCTGGTGCTCTCCCGCCTAGGGACAGGAGTGAGGGCTCGGCTCGCTTCGCGAAGCGAGCGTGGCGATCGGCACGCACCGCGTTGCCGCTTGTCCCATTTTTTGCCTACGTCGCGATCGGACTGGGCGTGCCCACGATCGTGATCATCAACCTGGCCTTTCGCAACAGCCAAGGCCACCTCTCGTTCTCCAACATCAAGACCATCACGAGCAGCGGTCAGTACCTCTTAGGCTTCGAGACCAGTCTCAAACTCGCCGCAGTGACGGCCATTATCCCGGCGGTCTTCGGAACATTGCTCGCGTACGTGATCGCGACTTCGAAGTCCGCACTACTTCGCCGGATGGTGGCAACGGCGTCAGGGGTCTTCGCCAACTTCGGCGGCGTCAATCTGGCCTTTATCTTCATCGCGACCGTTGGCACGACGGGAATCGCTTCGACGTTCCTCGCCCACTTCGGGCTCGATCCCTGGAACCACGGTTTCGACCTGTACCGAATTACGGGAGTCGAGCTCGTCTATATGTATTTCCAGATCCCACTCATGATGCTCATCATTACGCCGGCGATCGGGGGACTGAGAGAGGCGTGGCGCGAAGCAGCGCAGAACTTAGGCGCCTCCAGTTGGAAGTACTGGCGCTATGTCGGCCTTCCCGTGCTTATGCCGTCGGTGCTCGGCAGTGCTCTACTGCTCTTCGGCAGCGGCCTCTCTGCATACGCAACAGCCGAGGCGCTGACGGGTGGCACTATCGCCCTCACCCCGATTCAGATCGGTGCGGTGCTGAACGGTAACGTCCTGGCGGGCGAGACGAACATCGGCTACGCCCTCGGCTTCGCGATGATCGTCATGATGCTCATCTCGGTGATCGGTTACGTCCTCCTGCAGCGAAGGGCGTCGCGATGGTTACGTTGAACCCTGAGGTGATGATCCTCGGCGAGGCGCCCGAGGCGTTCGCTCCTGCCCCGCCCAGAGGTCTGCGCCACCGAATCCACGTTGGCCGTTTCGTCATCCTGCTCATCGCGGGCGTCTATTTCCTCTTCCCTCTATACGCTGCGCTGCACTTCGCGCTCGAGAACGACCAAGGGCACTTTTCCTTCTCGCCCCTGAGGTCGATCCCGGGCCAACCGGGCCTCGGTTCCGCCTTCTGGTTGTCGATGCGCCTCGCCGGCGTCACAGTGGTCATTGCGATGGGTCTCATGGTGCCCACGGTCGTCTACATGTTCTTGAAGGCGCCGAAGTTGAAGCCGATCTTCGAGACGATCACGTTCCTGCCGATCGTCATTCCGCCGATTGTCCTCATCTTGGGCGTGCTGCCCTCGTCGCCGGTGTGGCTCAAGTCGTCGCCGTACCTGTTGGCGCTCGTCTACGTGATCCTGGTGATGCCCTTCGTGTATCGTTCGCTCGCCTCCGGCCTCGGGGCCATTGACCTTAAGACGCTCGTCGAGGCGTCGCGTTCGCTCGGCGCCAGTTGGTTTCGCACGCTCTGGAGCGTCGTTATGCCGAATCTGCGTAGCGGCTTACTGTCGGCGACGGTCCTCACTTTGGCGCTGGTGCTGGGTGAGTACACGATGGCGAGCCTCGACGGATGGCAGACAATCCCGGTTTGGATCGTCGCGTTTGCTCAGTCTGACGGTCATGTCACCGTTGCCGTCTCGATGCTGTCCCTCGTCGCCACGTGGGTGTTGCTCACGTTGATTGTCTCGCTCGACCGTTCGCAGTCCCGAAGAAATCTCAGAAAGAAGCAGTCATGATGTCAGTCGCCACCCAACGCGCGGATTTCACCACGGCAGTAGCCGATTCGCCAAGCACGGGCGCGCCGGTCGTCTTGGATAATCTGGTGCGCCAGTTCGGTGCGACGCGCGCACTTGACGGCTTCTCACTCAGCATTGATCCTGGCGAGTTCGTCGCACTGCTCGGTCCTTCGGGTTGCGGCAAGACCACCGCCCTTCGGGTACTCGCAGGGTTCGAACTCCTGGACAGTGGGCGCGTGCTCGTCGACGGCAAGGATCTCGCCGACACACCCGCGCAGAAGCGTGACATGGGAATGGTCTTCCAGAGTTACTCGCTCTTTCCGAACATGACGGTACGCGACAACGTCGCCTTCGGGCTTCGTCTGAGGGGGCATCGCTCGTCACAACGCCGCGAGCGAGCCACAGAACTGCTCGATCTCGTGGGACTCAGCGGGCACGTCAGCAAGTTCCCGCACCAGCTCTCTGGCGGGCAGCAGCAACGGGTGGCACTGGCACGGGCGCTCGCCATCGAGCCTCGGGTCCTCTTGCTCGACGAGCCGCTCTCCGCTCTTGACGCCAAGGTTCGTGCCGAACTTCGTGACCAGATTCGGGCCCTCCAGCAGCGCCTTGCGATCACGACGGTCTTCGTCACCCACGACCAGGAAGAGGCACTGTCGATGGCCGACCGCGTGTGTGTGATGTCCAACGGACGTGTCGAGCAGGTCGCGAGCCCGTCAGTGCTCTACCAGCGCCCGGCGACGGCCTTCGTTGCCGAGTTTGTCGGCACTTCGAGCCGGGTGAACGTGGACAACGCCGACGGCAAGGTCCGGCTGTTCTCCCAGGTTGTGGAGGTTCGCGGCGGAGCGGCGGCGATTCCGAGCGGTCCACTTGACGCGCTCCTTCGCCCCGAGGACCTCGAAGTGCGTGAGTCGCCCGACGGCCTCGGGATCGTGACGCACCGGTTCTTCTTTGGTGCGACGACGAGGCTCCAGGTGGGTATCGGCGGCGTGACGGTGAAGATTGATGTGCGCAGTAGCGCCGCTGCGTCGTTTGAGATCGGGACGCGCGTGGACGTGCTCGTGCACGCGCGCGACGTGCTCGTTACCGAGCGTCGGCCAGCGCGGTGACGAGCACGACGTAGTCGCGAAGCTCGCCGACCTCAAGATCGGGAACTTTTCCCTCGTCGTCCCACGATCGCAGCGCGAGTGCGCCCTCGAAGCCCGGGTGCGCCTCGAACCGAGCGCACTCCGCGGGGCTCAGCGGACCACCCTGCGCCTTGAAGGTTGCCTGGGACGTGGCCGAGAGCGTGTTGTGATAAGTCGGGTCGATCGTGCAGCGCCACCGCTTGGCGGTCACGTGCAGCGCCACCGGCTGGGCAACGGCGCGCCCGAGAATGGGTGACAGGACACGGGCGCCGACGGCTTCGTGGCCGTCATCGTCCTTGGCGAGATCGAAGTGGGCGTTGCCTTGCACGTCGACGACGAGGTGGCCGACATCGTGAAACAGCGCCGCCGCGATCAGAGCGTCGTTGGCGCCATCGCGTCGGGCCAGAGCCGCGCACTGCAGCCCGTGCTCGATCTGGGTGATGGACTCGCCGTAGTGCTCGGCACCCCTTCGTTCGTAGAGCTCAAAAAGCTCCTCGACGGTCGTTGGCGTCGTCATACGGGGCGCCCTTCGAAGTCACCGATCAGGGACAGGCGAACCCGGTCGCCCGACGCGGGGTCCTCGAAGGCCTCGAGCTTGGCTGCGTAGTAGTCGTCACGCAGGTCGCCCTCGGACACCCCGTTGTACGTCGGGTACAACGCCCGGCGGTCGCGTGAGGAGACATTCGCTCCACTGCGGTGCGGCGTGAGCGCGTGAAAGAAGAGCGTCGCACCGGCGCGTAGTTCAGCCGGCTGCCAGTCGAGCTCCTGGACAACGTCGGGGTGCAGACAACCGCGCTCATCCTGTTTGAGGAGTTCGTGATGCCAACCCGAGACCACGTAGAGGCAGCCATTCTCGATCGTCGCGTCATCAACAGCGACCATCACGCTCAGCACGTTGTCGACGAATGGATAGGCCGGCTTGTCCTGGTGTGGCGAGAATCCCGCGCCGCCGGCCAGTTTGTAGTTGATCTTCTCCTTGTAGAGAAGGGCGTCCTCGCCGAGGAGTTCGCCCGCCACCTGGCTGATCGCGCCGCCGCGCAGCAACTGGAACATTGGCTCCGAGTGCGGGGTGAAGTTCTCGGTGCGCGCCAACTTTGGCCCGAAGTCGGTCATCTCGAAGTGGCGGAGCCAGTCACCGGAGTCGTCCCACGAGGCGATCTCGCCCACTTCTGTCTGCAGTTCGGGCACTGATACTTCGAGGAGGTCATCGAACAGCAGCCAGCCGTTCTCCTTGTAGAAGGCCCGCTGTTCTTCGTTGAGAACTGGATTCATGTCGTCATGGTACGAAGCAGAGGTGAACGTGGCGTGTCGGTTGCGCCACGAGGCATCGACAATCGAATGTCCGCAGTTCGTTGCGCAGTGGCCCACTCATTCGAGCCCTTCGTATCTATCCGACCAGCGACACGAACATCGCCAGGGCGCAGGCCGCCATGACCGCGAAGGTGATCAGGAGGAGCGTTCGAGAGAGTCGACCGCTCGTATACGGCCCCATGATCTCGGTGCGTTTACCAATGTGGTGGATGAGCCATACCAACGGCACCGCAACCACGCCGTTCACCACCGCCGCGAAGATCAGAGCCTTGATCGGACTCACGCCCAAGAGGGTGAGACCGAGCCCGATCGCGGTCGCGAGCACGATGATGCTGTAGAAACCGCGGGCGTCGCGGACCCGGTTCTGATAGCCCTCTCGCCAGCCGAGAAGTTCGGTGACGGCGTAGGAAGCCGAGCCCGCGAGTACCGGAATGCCGAGCAGGCCCATGCCGATGACACCAACGGCGAAGATGATCTTCGCGATCTCACCCGAATGGGGGAAGGTGCGAACGAGGGGTTGGAGCGCTTGGGCCGCTTGGGCCGCAGTGCCGATGTTGGTAATGCCGTGCGCATTCAGGACCGTTGCGGTGGTGACCATCATGAACCAACTGCCAATCTGGGAGATCACCATACCGACGGCGTTGTCGGTGCGGATGGTCTTAAGGCTGCGCCGGGCCTCGCCGGCGTAGTCGGCGTACTCGAGTTCCTCAACTTCCTCGGAGGCCTGCCAGAAGAACATGTAGGGGCTGATGGTCGTGCCGAGTATCCCAACGATGACGTACCAATAGGCCGACGACCATTCGACATGGGGGAGGAATGTCGAGCGCAGGATCGTGCCCCACGGCTCGCCCACGATGAGAGCGGTCGCGACGTAGGCAAGCAGCGCGAGCGCCAAGAGCTTGAGTACGCGCACGTAGCGGTGGTAGCGGACAAGTGTCATCAGCGCGACGAGCCCGATTGTGAAGAGTGTCGTCAACAGGGCAACCGGCAGCGTCATCATCAGTCGCAACGACGCACCCACCGCGGCGATGTCGGCACCAATGTTGATGATGTTGGCGACGAGTACCAGCAACACGATGCTGTAGAGCACTCGTTTGGAGAAGTACTCCTTGGTCACGTGCGCGAGTCCGTGGCCCGTCACCGAACCAATACGCGCGGTCGCCTCCTGGACGCCGATCATCAGGGGAAGACAGAGTGTGATTGTCCAGAGCTGCGCGTAGCCGAAGCGTGCGCCCGCCTGTGAATAGGTGGCAATACCCGAGGGGTCGTCGTCGGCGGCCCCGGTGACCAGACCGGGACCGAGTACGCGAAGCCAACTCGGATATCGTCTGTCGGCCACTGCCCAAAACTACCGGAGACCACTTTTTGGTTGAAGTCGATGACAACCTTTAGCCGAGGCGACTCATCGCGGTAGTTATCTGCCCCGACCAGGATTGTCGGTCTTCGTTGGCAATTCCGGTGATTTTCGCAATTTCGCTCCAAACACATGCTTTGCACGACTGATTCGCATGAGGTTCACAATTTTTGACGTGAGGCTTGAAGGTGTCCGGCAAACCTCGGATGAAGTGCAATGAAGGGAAACGGTATGACCAACATAAAGACAAAGGCGGCGGGACGGATTACCGTTGCGGCAGTTCTGAGTATGGGCCTGACCGCGGGTGCTGTGAGTATTGCGTCTGCATCATCGGATCACGGCACGAGGGTGAGCGATCACGATCACGGTTTCTCATGGAACTTGCAAGGCCGCATTGAGGGCGTGGTGTCCAGTTACACCGTTGGCTCCTCGATCGCAGTCGTGAGCCGTGGCGCAACGACCGCCACCACGTACACACTTACGTCGGCCACGACGGTCACCGGTCTCGCAGCCGGTGCGTCGATGCTGAACGACCACGTGGTACTCGTGATGTCAACCACGACACCCGCGACGGTGCTTTCGATCAAGGTCGAGACACCCAAGTCGGCGTGGATTGAGGGCGTGGTGTCCAGTTACACCGCTGGCTCCTCGATCGCAGTCGTGAGCCGTGGCGCAACGACCGCCACCACGTACACACTTACGTCGGCCACGACGGTCACCGGTCTCGCAGCCGGTGCGTCGATGCTGAACGACCACGTGGTACTCGTGATGTCAACCACGACACCCGCGACGGTGCTTTCGATCAAGGTCGAGACACCCAAGTCGAACTGCAACGGAGCGAAAGACGGAACGAACGGTAACGGAGCGAACGGTAACTTCAAGGCGAGTGACGACAACTTGAGCCGCCACGGCTTTGCTTACCGAGGCTTCAGCCATGGAAATTCATCGCGACACGGTAACTTCCGCAGGTAACGCATTTCCACTGAACTGAGCTTTCCGGCCAGTAGTCCCACGTCGCCAGACACGACCTCGGACTGCTGGCCGGAATTCTTGTATGTTGCGTTCGAGCGGAGTGCGAGAACGGGCGATTCGAAACACCACCTGATTCGATCAGCCTCTAGTGATCCTCGTGGTGTCGCCCCGTTGCTGCGCGACGGACCCGCCTACGGAGCTGGAAGATTCGCACCGACCCCAACGCCAGGACCAATAACCCGCCGAGGACCGCCGAACCGATCAGAGCGACTGAGAGCGGGAGAGTTCCCGATGCGCTGAAGAAACTCACTTTGACGTCGTGATGGTTCTGGACGACGAATACCAAAATCACGACCAGGACCACGAGAACCGGCAGCACCCGCACCCACGCTCTGGAGGCTCGCGTAGAGGGGATCGCCTCTGGCTCTGTGTCGACGGGCGTCTGGGAGCTATCGAGCGATTCGCCTGGCACAGAACTGGTCGACTGCGACACTTCATCATCCTGGGTTCCCATGGGCCTCTCATTCCTTCTCGCGAACGAGGTGCAGCGTTGCTTACGGCGCACCGGTCAAAAGAAGCCTACGTTCAAGATGGTGGTGGGAACTGGCAGCACGATAGGAGCCCGCGTGGGTAGGTCAGTCGACGGGTAGGACTGTTGGTGACGGGAGTGAAGGAGATGTCGTGGTGCGTAAACGACTGAATTCGCGGGCGCTCACGATCATCGCCTCGAAGGCTGGTGCAGACTCCAATCCTGACTGGATTCGCATCCTCGTGGCGAATCCCGGCGTGACCGTCGAAATCGGAGCTAATGCCTTCGCCGCGAACGCAGTGCCGGTTGCTGGACCCGAGCGTGGTCGGATTTATTCGGTCCAGACCGAGCTCAATCCCGGGTTCGCCGAGTACCAGACCAAGACGACCCGGGTGATTCCAGCGGTGGAGTTCGACCGCACTCAATCACTGCGAGTGACGTGCCATGGCACCAGGACCGACAGCGAGTCCATGTAGAGGTCGAGAGCCTTGGTATCCGCCTCCTCCTTCGGGGTGTCGCACCCAGCGCCAGTCTCAAACGATCGTGTGCGGCGCTCAGTCGTAATTATCATGAATTCGTCATGTTCTTACTTTCGTCGCAGTGACTAAAATGGCTTGGTAGGTCTGAATTGCAGTTCGTTCACCCACGCCTTGGACCGCGTGTTCCTCAATGCGTCGGAAGAGGCATCCTCATGGCAATTGACTCGAATGTGTTTTCTGGCGGTTCTCGGGATCGATTGCACACGCCACCCTTCACCGAGCGCCGTTTGCACGGTTCGCCGAAGTTGGGAGAGTCCGGTTTGCTCGGGCCGCCCAATCAAAAAGCCTTCGAGACGATTTTTCCGCCCATAGGCGACTACGCATTCCTCTCTGACTGCGAGAACAGTTGCCTCGTCTCACCAACGGGATCCGTCGAGTGGCTGTGTTTGCCAAAACCACATGATGAGAGCGTGTTCGGGACAATCCTTGACCGTGCCGCTGGCTCGTTTCGCTTAGCCCCGGTCGACAGCGCAGTGCCAGCCCATCGTCAGTACGTGCCGGGCACCATGGTGCTCGAGACGACATGGCAGACCCGCAGTGGTTGGCTGGTCGTCACTGATTTCATGGCCGTGAGCCCGTGGTACCGCACTGGCGACCGGTCCGAACACCATCGGCGCACACCCGGAGACTTCGATGCCACGCACATGCTCGTGCGAACGGCAAAATGTCTCCACGGCAACGTCGACGTGCTCCTGAGTTGCGAGCCGTCGTTTGACTATGGTCGCTCCGACGCTCAGTGGGAGTACTCGGGCGCTACCTATGACAGCGTCATGACGGTGAATGCGGACATAGATCGGCTGATCTTGACCGGCGACATGCGTTTTGGGATCGAGGGCCGCGCGGTGCGCGCCCATCGGCGCCTGTTCGAAGGCGAGACGACGTACGCGGTATTCAGTTGGACCAATGCACCACCGCCCTCGGGCCGCGAGGAGGTCGACCTGGCGCTCGCTGACACCAGTCGTTTCTGGCGCGGTTGGATAGACGGCGGACGCTTCCCCGACCACCCCTGGCGCGAGCTGCTCCAGCGCAGCGCGTTGACGTTGAAGGGTCTCACGTATGCACCGACCGGCGCACTGCTCGCGGCACCCACCACGTCATTGCCGGAGAACCTCGGCGGTTCTCGCAATTGGGACTACCGGTACACCTGGATTCGAGACTCAGCGTTCACGCTGCGCTCGCTGCACGCCCTCGGATTCGACACCGAGGCCGACGATTTTCTCGCGTTTCTTGGCGACGTGCTCGAGCCGTCGAGAGGCGCGCTCGGGGCGAAGGCCGCCTCCAGGGGCAACCTGCAGGTTCTCTACCGCGTTGACGGCACGAGTGCCCAGGTCGAGGAGGAGTTGGATCACTTGACGGGATACGCCTGGAGCAGCCCGGTTCGAGTGGGCAACGCCGCCTCGGATCAGAGTCAGTTCGACATCCTTGGCGCAATCGTCGACTGCGTCTTCGAGCACACGCGCTCTAGGGATTCGCTGAGTGAGCGGTCGTGGCGCATCGTGGTCCAGGCGGTCGAAGCCGCGCTCGAGTCGTGGAAGCACGAGGACCACGGCATCTGGGAGATGCGCGATGAGCCCCAGCACTTCACGTTCTCCAAGGTGATGTGCTGGGTCGCCGCCGATCGTGGTGCTCGCCTGGCGGCTCTTCGAGGCGAGAAGGAACGCGCCGACGAGTGGTGGAGGGCGGCGCAGGACATCCACGCGGAGATCTGCGCGAAGGCCATTGGCAAGACCGGTGGCTTCACCCAGGCCTACGACTCGGAGGAGCTCGACGCGTCGCTGCTTCTACTGCCGATGCTGGGTTTCTTGCCGCCGGACGACGATCGAATTCGAGCCACCGTATTCTCCATTGCGGACCAGCTCAGCGACGGCGTCTTCGTCTACCGGTACCAAACCGGCACGACCCACGACGGCATCGGGGGTGAACCCGAGGGAAGCTTCACGGTCTGCTCGTTCTGGCTCGTCTCGGCGTTGGTGGAAATCGGCGAACTCGACCGCGCACGAGCGCAATGCGAGAAGTTGATCGGCAACGCCAGCGCCCTTGGGTTGTACGCGGAGGAACTTGATCCGACCACCGGGCGGCACCTGGGCAATTTCCCCCAGGCATTGACACATCTATCGCTCATCACCGCGGTGCTGCGCGTGATTGACGCCGAACAACGTGCGAGCGGAGCATCGATTGGTCCGGCCGGATCACCAAGTTGGTGGAACGCTGCGGGCATGGATGATCGCCCGGCCGCGGGGGCCTAACCCGTTCAGCCCCACAGCCCAGGATTCGCGCTGTTTACGACGGTTGTCGTGCCCTTGTGCCACGTTGTGAAGTGCTTTTCACTGGTGATTCCTCCGACTGCGCGTGTTTTTGCCAGAGTTCGTAGGATGGCGACACGCTCGCAGAGCATTACTGAAGGAAATCATTGTGTCGCAGTCACCGAGTGGTCGAGCTGGGGTAGTCGATCCAGGGACAGAACGGCTCACCCCGCCGCTGCATGGCGCTGACCTGGTCGTCGTGGCGAACCGTCTCCCGGTACAGCAGACGTCGAAGGAAGGTGATGACGAGTGGCGGCCGAGTCCCGGCGGACTCGTCACCGCCCTGACCTCGATGCTGCAGAACCGTAACGGGCTGTGGATTGGCTGGCCGGGCGGATCCCAGCACGACGAACTCCCCGAGACCTTCGAAGGCATACAGTTGCGGCCCGTTGACATCAGTCCTGAGGAGTACGAGAGCTTCTATCTGGGTTTCTCGAACGCGACCTTGTGGCCCCTGTATCACGACGCGATTCGAGCGCCGACGTTTCACCGACACTGGTGGCACACGTACGCTGAAGTGAACATGCGCTACGCCAGGGCCGCCGCGGAAGCCGTGGCGGAGAACGGCACCGTGTGGGTGCACGACTACCAGTTGCAACTAGTGCCGCAGTACCTGCGCAAGCTTCGTCCTGATGTTCGCATTGGTTTTTTCCTTCACATACCGTTTCCGCCGTCCGAGCTCTTCATGCAGCTGCCGTGGCGACGAGAGATTCTCGCGGGCCTGCTCGGCGCGGACCTCATCGGCTTTCAGGTGCCGTCGGCCGCAGCGAACTTCTCCCGTTTGGCGCGGCGCATCACTTCGGCGACGGGTACGGCCACGGACCTCGTCTACGAGGGACGCCAGATTCAAGTCGGAGCCTTTCCAATATCGGTCGACTGCAAGCAGATTACGGCGATGGCACTCGACCCGGCGATTCGCGCCCGCGCGGTCGAGCTGCGGGCGACTCTCGGGAACCCTGACCTGGTACTGCTCGGAGTTGACCGTCTCGACTACACCAAGGGCATCCAGCAGAGGATCCGCGCGGTCGCGGAGCTGTTCGCGGATGGCACATTGGATCCGGAGCACGCCGTCATGGTGCAGGTCGCCGTGCCGAGCCGCGAGTCGGACGCACACTATGAGAAGGAGCGGCACGATCTCGAACAGGTCGTGAGCGAGATGAACGGCGAACACGGTCTGGTCGGCAAGCCCGTGATCCATTACCTCCATCAGAATCTCCCGTTCGACGAGCTCGTTGCGCTCTACCTCGCGGCGGACATCATGCTCGTGACCCCGTTTCGTGACGGTATGAACCTGGTGGCCAAGGAGTACGTCATGTGTCGTACCGACCTCACCGGAAAACTGGTCCTTAGCGAGTTCGCGGGAGCGGCGTCCGAATTGCGGGGCGCCTTCATCATCAACCCTCACGACCTCGAAGGGATCAAGGAGGGCATCCGCTCCGCCCTCAAGGTCTCGAAGAAGGAGGGGAAGTCGCGCATGTCGCGCATGCGTCGAAAGACCCTGCGGCGTGATGTCTTTGACTGGACTAATTCATTCTTCGCGGCCCTTGCTCGGCCGGTGCAACCAGTCGACCTAGAGACGGTCGATCAGTTCGACGACTGAGTCCACGACCAGTGATGGTCGGAACGGAAACTGCTCGATTTGGTCGCGTCGGGTGACACCCGAGAGGACCAGCACCGTCGTCAGGCCGGCTTCGACGCCGGCGAGGATGTCTGTCTCCATTCGGTCGCCCACCAGGATCGAGGTCTCGATGTGACCCGCAAGGCGCGCCAATCCCTCGCACAGCATGACGGCATTCGGCTTGCCGACGAAGTACGGCGTGACGCCGGACGCGAACTCGAGCATGGCCGCTACGGCTCCGACCCCGGGAAAATCGCCGTCGAGCGACGGCCCTGTCGGTTCGGGGTTCGTGGCGACGAGGTGACTGCCGCCCTTGAGGAGGCGAACCGCGGTGGTGATGTCCTCGTACGAGTAATTCTGGGTCTCGCCGAGCACCACATAGTCCGCGCCGGTGCTCTGTTCTCGGTAGCCAACGTCGTAGAGCGCCTCGTGCACGCTCAGCTCGCCGATGACGAACGCGGATCCACCGGGCCTCTGGTCGTGGATGAACTGCGCCGTGGCGAGAGCGGACGTCCAGAGATGGTCCGCTGGCACGTCGAGGCCCATTGACAACAGTCGTTCACTGAGTTCGCGAGCGGTGAAGAAGGAGTTGTTGGTGATCAGGAGAAACGATCGGCCCGAGGACTGCAACTTCTCCAAGAACTGGTCGGCACCCTCGATCAGTGCGTCGTCGTGAATAAGGACCCCGTCCATGTCGCAGAGCCAACTCGTCGCTCGGTTGATCAGGTCCATGACTCCATTATTGGTCGTCGCACTGGTGATCATGCGCCGCCACCCCGTGGGTGTCCCTGACTGAGCCCTCGACCTGCTTTACGACTGTCCCGTATGAAGAAGTTGATGAGAGGGGACTACGTTCGTGGCAACGCCTGGTCGGGATGTCGATGAAACTCCCGGTGCTGCGCCACGACTGGGCTGCAGCAATTAGGTGCGCTCGCCGATCTTCGGTTTCTCGCGCACCGTATGGATTGATGTCGGGCAGATTGCCATCGACTACGCCAAAGCCTGTTAGAAGAGAGGGACCATGCCAGTTGACGCCAGCGATGATCGGCCAGCTTCGATGGCGATCTCGCGCCGTCGCTTGCTCTACTGGATCGCCGGTGGATTCGGCGCAGTCGCTGTTGGCAGTGTCGCCGGTCTTGAGTTGGTGAACCACGGGGTGTTGCCAGGAAAACAACTGCTTGACCAACTTGACGGTGCGTGTTCGGTACCTGCGCCGACAGTGTCCTTCGCGCCAGTGGGACCAAGTGAGTCGAGCCGGTTTCACTCAGCCGCGAGGCGCCGGTCCGTCGGCTATACGATTGCCTACCCGCCAGGGCACGAGTCAGGCGATGAGCTGGCGCTCGTGGTGATGCTCCACGGATTCGGCGACGACCACACGACCGCATTGAAGGGGATGACGCCGGCCCAGGCCGTGGCCTTGCGGTGGAACGGTCAGCCACTCACGCCGATGGCCCTGGTGACCGTGGACGGTGGCGACGGCTACTGGAATCCTCATCGGGATGATGACCCCATGGCGATGGTCGTCGACGAGCTGATCCCGTTCTGCCAGCGCAAGGGGTTGGGTGTGGCACCGCACCGTATTGGCATGATGGGGATCTCGATGGGTGGGTACGGGGCTCTCGCGATCGCGGAGAGCAACCCTGGTCTCGTGGCGGCGGTGGCGGCGATCAGCCCCGCCATCTGGACGTCATACGCACAAGCGCACGATGCGAACGCCGGGGCGTTCGCGTCGCGATCAGCGTTCTCGGCGGGCGACGTGATCGCACACGTGGACTCGCTGCAGGGGGTTGCTGTGCGAGTGGCGTCGGGCGTGGACGACCCGTTCCATCCTGGAGTCGAAGCGCTCGTCAAAGTGCTGCCCGAGGGTAGCGTTTCGATTCTCAGCGCGGGTTGCCACACCGACCCGTTCTTTCTCGATCAGGAGCCACCGTCGCTTGCTTTTCTGTCGCACCATCTCGCGTAGTCGCGAGCGCCGACTGGGTTCGAACGCAGACACTGGAATCCGGTCGAGCTCATCAAGCGGTTGCGTGGGCCTGCCTCATGTGTTCCAGCCATCGGGGGACACCGATGTGGATGCGTGGTACCGATGGGATACGTTCAGGCCTTGGTCCGGCGCACGAGCAAAAGGCTGAGTTCGAACAGGAACGCCGCTCCGGCCAGGTAGATCGCGCCCTCTCGGAGTTGTAAAGTCCAGAACTCGTTGTTGGCTACGTAGAGCTGCACATCGCGCAGACCGAGCTTGTGCTGGCACGCCGGTACCTGGCTCTGACTGATCGGGCCCGTTTCGCACCGGTTCATCTCATTACCCCACCGAGTCTCCTCGCCCCGCGTGAGTAGGGCGTTGCCCGAGTTGAGCGGCTCGTAGCCCTGGAAGACGATCCACGAGTTCTTCGGAGCGACGTGGGTGGGTATCGCTCCGGTGAAGTCGCCCTTGGTGACGATGGTCGTCCCCACGACGGCCGTGCGTAATGGGACAAGGTTCGCTCGAACCTCGCCTTGCATCGTCCACATGACAAGCACCATCGCGATCAGCGCGGCGGCGATCGTCCAGCCGGGGCGACGGAGGAGAACCCCGATGACGGTCGTCAGTGCGAAGGCGAAGACGCCGATCATGAGGGGCATCCAGCCGTCGTAGGCGAAGGCGTTCGGTGCGACTCGAGATCCGTAGTTCACCGCACCGATCCACCAGGTATGGGTGAAGCAAAGTGGTAGCCCCACGGCGAGCAGCGATCCCAGGCTGACGATGATCTTTGAGGAGAGCCAACGAGTCCGTGTAATTGACTGAGTCCACGCGGTACGAACCGTCTTGCGGTCGATCTCGCTAGCTACGAGATTCACGCCCAGCAGAAGACCGAGGACACCGCACAGCAGACCACCGGCCATCGCGAAGTACCGGTCGTACGTCGTTGACTGGGCGAATTGGTGGAAGATCGTCCCGCACTGCACCTGGGATTTAGTGATGTACCCATGGCGAGTGCCGTAACACGTGGCGCTATTCCATTGGTGCAACAAGGACTCTGTATGCAGCCCATTGGCGATGACGAAGCCGATCAGAACCACGGCCATGACCACGAAGAGGAGGAAGACACTTCGCTGCAGCCGCCACGCCATCCACGTCACGAGATTCCTCCACGGGTAGCTGCGTGTGGGCCGTGCGCTTCGGACGCTACGGAGCTCGTTCCGAGCCGCAGATAGGCCATGATGATCTCGTCCAGGGTCGGCTCGGTGATCTGCCACGTATCGTCAACGATCGGCAGCGCCATCCGTACCAGATGCGTGACGTCACGACTGCTCGTGCGAGTATCGATCACGGTGACACCGTCGGGCAGCGTCGGCGAGATTGACGACGAGGCACTGAGGAACCGGTGGCTCTCCACGACAAACTCCATGTCGTCGGCGAGGACGACGCTGGAGTGCGAGAGGATCACCAGGTAGTCACAGATTGAGCCGACGTCGCCGAGTGCGTGGGTGGAGAGGACCACGGTCGTGCCACGCTCGGCCACCTGGCGCATCAGGAGCCGAAGAAGATCCTCTCGGGCGATCGGGTCGAGAGCGGCGGCCGGTTCGTCGAGAATGAGCAGCTCAGGTTGCTTGGCGAGGCACATTGTCAGGGCGACTTGGGCTTGTTGACCGCTCGACAGGTTGTTCACCTGATCACGTAGCGAGATCCCCAACTGGTCGACGTACGAGTGGGCCAGTTCCATGTTCCACATCGGATTCGCACCCTGGCCGAAGCGGAACATCTCGTCGACGCGGAAGCCTCGGTAGAGGGGCCGCTCCTGGTCGAGATACCCGATTCGTTGCAAGAGCGTTGCGTTCTCGTGACCTGGTAGTTCACCGAGAACCTTGATGGTTCCGGCGGTTGGTCGCGAGAGTCCGACGGCCATCCGCAGCAGAGTGGACTTACCCGCGCCATTGGGTCCGACCAATGCAGCGACCTTTCCCGAGGGGATTGAGAGAGTGCAGTCACGAAGCGCCCACTTGCGTCCGAAGCGCTTGGCTAGGCCAACGGTCTCGAGCACGGGCGTCGTCACGAGAGCACGTGTTCGTCGCGATTGAATGTTTGCCTGAGCAAGTCGAGCATGTCGTCGCCGTCGAGCCCCGCGGCACGTGCCAGTCTCGTCCACTCCTGCAGACTCCTTGCCAACTCCTTGCGTCCGGCATTGGTGGCCAGATGGAGTGGGTTATCGATGATGAACGTGCCGAGACCGAGACGTCCCTCGGCGAGGCCCAGGTGCTCAAGCTCGCGGTACGCCCGGTGGACCGTGTTCGGGTTGATCGTGACCTGGGTCACGACTTCGCGCACGGAGGGAAGTTGGTCACCGCCGCGGAGACGCCCCAATTCGACGGCCTGGCGCACCTGTTCGATCAACTGGCGATAGGGCGCCACGCCGCTGCGTGGATCAAGGCGGAACTGGATGCTCGGCTGCTTCTCACTCATGTACTAGTACACTAGTACACTCAGATTGTGGAAGTCGGCACTCATCACCAATCCAGTATCTGAGCAGAGGTGCCTGTGCCTGCCAGCCCGACTCGAGGCTTGTTCTAGGGCGTTGTCGGGCCAGTAAGTAGATCGCATTGCGGTTGCACATGGTTGCCCGCGGTGGTACGTCCATCAATTACCAAGACGCTCGAGCTGGTGTCATCAAATCCGTCAATGGCGTCTTGATCGACACTTGACAAGAAACTTCTTCCCCCACGGACATTTTCGGTAATTCTGGAGGCACGGCGCGACGTAAAGAGAGTGATGGCGAACAATCCCGCATCACCTGACAAGACGTTCCCCAGCCAGTTCGAGATGTTCTTTCGCGAACACTACGCCAGTCTCTGGCGATACGTTGCTCGCCGAGTGCCCCAGTCCAAGGCTGATGACGTCGTCTCGGCCAGTTTCATCGTGGCGTGGGAGAAATATTCAACGGTCGACAATCCGTCACTCCCTTGGCTTATCCGCATCGCCAGCTTCGAGGTCTTGAACGCTCGGCGAAAGCAGGGTCGAGAACTCCAGCGTGCAACATTCGCGATGCCCGAGGAGTTCGCCGTCCCGGAGAGAGACGATTTTGACGGATCGGGCGTCCGCTCGGCGATGGCGAGATTGAGCGAGTCCGACCAAGAGATTCTTCGGTTGGTCCTTTGGGATGAACTGGCGCGAGAGGACATTGCGCAGGTTCTCGGACTCTCGATCAACGCCGTCAATGTTCGCTATCACAGAGCGCTTCAAAAGTTCGAGCGCTCGGCTGCTGTGCCCCACCACATCTATCGCGTGAAGGAAGATCCCCATGCCAAATGATCGATTCGCAGACGTACTCCGCAGCGCCAACCCAGTGACGCGGGAGCCGACACGTTCGATTGATGACGCGTGGAACGATATCGTCGCGACCCAAGGGCGCGAACGACCCGCGCGCCCGGGCTCGCGACGTCGTACCTCCATGACGTGGACCCACCCTCGCCGGCTCCTCGCAATCGCCGCCGCCGTACTACTCATCGCCGGTGTCTCTACGGTGCTGAGCATCCGAGGACCCAGCAGAAGGCCTTCATTGACGAACTCCATCGCTCAGGCCTTTGGCGTTGTGAACGCTGACGCTGCGACGGCCAATAGCTTCTCTTCGACTCCGGCGAGCCCGCAAGGATTCAATGTCTTGACGTGTCCCACCAGTGAAGTCTGTTATCTCGAGTCAACGAATGCCGGGGCCGTTGTGAATGGTGACAGTTCGGTGACGACGGCTTACAAGACGGTTGATGGTGGCACCACCTGGACGCCGATCTCGCTACCGGCGGCGGGCAGCGCGGATACGTCATTCTCGTGCTCGAGTGTCTCGGTGTGCTCAGTCGGAGTGTTGCGTGCACCGTCGGGCTCCCCAGCTGGCCCGTTCCCTCGGGGAACGGTTCAATCGATGCTGACGACGACCGACGGTGGTGCCACGTGGACGAGTCACGTGGTCGCGATCAGCCCAGTGTTGGGTGTCGATCCAGCACTCGACACTTCGTTTGTCAACGTCCAAGGACAATGGTCGCAACTGCAGTGCTTCAGTGCAGCGTCGTGTATCGCTGTGGCACTGGTGCCCTCGGATCAACCCCAAGAGCCCTGGGTAGGCGGCGACCCTGCTGCAGGCGTTCAACGAACCGTCATCATGCGCACCGATGATGGTGGCGTCACGTGGACTTCTCGTGTGCTGCCCTGGTCGACCGCGCTCGACGGTTCGCCAGGCTGGTCGAGCGCGCAGTTGATGACGCTGTCGTGCGCGACACCTACAAATTGTGTCGGACTGTCGTCCGTCTTCCACTCGGTCGTCGACAACGCTCAGACATCGAACGTGCTCGTCTGGCGCAGCACCGACGGAGGGGTGACGTGGCACACCGATTGGGCCCCCGCTCCCGCGCTCGATTCGACCCTTCGTTTGACGTGCCCCACGACGTTGCAGTGCTACGCGACGGTCGCAGTGGGAAGCAGCATCCCCAGCAACAAGAACGAGATCATGATGACGAATGATGGAGGAATCACCTGGACGTTTGCGACCCCGGCTCCGACGGGAAGCACATCATCCATTGACGAGTACAACTCAGTGAGCTGTACGAATGCATCGACGTGTTGGATTGCGGGTGAAGTTATGCCGACCGGCCGTCTAGGCAGTTCGCAGGCGGCGATCTGGGCCACCAGTGATGCAGGCAAAACGTGGATGTCGGTCCCCCTGCCGTTCAAACTGGGCATCATCTTTCAGGTCGTCTGCAAAGCTCCAGCGTCCTGCCTTGCC
Organism: Acidimicrobiaceae bacterium; assembly: GCA_003132165.1. GTDB lineage: Bacteria > Actinomycetota > Acidimicrobiia > Acidimicrobiales > RAAP-2 > RAAP-2. Next base: position 133,576 of record PKWW01000022.1, on the reverse strand, counting down.
GTAGCCCAGCCGCCCTACAAGGATGGACAGGCAATGCCGATGGGACCGCTACCCGGTGAGATTCTGAGTAACCAGAGCAATTAACGATTGTCGGTAGTGCATCGGTCAACCAAGCATCCAAGGGGTGCGGTTGGGCGTGGTGCACTCGTTCGCCAAGAGGTCGTTGACGCACCGGTATCGCCAAGCTGCCAAACACCAGCGTTCAGAACATCAGGCGTGAATTCTGGCGAGTCGGCGGACTCGTCCAGCCAACGGGGTCAAGCACAGGTGGCGGAGGAGGTGGGATTTGAACCCACGGAAGGTTTCCCTTCACACGATTTCCAATCGTGCCGATTCGGCCGCTCTCGCACTCCTCCAGGTTTTCGTCGCTTCCGCTTCGAAATGGATACCGGCTTGCAAGGCTACCCGAGAGGGACCCGACCGTTCTCCGGTAGCCTTTAATCGCCGAGGTTCAAAGCGGTGGTCGGGTCCCGTGCGACGACCGTTCGTGAACCGAGTCAGGGGTGGAAGCCAGCAGCTCTCAGCGAATTGTGTCGGGTGCCACGGATCGCCTGACCGCCGCTTTGGACCTCGGCACCTCACAGGTCACCGTTAGCATGCGTGCATGGCTGATGCGACTCCAACCCCCACTTCGATCGACGGAGTGACCTCCCTTTACCGTCGTTTCCGCCCGGGTCGATTCTGCGAACTTCGCGGTCAGGACCACGTGGTGCGGGCGTTGCAGGGAGCCGTGAAGAACGACCGGGTCTCGCACGCGTACCTCTTTTCGGGCCCGCGTGGCACCGGAAAGACCACCGCGGCACGCATCCTCGCCAAGGCCCTCAATTGCGAACACCCCCAGGACGGTGATGCCTGCAACGAGTGCGCGAGTTGTGTCGCGATAACCCGGGGTTCATCACTTGACGTCATCGAACTCGACGCCGCGTCGAACAACGGTGTCGACGACATCCGTGAGATCACCGCGGGAGCCTGGCACGGCACACCGGGACAATGGAAGGTCTACATCTTCGACGAGGTGCACCAACTTTCGAAGGCCGCGTCGGCGGCGTTGCTGAAGACGCTGGAAGAGCCCCCCCAACACGTGGTCTTCGTGCTCGCGACGACCGACCCGCACAAGGTGTTACCCACCATCCGCTCGCGGACCCAGCACCTCGAATTCCGTCTCATCGGAGGTGACACGCTGAGCTCGCTGCTGCACGACGTACAGGGAGCCGCCGGTCTGCACGCGGACGAAGCAACGATTGACGCTGCCGTGCGCCTCGGTCGCGGATCCGCACGCGACGCCTTGAGCGCTCTCGACCAGTTGATCGCCACCGGTTCGATCACTGAGACCCAGCCCGAGTTCGATGGTTTGTTCCAGTCACTGGTCAGCGAGGATGCGGTGCAAGCATTGAAGTCACTCGCGCTACTGCGCCAAGACGGCTGGGACCCCGAGCAACTCGCCGAGAACTTTGCCAGCGAAGTGCGTCAGGTCTTCTTGCTCCAAGTGGCACCCGAGGTCGCCGACGCCGCCGACGCCGATCGTGCGCGACTCACCCAGTGGGGATCCCAGTTGGGACTTGCGCGAACGGTACGAATCCTCGAGACCATTGGGCGCTCGATGCGTGAGATGAAGAGTGCCCCCGAGAAGATCGTCATCCTTGAGGTTGCTCTCGTCCGTCTCATCAAGCCCGAACTGGACTCGACCATCGATGCGCTCAACGAGCGCCTCACCAAGATCGAACGCGCCGGTGTGCGGGGCCAGTCAGTCGCACCCGAGCCCGTGCCGGTGCTGCGACCAATCGGTTCGGCCCCATCCCAAGAGCCGGCCGTGGTAGAAAAGGACGCCGCGGCCCCCGTCGTCGACGTCGCGCCCAAGCCCGAGCCGGCCGTGGCGGCGCCCGTCCCGCTCGTGCCAATGGAGCCTGTGCCAGTCGGCCAACTCGACCTTGAGGATGTTCGTGAGCGCTTTTTCTCACGCGTGGTGCCACGCACTTCTCGGTCGGCACAGTTGCTCTTGAAGGCCGCGCAAGTCCGGGCTCTCGACGGCCAGCGCCTCACCATCGCCCTGGCGAGCGAGGAGATGCGTCAGAACACCGAGATGATCGCACAGGGGCTCAAGGGAGCGATGGACCACGAGTTCAAGTCCACGCTGCTCATCGAATGGACCGTCGACCCAGCGCTGCTCACTTTGACGCCGGCTCCGACCCAACGATCCGCTCGTCGTGCCGCCCCCGTGGAGAGCACCGGCGATGAGGAGTACTCACCCGATGAGAGTTCGATCGTCGTGCGCTCGGCTGCCGACCACCTCATCACCGAAATGTTCCCGGGCGCCGAGGAGATCTCGTGAGCTACCCGCCGGCTCTCCAGGCGGTCGTCGATGAACTGGGTCGGTTCCCCGGCGTTGGTCCAAAATCGGCCCAGCGCATCGCGTTCTGGCTCATGCGCCAGCCCAACGAGGACGTCATCCGCCTCGCCGAGTCGCTCGAGGATATGAAGACGAAGCTCTCGTTCTGCGAACGATGCTGCAACATCGCCGAGTCGGGCGGTCTTTGTCCCATCTGCGCGGACGATCGTCGTGACCAGACGATCATCTGCGTCGTGGAGAATCCGCCGGATGTCGCGGCGGTCGAAAGGTCGGGCGCGTTTCACGGCACGTACCACGTACTGCACGGCGTACTCAATCCCTTGGAGGGCATTACGCCGGACCGGCTTCGAATTCAGGAACTCGTACGTCGCCTGAGCGGCCCCGTGAAAGAGGTCATCCTCTGCTTCAATTCCAACGTCGAGGGCGACGCCACCGCGATGTACCTGAGTCGTCTCCTCACGGCGCCGGGCCTCGTGGTGTCCCAGCCGGCGAGCGGACTGCCGGTCGGAGGGGACCTCGAGTTCGCCGACGACTTGACGCTCGGGCGCGCTATTGACGGACGACGCGTACTCGCCGATTAGGCGAAGCGCACGACGCAGAGCAGACCGACGACGAGGCTGTAGACCCCGAAGGGAACCAGAGTCCTCGTGTTGAACCACTTCGTGAGGAACTTCACCGCGATGAATGCGGCGACCATCGCGCAGAGTGCGCCGACGAGAGTCTGACTGCGCACGCCATCGCCGAGCGAGCCGAACAATTGAGGCAGTTTGTAGAGACCCGCGACGAGGATCACCGGCGTGGCGAGAAGGAAGGAGAAGTTCGCCGCCTCCTCGTGGTCGAGTCCGCCCAAGAGACCCGCGACCATCGTCACGCCGCTGCGCGATATGCCGGCGAGCAGCGCGAGGATCTGCGAGGTGCCGATGGCGAGGGCGCCGAGCGGCGTGGTGTCGGCGAGCCTCTTGTACCGGGCGTGTCGGCCGCGTGATCTGAGCATTCGCTCCCCGACGAGCAGGATCACGCCGTTGATGGTGAGAAAGACTGCGGCGGCGAGCGGTTTGGCGAAGAGGACGCGCAACTTGTGTTCGAGGAAGAGTCCCGCGATACCCACCGGCACGCTGCCTATCGCGAGGATGACGAGCAGCCGGTAGTGCGCGTTCATGCCAGGATCGCGAAACTGCCAGAGCGAAGGTATTCCCTTTCGTCGGGTAGCACCCAGTTGGGTGAAGAATCCTCGAAAGAGAGCGATCCAGGTGGTGCGGTAGTAGACGATGAGTCCGAGTGCGGTACCGACGTGAAGACCGACGAGGAACACCAGGAAGAACGACTGCGACGCGCTCTGGCTGTTGACCAGGTTGTGCCAGCCGAGCAGGGCCGGCAGCAGCACCCCGTGGCCGAGACTCGAAATCGGGAAGAGTTCGGTGACACCCTGGACGATGCCCATGATGATTGCCTGCATGTAGGAGAGCGAGGCGGCGGCGAACACGTCCCAACGCTAAGCGATGGCGCGTAGCGCCGCCCCGTGGTTTCAGCCAGACTGGGGACGTGCGCTATTTGACCATCGTCCGACACTGTGAATCCAAGCCCGCCAAGCCCGGCGAGTCCGATTTCGACCGGGTCCTCAATAAAGAGGGCCGCAGGGAGAGCGAGCATCTGCGCGAGTGGGCGAGTGATCCCGCGCAACTCGGTCGATTCGGGCCGACGACTGCCCTCGTCAGTAGCGCTGCGCGCACACGCGAGACCTTCCGCCGGGCCTTCGAGGACACGCCATTCGTGTCATCGGTGCACTTCAGTGAGTTGATCTACAACGGACGTCGTGAAGTCACCGCCGAGGATCTCTTGATCGACCTCGCCGCAATCGATCCCGTCACGACATCACTGCTGGTGGTCGCCCATAACCCCACCGTGCATGAACTCGTGTACGTGCTCTGTTCGAACCTTCCCGACGCGTTGCGCAAGAAGTTCGCCACCGGTGCCGCGTACGTGTTGGCGCTGCCCGACGACCAGCAGATCGGTCTGGCCCGCTACGAACTCGTCGCGAGCTACGTGCCCGACTAAAGCGTTCGAAGGATCGCCGCATCGCCCTGTCCGCCACCGCCGCAGAGTGCCACCGCTGCGGTGCCACCACCACGTCGATGCAGTTCGAGCAGAGCGGTGAGCACGAGGCGCGTGCCCGACATGCCGACTGGGTGACCGAGCGCGATGGCACCACCGTTGACGTTGATCTTGTTCTCGTCGATGCCGAGTTCGTCGGCGGAGGACAGTCCCACCGCGGCGAAGGCCTCATTGATCTCGAAGAGGTCGATGCCCTTTACGTCGATGCCGGCCTTCTTCGAGGCCTTCAAGATCGCGTGGGCCGGTTGGTTGAGCAGCGAGGCGTCGGGTCCGGCGACTTGGCCGTAGCTGACGAGCTCGCCGACCGGCGTCAGGCCGAGTTGTGCGCAGCGCTCCTCGGACATGATGAGCACGGCCGCGCCGCCGTCGGAGATCTGCGAGGCGTTGCCCGCGGTGATGGTGCCGTCCTTCTCGAAGGCCCCTCGCAATAGGCCGAGTGACTCGTTGGTCGTCTCACCGCGCACGCCCTCGTCGGTCGTCACGATGACGGGGTCACCCTTGCGCTGGGGCACGGGCACGCCGACGATCTCCTCGGCAAACTTTCCGGAAGCGATCGCGGCCGCGGCCAGTTGGTGGCTGCGTGCGGAGAACTCGTCCTGTCGGGCTCGGGTAATTCGTCCGGCGTTGTAGCGCTCGGTGGCGAGTCCCATGGCGCACTGGTCGAACGCGCACGTGAGCCCGTCGAACATCATCGAGTCGATGACCTTCTGGTCCCCAATGCGGTAGCCCGCGCGAGCACCGGGAAGGAGGTAGGGGGCGTTGGTCATGGACTCCATGCCGCCGGCGATGATGATGTCGGCTTCGCCGGCGCGGATCATGAGATCAGCGAGATAGATCGTCTGAAGACCCGAGAGGCACACCTTGTTGATGGTGGTCGCGTTCACCGTCATCGGGACGCCTCCCTTCACGGCGGCCTGGCGAGCCGTGATCTGACCTTGACCGGCCTGAATGACTTGTCCCATGAGCACGGCGTCGACGGTGGCGGGGTCGAGCCCGGTCTTGTCGAGGACGCTTCGAATTGCGGCACCACCGAGATCCTGGGCGCTCAGGGTGGCGAACGCCCCTGACAACTTCCCGATAGCGGTACGACTTCCAGTAACGATGACACTGCGCGACATGGTGACTCCTCTGTGCTCCACTCGGAACTGTAAGAAACGATAGACGACTAGCGCGGCGACGTGAACAGCAGGACGACCGCCAGCGAAAGCAGCCCCACCGCCGAGAAGCCAGTGAGGATGCGGCGCACTTTTGGTCTCGCGAGGATCACCGAGGCCCTGTCCACCGACGCCACGAGCGAGAAGTACCACGTGGTCGAGAACGTCGTCTGGACGAGGGCGAGGAGCAAGATGCCGGTCGAGAGCGAGAAGGTCTTGGGCACGAATTGGGGGATGAAGGCGACCGCGAACACCGCCGCCTTCACGTTGGTGAGGTTGGTGAGTAGGCCGAGGCGAAACGCGGCGAAGGAGTGCACGCGGGCCTGACCGCCGTACTCGAATTTACCTGCGCCGTGTCGCAGTTCGAACAGCGTCTGCACCGAAAGGAAGCTCAAGTACGCCACGCCGGCGAACTTCAAGATGTTGAAAGCGAGGTGCGAGCGTTCGAATACCTGGCTTAGGCCGACCGCTGACAGCGTGCCCCAGACGAGAAGTCCGACACTGTTGCCGAGCACTGACGTGTACGCGCAGCGCGCGCCGCCGACGATTGTCTGGCGCAGCACCTTCGCCACACCCTGGCCCGGGACCATGGCAATGACGAGGGCCGCGAGAGCGAACGCCGGCACGATACGCAACAAGGACATCGGACGATTCTATTGACGAGGACCCGCGACCGAGGTCGTGTTTCCAATCGTCCACGTCGCCTACTAACCTCGCCCAGATGAGCGAGATACTTGACGCAGTTCGCGCCGGCGCATCCGGTGAGGCCCTAGCGGCGATTCCCATGCCGGAGACCACTCGGGCGGTATTCGTGCGCCGCGATGAGCAGAACATGTTCGACGGTATGGCGAGCCGTGAAAAGGATCCGCGCCAGAGCCTGCACATCGACGAAGTACCGGTGCCCGAACTCGCGCCGGACGAGGTGTTCATCGCGGTCATGGCGTCCTCGATCAACTTCAACACCGTGTGGACGAGCATCTTCGAACCGCTGCCCACCTTTGGGTTCCTCGACCGCCTCGCGAAGGAGTCGTTCTGGGGTAAGCGCCACGCGCTCGACTATCACATCGTTGGTTCCGACGCCGCGGGCGTGATCATCCGTGCGGGCTCGGCCGTGCGCAACTGGAAGGTCGGCGACGAGGTCACGGTCCATTGCAACTACGTGGACGACCAGGATCCGAGCGGCCACGACGACTCGATGCTCTCGAACAACCAGCGGATCTGGGGCTTCGAGACCAACTTCGGTGGTCTGGCCGACATCGCGGTCGTGAAGGCCAATCAACTCATGCACAAGCCCACGCATCTCACGTGGGAAGAAGCGGCCGTCAACGCGTTGTGCAACTCGACGTCTTACCGGATGCTCGTATCCCAGCACGGCGCGCCCGTGACCCAGGGCGACAAGGTCCTCATCTGGGGCGCGTCGGGCGGCATTGGATCGTTCGCGGTCCAGCACGTGCTGAACTCGGGTGGCACGCCCATCGGCGTCGTCTCGAGCGAGCTCAAAGCCGACACGCTGCGCGAACTCGGCTGCGAGTTTGTGATCAATCGCCAAGAGAAGAACTACCAGTTCTGGAAGGATCCCCACACCCAGGACGAATCAGAATGGCGACGGCTCGGTAAGGACATCCGCGCGCTGGTGGGCGACGACCCCGACATTGTCTTCGAGCACCCGGGTCGTTCGACCATGGGCGCGAGTGTCTTTGTCGCCAAGCGCGGCGGCACGATCGTGACCTGCGCCGCGACGAGCGGCTACATGATCGAATACGACAACCGACACCTCTGGATGAAGATGAAGTCGATCAAGGGATCGCATTTCTCGAACTACCGAGAGGCGTGGGCGGCGAACCAGACCATCATCGACGGCAAGGTCGTGCCGCCGCTCTCGGCGGTGTTCGCGCTCGAGGAAGTGGGCGAAGCGGCCTACGAAGTGCACCACAACCGCCACGAAGGAAAGATCGGGATCCTTTGTGCCGCCCAGAGTGAGGGGCTCGGCGTCACGAACCATCAACTCCGCGCGAAGGTCGGCGAAGAACGTCTCACCATCTTCCGTCGACACGACAAGGAGTAGTCATGGAGTCGTTACTTACCGAGATCGATCACATCGCCATCGCCGTCAACGACCTGGACGCGGCGATCGCCTGGTACGAGGACGTCTTCGGCGCGACCGTCGAGCATCGCGAGGTCGTCGAGTCCGACGGCGTCGCCGAGGCGCTGCTGCGCGTCGCCGACTCGTACATCCAACTGCTCACGCCCACGAGGGACGACTCGCCGGTGGCGAAGTACCTCGAGAAGAAGGGCGAGGGGCTGCACCACGTTGGTTTCCGGGTAGCGAACTGCGCGGTCGCGCTCGAGTCCGTGAAGGCGTCGGGCGGGCGCGTCATCGACGAGGCCCCGCGGCCCGGATCGCGGGGCACGATCGTTGCCTTCGTGCACCCGAAGACTTCGTTCGGCACGCTGATCGAGCTGGTCGAGGACCCGCGCGAGCACGCCTAGTCACGCGACGCCAGCTCCTACCTGAGCGTAAGGCCGAGAACTTCACCAAAATTGCGGACACCCCGGCGGTGGGTCGACGGCGAAACGCAGGCTTTATCCCTTGTGGGTAGCCTTGTCCCTCATGGAGCATTCAATGGCGGAACGTTTGGCCGAGTTGGAAGCTCGCAAGGCAGAGGCCCGCATGGCGGGTGGCGAAACAGCGATTGACCGCCACCGCGCCAAGGGGCGAATGACTGCCCGCGAGCGCATCGAGTATCTGCTCGATGAGGACTCGTTCCAAGAACTTGACATGTTGAACCGGCACAACGCCTCGGGCATGGGTCTTGAGGAGAGTCGCCCTTACACCGACGGCGTGATTACCGGGATCGGCAAGATCGACGGCCGCAAGGTTTGCGTCTACTCCCAGGACTTCACCGTCTTTGGTGGGGCCCTGGGTGAGACCCACGGCGCGAAGATCCACAAGATCATGGATATGGCCACGACCATGGGCATGCCGATCATTGGACTGAACGACGGCGCGGGCGCGCGGATCCAAGAGGGTGTGGCGGCGCTGCACGCCTACGGTGGCATCTTTCGACGTAACGCCCAGGCCTCGGGCGTCGTCCCGCAGATTTCAGTGATTCTCGGACCCTGTGCCGGAGGCGCCGTCTATTCGCCGGCCCTGACGGACTTCATCTTCATGGTGAAAGACACCAGTCACATGTTCATCACCGGTCCCGACGTCGTCAAGACCGTCACCGGCGAGGACGTGACCCTCGAAGAGTTGGGGGGCGCACTGACCCACGCCACCAAGTCGGGCGTGGCGAACTTCGTGCTGCCCGACGAGAAGAGCTGCCTCGACGAGGTTCGCTATCTGATGTCATTCCTGCCGTCGAACAACATGGAAGAGCCGCCACGCATCCTTACCGGCGACGACCCGGAGCGGCTATGCGAGAACCTTCGCGATCTGCTGCCCTCGTCCCCCAACCAGCCCTACGACATGAAGAAGGTCATCACCTCGGTCGTCGACGGCGGCGACTACATGGAGGTCCACGCGACCTACGCCCAGCAGATCACGTGCGGTTTCGCGCGTATCGACGGGCACACCATCGGGCTCATCTCGAACCAGCCGCAGATTCTCGCCGGCGTGCTCGACATCGAGTCGAGTGAGAAGGCCGCGCGCTTCGTGCGCACGTGCGATGCGTTCAACGTGCCAATCGTGACCTTCGTCGACGTACCCGGCTTCATGCCCGGCGTCGACCAGGAGTACGGCGGCATCATCCGTCACGGCGCCAAGCTGCTGTACGCGTTCTGCGAGGCGACGGTGCCACGAATCTCTGTGGTGACCCGAAAGGCCTACGGCGGCGCGTACGTGGTCATGAACTCGAAGTCGATCGGCGCCGACCTCGCCTTCGCGTGGCCGACCGCCGAGCTTGCGGTCATGGGCTCGTCGGGTGCTGTCGAGATCGTGCACCGTCGTGACCTCGCCGAGTCGAGCGATCCCGACACCCTGCGCAAGCAGTTGATCGAGGACTACGAGGAGCGGTACGCGAATCCCTACATCGCCGCAGAGCGTGGTTTCATCGACGACGTCATCGATCCGGCCGAGACGCGCCGCATCCTGAGTCGATCACTTGACATACTTCGCGGCAAGCGCGAAGAGTTGCCCAAGCGCAAGCACGGCAACGTCCCGCTGTGAACTACGGTCTCGCGCCACGACCGGAACTCCCACCCGAGGAGACGGCTGCGCTCGTCGTCGCGCTCAACGAGGTGTTGCGACCGAGGTTGGTCGTGGCCGAAGAGGACGCCGCGCCGAGTTGGCGGTTCTCGGGTCGTTGGTTCAACGCGGGGCGCTACGCGTTGCGTCGACCCTTCATCAACTAGAGGCTTCGACCAGCGTCAACATGTCGCTCATAATCGCGCTCAGCGAGAAGTCCTTCGGCGTGTAGATCGCGGCGACGCCCAAGCGGCGCAGTGCCTCACCATCCTTATCAGGAACGATGCCGCCTACGATGACCTTGGCCTCGACGCCCGCGGCCTTCAGACCTTCGAGGACCCGGGGCACGAGCGTGAGGTGCGATCCCGAGAGGATCGAGATGCCGACGATGTCGACGTCCTCGTCGCGGGCCGCGGCGACGATCTCCTCGGGTGACAGGCGGATGCCCTGGTAGACGACCTCGAAGCCAGCGTCGCGGGCGGCGACGGCGATCTGCTCGGCGCCGTTGGAGTGCCCGTCGAGACCGGGCTTGGCGACGAGTAGCTTCGGCGGCGTGCCGCGGCGTGCCTGCAGGGCCTTGGAGCGCTCGACGAGTGAGGCGAACGTCTCGCCGCGACTGGCGACGCCGCTGCGTACGCCGGTTGGCGCACGGTATTCGCCGAATACGTCGCGAAGGGCGTTGGACCACTCACCGGTCGTGCCACCGGCCTTCGCGAGGGCGATGGTCGGCACCATGATGTTGTCCTTGGGTGATGAGCTCTTGGCGACCCGGATGAGTTCGTTGATCGCCTCTTCGACGGCGAATTCGTCGCGCGTCGCACGCCAGGCGACGACGTCGTCGATCAATTGGCGCTCGACCGCCGGGTCGACGGTCATGATCGCCTCGAGCGAGGTGCCGCTCGTGAGGGGTGACTCAGCGGTCTCGACGAAGCGGTTCACGCCGACCACGATCTGCTCGCCCGACTCGATGCGCGCGACGCGCTCGGCCTGGCTCGCGACGAGACGACTCTTCAACTCCTCGATCGCGGCGAACGCCCCGCCGAGGGCCAGCACGTCATCGAGTTCACTCTGGGCGGCGAGGGTGAGTTCGCGCACCTTGGCGTCCATGACCTGAGAGCCCGCGAAGATGTCAGGGTATTCGAGCAGGTCGCTTTCGAAAGCGAGCACCTGCTGCATGCGAAGACTCCACTGCTGGTCCCAGGGACGCGGCAGACCGAGGGCCTCGTTCCAGGCCGGCAACTGGATGGCGCGAGCGCGAGCGTCCGCCGACAGCGTCACACCGAGCATCTCGAGCACGATGCGCTGGACGTTGTTCTCGGGCTGCTGCTCGGTCAGTCCGAGCGAGTTCACCTGCACGCCGTAGCGGAAGCGACGCAGTGAGGGGTCCTCGACGCCGTAACGGGTCCGACAGATCTCATCCCACATGGCGGTAAACGTGCGCATCTTGGCGATCTCTTCGATGAAGCGCACACCGGAGTTCACGAAGAACGAGATTCGTCCTACGACGTGGGGCATCTGGTGGGCTTCGACCTTGCCCGAGTCACGTACCGCGTCGAGGATGTCGATGGCGGTCGCGAGGGCGTAGGCAATCTCCTGAACCGGGGTCGCACCGGCCTCCTGGAGGTGGTAGCTGCAGACATTGATCGGATTCCACTTCGGCACGTGATTGATGCCGAAGGCGATCATGTCGACGATGAGACGCTTGGAGGGCTCGGGCGCGTAGACGAAGGTTCCCCGGCTGAGGTATTCCTTCACGATGTCATTCTGGGTGGTGCCTTGGAGCTGGGAGTAGTCAACGCCCTGCTCGTCGGCGAGGGCGAGATAGAGGCCCCAGAGCCACGCTGCGGTGGCGTTGATGGTCATCGAGGTGTTCATCTCGCCGAGCGGGATTGCGTCGAGGAGCTGGCGCATGTGGCCAAGGTGGACAACCGGAACACCGACTTTGCCGACCTCGCCGGCCGCCTCTTTGGCGTCGGGGTCGTAGCCCGTCTGGGTGGGCAGATCGAAGGCGATGGACAGACCGGTCTGGCCCTTGGCGAGATTGCTGCGGTAGAGCTCGTTCGACTTCACGGCGGTGGAGTGACCCGAGTAGGTCCTCATCACCCAGGGCTTAGATCGCTCAACCATGTCGTCCCCTTTGATTGGTCTCCCTAGCGACGGTAGTCGTAGAAACCGACGCCGGACTTTCGTCCCAGTAGTCCCGCGCTCACCATGCGGCGTAGCAGCGGCACGGGTGCGAAATTGGGGTCGGCGAACTCTTTGTGCAGCGCCTCGAGGATGGCGAGTGAGGTATCGAGTCCGACGAGGTCGAGCAGCGCGAACGGCCCCATCGGGAACCCGCAGCCGCCCTTCATCGCGATGTCGATGCCCTCCTTGTTTGCGACGCCGGTCTCGAGCAACCGGATGGCGTTGTTCAGGTACGGGAACAGCAGCGCGTTGACGATGAAGCCGGCCCGGTCCTTCACCTCGACCGCGTCCTTGCCGCAGGCCTGCGCGAAGGCGATCACCGATTCGATGGTCTCGTCGCTCGCGCACAGCGGGCGCACTACCTCGACGAGCGACATGGCGGGAGCGGGATTGAAGAAGTGGACGCCGCAGACGCGCTCGGGGCGCGAGGTCTCCATCGCCAGGTCGATGACCGACAGCGTCGACGTGTTCGTCGCCAGGATCGCCAGGTGGTTGACGGCGCGGTCGAGCTCGTTGAAGATGGCCTTCTTTACGGCGAGGTCCTCGACCACGGACTCGATCACGAAGTCGCAGTCGTGCAGATCGTCGAGTCTCGTCGTCGCCGACACGCGCGCGCGAAGTGCGTCGGCCTCGTCCTGGGTGCGCTTCTCGCGTTCGACCTGCTTCGCGAGTGACTTTTCGAGTCCCGCGAGCATCGCATCGGCAGTCGCCTGGGAGCGACTGCGCACGATTACCGTCGAACCCGCCGCCGCCGCGACTTCGGCGATGCCGCTGCCCATGATTCCCGAACCGAGTATGCCAATTTTTTGAAAGGTCATCCTGCGAACATTACTGGTCGGTATAGGTGGGCCCTGAGTGGGAGACTCATCGGGTGAATGGCACAATTGTCGCGGCGGGATCCCTCGGGGCTCTGGGTGCCGTGTTTCGTGACAATTCCTTGCTGGGGCTGCCCGCTGACGCCGACATCGTCGTCCTGCCAACCGCCGCCTCTTTCACGGGCGTCGCCGAGGCGGCGGTCGCTGTCGCCCAGGTCTGCAATGAGTTCGACGTACGGATCGAGGCACTCATGGTCACCGACCGCGCGTCGAGCGCGGAGCCCTATTTTGTGGGGCGTCTCGTCAACGCCGACGCAGTCATTCTCTGCGACGGCTCCGCGCTGCACGCGAAGACGGTGTGGCGTAACTCGCCGGTGGGCGACGCGCTGAAGAGCGCCGCACGGTTGATCGCAATCGGTTCGGTCGCGTCGGTGCTCGCAGAGGTGATGATCGATCCGAGGGGCGGCGCACCGACCATCGGGCTGGGTCTCTTTTCCGATGTCGCGATCGCCACTACCGCAAGCGATGATCAACTGGCGCGCACGAGGTCACTCGTCGGCGAGGAGATCGCGCTGGTTGTCCTCGGGCCGCTTGGTATCGTCGAGCGCGCGAATGGCGCGTGGCGGGTCGTTGCGGGCGATGACGTGATCGTGACTCGAGGGTCCGAGGTGTCGGCTCTTTAGGACTCGGTGATCGTCACCGATTCAATGACGACGCTCTCACGCGGTGCGCCCGAGGGCGAACCGATGTCGTTGATGGTCTGTACGACGTCAAGACCCTTCACGACCTTGCCGAAGAGCGCGTACAGCGGGGGCAGGCGCATGCCGTCGGGACCTGAGATGACGAAGAACTGCGAGCCGTTGGTGTTGGGGCCGGCGTTGGCCATGGCCAGTGAACCCAGTTCGTAACGACCGGCCTTGGGCAACTCGTCGTCGAAGCGGTAACCCGGACCGCCGGCACCGGTGCCCGTCGGGTCGCCGCCCTGGAGGACGAAGCCCGGGATGACGCGATGAAAGACGATGCCGTCGTAATAGTGCCAGCGGGCGAGGTACACGAAGCTGTTGACGGTCACTGGCGCGCCGAGCGCGTCCAGCACGATCTCGAGCGTTCCCTTGGAGGTGACCATGGTCGCGGTGTAGTTCTTCGCGGTGTCGATGATCATCGGCGGTGCCGCGTCGAACTTCTGGCGCTGCGGACTGGTGCCGTCGGGGTTGGGAGTGAGATCGCTCATGGTGTCCTCGTCGTGGTCGTGGTGATGCTGCGGTCAATAATCCTACGGCACGTGGTCAACTGGGTTCGTAGCGACCGATTGGTACTGCTCTTGGCGCGCAACTGCGCCTAGCTGACCTTCAAAAGGTCGACGACGAAGACCAGCGTGTCGTTGGCGGTGATGCCGGGGCCCTGGGCTACGTTCTTGTAGCCGAGAGAGGGCGGGATGATCATTTCTCGGCGGCCACCGACGCGCATGCCAAGCATTCCTTCGTCCCAGCCCTTGATCACAGCGCCGACGCCCAATTGGAAGCTGAACGGTGACGAGGTCCACGAAGACTGGACGACCTTGTGGCTCGAATAGGTGGCGAGCACGTACTGCACCTCGAGGGTGCGGCCATCGGTCGCCGTCGTGCCGGTGCCCTTTATCAGGTCGCTGACCTCGAGCTTGGTGGGCGCCGCGGTCGTGGGCACGATCACCGTCGGTGCGGTGCCGTACTTGCCCGCCGGCGACGGATCGCCAACGGGGGCGAACGCCGAAGCAGTTGGGGTGGTTGTGGTGGTCGAGGCACCGGTCGACGTTGCCACCGTGGTGGTGGGCGATGATGAGGCTGTGGTCGACGTCGTGGTCGTTGTTGTCGGCGAACTCTTGCCCGAGAAGAGGAGTGCGGCGGATCCCACGACGACTATTGCGACGACGGCAATGATGACTGATCGGCGTATCGTCTGGCGGCGCTTCGCCTGGCGCTGCATGTGTTCCATTTTCTGACGGCGAGCCGCTTTTTGACGTTCACGTTTGGGAGTAGCCATGGGTGCGACTTTAGTAGGCCCAAAGTGGGCCTCTGTTCCGCTCAACTAATCTCTATGTGCATGGCGCTCGTTGTTCAAAAGTACGGTGGCACTTCGGTCGGAGATGCGGAGAGAATCCGTGCCGTTGCTGACCATGTGGCCCGTACGCGCGAGGCCGGCGATGACGTCGTCGTGGTCGTTTCGGCGATGGGAAAGTTCACTGACGAGTTGATTCGCCTCGCCGATGACGTGTCGCCGACCCGCCCGCCACGCGAACTTGACATGTTGCTCACCGCCGGCGAGCGTATTTCCATGGCACTGGTGAGCATGGCGCTTGCCGATCACGGTGTGGAGTCGGCCTCGTTCACCGGGTCCCAGGCGGGCATCATCACCGACACCGACCACACCCGCGCCAAGATCCTCGAAATTCGCCCCGACCGGATCCGTGAGGCGCTCGATGCGGGACTCGTGCCGGTCGTCGCCGGCTTCCAGGGTGTCTCGACCGAGAAGGACATCACGACGCTTGGCCGTGGCGGGTCGGACGTCACCGCCGTGGCGCTCGCGGCCGCCTTGAAGGCCGACGTGTGCGAGATCTACACCGACGTGACCGGCGTCTTTTCCGCGGATCCGCGCGTTGTCGCCAAGGCCCGTCGTCTCGCGAAGGTTTCCTTCGACGAGATGATGGAGATTGCCGCCACCGGGGGGCGCGTGTTGATGCTGCGCTCCGTCGAGTTCGCGCGTCGTCACGGCGTCCCGCTGCACGTTCGATCAAGTTTCACCTGGGAGCCAGGTACCTGGATTGTGGAGGAGGACCCCACTATGGAAGAAGCCGTCGTATCAGCCATCACCGACGACAAGTCCGAGGCGAAGGTGACGGTGGGCGGGGTGCCCGACCGTCCCGGCATTGCCGCGAAGCTCTTTCGCGAGCTCGCCGACCGTGGCATCAACGTCGACATGATCGTCCAAAACACCGCCGCGAACGGGCTTACCGACATCTCATTCACCGTCGCGAAGACCGAACTCGCTGCCGCCGCAGAGACCTGTGCGCACG
The DNA here is from genome assembly GCA_003132165.1 of Acidimicrobiaceae bacterium. GTDB lineage: Bacteria > Actinomycetota > Acidimicrobiia > Acidimicrobiales > RAAP-2 > RAAP-2. The sequence goes on along the minus strand of PKWW01000022.1, from coordinate 117,726 downwards.
TCAAGGAGCAGATTGGTGCCGCGTTCGTGACGACCGACGACAAAATCGGACGCGTGTCAATCATCGGCGCGGGAATGAAGTCGAATCCCGGCGTGACCGCGCTGATGTTCGAGACGCTTTACGACAATGGAATCAATATCGAGATGATCTCGACGAGTTCAATTCGAATTTCGTGCGTGCTTCGCGCGGAGAAGGTGGGCGACGCAGTTCGTGCCCTGCACACTGCGTTCGGTCTCGACGCGTAGACCTAGACTTCACGCATGCGAGTAGCGATTGTTGGGGCCTCGGGCCAAGTTGGAACCGTCATGCGCGCAATTCTGCGCGAGCGAAACTTCCCGGTCGACGAGATTCGATTCTTTGGATCCTCACGCTCGGCCGGGCACATCCTCGACTGGAACGGTCGAGCCATCGAGATCGAGGATGCCGCCACGGCGGACTTCACCGGTATCGAGATTGCGCTCGCCTCGTCGGGCGCCTCGTCGTCCAAGATCCTGTCGCCGCGACTCGCCGCTGCGGGCGCCGTCGTGATCGATAATTCCTCAGCGTGGCGCATGGACCCCGACGTCCCGCTCGTCGTGCCCGAAGTGAACGCGCACGCTTTGCGTTCGATCCCCAAGGGAATCGTCGCGAACCCGAACTGCACGACGATGGCCGCCATGCCGGTGCTGAAGCCGCTGCACCTCGCCGCCGGGCTCCGTTCAATGACGGTCGCGACCTACCAGGCGGTCAGCGGAGCGGGCCGAGAGGGCGTCGACGAACTGGCCAACCAGCTCGAGTCGACACGCAACAGCGACGTTCGCGTCCTGACCTTCGACGGATCGGCGTTTCCCCTCGATCAGGGGATCAAGTTCCCCGCGACCATTGCGCACAATGTTGTTCCCCTGGCCGGCTCCATCGTCGACGACGGATCGCTCGAGTCGGGTGAGGAACAGAAGTTGCGCGACGAGAGTCGCAAGATTCTCGAGATCGGCGATCTCCTCGTGGACGCCACGTGCGTACGCGTGCCGGTTTTCACGGGTCACTCCCTCGCCATCACCGCGAGCTTCGAACGGGCGATCTCGCCCGAGAAGGCGACAGAGCTGTTGATGGACGCCGCCGGGGTCGTCGTGCACGACCTGCCGACACCACGTCTCGTGGCGGGCAAGGACCCGACGTACGTTGGTCGCATTCGTCGTGCCGAAACAGTGCCCAACGGACTCTCGCTCTTCTTGTGCGGCGATAACTTGCGAAAGGGCGCTGCTCTCAACGCGGTGCAAATCGCCGAAGCGTGGATGAAGCTTCGCTAATCCGCGCCGTTGCGGCCAACCTGGCGCCGCGCCAGATTGACACAGTGATCTCCGAAACGCTCGTAAAAGCGCGCCAACAGCGCAAGCTCGACTGCGACGGGCAACGTCATCGAACCTGACGTAAGTTCCGCGGTGAGCGACACGTGGAGATCGTCGAGTTCGTCGTCGATGTCTTCGATCGCACCGGCGGCTTCGAGTTTCCCGTCGATGATCACGTCGCTCGCTTCGCGCCAGATAGTGGAGGCGACTTCACCCATCCGCTCAACGAGACCGCGGCTGCGCGGTGACATCTCACCGCCCAGTCCGCGCGCGGCGCGTCGTGCAATGTGTTCGGCGAGGTCGCCGTTGCGCTCAACCTCGGGCAGGATGCGCATCAAGGTCAGCAACATGCGCCGGGTGGGTGCCGTCATGGCGTTGTTCTCAATGAGCTGCTGCTCAGCATCCATGACCATCCGGTTCACGAGGCTGTCGATGGCGATGTCCTGCTCGACCACGCGTTTCGCGAGCTCTCGGTCGCCGGCGAGCAGGGCGTGCGTCGCCTCGGCTATTGCCTCACCGACAAGGGCGAAAACCCTGACGACGTCCCGGCGCATCTGGTCGGAGAGTCCACCGTCCTCGGGCTCGGGGGTCTCGTTCTGTCGAGAGCTGGAACCAAAGAGGCGGTACATGGGTAAAGGCTACCTGGGTGTAACAGCACTTATCTAGGGTGTTGGTGATCCAACGAAAGGGAAAGTCAATGTTGGCACTTCTTATCGGCATCGTCGGCGTGGTGTTCGGGGCCGCCGTCGCCTGGAGCCTTTCGATCAAGAGAAGTCAGTCGACGCGTGACGCCTTGGCGACGGCGAACCAAGAGTTGGCGGTGCGTGATACGCAGCTTGAATCGACCCAGGCGATGCTGGAGCGCGAACGCCTCGAACACGAGACGGCGCTCAATAATCTCGACGTGACGTTCGAGAACACGTCGAACCGGGTCCTGCGACAGACCGTGGAGCAGTTCAACCTGTCCCAGGAACAGGTCTTGAAAGAACGCGACTCAAAACTGACGCACACGCTGAAACCACTCGAGGACCTTCTGGATGAGTACAAACGGAATCTGGCCGATTTCAACAAGGAACACGTGGGAGCGCTCTCGGACGTGAAGAACAGGGCCAGTGAGTTGCTTGACGCCCAGCAGAAGACCCAGGCGGAGACGCGACGATTGAATCAGTTGCTGGGCCGTGGTGACCAGCGAGGTAAATGGGGTGAGATCCAACTCGCCAACGTGATGGAAGTCTCGGGCCTGCACCGCAACATCGACTACGACCTTCAGGTCACGGGTGTCAACGATCTGGGCCGGTCCCTTCGACCCGACTGCATCGTGAACATGCCCAATGGCGTGCGTATCGCGATTGACGCGAAGTTCCCGTTCGACGACTTCGAGCGTGCGATCGCCACCGAGGACGTTGAAGAGCGCCGGCGCCACTTCGAGGAATTCGCCCGCAAGCTCCGCGGCCATGTGAGGACGCTGAAGGAGAAGTCCTACTGGGAGGTGATCACGCCGGCGCCCGAGTTCACGGTGTGCTTCGTCCCGAGCGACGCCGCTATCACGGCCGCCTTTGACGCCGATCCGACGCTGCACGAGTTCGCCGCCAAGGAGCGGGTCCTCGTCGTCGGGCCGACGAACCTGCTTTCGCTCCTGTGGTCGGTGGCGCTGATACTTCGTGAGCACAACTCGCAGATCAACGCGAAGGAGATCCTCGACCTCGCCGAGAAGATCGTCGATCGGATCCGTCTGGTCGCCGAGCCGATCGCGAAACTCGGAAGATCGCTGAATGACACCGTGGGCAACTACAACCAGGTGGTCAAGTCGGTCGAGTCGCGGCTCATAGTTTCGGCGCGCGAGATCCGTCGCCTAGGCGGCGCGCAGCGCGCCAAGAGCGTGCCCGAGCTGGCCAGTATCCACGAAGAACCTGTAGCCCTGAACGACGCGCGGTGGGGGCTCGACCCGGAGAACCCCCTCGCTGAGGGAGTTTCGGAGATCATCGACGTCGAGGACTACGACGAGGAGTAATCGTCGGCTACGGACTCGCTGATTTGGTGAGTGAGTAAGTTCTTACGACGTGGCCCGCACTCGCGCTCAACGTCGTCGACACACGCTGCTCTTGACCGTGGCGCTCGTCGTCACGTTGCTCGTCTTGGTCTTTGCGCGAGACGTCTCCCGGTCGGCCCATGGCGCCATCAGTCCGCGAAAGACCGAGAACCGCACCTTCGCCGCGTTCGCCAACGCAGTGGTGACCCAGGAGAACGACTTCGACGGGCACCTCACCTACTTGCTTACGCACGGCCAGACCTTGACCCGTCCCGTGTTCGCGGCCCGTCTTGAACAGTTGCAAGAGCAACTGCCGCTCTGGCAGTCCGAGGCGAATCTGCTTCGCCGGCCGCACCTCGCCCACGGGGTGAACGACGTGCTCGGCCAGTTGACCGAGCAGAGGGCCGACGACTACGAGGTGCTACTCGCCAACGTGGCTCATTCGATGAGCCTGCCCTGGACGGCGACGGCGACCAAGGACACGGCCACCACCACCGTCGCGAACGCCCAGTCATCATTGATGGCGACGTCCGAGCAGTGGAAGGTCGCGCGGTGGGGGCTGCACAGGGAGCCCGGACGAGTCACGCTGCTCGCGACCAGCAATTCTAGTGCCTTGCTCAACATCGCGACCGTGCTCGGGTTACTCAATCACTCCGTGTCGCTCCAGGTGACGCGAGGGATCGGCATCTCGGCGGTGTCGGTGAATCCGGCCCCGCTGCCCGCGATTGCGGGCGAGTTGCTGTTGCCCCCGACGTCATCGATGCGCCTTGGCATCTCGGTCTCCAACGCCAGTTATGCCGACCAGCCGGTCATGGTCACGGTGACGCTGTCGCTGACCAATCACCTGGGGGTCGCGAGCCGCCAATCGCTCAGCACGACCATTGGACCACTGGCGTCGTTCGCCTTCGTGCCCAAATTGTTCTCGATGGCGAACAGCGAGCATGCGATCCTGACGATCAGCGTCGCCGGCGCGCCGGCGGGGGCGAAAATGTCGCGACTTCGTCGCTACAGCGTCATAGTGTCGCCGTCGGGGAACTCCTAGAAGTTGGGCCTACCGGCGAGTTCGCCTACGATGGCCATGCCCCCTAAGTTGAATCGAGGAACCGTGACCGAGTCCATTACCGTGATCGACAATCGCACTGGTGAAACTCGAGAAATTCCTATAGAAAACGGTGGCATCGCCGCGAAGGATTTCTCAAAGGCTGTACCAGGTGTTTGGTTTTACGATCCCGGCTTCATGGCGACCGCCGCGTGTGAATCCGCCATTACCTATCTTGACGGCGACGCCGGAATACTCCGGTATGGCGGCTATCCCATTGAGCAGCTCGCCGAACAGTCGACCTACCTCGAAGTCGCCTATCTCTTGAATCACGGGGAGTTGCCGACGGCCGCGGAGTCGGCCGAGTGGAACAAGGAGATCACGTATCACACCTTCATTCACGAGAACGTCCGCAAGCGCTTCCTGGAAGGTTTCAACTACGACGCGCACCCGATGGGGATGCTGGTGTCCGCGATCGCGGCGCTGTCGACCTACTACAAGGACGCCAAAGTCCTCGACGACCCTGAGATCCTGCACAAGCAGGTCGTGCGCCTGATCGCGAAGATGCCCACGCTCGCCGCCGCCGCGCACCGCTTCTCGGTCGGCATGCCGTTCGTATACCCGGACAACTCGCTCGGCTACACCCAGAACTTCCTTTCGATGATGTGGAAGGTCGCCGAGCCGCGTTACGAGCCGGACCCGATTCTCGCCAGGGCACTCGACGTGCTGTTTATCCTGCACGCCGACCACGAGCAGAACTGCGGCACCACCGCGATGCGCGTCGTGGGCTCCTCCCACGGCGATCCCTACGTCGCGACCGCAGCGGCGACCGCAGCGCTCTATGGCCCGCGCCACGGTGGCGCGAACGAAGCGGTGCTCAAGATGCTCAACAAGATCGGCAGCATCGAGAACATCCCAGCCTTCATCGAGACCGTGAAGCAGGGCAAGACGAAGCTCGAAGGCTTCGGTCACCGCGTCTACAAGAACTTCGACCCGCGCGCGACCATCATCAAGAAGACTGCCGATGACGTCTTCAAGGTCACCGGCAAGAACCCGCTACTTGACATCGCCTTGAAGCTCGAAGAGATTGCGCTGAAGGATGATTACTTCATCTCGCGTCGGCTCTACCCCAACGTGGACTTCTACTCGGGACTCATCTATCAGGCCATGGGTTTCCCGGTCGAGATGTTCACCGTGCTGTTCGCGATTCCGCGCACGTCGGGCTGGCTGGCCCACTTCCAAGAGTTGCTGAACCAGGACATGAAGATTGCGCGTCCTCGCCAGCTCTACATCGGCCCAGAAGTTCGCAACTACGTTCCCATCGCTCAGCGCGCTTAACGGTTTCACTTTTGGCGTTGGTCGCCTCGATGAGTTGTTGCGAGCATACGGATGTAAACGGCGAGCCACGTGGTGACCGGTGGCGGCTGAGCTCGCAGCGATTGTCTCGCAGTCGTTGGCGGCCCGCTGCGTATCAGGGCCTGTTGTGAGTTAGTGCTTGTTCTTCGTGGGGTCAACGATGCGCGTGAGCCCCTCTTGGACCATTGAGACTTGCAACTTTCCCGCTTGGTTGAAGAGGAAGCCGCGCGCGAGGCCGCGCCCCCCGTGGGCGATTGGCGACTCCATGTCGTAGAGCATCCATTCGTCGGCGCGAAGGTCCCGGTGGAACCACATGCAGTGGTCGAGGCTCGCGCCCATGAATGTTCCGTCATCCCAGCGAATCTGATGGGGGATGAGGATGGCGTCCATGAGGCTCATGTCGCTCGCGTAGGTGATGACGCACGCGTGCAGGAGAGGGTCATCGGGCAGTGTGCCGTCAGCCTTGATCCAGATCTGCTGGCGCGGCTCGAGACTACGCTGCGGGCTCCACGGCAACTCCCCGACGTAGCGCTGGTCAATGGGGTGCTGGCGCTGGAACCACTCGTCGACCACGAAGCCACCGTCCTTGATGCGCTCGAGCATTGGCTTGATCGTCTCGGGTCCGACCACGTCGGGCATCGGGGCCTGGTGCTCGAGACTGACCTCTTCGGTGTGGAAACTCGCCTGCATGTTGTAAATGGCGCGCCCGTGCTGGATGGCGACGACGCGCCTGGTCGTGAAACTCTTGCCGTCACGGATCCGGTCGACTTCGAAGAGGATGGGGATGCTTGGGTCGCCGGGGCGAAGAAAGTAGGAGTGCAGCGAGTGCACTTTTCCGTGCTCGACGGTGCGACCCGCCGCCATCAACGCCTGGGCGGCGACCTGACCGCCAAAGGTGCGCTGACGCTCTTCCGCGGGGTGTTCACCGCGGAAGGTGTTGACCTCGATGGTCTCGATATCGAGGAGCTTCACCAGAAATTCTAAGGATTCAGACATTCATACATTGTGTCACTCCTCAGTACCACGATGGCGTGCCAAGTAGGGTGGTGAGCGTGTCGAAACGGATAAGTGACCTTTTGGTGTGGTCAAAGACCCACCAGGGCAAGAAACTTATCCGCTACACGACCAGTTCGGTGATCACGACGGGCGTCTCGCTCTCGGCGATCCTCATTACGTACGGCTTCCACATCATTCACGGTGTGCTCGAGGCGACGCTCTTCGGTAACGTGATCGCCATCATCCCCTCGTACTACCTCAACCGGGTGTGGGCGTGGGGCAAGCGCGGCAAGAGCCACTTTCGAAACGAAGTCGTGCCGTACTGGTCGATGTCGTTCCTCGGCATCGGTTTTTCCATGTTGGGCGCACTCTGGGTGAAGCACCTGGTGCACACGCACAACTGGGACCACCTCATCAACACCGGTCTCGTCGCCGGCGTCAACCTGTTGAGCTTCGCGATCTTCTGGGTCCTGAAGATTCTCGTCTTCAACAAGATCTTTCACTCCGACAAGCTCCACGACATCGATGAGCACCTCGTGGTCGAGGAGACCGGGATCAGTCGCGAAAGTTAGTGAACTGCAGTGGGACCGACATGTCGGCCTGCTTGAAGAACGCGATGGCCTGCTGCAGATCGTCGCGCTGCTTGCCGGTCACACGGACCTGATCACCCTGGACCGACGAACTCAGGTTCTTCACTCCCATTTCCTTCACCATCTTGTTGATCTGCTTGCCGATCTCCTGGGAGATGCCGGCCTTCAGTGCGATCTTCTGTCGTGCGGCACTGTGGCTCGCTTCTTCAATCTTGCCCGGGTCGAGGGACTTGAGCGACACCGAGCGCTTGACCATCTTCTCTTCGAGGAGTTGGTAGAGGGCGCGCAGGCGGTCCTCGGTCGAGGCCGACAGCGTCAACTCCTTCTCGTTGAACTCGATGGTCGCGTTCGTTCCCTTGAAGTCGAAACGGGTGGTCGCCTCACGGTTGGCTTGGTCCACTGCATTGCGGACTTCCTGCAGGTCGATCTCAGAGACAATGTCGAAACTTGGCATGTTCGAATCGTAGATGCTGGCTCCATTGGAAGTGGGTCGGTGAAGAGCAGTAGGATTCTCGGCGGGCCGGTGCCCGAGCGGCCAATGGGATCTGGCTGTAAACCAGACGGCTTTGCCTACGGGGGTTCAAATCCCTCCCGGCCCACCATGGCCAATTCAGTTTCCGCTGAATTGGCCGCGTCCTGAGTTGAAAACGCGGAGTACGGTTGCTCTGACCAAGGGCGAAGGGAGTGGCGTGATCCGACTGAAGTCGTGGGCGATTGCGGTTCGACGCACCTACGAACGAGTCGCCAGCAAATTCGAGTCGGGCGTCCAGCTCCTCGAGCGCCGCTACACGCCGCTCGGGCGATTCACGCCCGGCCCCTTCGAAGGTTGGAGTTTTCTCTGGCAGCCCGCTGTGCTCGGATTCGTCGCGATGTGCCTGATTCTCGCTGGCGGATCGTTCACCAACTCGCCTTTCAAGTTCGACATGCTCAACACGTGGTTCTTCGGCGAGCCTTCGTCGTACCCCGCGGGTCCGTCGAGCGAGACCAAGTTCCTGTTGTCGATCATGTTGGTCTACGGCGGTCTGTTGCTCCTGATGAGGGTGTGGCTGCGACTCGCTGAGGTCATGAAGTTGCACCCCGGAGCGTCGCTCAAGTCACTTTGGTGGATGCTGTTGCTCTGGGCGACGCCGATGATCGCGGCGCCGCCGATGTTCTCTCGTGACGTGTTCAGCTACGCGGCCCAGGGTGAGATGACCAGTTACCACCTGAGCCCGTACATTCTCGGTCCCTTCTCACTCGGATCGAGTCCCTACGTCACTCCCGTCGACCCGCTCTGGGGCAACACGCCCGCGCCCTACGGACCGTTCTTCTTGTTCCTCGACGGCTCGATTGACAGGATCACCCGTCACAACCAGTTGGCGACGGTCGTCGGGCTGCGATTGCTCGAGGTCTTCGCGGTGGCGATGATCGGATACGGCATCGTGCTGCTCGCGCGCGCCATGAACCGCGACCCTGGTGAGGCGTTCGTGCTCGCCGCGATGAACCCACTGGTGCTGCTCACCCTGATCGGCGGGGCCCACAACGACGCGATCATGACCGGGTTCCTCGTTGTCGGTATCGCGCTGGCCGTGAAGCGACATCCGGTGTGGGGGCTATTTTTTGTCTCGTGCGCGACTGCCATCAAAGCACCCGCGGCGCTCGGGCTGGCCTTCATCGCCTGGAACTGGCTCGGGCCCAAGGCCAGCGTGCGAGAGCGGATAAGGCCGATTCTGATCGCCGTCGTCGTCGCGGGGACGACCCTCGCCCTGTGGACCGAGCTTGCGGGCTTCGGCTTCGGGTGGGTGAAGAATCTGCTCTCCAATGGCACGGTCCGCTCGTGGGCGGCACCGGCGACCGGCGTCGGCATGGCGATCACCAACACGTTGCACGCGCTTGGCCTGCATTCGATCAGCCTTTCGCCAATTCTGTCGGTGACGAGGTTCATTGGTCTGCTCGCCGCGGTTGGTTTCGCCGTCTGGCTGCTGATCTACGGTGAGCGGCGGGGCTGGGTCCGCTCGCTCGCGGTGGCGCTCCTACTTTTCGTCGAGCTCGGGCCCGTCGTCCAGCCGTGGTATTTCGCCTGGGGACTCGTACTGCTCGCCGCAAGCTATCAGGGCCGCGAGCACTTCTGGTTACTCGCACTGTCCATCGCCGGGCCGTTTATTGGCTTGCCCGGCGGTCGCGAACTCCTCGCGGGCCTCGTGCACAGCAATCCGCTGTTGATCGCCCTGGCTGTTGGGGTGCTCGGCGGGGTATTGGTGCTGCCCATGGGTCGCTGGACCCAATGGTCGTGGCCCGAGCAGCCGAGCGAAATTTCGGTTTAGCCGTGTTGGTCAGGTACGACGTATTGGTACTCGACGACGTCCAACCAGTGCCCGTGTTTACGGCCCACTTCGATCTCGGTCCCGACCAGGGTAAACCCGCATTTTTCGTGGAGGCGGATCGAACCGCCGTTTTCACCGACGATTCGAGCGATCAGTGAGTGAAAACCCGATTCGTCGGCCGTGGTGATGAGTTCGCGCAACAGCACCTCGCCGACGCCTCGTCCGCGGGCCCCTCGCAGCACGTACACCGAATTCTCGACGGTCGTGGCGTACGCGGGCCGGGTCCGGAAGGGTGAAACCAGTGCAAAACCAAGGATCTTCTCACCCCGAGCTCCGATTTCGCCCAGATCGTCCTCGTCGTTTACCGCCACGATGCACGGGTGAGTGTGCAAATGGGTGCGGATCCAGTCCTCCTGCTCCTCTAAGGTGCGAGGAATGAGGTCGAAGGTGACGGTGGTTTCGACCACTTCGGGGTTGTAGATGTTCATGAGGGCCGTGGCATCGTCCAATTCGACCAGGCGAGTTCTCATGAGAGTCAAGGGTAGTCGTGGTCGGTTGGAAAGACCCACCGCTGTCGGAGTACAATTCGCCTCCGTGTCTTTTTGACACGATTGCCCTCTTAGCTCAGTGGTAGAGCACTTCCATGGTAAGGAAGGGGTCGTCGGTTCAATCCCGACAGAGGGCTCGCCAGGCGGCGTAGCTCAGGTGGTCAGAGCACACGGCTCATAATCGTGTTGTCGCGGGTTCGAGTCCCGCCGCCGCTACCAGGCAGGACCCTGCGGGGGCCTATGCAGTGAACGCAGTAGATAGAGGAGAGAACGATGGCAAAGAATGAAAAGCGTATACAGGTCACCTTGGCCTGTGAGGAGTGCAAACGCCGTAATTACATCACGATGAAGAACAAGGTCAACGACCGCGAGCGCATCGAGATGTCCAAGTACTGCCAGTGGGAGCGCAAGCACACACTGCACAAAGAGACCCGCTAAGGAACCTCGCGCGCGAGGGTGGTAAGATTTATCTTCCCTACGGCCACCCACTGGTATCTGGTGTGTAGTCGCAGAGGGCAGTGGCTCAATTGGTAGAGCACCGGTCTCCAAAACCGGGGGTTGGGGGTTCGAGTCCCTCCTGCCCTGCTCGGAGATTTTTCGATACGTAGTAACCGATGTGACAACGAGAGACGTGAAATGAACCGCGAACAAAAGCGCATGATGCAGCGACAGGGACAGGTGGGCGCCGACGGCGCAACTTCGTCACGCCGCACTTCAGCACAGGACGTGCAGCGCCGTCGCGGACAGCGCGCCACGCCGCGTCAGTTCTTCCGCGAGATCCGAGAAGAGATGCGACAGGTCGCGTGGCCGACCCGTCCCGAGGTCATCAACTACACGGCCATCGTGCTCTTCGTGCTCATCTTCATGACCGCTTTGATTTTCGGCCTCGGCTTTGGATTCTCGAAGTTCGTAACGTTCCTCTTCCAGAAGTAAGGCAACGACAATGAGTGATATCGAAACCCCCTTGACCGACGAGAACGACGTCACCGATGAAGGAGTTCTCGACGTCACCATCCTCGAGGATGGACTTGACGAAGAGCCCATTGTCGAGAGCGCCTTCGACCGTCCCGGTCGTTGGTACATCGTTCACACGTTCGCCGGTCACGAGCAGAAGGTCATCGGCGCTCTTAACAACATCATCAAGGCCCGTGAGTTGGGCGAGAGCATCTACGAGATCTACTTGCCCGAAGAGGACGTCACCGAGTTCAAGGCGGGCAAGAAGGTCACGGTCAGTAAGCGCATGTTCCCGAGCTATCTGCTCATCCGCTGCGAGCCGGATCCCGAGATCTTCTACGTCATCGGCTCCACGCCGGGCGTGACCGGTTTCGTCGGCGCCGAGAAGACCCGACCCACCGCGCTCACGCGCCGTGAGGTGGACAACATCATCCGTCCCAACATTGAAGGTGTCGAGCAGCCGACCGCCAAGCGTCGCATGCCCACCCACGAATTCGAAGTCAATGACACCGTGCAGATCAAGACCGGTCCCTTCGCAACGTTCTCGGGCCACGTCGCCGAGATCAACGAGGACCAGCTCAAGGTCAAGGTATTGGTCGACATCTTCGGTCGCGAAACCCCCGTGGAGTTGGACTTCACGCAGGTTACGAAGCTCTAGAGAACTTGTAAGGAGATAGCCATGGCTAAAAAGGTTGTTGCAGTCGTAAAGATTCAGCTCGAGGCGGGCGGGGCGACCCCTGCGCCGCCGGTAGGTACCGCCCTAGGGCCCCACGGTATTCAGACCATGGAGTTCTGCAAGCAGTACAACGCCGCCACCGAGTCCATGAAGGGCACGGTCATCCCGGTCGATATCTCGATCTACGAGGACCGCTCCTTCACGTTCGTCTTGAAGACCCCGCCCACGCCGGTGCTCTTGCGCCAAGCCGCGGGTGTCGCCAAGGGGGCCCACCTCGCCGGTCGTGAGACCGTCGCGTCGGTGACCATGGACCAGGTCGAAGAGATCGCCAAGACCAAGCTCAAGGACCTCAACACTGATGACCTCGAGATGGCCAAGTTGCAAGTTGCCGGCACTGCCCGTTCCATGGGCATTTCGGTCGCGGGCTAGGAGAGAGAACAATGAAGCACGGTAAGAACTACACAAACGCGCTGGCTCAGGTCGACCGCGAAGAGCTCCTCACGATTCCCGAGGCGCTCGAAAAGGTGAAGAACCTCGCAACCGCGAAGTTCGATGAGACCGTCGAACTCGCCCTTCGCCTGGGTGTCGACCCCCGCAAGGCCGAGCAGATCGTGCGAGGCACGCTCTCGCTGCCCGCCGGCACGGGTAAGACCAACCGCGTCGCCGTCTTCGCCGCTGGCGAAGCAGCGCAGGCCGCCCGTGATGCCGGTGCTGACATCGTCGGTGCCGAGGACCTCGTCGCCAAGGTTGCCGGTGGCTTCCTCGACTTCGACATCGCTATTGCGACCCCCGACCTCATGGGTCAGGTGGGTGGCCTCGGCCGCGTGCTCGGACCGCGTGGTCTCATGCCGAACCCCAAGACCGGCACGGTCACGATGGACGTCGCCAAGGCCGTCACCGAGTTCAAGGGTGGACGCGTTGAGTACCGCACCGACAAGATCGGCAACGTGCAACTGCGCGTTGGCAAGGTGAGCTTCAGTCGTGACGACCTCGTGCGCAACGTGCAGGCCGTCGTCGACGAGATTGTCCGCGTGAAGCCCGCGAGTGCCAAGGGCCGCTACCTCATGAGCATCACCGTGTCCTCCACCATGGGACCCGGTGTCAAGATCGACCCCACGCGCACCAAGGCGCACGAAGAGGCTTTGGCCTCGGCCTAGACAACGTTTTGACGGGGCGAGTGCCCCGTCACTACGATGTTGTCCCCGCACGTTGTTTGTGCAACAGATTGAGAAGAACGCCGAAGACATCCGGTGTGGGTTCGCCCACTTAAGTGACCGAAGGGTCAGCCTGACGAGGATTTTGAGTGTGCCCTCGGGTGACTCGCTCGCATGGATGTCTAAGGCCCGTACCGGGCGGCATCCGGTGAAGGAGTCAGTATGAGCAAGATTCGCCCCGACAAGATTGCCACCGTCGATGAGCTGAAGGCCAAGGTCGACAGCACGTCCACCGCGGTTGTGACCGAGTACCGCGGTCTCACCGTCGCGGAGATCTCGAGCCTGCGCCGCCGGTTGCGCTCGCTCGGCGCCGACTACAAAGTCTTCAAGAACACCCTCGTGCTGCGCGCCATCGCCGGCACCGCCGTCGAGTCCATCGGCGAGTACCTCCAGGGCCCAACCGCTATTGCCTTCGTGGATGGCGACGTGTCCGCAGTCGCCAAGGCCCTGCGCGACTTCGCCAGGGAGTCACCGAAGTTGATCGTGAAGGGCGGCGTCGTCGACGGCAAGTCACTTTCGTTCAAGGACCTCACCGCGCTGGCCGACCTGCCGAGCCGCGACGTCCTCCTGGCGCAGTTCGCCGGACTGTTGGCGTCACCACTTCGCACCATGGCCGGCCTCTTGAAGGCCGTTCCGCAAAACTTCGCCTACGGCCTCTCGGCCCTTCTCGAAAGCAAGGGCGGCGCTGCTGTCCCTGCTGACGACAAGGTCGAAGAAGCCGCCGAGACTCCGGCCGGGGTCGAGGAAGCTGCACCCGCAGCGAGCGACGACGCCGCGGCGGTTGTCGCGGAGGTCGCGGTCGAGGAAGAGGCCCCCGTGGCCGACGCCGAGGCCGAAACCACCGAGGCTCCCACTGAGGACGCCGCGAGCGAACCGGCCGAATAACCCACACCAACGCAGTACCGAAACGAATAAAAGAAAGGAATCACCATGGCTGCAACCCTGACCAAGGAGCAGATTCTCGACGGCATCGCTGAGCTTTCTGTCATCGAACTGAGCGAACTGCTCAAGGAGTTCGAAGAGAAGTTCGGCGTGACTGCAGCGGCCCCCGCGGCTGTTGCTGCACCCGCATCGGCTGGCGGCGCTGACGCCGGCGCGGCTGCCGAGGAGAAGAGCGACTACGACGTCATTCTGACGAGCGGTGGCGAGAAGAAGATCCAGGTAATTAAGGAAGTTCGTACCCTTACCAACCTGGGTCTGAAGGAAGCCAAGGACCTCGTGGACGGCGCTCCCAAGCCCGTTCTGGAGAAGGTCTCGAAGGCCGACGCCGACAAGGCAAAGGCTGCTCTCGAAGCGGCTGGCGCGACGGTGGAAGTCAAGTAGTCCAAGAATTTCAAGGAAAATCGCCCCGATCGGTCCGCCGATCGGGGCGATTTTGCTTGGTTGGAAGAGATACTTGACCTCGGCCGCGAAAGTGCCTAGGGTGAGCGCAACCGCAAAGCGGCCGCGCATCCCATTCGGGGAGCGCCACTTGCGCATCCCCTGTTTAGGGACTAACATCGAAAGACCGTGTTCCTCTGCTCAACTTTGTCATCTCTTGACGCTGTTTTGCTCGTGGCCATGGGAAAAACCTGTAGTAGCCACCCACTCACACGGAGGATAGACCGTTGACGTCTCGGTCCACTAGCCCGGAGCGCTTTAACTTCTCGGCACTGGGTGAAGCACACCCCCTGCCCAACCTCCTCGAAATTCAGCGAGACAGTTTTGACCTGTTTATGAAGCAGGGTCTGCGCGAGGCCTTTGAAGCCCTTTCGCCGATTTCTGACTTCACCGGTCGACTGTCGCTCGAACTTGAGTTCGACCCTGATGACGCGGACTTGAAGAGCCCACCAAAGTTCACTGTTGAAGAGTGTCGCCAGCGCGCGACGACTTATTCGCAGCCCATCTTCGTACGCGCACGTTTCTTGAACTCCGAGACCGGAGAAATCAAGGAACAGACCGTGTTCATGGGTGACTTCCCGATCATGACCGAGCAGGGTACGTTCATCATCAACGGCACCGAGCGTGTCGTCGTGTCCCAGCTCGTTCGTTCGCCCGGCGTTCTGTTCCAGCCAGGCAAGGACGAGAAGGTCGCCTTCGAAGGCACCATCCACCCGAGCCGCGGTGAATGGCTGCAGGTCGACCTCGAAGAGAAGAAGAACAAGGCCGCCAACGCGGGTGCTCGCATCGCGCGAAAGCGTCGTATTTCGATCTTCACGTTGCTTCGCGCCCTCGACACCGCCATGGACGAGGCGTTCTTTGAGAAGTTCGTCGCCCACTTCGACTTCCTCGAGGACCAGTTCCACTCGGACTGGAAGAAGGCTCACCTCGAGATTTCCAAGCACATGGACAAGTACGGCCTCGAGGACTCGCCCGAGAATTTCCTTCGCGCGAGCCAAGAGACCGCGTGGCTCGAGATCTACCGACGCGCGCGTCCCGGTGAAGTGCAGACCGTCGAAGCCGCTCGTCAGTACTTTGAAGGTGCTTTCTTCTCCGAGAAGCGTTACGACCTAAGCCGCGTCGGCCGTTACAAGCTCGATCGCAAGCTCGGCAGCGAAGTCGCGAAGAACGTCGAATTGTTCGGCGACCTCCTCGAGCGTCCGAACGTGTCGCTGCACGTGCTGTCAAAAGCCGAAGTGCTCGCGACCGCGACCTACCTGTTGAATCTCGCGCGTGACCGCACCGCGAAGGAGACCACGTACCACATCGACGACCAGGACCACTTCGCCAACCGCCGCATCCGCAGCGTGGGCGAACTGATTCAGAACGCCCTGCGTACCGGTCTTTCACGCATGGAGCGCGTCGTGCGCGAGCGAATGAACACTCAGGACGTCGAGGCGATTGCGCCCCAGACCCTGATCAACATCCGTCCCGTGATGTCGGCGATCAAGGAGTTCTTCGCGACCTCCCAGCTGAGCCAGTTCATGGACCAGAACAACCCTCTGTCGGGCCTGACGCACAAGCGTCGTCTCTCGGCCCTGGGACCAGGTGGTCTGTCGCGTGAGCGTGCCGGCCTCGAGGTTCGAGACGTCCACTCCTCGCACTACGGACGCATGTGTCCGATCGAGACGCCCGAAGGCCCGAACGTGGGACTTATTGGCTACCTCGCGAATTACGCGCGCATCAACGAGTACGGCTTCATTGAGACGCCGTACCGCGTCGTCACCGGCGGCAGAGTCACTGGCGAGATCCGGTACTTCACCGCTGACGAGGAAGAGCGTTTCGTCATCGCCCAGGCCAACACCGAAATCGACGACAAGGGAACCATCAAGGCTGAACGCGTACTCGTGCGCCGTGGCCCCATCGGTACCGGTCTTCGTGTC
Organism: Acidimicrobiaceae bacterium; assembly: GCA_003132165.1. GTDB lineage: Bacteria > Actinomycetota > Acidimicrobiia > Acidimicrobiales > RAAP-2 > RAAP-2. The sequence goes on along the minus strand of PKWW01000022.1, from coordinate 101,394 downwards.
GGTGCGTCGAACAAGTCGTCCTCGACCACTTCGGAGATTGACTTCGTCAAGCCCGATGAAGTCGAACTGATGGACGTGTCGACCAAGCAGGTCATCTCGGTTGCTACCTCGTTGATCCCGTTCGTTGAGCACGACGACGCGCAGCGCGCGTTGATGGGTGCCAACATGCAGAAGCAGGCCGTGCCGCTGATCATGCCCGAGGCTCCGTTCGTCGGAACCGGCATGGAGGCGCGCGCCGCCCTGGACTCTGGTGACGTGCTGATCGCCGAAGGCGACGGCGTTGTTCGCTCGGTGTCGGGTGACCGCATCGTCGTCGAGTACGAGAAGGACGTCACTGACCGTTACGGCAAGACCTTGGGCAAGAAGCAGTACAACTTGAACAAGTTCCGTCGTTCGAACCAGGACACCTCGATCAACCAGAAGCCCCTCGTGTTCGGTGGCGAGATCGTGAAGTCCGGCGACTTGCTCGCTGACGGCACGAGCACCTCGAACGGTGAACTCGCGTTGGGTAAGAACCTGCTCGTGGCGTACATGCCGTGGGAGGGTTATAACTACGAAGACGCCATCATCTTGAACGAGCGACTCGTTCGTGACGACGTGCTGACGTCGATCCACGTGAAGGAATACGAGATCGACGCCCGCGACACCAAGCTCGGTGCCGAGGAAATCACCCGTGATATCCCGAACCTGCCCGACGACATCCTCGCGGACCTCGACGACCGCGGCATTGTTCGCATCGGCGCCGAAGTCCAGCCCGGTGACATCCTTGTCGGCAAGGTCACGCCCAAGGGCGAGACCGAGCAGTCGCCTGAAGAGCGACTGCTTCGCGCGATTTTCGGTGAGAAGGCTCGCGAAGTGCGTGACACCTCGCTGAAGGTTCCCCACGGTGAGTCCGGCAAGGTCATCGACGTCAAGGTCTACAGCCGCGACGAGGACCACGAAATGCAGCCCGGCGTGAACCAGCTCGTGAAGGTCTATGTCGCCCAGAAGCGCAAGATCTCCGAAGGTGACAAGCTCGCCGGACGTCACGGCAACAAGGGCGTTATCTCCAAGATCCTGCCCGAGGAAGACATGCCGTTCATGGCCGACGGTACCCCGGTCGACATCATCCTTAGCCCCCTCGGTGTGCCAAGTCGTATGAACGTCGGTCAGGTGCTCGAGAGTCACCTCGGCTACGCGGCTCGTTTCGGTTGGGAAGGCATCGAGGTCAACCCTGCGGTTGGTACCTCGGGCCACGCGGACCAGAAGGACCCCGCGACTCGTCCCTATCGCAAGACCCGCCCACGTACTGAGCCCGCGGTCTACGTCGCCACGCCGTCGTTCGACGGTGCGCACTGGGACGAGACCGAACGCGCCAAGGACAAGCCGACCATCCAGCACACCTTTGCGACGCTCAACGTCGACGGTGCCAACGGCAAGCACTTGCTTGCTGGGGACAACGACGGCAAGGTCACGTTGTACAACGGTCGCACCGGCGAGGTATATGACAACCCGATTTCGGTTGGCTACGCCTACATCTTGAAACTCGCCCACATGGTCGACGACAAGATTCACGCCCGTTCGACCGGCCCGTACTCGATGATCACAGCTCAGCCCCTGGGTGGAAAAGCCCAGTTCGGTGGCCAGCGCTTTGGTGAGATGGAAGTGTGGGCCCTCGAGGCCTACGGTGCCGCCTACGCCCTCCAGGAATTGTTGACGGTCAAGTCCGACGACATGAAGGGTCGCGAGCGCGCCTACGAAGCAATCGTCAAGGGTCAGAACCTGCCCGAACCGGGAATCCCCGAGTCGTTCAAGGTTCTCATCAAGGAAATGCAGTCACTCTGTCTGAACGTCGAGGTGCGCGACAAGGTCGGCGCCCACGTGGACCTTGCTGACACTGAAGAGGACTTCTTCTCCGTCACGCGCGAACTCGGCATCGACATCAGTCGTCCCGAGCGCGGCAGTGATGAAGAAGACGCCCGCCGTGCCGCCGAAAGGAAGTTGTCATGAGTCCGCTAGACGTCAACCAGTTCGATGAGATCAGCATTGGTCTCGCTACGGCGCAGAACATTCGCAGTTGGTCATCAGGTGAAGTGAAGAAGCCTGAGACGATCAACTACCGAACGCTGCGCCCGGAGAAGGACGGCCTGTTCTGCGAGAAGATCTTCGGACCCCAGAAGGCGTGGGAGTGCGCGTGTGGGAAGTACAAGCGAGTCCGTTTTAAGGGCATTGTCTGCGAGCGCTGTGGCGTCGAAGTCACGAGTGACAAGGTCCGTCGTGACCGCATGGGCCACATCGCCCTGTCGGCACCGGTCGTGCACATCTGGTACCTGCGTGGTACCCGTTCGTGGCTCGCGTACCTGCTCATGGGCACCGCGCCCAAGGAAGAGCTCAAGGCCAAGCAGCTGGAGAAGGTCATCTACTTCGCCGCGCACATGGTCACGTTCATCGACGTTGACCGCCGTCACGCGGACCTCGCCGAGCTCCGTCAGGGTCTCAGCGAAGAGCTGATCGAGATCGCCGAGCGTGAAGTGAAGGCGCTCGACAACAAGCTGAAGGAGATCGAAGCCCGGGCTTCGAAGCTCGAGGCCGACGGCGCGAAGGAATCAGAGCTTCGTGCGCTCCAGCGCGGGACCGAGAAGGAGCTCGACGGCGTACGTTCACGTTTCGCCGAAGAGCGCGAACTCGCCAAGCAGGCGTTCGACACGTTCGAGGGCATGCACTCACGCCAGATCATCGAGGACGAAGTCCTCTACCGTGAGATGGACTTCCGCTACGGCGAGTACTTCGAAGGTGGCATGGGCGCGAACGCGATCCTGCAGCTGATCGACCGTATGGACCTGGACCAGGAAGAGAAGGTCATGCGCGAGATGATTGACGCGAAGGACGGCCGTAAGCCGCTCAGCGCGCAGCGTCACGCGAAGTTCCTCAAGCGCCTCGCCATCGTCCAGTCGTTCAATCGTCGTGACGACCAGGGTCGTCGTTTGAACGACCCGCGCGCCATGATCCTCGAGGCCGTGCCCGTCATCCCGCCAGACCTGCGCCCGATGGTGCAGCTCGACGGTGGCCGCTTTGCGACCAGTGACCTCAACGACCTCTACCGTCGCGTCATCAACCGCAACAATCGACTCAAGCGTCTGCTTGACCTCGGGGCGCCCGACATCATCGTCAACAACGAGAAGCGAATGCTGCAAGAGGCAGTCGACGCGTTGTTCGACAACGGTCGTCGCGGTCGTCCGGTCGCGGGACAGAGCGGGCGCCCGCTCAAGTCCCTCTCGGACATGCTGAAGGGTAAGCAGGGTCGTTTCCGCCAGAACCTTCTTGGTAAGCGCGTGGACTACTCGGGCCGTTCGGTCATCGTCGTTGGTCCGCAGTTGAAGTTGCACCAGTGCGGTCTGCCCAAGATGATGGCGCTGGAACTCTTCAAGCCCTTCGTCATGAAGCGCCTGATTGAGACCCAGATGGCCCAGAACATCAAGAGCGCCAAGCGCATGGTTGAGCGCCGCAAGGCGATTGTGTGGGACGTGCTCGAAGAAGTCATTCGCGAGCACCCCGTACTGCTTAACCGCGCGCCGACATTGCACCGTCTCGGTATCCAGGCTTTCGAGCCCGTACTGGTCGACGGCAAGGCCATTCAGATCCACCCGCTCGTTTGCAAGGCGTTCAACGCTGACTTCGACGGCGACCAGATGGCTGTGCACGTGCCGCTCTCGGCTGAAGCACAGGCTGAAGCACGTATCTTGATGCTCTCGACGAACAACATCTTCACGCCCGCAACCGGTCGCCCGATCACTGAGCCCGCACAGGACATGGTGTTCGGCGCGTACTACCTGACGTTGCCCGCGAACGAGAAAGTCGAAAACGAGCGAGTGTTCCGTCACGTCTACGAGATTGAGAACGCTCTCGGCGACAAGACCGTGACGTTACGCACACCGATCCAGATCCGTCCCCTCGAGGGCTCGTCGCTCGACGCGCGTCTCGACGCCGCCGGTATCGAGGTCATCGGTGCCAGTCGCTCGCTGATCACGACACCGGGCCGGGTCTTCTTCAACGAAGCCCTGCCGTTCGGTTTCCGTTACGTCAACGAGTTGATTGGTAAGAACGCCACGCCCATCGGTGTCATCGTCGAGGAGATTTCGGGCGGCTTCGGCCGCCAGGAAGTCGCCGAGTCGCTCGACGCGATCAAGTCGCTGGGCTTCCGCTTCGCGACGCAGTCGGGTCTGACGATTTCGATCGACGACGTCGTCACGACGTCTGAGAAGGCCGCGATCCTCGAGAAGTACGAGGAGCAGGCTGCCAAGGTCGAGACCAACTACCGCCGAGGCGTCATCGTCGACGACGAGCGTCGCCAGCAGGAGATCGAGATCTGGACCAACGCGAACAAGGAGGTCGGTGACGCTACCGACCGCGCCATGAACGCTTTGGCCGACAACCCGATCCGCATGATGGTGGACTCGGGTGCTCGTGGTAACAGCCAGCAGATCCGTCAGATAGCCGCTATGAAGGGCCTCGTGTCGAACCCCCGTGGTGAGATGATTCCTCGTCCGATCAAGTCCTCGTTCCGCGAAGGCTTGTCGGTCCTCGAGTACTTCATCTCAACCCACGGAACCCGCAAGGGCCTTGGTGACACCGCGCTTCGTACCGCTGACTCGGGCTACCTGACCCGTCGACTCGTCGACGTCGCCCAGGAGCTCATCGTCAAGGAGTTCGACTGTGGCACCCAAAGGGGCATGTGGATCGAGCACGTCGCCGCTGACACCCGTGGTCAGCGCGCGCACCTCGAGACCAAGCTGTGGGGTCGCGTTGTCGCTGAGGACGTCACTCTGTCCGACGGTTCGACGATTACAGCTGGCACCATGCTGATGGTCGACGACCTCGAGACCCTGCGCGACGACTCGGCCGTGAGTCGCGTCCGAGTCCGCACGACGCTGACCTGTGACGCCGTTCAGGGCGTCTGCGCTGCCTGCTACGGCCTCTCACTCGCCACCCACCAGCTCGTTGAGCTCGGTGAGGCGGTCGGTGTCATCGCCGCCCAGTCCATTGGCGAGCCGGGAACCCAGCTCACCATGCGTACCTTCCACTCCGGTGGTGTGACCGAGAGTGACATCACCCACGGTCTGCCCCGCGTGGTCGAGCTCTTCGAAGCCCGTACCCCCAAGGGTGCCGCGAAAGTTGCGGAGTTCTCGGGTGTTGTGCGCGTGGAGCTGATCGGACGCGAACGTAAGGTCACGGTCATTGGCAACGAGGGTGAAGTCCAGGAGGAGTCGATCTCGATCGCCCGCCACCTTCACGTCGAGGACGGCCAAGAGGTCGAAGTCGGCACCCCGCTGCACGACGGCCCGCTCGACCCCAAGTTGATGATGAAGTTCCGTGGTACTCGTGAGACCCAGCAGTACTTGGTCGAAGAGGTCCAGAATGTCTACCGTGACCAGGGTGTATCCATCCACGACAAGCACATTGAGTTGATTGTCCGCCAGATGACGCGCCGTGTCCAGATCGTCGATGCCGGAGAGTCCCCGTGGCTGCCCGGTGCGATGGTGGACGTCAAGTTGTTCAACGACACCAACGATGGGCTCGAGGCCACTTCCAAGGAAGCCGCCGACGGTCGTGCCCAGTTGATGGGCATCACCAAGGCGTCACTGGCGACGGACTCGTGGCTTTCGGCCGCTTCGTTCCAAGAGACCACCCGTGTCTTGACCGAGGCCGCCATCGAAGGCAAGCGCGACCACCTCGTTGGCCTGAAGGAAAACATCATCATCGGTAAGTTGATCCCCGCCGGATCGGGTCTCGAGTACTACAACAAGCGAGAACTCCGTCTGGACATGCCCGACGCCGAACTGCTGCCCGCCTGGGCGCAGGTCTCGGACGACGACCTCGATTTGGCCAGTCTTTTGGGTGAAATCGGTGGGGAAGACACCTTTAGCGCCGACTTGTCGGCTTTCCAGAACATCGGAACGGCCACCTATGACGAGTCAGCGCTGCCTGAAGACGACGACGCCAAGCCCGAAAATCAGTTTGGCGGACAGGCTCTCTAAGGACAAGTGATGTCGCCGGCCTAGGCGCCGGCGGCGGGCTTGCCGTTACGAGGTGGTTTGTCGTAGGATAGAAAGTCCGCGTGCAGGCATCATCTGCACGTTCCATGAACGAAGTACAACTAGAAGAGGTTCCGCGTGCCCACAATTGCACAGTTGGTCCGAAAAGGCCGGCAGGACAAAGTATCCAAGACCAAGACGCCGGCGCTGAAGGGCGCCCCGCAGCGTCGTGGTGTGTGCACCCGTGTACACACGGTCACGCCTAAGAAGCCGAACTCCGCGCTTCGAAAGGTCGCCCGTGTGCGTCTCACGTCCGGTGTCGAGGTCACGGCCTACATCCCGGGCGTCGGCCACAACCTGCAAGAGCACTCCATCGTGCTCGTGCGTGGCGGACGTGTGAAGGACCTCCCCGGTGTGCGTTACAAGATCATTCGCGGCGCGCTCGACACCTCGGGTGTCCGTGACCGCAAGCAGGCCCGTAGTCGCTACGGTGCAAAGAAGGAGAGCTAATGCCTCGTAAAGGCCCAGCCGTCCGTCGTGAAGTACCCGCTGACCCGATCTACAAGTCGGTCCTCGTCACTCAGGTGACGAACAAGATTCTTGAGCGTGGCAAGCGCACCATCGCCGAGCGCATCGTGTACTCGGCCCTCGAGATGGTCGAGCAGAAGACGGGCGCCGACCCGGTCGCCGCTCTGAAGCGCGCCCTCGAGAACGTCCGCCCCGAGCTGGAAGTACGTAGCCGCCGTGTCGGTGGTACCACGTATCAGGTTCCCGTGGAAGTCCGTCCCCGTCGTTCGACGACCCTCGCCATCCGTTGGCTCACCGACTTCGCCAAGAAGCGCCGTGAGAAGACCATGGCCGAGCGCCTCGCCAACGAAATCATCGACGCCAGCAACGGCGTAGGCGCCGCTGTGAAGCGTCGCGAGGACATGGCCAAGATGGCCGAGTCCAACAAGGCGTTCGCGCACTACCGCTGGTAATCAAAGAGAGTTATTGAAATGACCGCACGCGAATTCCCCCTCGACAAGGTTCGCAACATTGGCATCATGGCGCACATCGACGCGGGTAAGACCACGACGACCGAGCGCATCTTGTTCTACACGGGCAAGAACTACAAGATCGGTGAGGTGCACGAAGGCGCCGCCACCATGGACTGGATGGTCCAGGAGCAGGAGCGTGGCATCACGATCACCTCGGCTGCGACCACCTGTCACTGGAACGGCCACCGCATCAACATCATCGACACACCGGGCCACGTTGACTTCACCGTCGAGGTCGAGCGCTCGCTTCGCGTGCTCGACGGGGCCGTCGCCGTGTTCGACGCCGTTGCCGGTGTCGAGCCCCAGACTGAGACGGTCTGGCGTCAAGCCAACAAGTACAACGTTCCGCGCATCTGCTTCGTCAACAAGATGGACCGCACGGGTGCGGACTTCTTCCGTTGCGTGGAGATGATCCGCGACCGCCTCGACTGCGTCCCCGCCGTCATCCAGCTGCCCATGGGGGCCGAGGGTGAGTACAAGGGAATCATCGACATCTGCTCGATGACCGCGACGATCTACCACGACGACAAGGGCGAGCAGCTCGAGGTCATCGAGATCCCCGAGGAGTTCAAGGCTCAAGCCGCGGAATACCGCGTCAAGCTGATCGACGTCCTGACGACGTTCGACGACGAGCTGATGGAGAAGGTCCTCAGTGACGAGGAGATCACCACCCAGGACCTCCGTCGCGCACTTCGCCGTGGAACTCTCGAGAACCACTGCGTGCCGATCCTGAACGGCAGCGCGTTCAAGAACAAGGGCGTCCAGCCCATGCTCGACGCGGTCGTTGACTTCCTGCCGTCGCCGATCGACCTTCCGCCGACGCCCGGCACCAAGCCCGGCAAGGAAGACGTCCTCGAGCGCAAGCCGTCCGACGACGAGCCCTTCGCCGCTCTGGCGTTCAAGATCATGACCGACCCCTACGTCGGCAAGCTGATCTACCTGCGCGTCTACTCGGGCACCTTGGAAAAGGGCGACACCGTCGTCAACACCACCAAGGGCATGAAGAAGGAGCGCCTCGGGCGTCTGCTCTTGATGCACGCGAACAACCGTGAAGACCTCGACACCATCCGCACCGGTGACATCGTCGCCGCGGTGGGTCTGAAGCAGGTCACGACTGGTGACACCCTCAGTTCCGTCGACCAGCCGATCCAGCTCGAGACCCTGACCTTCCCCGAGCCCGTCATTCACGTCGCCGTCGAGCCCAAGACCAAGGCCGACCAGGAGAAGCTCTCGAAGGCCCTCTACGCGCTGTCCGAGGAGGACCCCACGTTCCGTGTTCGCACCGACGAGGAGACCGGCCAGACCGTCATCTCGGGTATGGGCGAACTGCACCTCGAAGTGCTCGTGGACCGAATGCTGCGCGAGTTCGCAGTGGACGCCAACGTCGGTAAGCCCCAGGTGGCCTACCGTGAGACCGTTCGCAAGAAGGTCGAGAAGGTCGAAGAGAAGTACGTGCGCCAGACCGGTGGTAAGGGTCAGTACGGCCACGTCGTGATCACGCTCGAGCCCACGGGCCCCGGCGGCGGCTACGAATTCTTGGACGAGACCTCTGGTGGCGTCATTCCGAAGGAGTACATCGGACCGGTCAACCAGGGCATCACCGAGGCGTTGACCTCGGGTGTTCTCGCGGGCTATCCGGTGGTGGACGTGCGCGTCCGCCTGACCTTCGGTAGTTACCACGATGTCGACTCCTCGGAAATGGCGTTCAAGATCGCGGGTTCCATCGCGGTCAAGAAGGCCGCCCGCTTGGCCAGCCCGGTGCTCCTCGAGCCCGTCATGGCTGTCGAAGTGGTCACTCCCGAGGACTACATGGGCGACGTCATCGGTGACTTGTCATCGCGCCGCGGCCGTGTAGAGGGCATGGAGCAGAAGGGCAATAGTCAAGCGATTAGGGCACTTGTGCCACTGGCTGACATGTTCGGCTACGCTACTGACCTGCGTTCTCGCACCCAAGGGCGCGCGACGTACACCATGCAGTTCCATTCGTACGCAGAAGTTCCTGAGTCGATCTCGAAGGAGATCGTCGCCAAGGCTACGGGCGCGTAAGGAGCTGGGAAACCAGCAAAACCAAGGTCCAAACCGTCGTCGGGGAGGGCCGAAACAAACAAGACGGGTCCGAGAGGACCGGTCACTAGACAGAAAGTAAGTCCCCGACAATGGCAAAGCAGAAGTTCGAGCGCACTAAGCCGCACGTAAACATCGGAACAATGGGTCACATCGACCACGGCAAGACCACTCTTACCGCAGCGATCACCAAGGTTCTCTCAACCCGCGTCCCGGGCTCGGCCTTCACGCCGTTCGACCAGATCGACAAGGCTCCCGAAGAGCGCCAGCGCGGTATCACCATTTCGATTGCCCACGTTGAGTACGAGACGGCAAAGCGCCACTACGCACACGTCGACATGCCCGGTCACGCTGACTACGTCAAGAACATGATTACGGGCGCCGCCCAGGTCGATGGCGCCATCCTCGTGGTTTCGGCGACCGACGGTCCCATGCCCCAGACCCGTGAGCACGTGCTGCTCGCGCGCCAGGTGGGTGTTCCCTACATCGTGGTCGCCCTGAACAAGGCCGACATGGTCGAGGACGAGGAGCTCCTGGAGCTCGTCGAGATGGAGATCCGCGAGCTGCTCACCAGCTACGACTTCCCTGGCGACGACACCCCGATCATTCGCGTCTCAGCGCTGAAGGCCCTCGAGGGCGACGAAGCGTGGGGCGACAAGATCATGGAGCTCATGGATGCCGTTGACACGTTCATCCCCGAGCCTGTGCGCGACACCGCGAAGCCGTTCCTCATGTCGATTGAAGACGTCATGTCCATCACCGGCCGTGGCACCGTTGTCACCGGCAAGGTCGAGCAGGGCGTCATCAAGGTCGGCGACGAAGTTGAGATCGTTGGTCTTCGCGACACGACCAAGACGACCGTCACCGGAATCGAGATGTTCCGCAAGCTTCTCGACCAGGGTCAGGCCGGCGACAACCTCGGCGCGCTGCTCCGTGGTACGAAGAAGGAAGACGTCGAGCGTGGTCAGGTGCTCTGCAAGCCAGGTACCATCACCCCGCACACCGTGTTCGAGGCTTCGGTCTACGTGTTGACCAAGGCAGAAGGCGGCCGTCACAAGCCGTTCTTCGCGAACTACCGTCCGCAGTTCTACTTCCGCACCACCGACGTCACTGGCACCATTGAGTTGCCAGCCGGTACTGAGATGGTTATGCCCGGTGACAACACCGAGATGACCGTTACCCTGGGTAAGCCCATCGCCATGGAAGAGGGTCTCACCTTCTCCATCCGCGAAGGTGGCCGAACCGTGGGTTCAGGCCGCGTCGTAAAGATCCTGAAGTAGTCCGGTCATGGCCGACAACCGTCAAATGATCCGTATCCGGCTGAAGGCCTTCGACCACGGCGTCTTGGACCAGTCCTGCGCGAAGATCGTGCAGACGGTCGAGCGTACGAACGCTCGTGTGCAGGGCCCCGTGCCGCTGCCCACCGAGAAGCACCGTTACACGGTGGTTCGTGGACCCCACAAGCACAAAGACAGCCGTGAGCACTTCGAAATGCGTGTTCACAAGCGTCTTTTGGACATCGTGGACCACACCGCGAAGACGGTCGACTCGCTCCAGCGTCTCGACCTTCCCGCCGGCGTGGACATCGAGATCAAGATCCGCCAAGGTTAAGCAGTACCACCGCAGACCCCGCTGGCGCCTTTGCGCCGGCGGGGTCTGATGGTGTACGGTTAGTACCCCTGTCAGTAGTGATGGGGAAACAAGCAGATGTGTTCGGTTGCCTTGAAAAGGAACGCCGAACCAAACCAGTCGAGCGCTCCGTTCGGGTTATTTGGCCCGGCGGAGCGTCTGTGTGTCGGATGAACCGATGCCCAGATATCAGTAGAGAGAGGGAAACGTGGCGACCAAAGCGATCGTCGGCGAGAAGGTGGGCATGACCCAAGTCTGGGATGACCAGAACCGGGCTATTCCGGTGACAGTTGTCCGTGTCAGTCCAGCTCGCGTCGTCCAGGTAAAAACTCCCGAGAAGGAGGGCTACAGCGCCCTCCAGGTCACGTGGGGCACACGCCGCACGTCGACTTTGACCAAACCCGAATTGGGACACTTCGACAAGGCCGGCGTCACCCCGGGCAAGAAGCTCGTCGAGCTTCGTCTCGATGACGTCTCGGGCTACTCGGTCGGCCAGGAAATCCTGGCGGACGTGCTCGAAAAGGGCGAGATGATCGACGCCACTGCCGTGAGCAAGGGCAAGGGCTTCGCCGGTGGCATGAAGCGCCACAACTTCTCGGGTCAAGGCGCGGCTCACGGTAACCACAAGCACCACCGTGCGCCTGGTTCCATTGGCGCCTGCGCGACCCCCGGTCGTGTCTTCAAGGGCACGAAGATGGCCGGTCGCATGGGTGGCGGACAGGTCACCACGACCAACCTCGAAGTGATCGGCGTCGACGTCGAGCGCAACCTCGTGCTCGTGAAGGGTGCCGTTCCCGGCCCTCGAGGCGGCGTTGTCGTGCTGCGAACGTCGGTGAAGAACCCAATGAAGGCTGGAGGCAAGCGATGAGCGACGTCTTTACTCTGCGCGGTCCCATCAAGAAGGACCGCCCCGCACCCCAGAACCGCTCGGTCGCTCGCAAGAGCCTCGACGGCGCTGAGCTCGGCACCGTGGCCCTCGAGCCCACCATCTTCGGCATCGAGCCCAACATGGCCGTGATGCACCAGGTCGTCAAGGCCCAGCTCGCCGCGAAGCGTTCGGGCACCCAGTCGACCAAGACCCGCAAGGAAGTACGCGGTGGTGGCAAGAAGCCGTTCAACCAGAAGGGGACCGGTGGAGCCCGTCAGGGAACCATCCGTGCGCCGCACTACCCCGGTGGTGGCATCGCGCTAGGGCCCAAGCCCCGCAAGTACGACCAGAAGACCCCGAAGAAGATGATCCGCCTGGCGCTCCACTCGGCGTTGTCGGACCGTGCATCAATGGAGCGCGTCGCGCTTATCGACGGCTTCGCCAACTGGACCGAGCCCAAGACCAAGGGCGCGCTGACGGCACTGTCCGCGCTCGGCCTCGAGGGCAAGATCCTCGTCGTGCTGAGCCGCGACGACGCAGTCGCAATCCAGTCGTTCCGCAACCTGGGCCACATCAAGACCATCGACGCCGGCGAGATCAACGCCTACGACGTCCTCGACTCGGACTGGGTCCTGTTCACCGACGCCACCCTGCCCGTCGCTAAGGAGATCAACTAATGCGCGATGCAATGAGCGTGCTCATCCGTCCCGTGGTGTCCGAGAAGACCTACGGTCTCATGGACAACCACACCTACGTGTTCATCGTTGACCCCAGGGCCACCAAGATCGACGTGCGCAACGCCGTCGAGCAGGCCTTCAACGTCAAGGTGACCAACGTCAACACTCTCAACCGCAAGGGTAAGACGACGCGCAACCGTCGCACCGGTGTCGTGGGCGCACGCCCCAGCACGAAGCGGGCCATCGTCACCCTCAAACAGGGTGACTCGATCAATCTCTTCGAGAGTTAAGGACTGCCATGGCACTGCGTCACCGCAAACCAACCAGCCCCGGTCGTCGTTTTCAGACTGTTTCGGACTTTGCCGAAATCACGAAGTCGACCCCGGAGAAGTCGCTGCTCGCGCCCAAGCCCAAGACGGGTGGACGCAACAACTACGGCCGTAAGACCTCGCGTCACCGCGGCGGTGGCCACAAGCAGCAGTACCGCATCATCGACTTCAAACGTAACAAGGACGCCATCCCGGCGAAGGTCGCCGCCATTGAGTACGACCCGAACCGCACGTGTCGCATTGCCTTGCTGCACTACCTCGACGGTGAGAAGCGCTACATCCTCGCACCTAACGGACTCAAGGTCGGCGACTTGGTCGAGTCGGGTCCCAAGGCCGACATCCGCACCGGCAACTCGCTGCCCATGCGTTTCATCCCCACCGGTTCGACCGTCCACAACGTGGAGCTTCGTCCCGGCGGCGGCGGCAAGATGGCCCGTAGCGCCGGCATGAGCGTGCAGCTCGTCGCGAAGGACGGTGGCTACGCCACGTTGCGTCTTCCGTCGACCGAGATGCGCCGCGTGCCGATCGACTGCCGTGCGACGCTCGGCGTCGTGGGCAACTCGGAACACGAACTCATCAAGATCGGTAAGGCCGGACGTAACCGCTGGAAGGGCATTCGCCCCCAGACGCGTGGTGTCGCCATGAACCCGGTCGACCACCCACTCGGTGGTGGTGAAGGAAAGACTTCCGGAGGACGTCACCCAGTTTCACCGTGGGGTCAGCCAGAGGGTCGTACGCGTTTGCCAAAGGCATCAGACGCGCTCATTATTCGTCGTCGCCGTGGACGCGGCGCGCGGAGGTAGGTAGACAATGTCACGCAGCTTAAAGAAGGGTCCCTTCATCGACTCCCATCTTCTTAAGAAGGTGGACGCGATGAACGCGGCCAACGAGAAGAAGGTCATCAAGACCTGGAGCCGTCGCTCGACGGTCATCCCCGACATGGTCGGTCACACCTTCGCCGTGCACGACGGTCGCCGTCACGTGCCGGTGTTTGTCAATGAGTCAATGGTGGGTCACAAGCTTGGCGAGTTCGCTCCGACGCGCACGTTCAGGTTCCACGCCGGCCAGGAAAAGACGGGTAAGCGCTAATGACCGGCCCCAAGACCAACGAACGTCCGGGTACCCGCGCCACACTGCGCGGCTACCACATGTCAGCGAGCAAGGCCCGCGTCGTGTTGAACCTCATTCGCAATGAGGACGTCACCACCGCGCGCGAGATCCTCGCGGGTACCACCCGCGAGGCCGCCGACGTCATCGGCAAGGTGCTGGCGTCAGCCGTCGCCAACGCCGTCAACAACGACGGCCTGAACGCCGACGAGCTCTTCGTTTCGGCGGCGTTCGCCGACGAAGGCATCACGATGAAGCGCTTCACGCCGCGCGCGCGTGGACGCGCCGGCAAGATCCGCAAGCGCTCGTGTCACATCACGGTGATCGTGTCGCGCCTCGACGAGGACCGCCTCGTCATCCTTCGCGCCGCCCGCACGGCCCAGGCCGCCGCGTCACGCACGCGTCGCGTCGCGTCGTCACGCCGTCGCGCCGACCAGACCGCGAGCCTCAACAAGCGCGAAGCCGCCGCCGAACTCGAGATCGAGAACGAGAACGAGAACGAGGGAGTCGAGACCGAGGTCGCCACCGATGTGGTCGCGAACGATGTCGACACCACGCTCGAGGAGACAACCGTCGAGGAGACTCCGGCGGACGAGACAGTCGCTGAGCAAGCCTCAGCCGACGAGACGGCGTCAGACGACGCCACTGAGGAGACGAACTAATGGGTCAGAAGGTAAACCCCTACGGTTTCCGCCTCGGCATTACGACGGACTGGAAGTCGCGCTGGTTCAAGGAGCGCGGCTACAGGGACCTCGTCATCGAGGACTGGAAGATTCGCGACTACCTGACCAAGCAGCTCGAGAGTGCGGCCGTGAGCCGCATCGAGATCGAGCGTAACTCGGACCGCATCCGCGTCGACATCCATACCGCCCGCCCGGGCATTGTGATCGGTCGCCGTGGTGCCGAGGCCGAGCGCTTGAAGAAGGACCTCGAGAAGATCACGGGCCAGAAGAACAAGATTTCACTGAACATCCAGGAGATCAAGCAGCCCGAACTCGACGCTGCGCTCATCGCTCAGGGCATCTGTGACCAACTGCTTCGCCGCGTGGCCTTCCGTCGCGCCATGAAGCGTGGTATCCAGACCGTCCAGAAGGCGGGCGCCATGGGCGTCAAGATTCAGGCCTCAGGTCGTCTCGGTGGCGCGGAAATGTCGCGACGCGAGTCGTACCGCGAAGGCCGCGTGCCGCTGCACACGCTGCGCGCCGACATTGACTACGGTTTCCGCGAAGCTCGCACGTCGACCGGTCGCGTGGGCGTCAAGGTCTGGATCTACAAGGGCGACATCCTGCCCTACCAGTTGACGAACGACGAGAAGATCGTTCGCGAGGCGGCCATGGCCGCGGGCGATGCGGTTCCCGTCGGTGCCACACCCGTCGTCCCCAAGGGCGTCGTGCGTGCCGGTGGAGGACGCCGCCGTGTCGAGGCCGAGCCCGTCGCTGAGGCCGTGGTCGCTGACGTGAACACCGCCGACTTGTTGGCCTCGACCGATGAGGTCGAGCGTCGACTGAGCGTGGAGGAAGAGATCGAGCGCCGCACGGCCCAGGATCACACCGACACGCCGCACTTTCGAAAGGACGCTGAGTAATCATGTTGATGCCCCGCAAGGTAAAGCACCGCAAGCAACACCGCGGCCGCATGACTGGTATGGCCAAGGGCGGCGTGGAGTTGGCCTTCGGTGACTTCGGTATCCAGGCGTTGGAGAACGGCTGGATCTCGGCCCGTCAGATCGAAGCCGCACGTATCGCGATGACCCGTCACGTGAAGCGTGGTGGCAAGGTCTGGATCCGTATTTTCCCGGACAAGCCCGTTACCCAGAAGCCCGCAGAGACCCGCATGGGTTCGGGCAAGGGCAACCCCGAGTTCTGGGTTGCCGTCGTGAAGCCCGGTCGCATCATGTTCGAGCTCGGTGGTGTCGACGAGACATTGGCCCGCGCCGCCATGGAGCGCGCCATCCAGAAGTTGCCCATCAAGGCCAAGTTCGTCATTCGCCCTGGAACCCACGGCACACCGGAGGTAACCATCTAATGGCAAAGACTAAAGAACGCGTCGCGGAGCTCCGTCTCCTCGGTGACAATGAATTAGTGGAGCGTTTGGGCGAGGCTCGTCGTGAGCTGTTCAATCTGCGTTTCCAGCTGGCTACCGGCCAGCTCGACAACTCGGCTCGACTTGGCGAGGTGCGCAGGGACATCGCGCGCCTGTCGACGTTCTTGCGCGAGCGTGAGATCGCGGCCGCTGAGGCCGCAGGAGAAGGTGAGTAGTCATGACTGACTCAACGAACGACACGACCCGCGAGAATCCTCGCAAGGTCCGTGAGGGCATTGTTGTCTCGGACAAGATGGCTTCGACGTTGGTGGTTGCGGTGAACGAGCGGGTAAGCCACCCTCGTTACAACAAGACCGTCCAGCGTACGAAGAAATTGTACGTCCACGACGAGAAGAACGAGGCCAAGATCGGCGACAAGGTACGCGTCCAAGAGACCCGTCCCCTGTCCAAGCTCAAGCGCTGGCGCCTGACCGAGATTGTGGAGCGTGCCCGATGATCCAGCAAGAGTCCCGCCTCAAGGTCGCTGACAACAGCGGTGCGAAGGTAGTCCTTTGCATCCGCGTGCTCGGTGGATCGCGTCGTCGCTACGCCTCGATCGGTGACGTCTTCATCGCCACGGTGAAGGACGCCATCCCGGGCGCCGCAGTGAAGAAGGGTGACGTGGTTCGCTGCGTCGTTGTTCGCACCGCCAAGGAGAGGCGCCGTCCCGACGGTTCCTACATCAAGTTCGACGAGAACGCCGCCGTGTTGATCAACGACCAGTTGCAGCCCCGCGGTACCCGAATCTTCGGGCCGGTCGGACGTGAGCTGCGCGACAAGAAGTTCATGCGCATTATTTCGCTGGCGCCGGAGGTGCTGTAATGAAGATTCGTAAGGGTGACGACGTGCTCGTTCTCGCGGGCAAGTTCCGTGGAG
Source organism: Acidimicrobiaceae bacterium (assembly GCA_003132165.1). Lineage (GTDB taxonomy): Bacteria > Actinomycetota > Acidimicrobiia > Acidimicrobiales > RAAP-2 > RAAP-2. The sequence goes on along the minus strand of PKWW01000022.1, from coordinate 84,711 downwards.
AGCGCGCCAAGGTCGAAGAGGCGCTGCCGCAGGTCAACAAGGTGATCCTTGATGGCCTCAACATCGTCAAGCGCCACACCAAGCAGGCCGGTTCGACCATGCAGGCCGGCATCATCGACAAACTGATGCCCCTGCACGTGTCCAACGTGGCCCTGTGGTGTGACGGTCACAAAGGCCCGGCCAAGGTCGGCTACAAGATCGCAGAAGGTACCAAGGTACGCGTCTGCCGTAAGTGTGGAGAGGCGCTATGAGCACCACGACCCGTCCACGTCTGAAGGTTCGTTACGACCAGGAGATCCGTCCGGCTCTCAAGGAAGAACTCGGCCTCGACAACATCATGCAGGTGCCACGTCTCACGAAGATCGTGTTGAACTCGGGCGTCGGTAAAGCTACCCAGCAGGCCTCGCTACTCGAGGGCGCCCAGCGCGACCTCGAACTCATCACGGGCCAGAAGCCGATCGTGACGCGCGCGAAGAAGTCGATCGCGAGCTTCAAACTTCGTGAAGAGCAGCCCATTGGCACCAAGGTCACGCTGCGCGGCGACCGGGCCTGGGAGTTCTTCGACCGTTTGTTGAGCCTCGCGATCCCGCGTATCCGCGACTTCCGCGGACTCTCGCCCAATTCGTTCGACGGCCACGGTAACTACACGTTTGGCATCAACGACCAGTTGATCTTCCCCGAGATCGACTACGACAAGATTGACGCGCCCCGTGGCTTTGACATCACCATTGTCACCACGGCCGCGACCGATGAGCAGGGACGCGCATTCTTGCGCGCCTACGGCTTCCCCTTCAAGCAGGAGAATCGATAGTCATGGCGAAGAAAGCTCTTCGAATCAAGCAGAAGCAGGTCCCCAAGTTCTCGACGCGTGCCTACACGCGTTGTGAGCGTTGCGGCCGCCCTCGCTCGGTGTACCGCAAGTTCGGCCTGTGCCGCATCTGCCTGCGCCAAATGGTGCACGCCGGTGAGATCCCGGGCGTAACCAAGGCAAGTTGGTAGGAGGACAGCTATGACAATGACTGACCCCATCGCCGACATGCTGACCCGCATTCGCAACGCGAATGCCGCAGCGTTTGACACCGTCAAGATGCCCAGCTCCAAGCTGAAGGAGAACCTCGCGAAGGTTCTCGAGAGGGAAGGCTTCATCGCCGGCTTCACCGTGACCAAGGTCGAGGGAAAGCCTTATATGCAGCTGGAGATCACCCTGAAGTACTCCGAGGATCGCAAGAAGACCATTATCGGTATCAAGCGCGTGTCCAAGCCGGGTCTTCGTATCTACAAGAAGTCTGACCAGATGCCCAAGGTGCTCGGCGGCGTTGGCGTCGCCGTCGTCTCGACGAGCCACGGCCTGATGACCGACCGCGAAGCCCGCAAGGCCAAGCTGGGCGGCGAGGTGCTGTGTTATGTCTGGTAACCGACCCGTTCTATCCCAGGAGGTTCGCTGATGTCACGTATTGGTCGTAATCCCATCACGGTGCCCGCAGGGGTCACCGTCGCGATGGCGGACAGCGTTGTCACGGTGAAGGGTCCCAACGGAACCATGGACCGCATCATCCCCGACGGCATCACCCTCAGCCAAGAGGGCGACGTACTCACCGTTGACCGCATCAATGACGAGACCATGTACCGCTCGCTGCACGGCCTGACCCGCACACTCGTCGCCAACATGGTGACGGGCGTGACGACGGGCTGGACCAAGGAGCTCGAGATCATCGGCGTTGGCTACCGCGCCGCCGCGGCTGGTCCGGACGCCCTGGACCTCGCACTTGGATTCTCGCACCCCGTCAAGTTCACCGCTCCCGCGGGCATCACCTTCGAGGTGCCGGCCCCGACGCGCGTGATCATCAAGGGTGCCGACAAGGAAGTCGTTGGCCAGGTGGCCGCGTCTATCCGCAAGCTTCGTAAGCCCGAGCCCTACAAGGGCAAGGGCGTGCGCTACCTCGGTGAACGAGTGGCGCGCAAGGCTGGAAAGGCTGCTAAGTAATGGCACGTACAACTCGTGAACTACGTCAGCGTCGCCACCACCGCATCCGCCGTCGCCTTTCGGGCACGGCTGAGCGTCCGCGTGTCGCCGTGAGCCGTACGAACAAGCACATCTCGGCGCAGATCATCGATGACGTCGCCGGGCGCACGCTCGCCGCCGCCTCGTCGGTGGAGGCTTCGCTCAAGGGCACCAGCGGTGGCAACATCGACGGTGCCAAGGCCGTGGCCGCACTGCTCGCGCAGCGCGCCCAGGCCGCCAACATCACCACCGTGGTCTTCGACCGCGGCGGCTTTGACTACCACGGTCGCGTTGCTGCGTTTGCTGACCAGCTGCGCGCCGCCGGACTGGAGTTCTAAATGCCTGACCTAGAGCAGTATGAAGAGCGGACGATCAAGGTCAACCGCGTGTCGAAGGTCGTGAAGGGTGGACGTCGTTTCTCGTTCACCGCGCTCATGGTCATCGGTGACCGCAATGGCAAGGTCGGCCTCGGCTACGGCAAGGCCAAGGAAGCCGGTCTCGCCGTGCAGAAGGGCATCGAGGAAGCTCGCAAGAACCTCTTCGACGTGCCGATTGCCGGTACGACGATTATCTATCCCGTTCTCGGCGCCTCGGGCGCCGGACGCGTGTTGATGAAGCCCGCCGCTCCCGGTACCGGCGTCATCGCCGGTGGCGCTGCGCGCGCCATCCTCGAGATGGCCGGCGTGAAGGACATCATCGCCAAGTCACTCGGATCATCTAACGGCATCAACGTCGCCCACGCCACCATCGAAGGACTGAAGCAGTTGCGTCGTCCCGAAGAGATCGCGGCGTCACGCGACAAGCCGGCCGACCACGTCATTCCCTCAGGCACACTGCGCGCGTACCGCGAGCGCCAGCGTGAGGGCGACCTGTTTAAGACGGAGGGCTAAGTCATGGCTCAGCTGAAAGTCACCCAAATCCGCTCGTCGATCGCGACCAAGCCCAAGCACCGCGGAACCCTTCGCGCGCTCGGACTTCGTGGCATCGGCCAGTCCAACGTGTTGCCCGACCGTCCTGAGATTCACGGGATGATCGCCCGCGTGCCGCACCTGATCAAAGTAGAAGAGGTCAACTAATGAAGTTGCACGATCTCAAATCGCCCGAAGGCTCGAGGAAACGCAAGAAGATCGTCGGTCGTGGCATTGGTGGCAAGGGCGGCAAGACTGCCGGCCGTGGTACCAAGGGTCAGAAGGCGCGCCGACAGATTCCCGCCGGTTTCGAAGGTGGCCAGTTGCCACTCCTGCAGCGCATCCCGAAGCTGAAGGGTTTCACCAACCCGTTCCGCGTGGAGTACACCCCCGTGAACCTCGACGCACTCGTGATGTTGGGCGTCACCGACATCAACCCCGACGTGCTCGTCGCTCGCGGACTCGCCCGCAAGAAGGACCTCGTGAAGGTCCTCGGACGTGGCACGTTGACGACCGCGCTCAACGTCTCGGCCCACGGCTTCTCGGCGTCGGCGAAGGCCGCCATCGAAGGCGCCGGCGGCACGACGACCGAGATTGACCTGCCGTTCAGCGTCCGTCCTCCTGCGTCGGGCAACCAACACCAGAACCGCTAAGGGGCCCCAATGCTCAGGCGACTCGGGAACATCTTTCGTGTACCGGACCTTCGCAACAAGGTCCTGTTCACGATCGGCATCATCTGCCTCTACCAGCTCGGCGCGAACCTGCCCATCCCTGGCGTGAGTTGGTCGCAGGTCCAGTTGCTCCAGTCCAAGGCTGGCGCGAGTGGTGTCCTCGGCTTCTTGAACCTGTTCTCGGGAGGCGCGCTTACGCGCCTCGCCGTCTTCGGTCTCGGTGTCATGCCCTACATCACGAGCTCCATCGTGATCCAACTGCTCACGACCGTCATTCCCAAGCTCGCCGAATGGCGTGACCAGGGTGCGGTGGGCCAGAAGCGCATCACCCAGACCACGCGCTACCTGACCATTGGACTCGCGCTGCTGCAGTCGACCGGTCTGATCTACGCCTTCCACGGTCACGACCAGGCGCTGCTCGGCTTCAACATCGACCTGATCCCGAAGTTCAATATCTGGATGGGCCTGTTCATGGTCGCCATCATGACCGCGGGCACCGCGTTCGTCATGTGGCTCGCCGAGCTCATCACCCAGCGCGGCATCGGACAGGGCATGAGCCTCTTGATCTTCGCGAACGTCGTCGCGGGCATGCCGTCGGGCGGCAAGGCCGTCTGGAGCGAAGGCGGACCCGGAAAGTTCTTCGTCATCCTCGCCGTGTCGATCGCGTTGCTGGTGTTCATTGTCTTCATGGACAACGGCCAGCGGCGAATTCCGGTGACCTTCGCGCGACGCGTCGTCGGGCGCAAGGAGATGGGTGGTAACTCGACGTACATCCCCTTGAAGGTCAACCAGTCGGGCGTTATCCCGATCATCTTCGCCAGCTCGGTGCTCTACATCCCGGTGCTCTTGTCGAACATCGTGCCCTGGACCGGTTTCCAGAACTTCGTGAACTCGTCGCTGCACCCGACCAGCTTCTTCTACATTGGTTCGGACTTCCTGCTCATCCTCGCGTTCACGTTCTTCTACGTCTACATCGCCTTCGAACCGCACCAGCAGGCCGAGATGCTTCGCCAGCAGGGTGGGTTCGTCCCGGGTATCCGTCCGGGCATGCCCACCGAGAAGTACTTCGCCAAGATGCTCAGTCGTCTCACCGTCGTCGGCGCGTTGTTCCTCGCGTCGGTCGCGGTGATACCGAGCGTACTCATGGCGTTGTGGAACATCAACAAGTTCCCGTACTACGGTACGACGCTGCTGATCGCCGTGGGTGTCGCCCTCGAGACGATGCGTCAGATCGACAGCCAACTCATGATGCGTAACTACGAAGGCTTCCTGAAGCGCTAGCCATGGCTGCACGTTTGAACCTCGTGGTGTTGGGAAAGCAGGGCGCGGGTAAGGGCACGCAGTGCAAGCGCCTCGCCGAGACCTACGCGATTCCCCACGTGTCGACCGGTGACATCCTTCGCGCCGCGGTGAAGGCGGGATCCCCGCTCGGCCGCGAGGTCGCGAGCGTCATGGACTCGGGCGCACTCGTTTCGGACGAACTCGTTATCCAACTCGTCGACGAGCGCTTCAAAGAGCCCGACGCGAAGAACGGCGCGTTACTCGACGGCTTCCCGCGCACGCTGGCCCAGGCCGAGGCGCTCGAGGCACTGCTCGGCGAGGACGGCATCAAGCTCTGCATCAACCTTGACGTCCCGATCGAACTGGTGACCCGGCGTCTCTCGGCGCGTCGCGTCTGCCAGGAGTGCGGCGCGATCTACAGCGACTCCGACGTCGAAGCCATATCGGGCACTTGCGCGAACTGTGGCGGCGACGTCATCCAGCGCAACGACGACAAGCCCGACGCGATTCGCAAGCGCCTCGAGAGTTACGAGCGCGACACCGAGCCCCTGCTCGCCTTCTACGAGAAGCGCGGCCTGCTCGTCACCGTCGACGGCGCCGAGAGCCCCGACGACGTCACCGCAGCCATCAAGGCCGTCGTGGCTCAACGAGGTCTCGCGTGAGGCGTTCGGCGGACGAGCTGAACAAGATGCGTAAGGCCGGCAAGGTCGTCGCCGAGATGCACGAAGCGACGCGCGCCGCCATCCGTCCGGGCATAACCACGATGCAGTTGAACGAGATCGCCTCCGACGTCATCGCCAAGCGCGGCGCGCGGTCGAACTTCCTCAACTATCACGGCTTCCCGGCCGTGATCTGCACGAGCCCGAACAACATGATCGTCCACGGGATCCCCGGCGACTACGCACTGAAAGAGGGCGACATCATCTCGATCGACTGCGGCGCGATCATCGAGGGTTACCACGGTGACGCCGCGTACACCGCGGGCGTGGGGGAGATCAGCGACGTGGCACGACGCCTCATCGAGGTCACCGAGCGCTCCCTGTGGGCGGGCATCGACCAACTGGTGAAGGGCAATCGCCTCCACGAAGTGGGGCGGGCCGTGCAGAACGTCGCCGAGGCTGCCGGGTTCTCCGTCGTGCGCGAGTACGTGGGCCACGCCATCGGCACCGCGATGCACGAGAGCCCCCAGGTACCTAATTACTGGCCGGGCACGCCAGGTCCGACCCTGAAAGAGGGCATGGTCTTCGCGATCGAGCCCATGGTGAACGCCGGAGGACCCGAGACCTACGAGCTCGACGACGGCTGGTCGGTGATGACCGCTGACGGTTCTCTCTCAGCGCACTTCGAGCACACCATCGCCGTCACCGACAATGGACCCGAGGTTTTCACCCTGGCTTAAGCGTCGGGGTGGCTCCGGTCGAACTGACGCTGTGCGAACAGCGCCGCTTCGGTCCTTCGCTGGAAACCCAACTTCGCGAGCAGGTTCGACACGTAGTTCTTCACGGTCTTCTCGGCGAGGAACATGACGTCGGCAATCTCGCGGTTGCTCAGGCCCTCGCTCAACAACTCGAGGATCTTGCGCTCCTGGCCGCTCAGGCTCTCGAGGCGGATGTCCTCAGTGATCTGGCGGCGCAGGCGCTCGCGCGCGCGCTCCAATTGCTCGTCGGTCATGAGCATCTCGCCGTTCGCGACTCGACGGATCGAGTTCACGAGGTCGTCGCCGCGCACGTTCTTCAACACGTAGCCGCGCGCGCCGGCGAGCATGGAGGCGTTCAGCGCCTCGTTGTCGGCGAACGACGTCAGCATGAGGCACGCGAGGTCGGCGCGCTGCTCGTGCAGCAGGCGGCACAGATCGACGCCACTGCCGTCGGGCAGGCGCACGTCGAGCACGGCGACGTCGATGTCGTCGAGGCTGATCGCCAGGGCTTCGTTGACCGAGCCCGCCTCGGCGACGACCTGGATGTCGTCGTTCGCTTCGAGCAGTTCGCGTAGTCCGCGACGCACGATCTCGTGGTCATCAACAAGCAGAAGTCGAATCACGTCAGTCCAATCGGTTGGCGGTCCATCGTACAAGTGTGCCACGACCTATCTCGGAGATGATCTCACACTCACCGCCGAGCTCGCGGGCCCTGGAGTCCAGATTACGCAGACCGCGCCCGGCACCGGTCGCCGACACGAAACCCACGCCGTTGTCCGCCACCGACAGCACCAGCAATTTGTCGCGCACGTCCACCTTTACGTGCACGACGCTCGCCTCCGAGTGACGAACGATGTTGGAGAGGATCTCGCGTAGGGCCTGCAGGGCGTGTTGGGCGCAGTGCGGTCCAATCTCAAACTCGAGTTCGGGCTCCATCTTCAACTGGACGTCGACACCGAGACGCGTGCGGACCTCGTCGATCAGGACCATGATCCGAGCGCGCATCGATTCGCTACCCGGGTGCTCCTGATCGATCTCGAAGATCGTCGTACGGATTTCGCGGATGGTCTCGTCGAGCTCGTCGAGTGATTTGTTGATGCGCTCGCGCACCGAGTCCTCGATCGTGCCCGAGAGCGTCATCTGCAACGCGAGCCCTACGCCGAACAGGCGTTGCACGACCGTGTCGTGCAGGTCGCGTGCGAGGCGTTCGCGTTCTTCGGTCAGAGTGAGTTCGCGCATGTGGCTGCGCAGCAGTGCCTGGTCGATGACGATCCCCGCCGCGCGACCGAACGCCTCGACGAGGTGCTGGTCGGATTCGGAGAACTCGTCGCCCGACACCGGATCGGTGAGGTAGAGGTTGCCGTAGATTCGACCGTTGCCGGTGATGACCGGTACGCCGAGGAACCTCTCCATCTTCGGGTGGTTCGCGGGAAAACCCACCGAGCTCGAGTGGGAAGAGAGATCGTCGATGCGAAGCGCGTGGGCGAGCCGGATCGTCTCACCGAGCACGCCCTTGCCGTGCGGGCGGTCCCCGATAGCGGTCTCCTGATCGTGGTTGAGACCAAAGGTGACGAAGCGCGAGAGTGTCTCACGGTCGCTCGCGAGCACCCCGAGCGCGCCGTAGCGCGCCCCGACGAGCTTGGTGGCGGTCTCGACGATGCGGCTCAGCAGTGTGGAGAGGTTGGCGTCGGTCTCGATGAGCAGGATTGCGTCAATGAGCGCGTGGAGCCGGTCGGGATCTTGAATCCTGTGGAACGCCATTCTAAACAGCCTCTCACACGAGGCCGTTGCGCGAATTGGCTATCCGTGCTGTCCGACGACGACTGACAAGGGGATGGTCACGAGCGAGGCGCCCTGGTCGAGCGACTTACGCAGGAGGTCACTGACGGGCTCGTCGCCCGGGGCCGCCGCCGCGATCCCTGACGCCATGACCGACCAGGTGCTGCCATCGACGTCGATTCCGTCAATCTGGATCGACAGCACGTCGCTTCGATTGGCGGCTCGTGCGATCGCGGGGTCCGAGCTCGCGAGCAGGATATGGTCCCGATCGACCAGCGAAATCCGCGCTGGAAGCGCAACGGGCAGACTTTTCACGGAAATTACGACTCGAGCCAGCACGGCCGCCCCCAGTAGATCGAGGCAGGTCTCACGCTCGATCGCCCCAGAGGCCCGCGCTGTCGATGGCTCTGTCATCTACCAAGCATGAACCCATTTTCGCAATGCCCACTAGGGCCTCAGGTCACAATTTGCAGTCCCTGTCCGGATTTCGCCATATCAGAAAATAGTCGCGCGGGCCGGCNNGCCGGCTTTTGCGTTGGCGAGATTTTTCGGTAGAATGGTCAGCCGACCTCTTGGAACCCCCAGAGGTCCACACGTGAAGGAGCTTCTTGCTCCTCTACGTCGCAGTGCCGTAACAAGGAGAAAGAACCTGAGTAAGCCAAAGGAAGACGCGTTCACCGTTGAGGGAACCGTCGTCGAGCCTCTACCAAACGCCATGTTCCGCGTCGAGTTGGAGAACGGTTACACCGTCCTCGCTCACAGCTCGGGAAAAATGCGCATGCACCGCATTCGTATCCTCCCCGGTGACAAGGTCCAAGTGGAGATTACGCCCTACGACATGACCCGCGGCCGTATCACCTACCGCTACAAATAACTCACGTTCTATTTAGTTCGAGAAAGAAAAGACATGAAGGTTCGAGCCAGTGTTAAGGCGATGTGTGAGAAGTGCAAAGTCATTCGCCGGGAGGGTCACGTCCGCGTGATCTGCGAGAACCCGCGTCACAAGCAGCGCCAGGGCTAGGAGAGGAAGAACATGGCCCGTATTGCCGGAGTAGACATCCCACGCGAGAAGCGAACGGTGATCTCACTTACATACATTTTCGGAGTTGGACCCACGATCGCCCAGCAGATTTGTGCTGCGACGGAGATCGACGAGTCCATCCGCGTGAAGGACCTCACCGAAGCGGACGTCAACAAGCTTCGTGCCTACATCGACCAGAACGTCACCGTCGAAGGTGACCTTCGTCGCGATGTCGCTCAGGACATCAAGCGCAAGATGGAGATCAACTGCCTGCAGGGGATCCGTCACCGCAAGGGCCTGCCCGTTCGCGGACAGCGCACCCGTACCAACGCACGTACCCGCAAGGGTCCCAAGCGCACAGTCGCCGGTAAGAAGAAGGTTACGAAGTAATGGCTAAGCCGACCACGGCCCGCAAGGGTCGCAAGAAGGAACGCAAGAACATCGCCTTTGGCGTCGCTCACATCAAGAGTTCGTTCAACAACACCATCGTGTCAATCACCGACCCCGAGGGCAACGTCCTCTCCTGGGCTTCGTCGGGTCAGGTTGGCTTCAAGGGCTCACGTAAGTCGACCCCCTACGCCGCACAACTCGCCGCCGAGAAGTGCGCGCGCGCTGCGATGGAGCACGGCATCAAGAAGGTCGACGTGCTCGTTCGTGGACCCGGATCGGGTCGAGAGACCGCGATCCGTTCAATCGCCGCCGCCGGCATTGAAGTGGTCGCGATCAAGGATGTCACCCCGCTACCCCACAACGGTTGCCGCCCCAAGAAGCGTCGCCGAGGCTAAGGAAGATCATGGCTCGTTATACAGGACCCGTTTGCCGACTTTGTCGTCGTGAGCGCACCAAGTTGTACTTGAAGGGTGAGCGCTGCTTCACCATGAAGTGCCCCGTCTCGGAGAACTCGGACCGTCAGACCCGCGCATTCCCTCCGGGCATGCACGGTCGCGACCGTCAGCGTCAGGGCTCGGAGTACCTGACCCAGCTTCGTGAGAAGCAAAAGGCCCGTCGCATCTACGGCATCCTGGAGAAGCAGTTCCGCAACCTCTACGAAGAGGCGAGCCACCGTCCCGGCATGACCGGTACGAACCTGCTGCAGTTCCTCGAGCTTCGTCTCGACAACGTGGCGTACCGCGCCGGTTGGGGCGCCAGCCGCTCCCAGGCCCGTCAGTTCGTCCGTCACGGTCACGTGACGATCAACGGCAAGCGCGTCAACATCCCCTCGTACCGCGTTCGCCCCGGCGAAGTGGTGGCACTGAAGGCCGTCACCCAAGAGAATTTCAACGTCAAGCGCAACCTTGACGTGCTCGACCGTAACGTTCCCGGATGGCTCGAGAAGGGTGACAACGGCTTTAGCGTCACCGTTCGCGTCGTTCCCCAGCGCGAGCAGATTGACGAAGCGATTCAAGAGAATCTCATCGTCGAGTTGTACTCGAAGTAATCGTAACTTTCAAAGATCTTAAGGAGTCCCCATGTTGATTATCCAACGACCAACAATCGAAGCACTCGGCGATGAAATCAACAACCGTCAGTCATTCGGCATCGGCCCGCTCGACCCCGGCTTCGGTCACACGCTCGGTAACTCGCTCCGTCGCACGCTGCTGTCATCAATCCCGGGCGCCGCGGCGACCCGCGTGAAGTTCGACGCCGTGCTGCACGAGTTCGGCGTCATCGAGGGCGTGAAGGAAGACGTGCAGGACATCTGCCTGAACTTGAAGGACCTTCTGCTCATCGTCCACTCCGACGAGCCCGTCACCCTTCGTCTCGACAAGCGTGGCGAAGGCCCCGTCACCGCGTCGGACCTGTCGACGACCGCTGACGTCGAGATCTTGAACCCCGACCTGCACCTCGCCTACCTGACCAGCCCCAAGGCGGCACTTACGTTCGAGTTGACCGTCGAGCGCGGCAAGGGTTACGTCGGCGCTGAAGGCAACAAGGGCTCATCGACCATCGGTGTGATTCCCCTCGACGCTATCTTCACGCCGGTGCGCCGCGTGAGTTTCGAGATCGAGCCCGTTCGCGTCGAGCAGTCCAAGGACTTCGACCGTCTCGTGATCGAAATCGAGACCGACGGTTCCATCAGCCCCCGTGAGGCGTTGGCGTCGGCCGGCAAGACGCTGGGTTCGCTGGTCGACCTGATCGGCAGCTTCGATGAAGAGGCTCCTTCGCTGGAATTGGGCGACGTCGGCACGGCTCAGGCCGCCGCCTCCGAGCTCGACATCCGCATCGAAGAGTTGGGCCTCACCGAGCGCTCACGCAACTGCCTGAAGCGCGCCGGCATCAACACGATTGCCCAGCTCGTCAACGCCACCGAGCGTGACCTGACCTCGATCACCAACTTCGGCGCCACGTCGCTGAAGGACGTCAACGACCGCCTCGAAGAGCGCGGTCTTTCACTGCGGATCGAGGACTAGTCATGCGCGGAACTCCCACCAAGGGCAAGCGTTTCGGTGGCGACAGCGCTCACCAGAAGGCGATGATGGGCAACCTCGTCGCTTCGATGATCGCGGCCGAGTCCATCGTCACCACCGAGGCCAAGGCCAAGGCGCTTCGCCCCATCGTCGAGAAGGTCGTCACGGCCGCCAAGAACTCGCCCGAGGGTTCGGTGCACGCCCAGCGTCGCGTCGTTGCGTTCATTCGCGACAAGGACATGACCCACAAACTGTTCACCGAGATCGCACCTCGTTACACCGAGCGTCCTGGTGGCTACACGCGCATCCTGAAGCTTGGGCCGCGTCAGGGTGACAATGCCCCGATGGCGCGCATTGAGTTCGTCTGATCAACCGGTAGTCACCACCCAACGGTGGCGACTGGACCTTGCCTACGACGGCAACGGTCTCAGCGGTTTCGCGTTCCAACCTGAGTTCACGACGGTCGTCGGACTGCTTCGCGCGACCCTGGCGAGCACCCTGCACCTCGACGAGGAACCCGTCGTCGTCGGCGCCGGCCGCACTGACGCCGGGGTGCACGCCTTCGCCCAGGTGGTGCACGTGGATCTTCCGACGAAGCTCTTCGCGAAGAATCGCGGTCCCGACCCCGAACGCCTGACCCAGTCGCTCAACAAGCAGTTGCGCGGGCGCATCCAGATCGTGCGTGCCCAGCCCGTGAGCACCGACTTCCACGCCCGGTTCTCCGCCCAGTGGCGCGAGTACCGCTACCTGGTGCTCGAAGCCAAGCCCCCGGCCCTCGCGTTCACGAACGCCTGGTCCTGGACCGTCGAGGGCCCTCTGGACGTCGAACTGATGAACGTGACGTGCGCAGAGATCGCCGGCACCCATGATTTTCGAGCCTTCTGTCGCCGCCCGACCAACTCGCCAGTCGGCGAACCGCTGCTTCGCCACGTGATCAACGCCCACTGGGAGCGGCTCGAGGACGGGTGGGGGATGAGCCCGGGTAACGCGCCCTGCGTGCGGCTCACCATCCGGGCCCAGTCCTTCTGTCACAACATGGTGCGCTGCCTGACCTCGACGATGGTCGCCATCGGACAGGGTCGATTGGACCAAAACACCGTAAAAGAGCGCCTGGAGAGCCTGGAGCGGGTTCATTTGCCCCCGGCGGCACCGGCGGGGGGTCTGAGCCTCGTGGGGGTCGGATACGACCAATTTGCTGGAGGGCCCTCAGGTTTTGTAAGGTAGAGAGTCCCTTAGAAGTCCCATCGCGGTGACTCTTCTAAAGATCGCTGAAGGAAGAATTGTGAAGACCTACACACCAAAGGTTCAAGAGATCGTGCGCGAGTGGCGCGTCATCGACGCCGAAGGCCTCGTGCTCGGCCGCGTCGCGACGGTTGCCGCGTCGCTGCTTCGCGGCAAGCACCGCACGTTCTTCGCCCCTCACGTCGACACCGGTGACTTCGTCATCATCATCAACGCCGACAAGATCGTCGTGACGGCCAACAAGGCCGCGCAGAACTTCGCGTACCACCACTCGGGCTACCCGGGCGGTCTTCGTTCGACCTCGTGGCAGACGTTGCTCGACAACGACCCCGAGACCCTCGTCTTCGACGCGGTGAAGGGCATGGTTCCAAAGAACCGTCTCGGCCGCGCGCAGATGGGCAAGCTCTTCGTGTACGCCGGTACCGAGCACCCGCACGCCGCACAGCAGCCTACGAAGTACGACACCTCGGCCATCCGCCGCGGTTAAGAGGAGAACAGTTCGTGTCTAGCCCCATCACTCAAACCACCGGTCGCCGCAAGGAAGCAGTGGCCCGCGTTCGCTTTCGTCCCGGTACCGGCACGATCACGATCAACTCGCGCGCGTTCGACAACTACTTCACCTCGGCGACGCACCGTCAGATGGTCATGGAGCCGCTTCGCCTCATCGACGCCCAGCAGACCTACGACATCGACGCCACCATCGAAGGTGGCGGCGTGGCGGGACAGGCCGGCGCGTTGCGTCTCGGCATCGCGCGTTCGCTGCTCGAGATCGACGAGACCGTTCGCGCCTCGCTGAAGAAGGCCGGACTCCTGACCCGCGACTCGCGCAAGAAAGAGACCAAGAAGTACGGTCTCAAGAAGGCGCGTAAGGCTCCCCAGTACTCGAAGCGTTAATGGCCGTGCCCGTGCATTTTGGCACGGACGGCATTCGCGGGCGAGCATACGACGAGATCACCATCGACCTGGCGTACCGGCTGGGTCGCGCGGTGGCGAGCGTCTTCTCCGTTGCGGTGTACGTCGGCTACGACACCCGCGAGAGTTCAACCCAGTTGGCGGCCGCGGTGCTCGCGGGACTCACCGATGGCGGGGCCAGCGCGGTCAATCTCGGCAATTTTACGACGCCCGGCGTCGCAGTCATCGCCCAGCAACGTGGCGGGGTCGGTGTCGTCGTCTCGGCGTCGCACAATCCCTATTTCGACAACGGTCTGAAAGTCCTCGGACTCGGTGGATCGAAGCTCGACCACGGGACCGAAGAAGCGGTCGCCGCGGCACTGAACGCCGCACCCGCCGCACCCTGTGCGTCATTTGACGCCATGCCGATCGACGAGGACGCCGAGCACGACTACGCGAAGCACTTGCGTGCGCTCGTTCCCGGCGACGTCTCGTCGTTGCACATCGTGCTCGACTGCGCGAACGGCGCGGCGTCGCACGTGGCGCACGAACTCTTCGAAGGAACCGGCGCGAGGATCACGACGTTGCACGATCGGCCGAATGGTCGCAACATCAACGAGCAGTGTGGCTCGACCCACGTCGATGACCTGGTCGCCAAGGTCGTCGAACTCGGTGCGGACCTCGGTCTCGCCTTCGACGGTGACGCGGACCGTCTGATTGCGGTTGACGCGCAGGGCAACGTGCGCGATGGCGACGATCTCATGGTCCTCATCGCGCTCGATCTACAAGAGCGGGGCGAACTCGGCGCGGGACTCGTGGTCACGTCGATGAGCAACCTCGGACTGCACCGCGCGCTCGCAGCGAAGGGCATCAGCATCATCGAGACCGACGTCGGCGACCGCAACGTGCTGCTCGCGCTCGAGGAGAACGCCTGGCCCTTCGGCGGCGAGCAGTCGGGCCACCTCATCTTTCGCAACCTCGCCCCTACCGGTGACGGCATGCTCACGGGACTGATCCTCGCGGACCTCGTCGTACGCCGGGGACCGCTCTGCGAGCAGGCGAGTGCCGCGTGGACGAGGGTCCCCCAAGCGCTCATCAACATCGCGAAGTCCGAGTACGACGACGTTGTCGTCACGACCATCTTCGAGGAACTTGTCTCGGAGTTCGACGTCGCGAGCGACGACGTCCGTCTCCTCGTGCGGCCCTCGGGCACCGAGCCGGTCGTTCGCGTGATGATCGAAGCCCTCGACGGAGCGTTCGTCGACGAGTTCTCCCGACGACTCTCCGAGCACTTTTCCATTTAGCGCGCAGGCTTTTTCACCGCAAAAACCCCCGAGTAGGCTGGTCCCCATGTGCGGCATCATCGGGGTCGTTGGATCCTCGGACACCTTGGCGACATTGCTCGAAGGCCTCCAGCGTCTGGAGTACCGCGGCTACGACTCGGCGGGCGTCGCTCTGGTACGCCAAGGCCAGACCTGGCGGGCCCGCGCCGCCGCCGGCACCGAATCGGTCGCCGCCCTGCGCGAGGAGTGCGAACACGCCCCAACCGGTTTCAGTTCAGGTATCGGTCACACGCGCTGGGCCACCCACGGCGCCCCCGAGGCGATCAACGCCCACCCGCACCTCGACTGCTCGGGCAACATCGCCATCATCCACAACGGGATCATCGAGAACCACACCGAACTCCAGGAGCAGCTCGAGGCCCGCGGGCATCGCTTCACCTCGGTCACCGACTCCGAAGTGCTCGCCCACCTCATCGAAGACCACCGCCTGGCGGGACTCGAACTGATGGAAGCGGTTCGCCAGAGCCTGCTCACGGTGCGCGGCGCGTTCGCACTCGCCGCCATGGACGCCAACGAGCCCGACGTCATCGTCGCCGCTCGACGAATCTCACCGCTCGTCGTCGGTACCGCGCCGGGGGTCACGTATCTCGCGTCGGACGTGCCCGCCATCCTCGACCGCGCCACGGCCTTCTACGCCGTGAACGACGACGAGATCGTGCGCCTCGGGCCCGAGGGCTTTCGCGCGATCGACCTCGAGGGCGCGCCAGTGCGACTTCACCAATTGCAGATCGACTGGGACCTCGAGACCGCGGAGAAGGGCGGGTACGACGACTTCATGAGCAAGGAGATCAACGAGCAGCCCGACGCCATCCGCGCCACGTTGCTCGACCGCCGGCGCCGCGACGGCACGATCGCCTTCGACGAACTGCGCATCAGCGATCAGGAGCTTCGCGACGTCAAGCGCGTCGTGTTGGTCGCGGCGGGCACGTCGCACCACGCGGCGCTCGTGGCGAAGTACGCGCTCGAACGCTGGGCGCGCATCAGCGCCGAGGTCGACATCTCGAGCGAGTACCGCTACCGCGATCCAATCGTCGAAATCGGCACGCTCGTCATCGGGGTCTCCCAGAGCGGCGAGACCATTGACACCATCCAGGCGACCCGCGAGGCGCAACGTCGCGGAGCACGCGTCGTCGCGATATCCAACATCGTCGACTCGTCGCTCGCTCGCGAAGCCGACGCCGTCATCTACACCCGCGCCGGACTCGAGGTCTCGGTCGCGTCCACCAAGGCTTTCGTCGCCCAGGTCGCCGCGCTCGAGCTCTTGGCGCTGCGCCTGGCCCAACTTCGTAACACGCTCCCGGCGTCGGACATCGACGCGCTGTTCCTCGGGCTCAACGCCGTTGGTAACCAGGTGGCGACGACGCTCGGGCGTCGCGCCGACGTCGAAGCGGTGGCGAAGGAGCTGATTGGTGCCCACGACTTCTTCTTCCTCGGGCGTCACGTGGGCTTCCCCACCGCAATGGAGGGTGCGCTGAAGCTCAAGGAGCTGACGTACCTGCACGCCGAGGGCTACCCCGCGGGAGAACTCAAGCACGGGCCCCTCGCCCTTATCGAGCCGGGCGTGGTCGTGGTGGCGGTGGCGACCGATCCGGCGATGCACGAGAAGATGCTTTCCAACCTCGCCGAGGTGAAGGCTCGTGGCGCCAGTGTCGTGGCGGTGGCGACCGACGACGACGAGGCGATTGCGGCGGTGGCGGATTTCGTGCTGCGCGTGCCCGCCACCGAGCCGATGTTCACTCCAATGGTCGATATCGTCCCGCTGCAGCTCTTCGCCTATTCCATGGCGCGCGGACTCGGGCGCAACGTTGACCGACCCCGCAACCTCGCCAAGACCGTGACGGTTGAGTAGTGCCGACCGTCGGGGTGGGCGTTGACATCGTGGACGTGCCTCGTTTCGCCGCCGCACTGATCCGCCATCCCAGACTCGAAGAGCGCCTGTTCACCGACGTCGAACGCCTCGACGCGCGCTCACGCCCCGAGCGGCTCGCCGCCCGTTTCGCCGCGAAGGAGGCGGTGCTCAAGACCCTCAACTCGGGCATCGGCGCCGCACCGTGGCACAGCATCGAGGTTCACCGTGACCCGTCGGGTGCGCCCCGCGTGCGCCTCTCGGGCGTCGCCGCCGAACTCGCCGCGAGCCGGGGGGTCGCCACACTGCACCTCTCGCTCTCGCACACGCACCAGACCGCCACGGCGTTCGTGGTGGGCAGTTCCGAGGGCGTCACGTCGTGACCGTCGAAGGGGTCCGTCGCCCGGCGTGGGCCGAGATCTCGACGGGAGCCATTGCGCATAACGCTCGGGTCGTGAAACAGATCCTCGGCGACACGTTGCTCTGCGCGGTGGTAAAGGCCAACGGCTACGGCCACGGCGCCCGGTTGAGCGCCGTGGCGGCGCTCAAGGGCGGCGCCGACTCACTGGCGGTCGCCATCGTGGACGAGGGGATCGAACTGCGCGCCAGTGGTATCGCGGCACCGATCCTGCTGCTCGCCGAGATTCCGTCGGACACGATCCTCGACGCGCTCTCGTATTCATTGACCTTGACCGTGGGTTCGCTCGCCGGCGCGCGGGCCATCGTCGAAGCCGCGCAAGAGCTGGGCGGCACGCACAAGGTGCATCTGAAGGTCGACACCGGCATGCACCGCATGGGCGTCGACCCGGCCCAGATCGACGAGGTCGTCGACGTGCTCCTCGGATCGAGCGCCGTTGATCTCGAAGGCATCTACACCCACTTCAGTGTCGCCGACGGCTCGAGCGGCGAGGACCGGAACTTCACGCGGTCCCAGATAGAACTTTTCGACCAGGTGCTCGATCACCTGAAGGCGCGCGACGTGACCCCGCGCTACGTGCACCTCGCGAACAGCGCGGGTGTGCTCGCGTATCCCGAGACCTATCGGACCATGGCGCGCGTCGGTCTCGCTCTCTACGGCTACCTGCCCGAGGACTGGTTGTCGGGGGCCCTCGAGCAGAAGGGTCTGCGACTGAAGCCGGCGATGAGCCTGCACGCCAAGGTCGTCGCCGTTCGACGAGTCGAGGAGGGTGAGCGCCCCAGCTACGGTCGCCGCCGTCCCCTGGAACGCGCCACGACGGTCGCGACCATCCCCTTCGGTTACGCCGACGGCTTTCCGCGCCGACTCTTCGAGGCGGGCGCGCAGGTGCTCATTCGTGGCACGCGTTACCCGCTCGCGGGCACGGTCACCATGGACCAATTGGTCGTCGACTGCGGTGACGATGAGGTGCACATCGGTGATGACGTGGTTCTGCTCGGTCGTCAGGGCGACGAGGAGATCACGGCCGATGAATGGGCCCGACGCGGCGAGACGATCACCTGGGAGATCCTCTGTGGCATCGGGGCACGGGTGCCGCGCGTCGTCGTGGACTAGTCCGTGATCGATCTCGCGCAACTCCGCAGCTGCACGAAATGCGGTCTCAGCGTCACGCGCCAACGCGTCGTGGTTGGATCGGGACCCTCGCACGCGGCCCTCATGATCGTGGGCGAAGCACCGGGCGCCAACGAGGACGAAGGGGGGGAACCCTTCATTGGTCGCAGCGGCCGGTTGCTCTTCCAACTGCTGGACGAGGAGGTCGGTCTCACCCGCGAGCAGTGCTTCGTCACCAATGTCGTGAAGTGTCGTCCCCCGGGTAACCGGACGCCCACCCGCGAGGAGCTCGGCGCGTGTCGGCCGTGGTTCCTCGGACAGATCCAGGACGTGGCGCCCAGGGTCGTCCTGGCACTCGGTAACACGGCGGCGAAGTCGATCTTCGGGTTCACCGAGGGAATGGCCGCGGTCCACGGGAGGGTCTGTCAACTCGGCGATGCGCGTGGGCTCGCGACGTACCACCCGGCCGCCGCCCTGCGCGGCGGACCTAGCGTGGTCGACGTGATGCGACGCGATCTTCTGGTGCTCAAGCGGCTCCTCGGTGAACTGTGAGTTACGAGCGCCGCGGTTCGAGCGACGCCGCCACGCAGGTGGCGGGTGAGCAGTTCGCCGCGTTGCTGCGACCCGGTGACATCGTCCTGCTCTCGGGTCCGCTCGGTGCGGGAAAGACCACGTTCGCCAAGGGTGTCGCCAGGGGGCTGGGCGTCACCGAGCGGGTCACGAGCCCCACGTTCACGATGGTGCGAGAGCACCACTGCGAGAACGATCAGGGAATCGTGACCCTGCAGCACTGTGACGTCTATCGCGTCGCGAGCCTGGATGAAGTGCTCGACCTGGCACTCGGCGAGCTCGTCGAGGAGTCGGGTGTGGCGCTCGTGGAATGGGGGGAGCTCGCGGCGTCGGTCTTCGGTCGTGACGTGCTCACCATCGACTTCGTCGTCAACGACGAGGCTACGAGGACCCTGCGGGTCAGTGGTGCGCTCGACACGCGCCGAAGGGAAGAACTTGAACGATGGGTCGCATCATGAACGTGCTCGCCATCGAGACCGCCACCACGGCCTGCGCGATTGGTCTTCGCACCGGGTCCGGCGCCGAGGTGACCCGCGTGCTCGACAACGAGCGTCGCCACACCGAAGTGCTCGTTCCGGGCATCACTGAAATCCTCGCCGAGTGTGGCCTCGCGCCCCACGACATCGACCGTGTCGTCGTCGACATAGGTCCCGGCTTGTTCACGGGGTTGCGCGTCGGCATCGCCACGGCCATCGGGCTCAGCGAGGGACTCGGGGTCGGACTCGTCGGTGTCACGTCACTCGAGCTGCTCGCCCGGGGCGCGCACGAGGGTGGCGTTCGCGGCGCACTCGTGAGTGCGGTCGACGGTCGCCGCGGCGAGGTGTTCGTCCAAACGTTCACATTGGGCGACACCGTAGAGCCAGCGGGAGAGCCGGCGGTCGCAGTGGCGCGCGACGTCGTCATCGAATGGGCGACCAACGGGGCCGCGGTCACGTTCACGGGCGACGGCGTGGACCGCTATCGTGGCGACTTCAACGCGGTGCCCAATGGGGCGCTCTTCGCTCAGGCGGTGCCCCCGGTCACGGCGGCGCTCGGGCTGGGGGCGAGCCGCGCGACCCAGGCGTCGATCTCGCCGCTCTACTTGCGCGAGGCGGACGCGGTGGCGAACTTCACGACGAGGACCCGCCCGCAGTGACCCCCTGGACGATACGCCTCTGCGAACGACGTGACGTGCACGAGCTGCTGTTCATCGAAGAGGCGCAGTTCCCCGAGCCGTGGACCAGGGGGATGCTGCTCGACGAGATCACCAATGTTGAGACCCGCCGCTACACGGTCGCCGTGCTGGACACGTCGATCGTGGGCTACCTCGGAGTCATGTTCGTGATGGACGAACTACACGTCAACACCATCGGCACGCTGCCAGGTTTCGAGGGCCGCGGCATCGCCGCATCGTTGATGGACGACGCGTGGCGCGACGCGACAGAGCGCGGCATCAAGCGAGCCACGCTGGAAGTGGCGACGTCCAACACGAGGGCCCAGCAGCTGTACTACCGCTACGGCTTCAAGCCCGTTGGCGTACGAAAGAACTACTACGAGCGCTCGGGCGAGGACGCCCTGGTGCTGTGGGCCGATCTTCCGTCAGCCACCTGAATCGCGGGGCCTACGCTGGTCCCATGACGGTTGTACTCGGTATTGAGACCAGTTGCGACGAGACGGCCGCGTCGGTGGTCGACGAGCACTTCCACGTCCTCTCCTCGGTGATCGAATCGTCCATCGACGAGCACCGGGCCTTTGGTGGCGTGGTCCCCGAGCTCGCCGGACGCGCCCACGTCGCCCACATTGGACCGGTCGTGAGGAGGGCCCTGCTCGACGCGGGTCTCGATCCTCACCACCCCGCCATCGACGCCGTCGTCGTGACGAGCGGACCGGGTCTCGTCGGATCGTTGCTCGTCGGTCTGTCCGCCGCCAAGGCCTACGCGCTCAGTTGGGGGGTGCCCCTGGTCGGGGTGAACCACCTCGAGGGACACCTGTTCGCGCCGCTGCTCGAGCGCTCGGACCTCGAGTGGCCGATGCTCACGCTGCTCGTCTCGGGCGGGCACAGCATGATCGTCTTGCAAACCGGACCGGGCCAGCACGAGGTGCTCGGCGAGACCATCGATGACGCGGCGGGCGAGGCGTACGACAAGGTCGCGCGCTGGCTCGGACTCGGTTACCCCGGTGGCCCCGAGATCGACGCCCTCGCCCAGACCGGCACCGCGGGCACGTTGAAGTTGCCCGTGTCGATGACCGGCCCGGACTACGACCTGTCGTTCTCGGGACTCAAGACCGCCGTGGTGCGCGCCACTGAGCAGCAGAGCGACGTCGCCCTCGCCGACGTCGCCGCGTCGTTCCAGGCGGCGGTCTGCGAACAACTGCTGCGCAAACTGCGAAGCGCCATGGAGAAGTACGAAGTGAGGGGCGTCGCCCTCGCCGGGGGTGTCGCCGCGAATTCGGCGTTACGAGATGGCGTCACCCGACTCAGCCAGGAATTCGGCATCGTCGCCCATCTCCCGACGTTGCAGATGTGCACCGACAACGCGGCGATGATTGCCGCCGCAGGACTCTACCGCCTGGGCGCCGATGGTCCGAGCGCCATGAGCCTGTCGGCTCGACCCAACTGGCAACTGGCGGACGTTCCGTGAACGAGCGCTGGGCTCCCCTGCACGTGGCGCACTGCGATCCGAGTCCCTTCGTGCAGTTCACGACGTGGTTCGACGAGGCGAAGCCGCTCATGGCCGAGCGCGAGGCGATCGCCCTGATCACCTCGACGTCCGACGGTCGGCCCACGGGACGCATGGTGTTGCTTCGCCACGTGGACGCAACGTCATTCGGTTGGTATTCGAACTACCAGTCCCGCAAGGGTCGCGAGCTCCAAGCCAATCCCCGCGCGGCACTCCTCTGGTATTGCGAGCCGCTCGGTCGCCAGATCCGCATCGAGGGCACCGTCACCCACATGAGCGCAGCGCAGTCCGACGCCTACTTCGCCGCTCGCCCGAAGGGCCACCAGATCGGCGCGCACGCGAGCGACCAGAGCGAGTTGCTGGCGTCGCGCGAGGAA
Source organism: Acidimicrobiaceae bacterium (assembly GCA_003132165.1). GTDB lineage: Bacteria > Actinomycetota > Acidimicrobiia > Acidimicrobiales > RAAP-2 > RAAP-2. The sequence goes on along the minus strand of PKWW01000022.1, from coordinate 62,767 downwards.
CTCGAGCAGCGCGTCGCCGCTCTGGCGACGCTCTACCAGGACCGCGACGTCCCCCGGCCCGCGCACTGGGGCGGCTTTCGTCTCGCCCCGACGTTCTTCGAGTTCTGGCAGCGTCGCGAGGACCGCCTGCACGACCGCGTGTTCTACACACCCGCCGCCGACGGCTGGAACCGCACCCGGCACTCGCCCTAGGCGCGGCGTTCTGTTGAGTGCGCGGCGGCGCTCGCGCGTATGGCGAGCGGCGCGAGCACCAGTGCCGTGATCGTCGAGGCCACGCCCGCGACCTGAAACACCGTGCGCGGGGCGATCGCCATGAGGATCAGTCCACCCGCCGCGTACGAGCCGATCTCGCCGGCGGTGAAGATGGCGCCGAACGCGGCGAAGACGCGTCCGCGCACCTGCTCGGGAGTGCGCAAGGTCAGGAGCGTGTTCGAGCTCACGTTGGCGATGCCGGCGAAGACGCCCGCTACGACCATGAGCGGGTAGATGTAGTCCACGTGCTCGACGAGCCCGGCCGCACCGATCATGACGCCGATGACGATGATCGAGAGCATCGAATAGCGCGCGAGCAGCAGCACGTCCTGGCGCAGTCGGCCACCCCAGATCGCACCGCCGATCGATCCGAGCCCGAAACTCGCGCCGATGAGTCCGTACTGTGTGGCCGATCCGTGCAGGACCTGCGTGGCGAAGAAGACCTCGCCGACGTTGACCATGCCGAGCGCGAAGATGAAAACCGCGAAGACGATGGTGATCGAGCGAAGGATCGTGTCCTGGAACAACAACGCGATGCCCGCCATCATGCTCGGCGACTCGGCACTCTCGATCGTCGTCGCGGGTGAGGGTCGTCGGTCGTGGCGCACCAGCGTGGTGCCGAGCGCGCAGAGCAGAAAGCTGAGCGCGTCGATGTAGAGCGGCCAGCTCTGGCCGGTCCAACCGACGAGCAGACCCCCGAGGGCGGGTCCCGCGACGCCCGCCACCCCCTGGACCGACTGCATGATGCCCTGGGCCTTGGCGATATTGTCCTCGCCCGCGAGCGTCGGGATGAGCGCCGAGTAACCGGGCAGGGAGAACGCCACCGCGCAGCTGAGGGTCGCCATGAGGATGAGGGTCATAGCGACACCGTGCCAGTAGGCAATACCGGTGCAGACGAGTGCCTCGGCGAGCCCGAGCAGGGTGAGCATGCGCTTGGCCGGTACGTGATCGACCACGTGGCCCGCCACCGGCGACAGCAGCACGATTGGGAGCGCGCCAGCCGTCGACAGCGCCGCGATGGCCCAGGCGTGCCCGAGGGGGGCGAGGCGAAGATAGAGGGCCACCAGGGCCACGGTGTCGCCGAGGAACGACGCTCCACGAAGACCAGCCAAGAGGCGCACGTCGTAGCGCTGGGTCTTGGAATAGGCCACGTCAGGCTCCCGTCGGGTGGGGGTGGCCCGGGCGTGGCGTCGCGACCTTTTGCAAGAATTCCCCCCGTTCGGCTTCGCCACAGCATACGAAGAGGGTCCCCGGACGGACTTGGCGCTCGGGGTGCTAAATTGGCAGTCGAAGGTTTCGAGTGCTAATTGCGCAGGAGGCAATAAAAATGAAGCTGCACCCACTAGAAGACCGCATTGTGGTCCGTCCCAACGTCGCTGAGGCCACCACGGCATCGGGTCTGGTCATCCCAGACACCGCCAAGGAGAAGCCCCAGCAGGGCGAAGTCCTCGCCACGGGTCCCGGTCGTCGCGCCGAGAGCACCGGCGATGTGATTCCCACGGGCGTCAACGTCGGCGACACCGTCGTCTACTCGAAGTACGGCGGCACCGAGATCACCGTCGACGGCGAGGACCTCTTGATCCTCTCGAGCCGTGACGTGCTCGCGACCATCTCGAAGTAAGTAGGGAAAATGTCGAAGCTACTCAAGTTTGATGAAGAAGCACGCCGCGGCCTCGAAGCGGGCGTGGACAAGTTGGCCGACGCCGTAAAGGTGACGCTCGGACCCAAGGGCCGTAACGTCGTCATCGGCAAGAAGTTCGGTGCTCCCACCATCACGAACGACGGTGTCTCGATTGCTCGAGAGATCGAGCTCGAAGACCCGTTCGAGAACATGGGCGCCCAGCTGGTGAAGGAAGTCGCCACCAAGACCAACGACGTCGCCGGTGATGGCACCACGACCGCGACGGTGCTCGCCCAGGCCCTGATCAAGGAGGGCCTGCGCAATGTCGCCGCTGGCGCCAACCCGTCAGGTCTGAAGCGCGGCATCGAGAAGGCCGTGAAGGCTGCGGTCGAGTCGATCGCCGCCCAGAGCCAGCCCGTCAAGGACAAGAGCCAGATCGCCCAGGTCGCCACGATCAGTGCTGCTGACGCGTCGATCGGCGAGGTCATCGCCGACGCCATCGACAAGGTCGGCAAGGACGGCACGGTCACGGTTGAAGAGTCGAACACCTTCGGTATCGAGCTCGAGCTCACCGAGGGTATGCAATTCGACAAGGGTTACCTGTCGCCCTACTTCGTGACTGACGCCGAGCGTCAGGAAGCGGTGTTGGAAGACGCGTTCATCCTCTTCACCAGTTCCAAGATCGCCGCCGTGCACGACCTCGTGCCGGTGCTCGAGAAGGTCATGGAGTCGGGTCGCGCCTTGTTGATCATCGCCGAGGACGTCGAGGGTGAAGCCCTCGCGACACTCGTCGTGAACAAGATCCGCGGCACGTTCACCTCAGTTGCCGTGAAGGCCCCCGGTTTCGGAGAGCGCCGCAAGGCCATGCTCCAGGACATGGCGGTTCTCACCGGCGGCACGGTGGTCTCCGAAGAGATCGGTCTGAAGCTCGAAACAGCGACGGTGGACCTTCTTGGCCGCGCTCGTCGTATTGTCGTCACGAAGGACGCCACGACGATTGTCGACGGGGCCGGATCGGCGGCTGACGTCGCTGGTCGCGTCGCACAGCTCAAGCGTGAGATCGAGGACACCGACTCGGACTGGGATCGTGAGAAGCTCCAAGAGCGCCTCGCGAAGCTCGCCGGTGGTGTCGCTGTCGTCAAGGTCGGCGCCGCAACTGAAGTTGAGTTGAAGGAGAAGAAGCACCGCATAGAGGACGCACTCAGCGCAACGCGCGCCGCAATCGATGAGGGCATTGTCGCCGGTGGTGGCACTGCTCTCGTTCGTGCTCGCACATCAGTTGAAGCGCTCATCGAGACGTTGACCGGTGACGAGGCAACTGGTGCTCGCATCGTTGCGAACTCACTCGAGTCACCGCTGCGTCACATTGCGGCGAACGCCGGTTACGAGGGTGCCGTCAAGGTGCGCGAAGTCTCCGACGCGAAGGGTTCGATCGGACTCAACGCGGCAACGGGTGAGCTCGTCGACCTCGTGAAGGCCGGCGTCATCGACCCCGCGAAGGTCACGCGTTCGGCGTTGCAGAACGCCGCGTCGATCGCAGCGCTTCTCTTGACCACTGAGGCGATCGTCGCCGACAAGCCAGAACCAGCCGGCGCACCTATGGGTGACGGTGGCATGGGTGGCATGGGCGGGATGATGTAGTCATCCGTTCGCAAGAACGAAAGGAGGCCGGGTCCGTCAAGGACCCGGCCTCTTGCTTTGCGCAGACGTCGCTACTTGTCGCCTTGACGACTGTCTCGCGATCTCGCCATCTATCGGTGAGATGATCCTCGGAGGCGAGAAGAGACGAATGTTGACTGTTAAACGTCGACGTCCTCGGTCGCTTCGACGGCGACGTGGGGGACCACGCGGTCGAGCCACTTGGGCATCCACCAGTTCGCCTTGCCGATGAAGTGCATCAGCGACGGGACGAGCACGGTGCGAAGGATGAACGCGTCCATCAGCACTGCACCGCCGAGCCCGACGCCGAATTCGGCGATGACGCGTTGCCCGCCGAAGGCGAACGAGAGGAACACGCTGATCATGATCAATGCCGCCGCGGTGATGACGCGACCCGTGTTGGCCTGACCGCGGGTGATCGCCTCTTCGTTGCTACCGGTGTTGAGCCATTCTTCGTGCATGCGCGAGACCAGGAAGACCTGGTAGTCCATCGAGAGGCCGAAGAGGATTGCGATCATGATGATCGGTAGGAATGACTCGACGGGTCCGGTGCCAGCGCCGAGGATGCTGCTGCCCCAACCCCACTGGAATACCGCTACGACCAGGCCGAACGACGCCGCGGCGGCGAGGAGGTTCATGACGGCGGCGACCACCGGGATGAGAACGCTCCGGAAGGCCACCATCAGTAGGAGACAACCGAGCAGCACGATCACGCCCACGAAGAGTGGCAGTTTGCTACTCAGTACGGATGCGAAGTCATCGAAGATCGCGGTGATGCCGCCCACGTAGATCGCGGTGTGCGAGGCCGCGGTTGCGGCGGGTATGTACTTGTCGCGGATCGTTGTGATCAGGTCAGAGGTCTTGGTGTCCTGGGGGCTTGACTTCGAAACAACGGTGATGAGGCCGACCGTGCCCGATGGGTTCACCACGACCGGGCTGACCGCGACCACGTCGGGCTTGCCCTTCAGCGAGGTGTCAAGGCTCGCGAAGGCGGCCTTGTCGGCACTCGAGTGCAGCGACCCGACGACCACCAGTGGGCCGTTGAATCCCGGCCCGAAGCCCTCGGCGAGCAGGTCGTAGGCGTGACGGGTCGTCGACGTGGCCGGGTCCGAGCCCTGGTCCGAGCTACCGAGGTGCAGCGAGAAGTACGGCACGGTAGCGGTGACGATGAGGGCCAGCGCGGCGAGCGAGAGCACGCGGGGGTGGCGCGAGACGAACATGGCCCAACGCTGCCAGCCGCCCTGGACGACCGTTGCTTCGGGGCCGTTCGCTGCCAGACTGCGGCGCTCGCGGCGACTCAGCACGTGGTGCTTCTGGAATGCGAGCAGCGCTGGCAGGAGCGTCAGCGAGGCGAACATCGTGATGAGCACCGTCACCGACGCCGCGATGGCGACGCCGTTGAGGAAGGAGAGACGCAGCACCAGCATGCCGAGCAGCGCGATGCAGACGGTTGAGCCGGCGAAGAGGACCGCGCGACCCGACGTATTGATAGCGGTGACGACCGAATCCTCCACCGTCATGCCTCGTTTGAGGTTCTGTCTTGAACGCGTCACGATGAACAGGGCGTAGTCGATGCCGACACCGAGGCCAATGAGTGAGCCGAGGATCGGTGCGAACTGGGCGATCGCGAGGCCGTGGCTCATCAACGTGGTCGCCCCCGAGGCGATGCCGAGTGCGAAGAGCGCGACGCCGAGGGGTAGAACCATGGCGAACAGCGAGCCGAAGGCGAGGAACAGGATGACGCCGGTCGCGATGAGACCGTAGATCTCGTCCGGACTGCCGCCACGCGAGGCGAGTTGACCAAAAGCATTGCCGCCGAACTCGACTTCGAGCGAGGACGAGCGAATGCTCTGGCCCACGGTCTCGACCGCCTGAATCTTGGGAATCGTCAGTTTGAACGCCTGCTTGGAGAAGTTCACGACCGCGTAGGCGATCTTGCCGCTCTTCGCCATTTGCGTCGCGCCGGGGCACGTCGTCGCGCCGGTCGCACAGAAGGGTGACGACACGCTCGCGACGTCCGGGAGCCTGGCGATCTTCGCGAGCATCGCGTCAATCCTCGGTTCGTGCGAGACGAGGGTGCCGGACGAGACGTGGAACACGATCTGGTCCGCATCACCGGACTTCTGGGGGAAGCCCGACTGGAGTAACTGCTCGGCGTGCGTGGAGTTGGTGCCGGGAAAGGTGAAGTTGTTCGAATAGGCGGACCCGGCCGCCTGGGAGGCGATCGTGATGCCGATGAACAGGACAATCCATGCGGTGAGCATGAACCAGCGGCGGCGAACGCTAAAGCGGCCAAGGGACTTCATGGGGGGACTGTCTCCTGAATGTGGAAAAGGGGGACCGACTAAAATTCCGGTTATGCACTGAGTGCACTAGCCACACTAGGGGATATTTTATGACGCGCAACGCCGAGTGGCCGACGCGATTCGAAGATCACGAGTATCCCCAGGTGATTCCAGAACCTGACGACATTGTGCGCGGTGCTCCCGCTCCCTGGTCACATCTGAGTGATGCTGAGCGTGGGGGATTCAGCCTCGATCTCGTGGTGGAACGGCTGCGGGCCAGTGGACGGACGTTCGACGCGGCCCCGATGCCGAGCGACCCCGCCGAGATGATTGCGGTCGCCGACGCACATCACCAGCCCATCACGAGGAAGGCGGCGGTCCTGGTCGCCCTGTTCGAAGAGGACGGCGAGACCCAGGTGATCCTGACACGCCGGTCATTCGAGCTCAGGAACCACCGCGGTGAAATTGCCCTCCCGGGGGGACGATGCGAGGACGGCGAGACCCAGGTGGAGGCCGCGCTGCGCGAGGCCCATGAGGAAGTGGGCGTTGACCCCGCGCTCGTCGAGCCGGTGGCGTGGTTGAGCCCGATTGTGACTTTCGCGTCTGGATCAGCCATTTGGCCGGTCGTGGGATTGCTGGCGGGCCGCCCGACAATGGTGGCGGAGCCGTCGGAGGTGGAGCGGGTGTTCACCGTCGCCCTGCGTGAACTGGTCGGTGACGGCGCTTTCATCGAGGAGCGGTGGCGCCGCGAACTTCCCCGTCCGGGTATTGACGCCGACGGTTACTTCCCGATCTACTTTTACCGGGTACCCGGCGACGTCATCTGGGGTGCCACGGCGAGAGTGCTCACCGAGTTGCTCTGCATTGCGGCGGGTGTCCAGTGGCCCGACGAGCGCCGACTGTGGGCGTAGGTCCGTCCAGTAGATTGGATGGAAAGCACACCCTGTTTGGGGGTGAATTTTCTTAGGCGGAGGTCACAATGGCGGAAGTAGAGATTGGCATCTATAAGTCGGCTCGTCAGGCGTACGGGTTCGACGACATCGCCATTGTGCCATCGCGACGCACGCGCGACCCCGAGGACGTCGACATCTCGTGGCAGATCGACGCCTACAAGTTCGCGCTGCCGCTGCTCGGTTCCGCGATGGACGGCGCCATGTCGCCCACGACCGCCATCGAGCTCGGTCGCCTCGGAGGACTCGGCGTCTTGAACCTCGAAGGCCTCTGGACCCGTTACGAGGACCCCACGTCGCTCTTCGAGGAGATCACCGAACTCGACGATGACAAGGCCACCGCGCGAATGCAGCAGATGTACCTCGAGCCGGTCAAGCTCGAACTCGTCGCCGAGCGCATCAAGCAGATGAAGGCCGCGGGCATCACGACGTCGGCGTCGGTGACGCCCGCGCGCACCGACTGGATGGCCAAGACCATCCTTGACGCCGGCCTCGACATCCTCGTCATCCAAGGCACCGTCGTCTCCGCCGAGCACGTCTCCAAGACCGTCGAGCCCCTCAACCTCAAGAAGTTCATCCGCGAGTTCGAACTGCCCGTCATCGTCGGTGGTTGCGCGAGTTACCAGGCGGCCCTGCACCTCATGCGTACTGGCGCCGCCGGCGTGCTCGTGGGAGTCGGACCCGGCAACGCCTGCACGTCGCGAGCGGTGCTCGGCATCGGCGTGCCCCAGGCGACGGCCATCGCCGACGTCGCGGGCGCGCGCATGCGCCACCTCGACGAGACCGGCGTCTACGTGCACGTCATCGCCGACGGCGGCATGAGCAAGGGCGGCGACATCGCCAAGGCCATTGCCTGTGGCGCCGACGCGGTGATGATCGGTTCACCGCTCACGAGTGCCGTCGAGGCGCCCGCCCGAGGATTCCACTGGGGCATGGCGACCTTCCACCCGACACTGCCGCGCGGCACGCGTGTGCGCACCCAGGTGCGTGGCACATTGAAGGAAGTCCTGCTCGGGCCCGCCCACGAGAACGACGGCCGACTGAATCTCTTCGGTGCTCTTCGCACGTCCATGGCGACCTGCGGTTTCGAGACGCTGAAGGAATTCCAGAAGGTCGAGGTCATGCTCGCACCGTCGCTCCAGACTGAAGGAAAGCAGTTGCAGCGCTCCCAGGGCGTAGGCATGGGCCATTGAGTTCGAACGTCCTGGTCGTCGACTTCGGGGCCCAGTACGCCCAACTCATAGCCCGACGTGTGCGCGAAGCGCACGTGTACTCAGAGATCGTCCAGAGTTCGATCACCGCTGAGCAGGTCCGCGCGAAAGCGCCGTCCGCGATCATCCTGTCGGGCGGACCGAAGTCGGTCTACGAGGTGCCGGCTCCCTCGCTGGACCCGGCGATCTACGAGCTCGGAATCCCGATCCTGGGGATCTGTTACGGCGCGCAACTCATGGCCCAGCAACTGGGCGGCGACGTCGCGCGCACCGGAGCGGGCGAGTACGGCCGCACGGAACTGACCCGCCAGGGCCCGTCGTCGTTGATGGACGAGTGGCCGGCGACCGGCGTGTGCTGGATGAGCCACGGCGACGCCATTGCGAAGGCCCCCGAGGGCTTCGTCGTTACCGCGTCGTCACCCGAAGCACCGGTCGCCGCCATGGAAGACGACGCGCGTCGTCTCTACGCCGTTCAGTTCCATCCCGAGGTCGCGCACTCCGAGCGCGGCCAGGAGTTGCTCTCGAACTTCTTGCACCACGTGGCCCAGATCCCCGCGACGTGGACCAACACCTCGATCATCGAGGATCAAGTTGCCGCGATCCGCGCCCAGGTCGGCTCGGAGAAGGTGCTCTGCGCCCTCTCGGGCGGCGTCGACTCCGCCGTGGCGGCGGCGCTCGTCACCAAGGCCATTGGGACCCAACTGACGTGCGTCTTCGTCGACACCGGGCTGATGCGAAAGAACGAGGGCGATCAGATCGAAGAGACGTTCACCCGTCAGTTCGGCGTCGAGCTGATCCACGTGAAGGCCCAGGACCGCTTCTTCGACGCGCTCGCGGGCGTTATTGACCCCGAGCGCAAACGCAAGATCATCGGCGAACTGTTCATCCGTGAGTTCGAGCACGTCGCGCGTGAACTCGGTAAGGGCGGCGACGGTCCCCGCTTCCTCGTCCAGGGAACGTTGTACCCCGACGTCATCGAATCCGGTTCGGGCCACGCCGCGAACATCAAGAGCCACCACAACGTCGGCGGTTTGCCGGAGGACCTTTCGTTCGACCTCGTCGAACCGTTGCGCAACCTGTTCAAGGACGAGGTTCGCCACGTGGGTGAGGAGCTCGGACTGCCCGCCGAGATCGTCTGGCGCCAGCCCTTCCCGGGCCCGGGGCTCGGGGTACGCATCGTGGGCGAAGTGACCCGCGAGCGCGCGGAGATCCTTCGCAACGCCGACCACGTCGTCGTTGACGAGATCAAGAAGGCCGGACTCTACCGTGAGCTCTGGCAGAGCTTCGCCGTGTTACCGGCGGTGCGTACTGTGGGCGTCATGGGCGACGGACGAACGTACGCGTATCCGATCATCATCCGCGCGGTCACCAGTGACGACGCGATGACCGCCGACTGGGCGCGCCTGCCCTACGACGTGGTCGAAGCAATCGCCAACCGGCTCATCCGTGAGGTCGAAGGCGTGAATCGCGTGGCGCTCGACGTGACGAGCAAGCCACCCGGCACCATTGAGTGGGAGTGAACCGGACTTCGTTCTCTGACGAGTCGCTGTGGGGTAATGAACCGGTGGACTCGTCGCCACGGCTCGACCCGGCGTCGCTCCTCGAGGGACTCACCGAGCCCCAGCGCGAGGCGGTGCTGCAACGCGGGGGGCCGCTGCTCGTCATCGCGGGCGCCGGCTCGGGCAAGACCCGGGTGCTGACCCGGCGTATCGCGCACATCCTCGCGACCGGTGACGCGCGGCCGTGGGAGATCATGGCCATCACCTTCACCAACAAGGCCGCCGACGAGATGCGCCGTCGCGTCATTGACCTCGTGGGCGAGGACGCGAGCCGCATGTGGGTCTCGACCTTCCACTCGGCGTGTCTGCGGATGCTGCGCGCGAACGCCGACGTGCTCGGGTACCAGCGGGGCTTCACGATCTACGACGCGGGTGACGCCGAGACCGCCGTCGAGCGCATCATGAAGGAACTCAACCTCGACACCAAGCGCCTCTCGCCGCGCAGCGTCGCAGCGGCGATCTCAGCGGCGAAGAACGAGATGCTGTCACCCGCCGGGTACGAGGCCTCGGGCCACGGCGACGACCCACACCACCGCCGCGTCGCCGAGATCTACCGTCTCTACGCCGATCGTCTCAAGCTCGCCAACGCCATGGACTTCGACGATCTTCTCCTGAACGCGGTCGAGATGATGAAGCGCGACCCGAGCGTGCTCAGCTCGTACCAGCACCGCTTCAAGTACCTGCTCGTCGATGAGTTCCAGGACACCAACGGGGTACAGAACGAACTGGTGCTGATGCTCGCCGCCGGGCACCGCAACCTCTGCGTGGTGGGCGACTCGGACCAGTCGATCTACCGTTTCCGTGCGGCGGACGTTCGCAACATCCTGCAGTTCGAGCAGCGATTCCCCGATGCGGCCGTAATCCTCTTGGAACAGAACTTCCGGTCGACCCAGACGATCCTCGACGCCGCCAACGCCGTGATTGCGAAGAACGCGAGCCGGCACGCGAAAAATCTCTTCACCGAGGGCGACGAGGGTGAGAAGATCCGCCTCTACCGCGCGGGCGACGAGTACGACGAGGGTCGATGGGTGGCGAGCGAACTACGCCGGTTGCGCACCGAGTCCTCACTCGACTGGAACCAGATGGCGGTCTTCTACCGCACCAACGCCCAGAGCCGGGTGCTGGAAGAGGAGATGCTGCGCGCGAACATCCCCTACCGGGTCATCTCGGGCACCCGTTTCTACGACCGCAAGGAGATCAAGAACGCTCTGGCGTACGCGCGGCTCATCGTGAATCCTCGCGACGAGGCCTCGGCCCGGCGGGTGATCAATGAGCCCAAGCGCGGGATCGGCGAGGCGGCCCAGGCGAAGCTCGGTGCCTACGCCGCCGAGAACGGGCTGTCGTTCGCCGAGTCCGCTCACTACGCGAGCGCCGCCGGTCTCACGGCCAAGGCGCTCTCGGGTGCGGAGAAGTTCTCGTTCATGCTCGACGAGCTTCGCGCGATGTCCAACGACCTCACACCGCGCGAGATGATCGACGCGATCGTGCGCGAGTCGGGCATGGGCGACGCGTTGCGCGCGGAGAATTCAGATGAGGCGTACTCACGGCTCGAGAACCTTGGCGAGCTCGCGTCGGCCGCGTCCCAGTACGACACGTTGATGGACTTCGTCGAGCGCATGGCGCTCGTCGCGGACTCCGACCAGCTCGACGGCGGCGCGGGCGCGATCTCACTTATGACCTTGCACGTCGCCAAGGGTCTCGAGTTTCCGGCGGTCGTCATCACCGGACTCGAAGAGACGATCTTTCCGCATCGTCGCGCCCTGTCCGATGACGCCGAGCTCGAAGAAGAGCGGCGGCTCTGTTACGTCGGTATCACCCGCGCCATGCGCCACTTGTCGCTCACTCACGCGTGGAGTCGAACCATGTGGGGCAACCGCGTGGACGCGATTCCCAGCCGCTTCCTTCAAGAGATTCCACCCGAGTTGGTGAACGACATCTCGGCGACGTTGCCCACTCGTCGTTCGACGTTCACTCGCGACGATGACGGTTTCGTTGGACGCGGCACCGAGTTCACGCAGGGCCGGGCCTTCGGCACCGGGGCCGCGCCGCCCGTGCGAAGCACCGGAGCCGAGTTGCTGGGCCTCAAAGTCGGCGAGCGCGTGCTGCACGATCGCTACGGCGCCGGCGTGGTGCTGAAGATCGAGGGCGAGGGCACGCACTGTCGCGCCGCAGTGAAATTCGATGAACACGGCACCAAGCAACTCGTGCTGGCTATGACGCCTCTGCGTCGCGCCTAGAGCTTCTTACGACATTTTTAGTGGCGTATTAGACCATTGAGAGGGCGCATCAGCGCAAAGTGGAAGAATGGTGAGTCATGAATTCGCGGCGCCCAACCTTCCGGCCTCCCAAGGCGCCCGCGAGTTTTCGCCAACCCGCCAAGGTCTACTGGTTGCGTCGCGCGATCGTCGCGCTCATCTTTGCGACCGTCGTGCTCTTTGGCTACTACGCGGTGACGCTCGGGGTTGCGCTCACGAACCAGAGCTACGGGAGTTCGCTCACTGCCCGCGCGGCTGAGTGGGGCCGCTCGCACGGCTTGAGTTTCATCGTCAACTGGGCCGAGGCCGAGGCGTACCGGCTCAACCCCCCCAAGGTCGGCGGCACGCCTACCAAGAGCCAGTTCGGCTCGGGACCGACGTCGGTGAAGTTGCCGGCGAGCGGTCACCTCCCCGCGCCCCAGGACATCAAGTCGCCCGCCACGCATCCGCTCCCGGGCGAGGGTGTCTGGCACGTCGCCGGTCGCGAGACCGCTGACGGTATTCCCGGCGTCTACGAGGCCTTCGTCCGTCCCGACGCGGTGCACACCAGTTACGTGGTCGGCGTCGCGTGGATGGACCCGACCGTCTTGAAGGCGCAGCTCTACTCGGGCTCGTACATCCCGGGCAGTGGTCCCTTCAAGTACACCGCACCGATCAGCGCGACCGCATCCCAGTCGATCGTCGCCGCGTTCAACGCGGGCTTCCGTCTCCAAGATTCCAATGGCGGCTACTACACCGATGGTCGGATGATCAGGGCGCTTCGCCAGGGTGCGGCGTCGATCGTCATCTACAAGGACGGACGCATGTCGGTGGGCAAGTGGGGTCGAGACTTCACCATGACGAACCAGGTCGCCTCGGTGCGCCAGAACCTCGACCTGATCGTCAGCGGGGGCAAGGCCGCCGCGGGCCTCACGAGTCAGAATTCCAGGAAGTGGGGCGTCACGCTAGGTGGCACGTTCAACGTCTGGCGCTCGGGTCTGGGCGTCACGAAGAACGGCGCAATCGTCTACGTCGGCGGACCGGCACTTTCCATCAGCGACCTCGCGAACGTGCTGGTTCGCGCCGGCGCCGTCGAGGGGATGCAACTCGACATCAACACCGGTTGGGTGCAGTACTCGACGTACCGGGGGCCGCTCGGCACGTCGATCAATGGCGGCAGTGGCACGTCGCTGCTCTCGGGTATGGAGTCGCCCTCGCGCTACTTCACCACGTGGTGGAATCGCGACTTCTTCACGATGAGCCTGTACCCCAATGAGATGAAGAAGACCAAGTAAGCGGTCGGTCAGTTCTCCATGATCTTTCGCCACACCGGCTTGGGCAGGTGGCGCAGCACCATGAACAGGTAGCGGAGCAGTGGCGGACTCCAGATCACTCGATCGCCGCTCGCGAGTCCCTTCATGACGTTCTCGGCGACCTCGTTGACCCCGGTCGTGAACGGGACCGGCTTTTGGCCTTCGGTCATCTTCGAACGCACGACGCCCGGCCGCAGTAGTTGCAGGGAGACGCCAGTGCCCTCGAGTGAGTCGGCCAGCCCGTCACAAAGTCGGTCGAGGCCGGCCTTCGCGCCGGCGTAGAGGTACATGACGCGTCGTACCCGAACCGACGCCACCGAGGAGATGACGAGGATCCGACCCGAACCCTGGGCGACGAGTCGCTTGCGGATCTCGGCGAGCGCTACGACCGGCCAGGTGAAGTTCACCATCATCATCCGCTCGACCGCGGCGGCGTCGTTCTCTATCTTGAATTGGTCCTCGAGCAGTCCGACCGCGATGATGACGAGGTCGATCTCCCCGCCGACCTTCTCGAAGGACTCCGAGACGGTGCGCTGCGCGTTCGAGGCGTCCTCGGCGTCGAAGAGCACCGTGTCGGTCGACGTGGCACCGTATTCGCGTGCCTCGGCCGCGGCCTCGTCGAGCAGCGACTGGTTGCGACCGGCGAGCACGACCGTGTGGGTGCGCGCGGCGCAGAGCTTCTTCGTGATGGCGCGCGCGATGTCCGAGCTGCCGCCCAGCACGACGACGTTCTGTGGTTGTCCGAAGGCGTTTTCCATAATCAACTTCCTACTAGGTCGAGTCGTCGGGCGAGATCGCTCGCGAGTTGGTGTTCGGGATCGACGCGGTTCTTCACCGCGAGGAATTCGTCAAGGCGTGGGTACATGGCGCGCACCTTCTCGGGGCTGAGTCGGGCGTCCTTGGCGAAGTAGATCCGCCCACTGGCGCCGAGCACCAGTTCGTCGAGGTCGTCGAGCACGCGTGGTAACGCGCTCGGACCGACGGGGAGGTCGAGCGCGAGTGTCCAGCCGGGGATCGGAAACGAGAGCGGCCCGGGGTTCGATGGGCCGAAGCGCTTCAGCACCGCAAGAAAACTCGGCACTCCGGACGACGAGAGACGTTTGATCGCTTGGACGACCGTGTCGCCGGCTTCGTCGGGCACGCTGAACTGGTACTGGACGAAGCCGCGGCGCCCGTAGAGGCGGTTCCAGTCGCGCAGGCCGTCGAGGGGGTGGAAGAACGTCGACAGCGCCTGGAATTCGCCGACCTGGTGCTTGGGCGCGGAACGGAACCAGAGTTCGTTGAAGGCCTTGATGGTGAGCGGATTGAGCAGACCGCTCGGCGCGTCGAAGGGAACGAAGAGCTTGGCCGACTTCGGTGCCGTCAACGTCGGCTTGTTGGTCTCTCGTCGTGTGGCGTGGTCGCCGCGGGTGAGGATCGCTCGGCCCATGCGAGCGCCCTTGGTCATGCAGTCCACCCACGCCACCGAGTAGCGGTAGTGCATGTCGTTGGCGAGCATCTCGGCCATCACGCCGTCGAGATCGCTGAAGCGCTCAGTGTCGACACGGACCTGATTGGTCTCGATGCGCATCATCGTGAGGGTCACCGAGATGACGACGCCCGTGAGCCCCATGCCGCCGATGGTCGCCCAGAACAGCTCGGCGTCGCTGGTCGGCGAGATGGTCAGCGCTCCGGCGGGCGTGACGATGCGCATCTCTTTCACGTGGGCGCCGAATGAGCCGTCGACGTGGTGGTTCTTGCCGTGCACGTCGGCGGCGACGGCGCCGCCGATCGTCACCTGGCGGGTGCCGGGTGTCACGGGCACGAACCAGCCCTGGGGAATCGAGAAGGCCAGCAGTTCGTCGAGCGAGACGCCGGCGCCGACGCTGATCGTGCCATCGAGGTCAATGGGGCTGACCCCGCCCAATTCGAGGTTGCTGAGGACGACGCCGCCCGATAACTGCGCGGCGTCACCGTAACTGCGACCGAGCCCGCGTGCGATGACCTCGCGGGACTGGTTGAGGTCCCTCGCGACGTCGTCCTCGTCGCGAGGCGTCTCGAGGGTGGCGATGCTCTGGGTCGTGCGGCCCCAGCCGGAGAGCGTCGTGCGGCTCACAGGTAGATCCCTATCCCGAGCAGGACCGCCCAGAGCAGGAGCAGACTCTGGACGGTCCGGTCCTTCAAGATGAGGTCCTCGGGTGACTGTCCGACACTGGACTCGGACGCTCGCATGATGAACAGGATCGCGAGCACGACCGGGACGACGGTGAGTCGGATGGGAATGATGTGGTGATGGATCGAGGAGAGACCCGTCGAGGAGGTGTCAAAGGCCCAGAGGCAGTAGCCCGTCACGGCGACGGTGGCGCTGAGGGTCAGCGCCGAGTGCAGGAACTCGGGCGTGTACCCGGCGAGGACCTTGCGCGTCGAGCCGGCGCCCACCTGGGAGAGCTCACTCGAACGCTTGCCGACGACCAGGAAGAACGCACCGAAGGAGATCACGACGAGGAACCACGACGACACGTAGATATGGCACGCCGCGGCACCCGCGTAGGCGCGCAGGAAGAAGCCGCTCGCGACGAGCACCAGCTCGATGATCGCCACTTGCTTGAGCCACACGATGTAGAGGACGGTCGAGGCGACGTAGATGCCGAGGATCAGGAAGAGGCCCTCGGGGCTGGTGATCGTGGAGGGGAGGGCGAAACCAACGGCCAGAAGGCACGCCGAGGCGACGCAGGCAGTGCGCGGGCTGACCTGGCTCGAAGCAATGGCCCGGAACTGCTTGGTGGGGTGTTGGCGGTCGGCCTCGACGTCGCGAAGGTCGTTCAGCAGGTACATGGCCGATGAAACTGCACAAAAACTGAGGAAGGCGACGACGACATGGCCAATGACGTTGTCGTGGCTCAATACGCCCGCCGCGCCCGGAGCGACAGCGATGAGCCCGTTCTTCACCCACTGGCGCGGGCGCATCGCCGAGACGAGCGCCCGAAGCGCCCCTCTCGAAGGTACTGATGAAGTCGCCACGCCCTAGAACGCTACTCGTGACGTTGCGCGGGGCTGAACCTCGGAATTTGGAGGTGTTTACTGGCCTCTATGATTAACTTTCGATGGAACGCACGTACCGAGTCGTAGTGGCCAAGCCTGGCCTCGATGGGCACGACCGCGGTGCCAAGGTTATCGCGCGCGCCCTGCGCGACGCCGGCTTCGAGGTGGTCTACACCGGGCTGCACCAGACCCCCGAGCAGATCGTCCAGGCGGTCATCCAAGAAGACGCTGACGCGCTCGGGCTCTCCCTGCTCTCGGGCGCCCATCTCGTGCTCGTGCCACGGATTGTGGACCTCTTGAAGGCCGCGGGTCGCGAGGACGTGCTGCTCATCGTCGGGGGCATCATCCCCGATGACGACCTCGCACCCCTCGAGAGCGCCGGCGTAGCGAGGGTCTTCACCCCGGGTGCATCGCTCGCCGAGATTGGTACCTGGCTCGAGTCGGCACTCGATTCGCGCGAAGTTTTGCAGTAGTCCCCCCAGTGTGGCGCCTCGGCGCCAATGAAATGAAAGTAGAAGTCAATGGATCTCTTCGAGTACCAGGGCAAGCAGTACTTCTCGCGCTTCGGTATCGCGGTCTCACCCGGTGACGTCGCCGACACGGTCGAACAGGCCGTCGAGGTAGCGAATCGCGTGGGGTATCCCGTGGTCGTCAAGGCGCAGGTGAAGGTCGGCGGTCGCGGCAAAGCCGGCGGCGTGAAGCTCGCCAACAACGTTGATGAGGTCCGCCTGCACGCGGGCAACATCCTGGGCCTCGACATCAAGGGCCATGTCGTGCACCGGCTCTGGATCGAGCGCTCGAGTGACATCGCGAAGGAGTACTACGCGTCGTTCACGTTGGACCGTCCGAACAAGACCCACCTCGGCATGCTCAGCGCCCAGGGCGGCGTCGAGATCGAGGTTGTGGCTGAGGAGAACCCCGACGCAATCGCGTTCCTGACCATTGATCCCGTTCGCGGACTCGACCTCGCGACCTCGCGCCGCTGGGTCAACGAGGCCGAGCTCGACGAGGCCGCGCGCGAACAGGCCGCTGAACTGCTCGTCAAGCTCTACGAGTGCTACACCAAGGGTGACTGCGACCTCGCTGAGATCAACCCGTTGATCCTCACGCCGGACAATAAGGTCCACGCCCTCGACGCCAAGGTCACGCTCGACGAGAACGCCTCGTTCCGCCACCCCGAGTGGGAGGAGTTTCGCGCGACCGAGACTGAAGACCCCCGCGAGAAGATGGCCAAGGAAAAGGGTCTCAACTACATCGGGCTCGACGGCACCGTCGGCATCATCGCCAACGGCGCCGGGCTCGCGATGTCGACGCTCGACGTCGTCAATCAGGTCGGCGGCAGCGCGGCGAACTTCCTCGACATTGGTGGCGGCGCGAACGCCGACGTCATGGCTTCCGCGCTCGAGGTCATCAATTCGGACCCCAAGGTGAAGGTCATCTTCGTCAACATCTTCGGCGGCATCACCCGGGTCGATGAAGTCGCGAAGGGTGTGCTGGAAGCCCTGCAGCGAGTCTCGATCGAATCACCCATCGTGCTGCGACTTGACGGCACGAACGCCGTAGAGGGCCGCGCGATTCTTGCCCCGCACCTGAATGAGAAGTTGATCACCGAACCCACAATGTTGGACGCCGCCCGCCGGGCCGTGGCCTTCGCGAACGCTTAAGGAAGAACGATGAGTATTTTTGTTGACGAAAACACCAAGGTCATTGTCCAGGGCCTCACCGGCGGACAAGGTAAGTTCCACGGACTGCGAAACCGCGACTACGGCACCAAGATCGTCGGCGGCGTGACCCCCGGCAAGGGCGGCACGGACGTCGAGGGTATCCCGGTCTTCAACACGGTGAAGGAAGCGGTCGAGGCGACCGGTGCCACGGCGTCATTCGTCTCGGTGCCGCCGAAGTTCGCCTCTGACGCGATCCTCGAAGCTGCCGCGGGCGGTATCACGTTCATTGTCTGCATCACCGAGGGCATCCCCGCCCACGATGAGGCGGTGACGTACAACCGTCTCGTCGAAGAGTTCCCGGGCGTTCGCCTGCTGGGTCCGAACTGCCCGGGCATCATCAGCCCCGGGAAGTGCAATATCGGCATCACCTCGGGCGACATCGCCCTCGCCGGTGGACCGGTGGGTATCGTCTCACGTTCGGGCACCCTCACCTACCAGGCGCTACACGAGCTCAGCCAGCAGGGTATTGGCCAGACCACGTGCGTGGGTATCGGGGGCGACCCGGTCCCGGGCACCAACTTCATCGACTGCCTCGCGGCGTTCGAGGCGGACCCCGAGACCAAGGCCGTGATGATGATCGGCGAGATCGGCGGCTCCGAGGAGGAGCGCGCGGCGGAGTGGATAAAGCTCAACATGACCAAGCCGGTCGTCTCCTACATCGCGGGCGTGACCGCCCCGGCGGGACGCAAGATGGGCCACGCCGGGGCCATCATCTCGGGCTCGAAGGGTACCGCGCAGGCGAAGATGGACGCGCTCGCCGAAGCCGGCGTGCACGTGTGCCTCAACCCCACCGAAGCCGGTCAGAAGATGGTCGAGATCGTCAAGGCGTTGTAACGCGTTGACCCAGGTTCGTCTCTGTGTACTGGTGTCCGGTTCGGGCACCATTCTCGAAGCCATCATTAGCCAAGGGATTCACGTAGCCCTGGTCGCCTCCGATCGACCCTGCCGGGGCCTCGAGATCGCGAGGGACGCGGGCATCGACGCACTGCTCGTCGATCGTTCGGCGTTCGGAGGCTTCGCCAAGGACTTCGACCGCGAGGGCTACAGCGCCGAGTTGGCGCGCTCGCTCGGCGCGCACGGCATCAATCTCGTGGCGATGGCGGGATTCGGCACGGTGACGACCGCGGTGTTCCACGAGGCTTTTCCGGGACGGGTGCTCAATACGCATCCGAGCCTGCTCCCCGATTTCAAAGGTTGGCACGCGGTCGCCCAGGTCATCGAGGCCAAGGTCCCCGAGTCGGGCTGCACGGTGCACATCGCGACCGAGGAACTGGACAACGGTCCGATCCTCGCCCAACGTCGCGTCGCGGTGCTGGCATCGGACGATGAGAGCACTTTGCACGAGCGGATCAAGACCGTCGAGCGTTCGCTCTATCCACTGGTCATAAGTAGGGTGATTGCGTCACTCGAAGAAGGTCGTGAGCCGGTTTCGGTGGCGGGAACCCTGGAGGAGAATTAAATGCGAGCGTTGTTGAGCGTCTATGACAAGACCGGTCTCGTGGAGTTCGCGAGGGGCCTCGACGCGCTCGGCTACGAGCTCGTCGCGTCGGGCGGCACCGCGAAGGCCCTGGGTGACGCGGACATCGATCACCTGGACGTCGCCGACGTGACCGGCTTTCCCGAGATGCTCGAGGGCCGGGTGAAGACGCTGCACCCGCGAATCCACGGCGGCATCCTCGCCGACCGGTCCAAGCCCGAGCACCTCGCGGCACTGGCCGCCCACGACATCACCCCGATCGATCTGGTCGTCTGCAATCTCTATCCATTCTCCACGGATCCGTCGATTGAACTGATTGACATCGGGGGGCCGTCGATGGTGCGCGCCGCCGCGAAGAACCACCAGCACGTCGGCGTCGTGACGAGCCCCGCGCAGTACGACGAGGTGCTCGCCGAGCTCACCACCAGCGGTTCGTTGTCGCACCACACGCGACACAAACTGGCCCGCGCCGCCTTTGCGCACACCGCGGCCTACGACGCTGCGATCGTGCGCTGGCTCGACGCCGGCGGTGAGATCGGCGCGACGCCGAGCGCGGTCGAGGCGATCGTGCCCGAGACAATCCATCTGTCGCTCGAGCGTGCCGAGATCGTGCGCTACGGCGAGAACCCGCACCAGACCGGCGCCCGCTACCGTCTGGCGGGCACCACGCCCTGGTGGGACGGGGTCGTCAAGCACGCCGGATCGGCGCTGTCCTACCTGAATCTCTTCGACGCCGACGCGGCGTGGCGGCTCGTGCACGAACTGCGCAACGACGCACCGGGTTTCAGCGCGGTCGCGATCATGAAGCACGCCAACGCCTCGGGCGCGGCTTTGGGGAGTTCACTGAGCGACGCGTTCGCCAAGGCCCTGCACGCTGACCCCCAGAGCGCCTTCGGTGGCATCGTCGCCGTTGACGGCATCGTCGATACCGAGCTCGCCGGACTGATCGCTGCCGGTCCCCAGGCCGACGTCATCATCGCGTCGGGCTTCGAGGAGGAAGCGATTGCAATCCTCGTGGCCCGTCGAAAGGCCACGCGTCTGCTGAGTGCGCCCTCACCCGAGCCCTTAGGGCTCTCGGTGCGCACCTTCGGCGACACCGCGCTCGTGCAGAACGCCGACGAGTTGCTGGTGCCCGTATCGCAGTGGCGTTGTGTCACGACCGTCGAGCCTTCGCCCCAGCAGCTCCAGGACTTGGCCATCGCGTGGAGGGTGTGCGCTCGAACGACCTCGAACGCCATCGTCATCGCGAAAGACGGTGTCGCGGTCGGCGTGGGCGCTGGTCAGCAGTCGCGCGTGGTCGCGGCGGGCATCGCCACCGCCAAGGCCGGGGACCTGGCAAAGGACAGCGCCGCGGCGTCGGACGCGTTCTTCCCGTTCGCCGATGGGCTGGAGTCGCTCACGAGCGCTGGGGTCACCGCGGTCGTCCAGCCCGGCGGGTCGGTGCGCGATCAAGAAGTCATCGACGCGGCCAACGCCGCGGGAATCGTCATGATGCTCACCGGTGAGCGTCACTTTCGCCACTAGGAGAACCATGCCAGCAGAACTACTCGACGGGGAGCGACTGGCCGGTCGCATCAAGATGGAACTCGCCGATCGCGCGCACCGCCTCGCCGCCGCGGGTCGTCCGGTGGGCCTCGGCACGGTGCTCGTCGGCGACGACGGACCGAGCGCGAAGTACGTGGCCATGAAGCTCGCGGACTGCGAGGAGATCGGCATCGTCTCGTTCCACGAGCACCTCCCCGCGTCGGCGACGCAGGCCGACGTCGAAGCGGTCATTGACAAACTGAACGCCGACCCCGCGGTGCATTCGATCCTCGTCCAATTGCCGCTGCCCAAGGGCATCAACGAGGAGCAGATCCTGTTGCGCGTTGACCCGGCGAAGGACGTCGACGGCCTGCACCCGACCAATCTCGGACGACTGGTCATGGGCGCGCCGGGCCCGTTGCCCTGCACGCCGGCGGGCATCGTCGAGCTGCTGATGGCCCACCACGTGCCCGTCGAGGGCAAGCACGTGGTGATCATCGGTCGCGGGCTCACCATTGGCCGTCCTCTCGCACTGTTGCTCGCGATGAAGCGACCCGGCTGCAACGCGGCGGTGACCGTCGTGCACACGGGTGTCGACGACATGGCGGCGCTGATTCGAGAGGGTGACGTCGTCGTCGCCGCCGCGGGCGTCGCCGGTCTCGTCACGAAGGACATGGTCAGGCCCGGCGCCGCGGTCGTGGGCGCAGGGACGAGTTGGTCGGGCAAGAAGCTCATGAGCGACGTCAGTGACGACGTGGCGGACGTGGCGGGTTGGATCACCCCGCGCATCGGTGGCGTCGGACCGATGACCCGTGCCATGCTGTTACGAAACGCTGTACTGGCCGCAGAGAAGGTGCGATGACAACTTCCAAGGATGACAAGGGACGCGAGTTCGACGAGCGACCGTGGGGCAACTTCACGGTGCTCGATGACGAGATGTTCGACCACAAGGTCAAGCGCATCATCGTGGCCCCAGGCAAGCGGCTCAGCTACCAGCAGCACGCCAAGCGCGCCGAGCACTGGTTCATTGTCGGCGGTCACCCGACGGTCGTGCTCGACGGCGTGGAGCACGAACTCGCGCCGGGCGACAGCATCGACATCGCGATCGGACAGGCGCACCGCTGCGAGAACCGCGGCGAGACGCCCGTCGTCCTCATCGAGGTCCAGCACGGCACGTACTTCGGCGAGGACGACATCGTCCGCCTCGAGGACGACTTCGGACGGGTCAACTGATTCGTGCGGATTGACGAGCTCTTCGCGGCTGGCCCCACCCATTCATTCGAGTTCTTCCCCCCGAAGTCCGACGCGGAGAGTGTCGTCCTCGAAAGGACCCTCAATGAGCTCGAGCCGCTGCACCCCTCGTTCATCTCGGTGACCTACCGGGGCGGGCGAGAGTCGCGTCAGCGCACCTTCGACCTCGTGACGAGGATCCAACGCGAGGGTCGCTTGACGGCCATGGCGCACCTGATCTGTGTGGGTCACACCCGCGCCGAGATCCGCGACATCTTGAAGAACTACCTGGACGCGGGTGTCGAGAATGTGATGGCCCTCGGCGGCGACATCCCCGACGATCCGGCGCTCGTCGCCTCGGAGTTCACGCACGCGATCGACCTGGTGGAATTGGCGCGCGAGACCGGCGAGTTCTCCATCGGCGTCGCCGCGCACCCCCAGGGGCATCCGCGCTCGAAGGATCTCGCCACCGACCGCTACTACCTCGCGAAGAAGCTCGAGCTCGCCGATTTCGCGGTGACCCAATTCTTCTTCGAGTTCGAGGAGTGGTCGCGACTCGTCGACGAACTGGGCGCCCTCGGCGTCGAGAAGCCGGTGCTGCCGGGGATCATGCCCGTCACCACACTCACGGGCATCGAACGCATGACGGCCATGGGCGCGCGCGTGCCCGAGTCACTCGCGAACCGGCTGCGCGCCGCGAACGAGCGAGGCGGCGCGAGCGCCGTGCGCGGAGAAGGAATCCGCGCGGCCGTTGAATTGTCGCAGCAACTTCTGGACGCCAAGGCACCCGGACTGCACTTCTACACTCTCAACCGGTCGACGGCGACGAGAGAGATACACCGGTCCCTCTTCGGCGTGTGAAGGACGTCGGTAGGGGATTTTGGCCCTGAAAAGGCCCCCTGAGTTCGTCGTAAGATGACGCTATGGCTGAGAAAATCACAATGAGCGCCTCTGGCGTACTGAACGTTCCTACGAATCCCATCATCCCCTTCATCGAGGGTGACGGCATCGGCGTCGACATCTGGCCCGCCGCCAAACTGGTGCTGGACGCCGCCGCGAAGAAGCACGGCACGACCGTTGAGTGGAAGGAAGTCCTCGCGGGTCAGAAGGCCTTCGACGAGACCGGAAACTGGCTCCCGGATGAGACCGTCGCCGATTTTCGAGAGTACCTGATCGGCCTCAAGGGCCCCCTCACCACACCGATCGGTGGAGGGTTCCGCTCGCTCAACGTTGCGCTTCGCCAAATTCTCGATCTCTACGTGTGCCTGCGTCCCGTGCGCTGGTTTCAGGGCGTTCCTTCACCGGTGAAGCACCCCGAACTCGTGGACATGGTTATTTTCCGCGAGAACACCGAAGACGTCTACGCCGGCCTCGAGCTTGAAGCGGGAACCCCGGACGCCGAGAAGCTTCGTTCGTTCTTGAAGGAGAGCTACGGATGGGAGATTCGCGAGATGAGTGGTATCGGCGTCAAGCCCATCTCCAAGGAGGGCTCGGAGCGTTTGATCCGCGCCGCCATTAAGTACGCCCTCGAGCACAACCGTCCCAGCGTCACCATGATGCACAAGGGCAACATCCAGAAGTTCACCGAAGGCGCCTTCATGAAGTGGGGCTACGAACTCGTAAAGAACGAGTTCTCCGACGTGGCCGTGAGTTGGGACGACTGCAACGGCAAGCCCGGCTCGAAGTTGCTCGTGAAAGACGCCATCGCCGACATCATCTTCCAGCAAGTATTGACGCGCCCCAAGGAGTTCGACGTCATTGCGTCAACGAACCTGAACGGCGATTACCTTTCGGATGCGCTCGCGGCCCAAGTGGGTGGCATCGGCATCGCCCCCGGAGCCAACATCAACTACATCACGGGACACGGCATTTTCGAGGCGACGCACGGCACCGCGCCCAAGTACGCGGGCCAGGACAAGGTGAACCCCGGTTCACTGCTGCTCTCGGGTGTGCTCATGTTCGAGCACCTGGGATGGAGTGACGCCGCCAAGGACATCGTTCGCGCCCTGGAGGCGACTATCGGCGACAAGATCGTGACCTACGACTTTGCCCGCCAGATGGAGGGCGCCACCGAGGTCAAGTGCTCGGAGTTTGCTTCGGCGATCGTCGACCGTCTTTAATTAGTTCATCGGTTCAAACAAGGAGCATCATGACCACCCCCGTCCACGTCACAGTGACCGGCGCCGCCGGCCAAATCGGTTACCAGTTGCTATTTCGCATCGCGTCGGGCCAGTTGCTCGGTCCCGACACACCCGTCGTCCTTCGCTTGCTCGAAATCGAGCCGGCCATGAAGGCACTGGAGGGTGTTGTCATGGAACTCGACGACTGCGCCTTCCCGCTGCTCGCGGGAATCGAAGCCACGAGTGATCTGAGCCACGCGTTCACCGACACCTCGTGGGCCCTGCTCGTGGGATCGGTACCGCGCAAGGCCGGCATGGAGCGCAGCGACCTGTTGAACGTGAACGGCGGCATCTTCAAGCCCCAGGGTCAAGCCATCGCCGCCAATGCCGCGAACGACGTTCGCGTGCTCGTCGTTGGTAATCCGTGCAACACGAACTGCCTCATCGCACGCTCGAACGCGTCCGAGGTCCCGGCCGATCGCTGGTTCGCCATGACGCGCCTCGACCAGAACCGTTCCGAGACCCAGTTGGCGAAGAAGGCGGGCATCCCGGTAAAGGACGTCAAGAACCTGGCCATCTGGGGCAACCACTCGGCGACCCAGTTCCCGGACTTCGCCAACGCGACGCTTGGCGGCACCAAGACCTTGGACGTGATCAGCGACCACGACTGGCTGCGCGGTGAGTTCATCACGACGGTACAGAAGCGCGGCGCCGCGATCATCGAGGCCCGCGGTGCGAGTTCCGCCGCGTCTGCGGCGAATGCCGCCATCGACACCGTGGTGAGCCTCGTCAATCCAACGGCGTCCGACGACTGTGCGTCGATCGGCGTCACGAGCCATGGCGAGTACGGAGTTCCTGAAGGCCTGACCTTCGGATTCCCCATCACCTCTGACGGCAAGGGTGGCTGGAAGGTCAAGGAAGGCTTCGAGATCGACGACTTCGCCAAGGAACGCATCAAGATCACGACCGATGAGTTGCTCGGCGAGCGTGAGGACGTGAGGGCCCTCGGCCTCATCTAATCTTCCAGGATTCGGCGTTTAGTGGAGATTTTGGTTTTATGCGAGGCTCAATAGGCCAAAACGGGCTGATTTAGTTCGCAAAAAGCTCGGTGTTCGGAACATCTTGGCTACGAGCCGTTGTGCAGCCCACGGCAACCTGCGAAGCGCACGAGAAAAACCTTGCCTACGAGATGCGTGGAGTGCGGGATTCCCGCACCATTTAGTGCGGACATCCCGCACTGAGGAGCTAACGTGCCGCAACGAACACGTAGCGGGTGGCATCGTTGGTTGCCTTCGAGCGGACAGAGCAACTACCAGTAGGGTTGATACGGCTGGGTTTGTTCCTTGCGCGCCCGAATTAGCTGCGCGCAGAGAGTGCGGAGTCCATCACCAGAGCATCGTTAGATTCGAACTCAGCGATCATCGGCTTCACGGCGGAGGTGGAGCGCCAGGCTGGGGACGACGAAGGACGCGAGGAAGATCGGCAGAAAGCTCTTTCCGGTGCATCGGAAGGCGACGGTTTGGCTCTCGGCGGCCTCGAAGGTCTTAGTTCGGCTGGAGTTTCGGCCGCTGCGAATTTGCAGGGTGTGACGTCCAGGTTCGACTGGTATCTCGATTGTGTTGTTCATTTCGAGCGATCCGGCACGCTGACCGTCAACCACGATGTCGTACGTGCCACGTCGGACCTCGACTCCGATTGCTTTATGCGTCATCTTCAGGGTTGCTGTCATCTTCGATCTCCATTGTCTGTCGTCCGTGGCCTCGACCTGTAACCATTGTGACAGTGAAGCGGCGAGTCTGTTCCGTCACGCTGGGGTATACCTCACCCGACAGGAGACCTAGAATCTCACGCTGTCCTGACGCGGGTTTTCGCGACACTTTCACCAGATAAATCGACCCATTCGTGGCTAAATCGGCCTGTATCAACCAAAATCTCCACTAAACGCCGAAAGCTGATCTTCCAACTCGGGACTCAAATCAACTCAAAGGCCTGTCAGAGCCGAACGGAGAGGAAGCTCCGGCAAGTAGAGGGGTATCGCATCTTCGCGTCCTAAGAAACCTTCGGCGTTGCGCAAGAAGGCCGTAGCTCCATCTGCTTGCAAGACGTCAGCGACCACAGGTTCGGTTGCGCCGGGGAGATTGTTACCAGAGCGCCGCTGCGAACATGATTCTTGCTCCGTTGAAATCCACCAAGGATGCTTAGAAACCGCAAGAGGCTCGATCCCNNTTTTGTCGCTCGACGTGAGCTACTTAAGTAGTGAGACCCGCTTCGTGACGCTTGACACTCCCTTGACACCGGTGATGGACACCGTGGCCGAAAGCGTGGGGTGCTTCGGGTTCGCCCTGAGGTAACTCCTGGCGGCGGCGCTTAGCGAGATCGAGACGCTCTTGGTGACGTTCGCGGCGAGCGAGAAGCTCTTGCTGCCGAGCTTGAGGGTCTCGAGCTTGAGCGTGCCCCTCACTGGCAACTTGACCTTCACCGAGGCACTGAGTGAACCCGAGCACGCCGCGGGACCGCACGTCACCGAGATCGCCAGGGTCTTGGCCGTACCGGCGAGCGTGGCGCGGTTGGTGATGATCTTGGGCGCGGGTAGGGCCGCCAGCGCCACCGTGATCGGCGTGGAGGACGCCGCCAAGTAGGTAGTGTCGGCGGCCTTGGTCGCAGTCACCACGCAGGTTCCGGCGGTCGTGGCGCTGAGCGCACCACTCGTGACCGAACATCCCGTCGCGGTGCCGTCCATGGCGGCGAACGTGATAACTCCGGTGCCCGATCCACCCGAGGTCACCAGCGTGAGCGGCGTTCCCTGGGTTCCGGTGGTGCTGGTCACGCTGAGCGCCGACTGTGGGGTGCCCGTGGCGGCGGTGAAGTTGAACGACGCGTCGACCCAACTCTCACCAGCGGGAAGGGGGCCGCAGTTGGTCGCGGCGGCCGCGTCGTTGCTCGCGATCGGCGTGAGATTGAGTTCGCAGACGTACACCGTGTACGTCGTGCCCGTCGTCAGTGACGCCGGGGCCGTGATGGTACCGCTGAGTGCCGGCGCGTAGAGCGTCTTGCCGTCGTAGCAGTTGTTCGAGATCGAGAGACCCGAGGCGCTCGCGGGGATGGCTGGCGCCTTGCCCCCGGCGAAGAAGTTCACGGCGAGGAACGGCGAGGGTACGGTGCCGTAGCCGCCGCCCGTTCCGCACGTCGAGGGTGCGATCGGTGCCGCTGTGCCGAGTACCGTGGCCTGGGAAAGCGGGAGTCCGTTGCCCCACCAGTAGGCGGTGTTCGCGGCGGCGTCGCTCACGGTGATCGTGCTTCCGGCCGGCCCGGTCGTGACCGTGGGTGTGATGGTCGGGGCCTTCGGCGTGGGCTCGCCGGCGTAGGTCATGAGGTACTGGGCGCCCGGGATCTGCGCCTGCGCCGCGGTCGCGACGACCAGTGCGCAGCCGAAGAGGCCGGCGTTGACCTGAGCCTGGGACGGAGCACATACCGCATTCGAGTCAGTCGCGGTGAAGGAGGCCGGGATGGTGAAGACTGAAATGGAGCACGAGCCCGCGGTGCCGGCGGGACAACCCGTGTCCGTGGCACTCGCCGTGAAGGTCCCCAGTGCGCCGGTGTCGACGCCGCCCGTCAGACTGACGCCCATCGTGGGGACGCCGCTGAGCATCGACGCCTCGACGACGATCCCTGGGCTGGTCGATACGTTGCAGTCCAGCGTGACCTTGGTCGTGCCCGCCGAGACACCGATGATGAACGACCCCACGGCGACACCGGTGCCGCTCGTGACCGACACCTTGCACGGCGCTGCCGCCGCTGCACGTGGCGTCGACTGGGCCGAAGCGCTCGCCGGAGCGACGGCGAGACTCGCGGCCACGATTGTCAAGAGCGCCACGGGCGTCAGTAACATCGCGGCGATTGATCGAATCGTCGGTAGACCCGAGATGGTGCGGATTGAACTCTTCATCAGAACCTGTCCTTCTAGTTGTCGTTAACCTCAAGAACATAGTGCGTTCGTACGTGGTCCGTCGCGTTCGGAAAGTATGGGAATGGACTTCTCCCCGACTACCCCGCCCCTGAACCGGTGCGCCACCGGTGCTGGGCCCGAACGGTCGCCGCACACCCCACTGTTGAATTTTTAAGCCAGAGCACGGCTCGCGCCCGATCGACGGCTTGGCTGAGCACCCCTAGAGTGGCGTCTACAGCGCCGTAGACGGCGCGACGAGAGGGCCACTCTTGCCAATGGACGAACGGGGAGCACGATGAAGGCTGCGGTCTATTACGAGAACGGCGGTCCGGAGGTCTTTCGTTACGAGGAGGTCCCCGACCCCACGGTCGGCGCGGGCGACATTCTGGTGAAGGTGGAGTTCGTCAGCATCGAGGGTGGTGACACGCTCAATCGCCTCGGGGGCGAACTGAACCGAGTGCCCCACATCGTTGGCTACCAGTGCGCGGGCACGGTCATAGAAGTCGGTGCGAACGTCACCAAGTTCAAGGTGGGGGACCGGGCCGTGACCGTCAGCGTCGACGGATCGCACGCGGAACTTCGTGCGGCCCCCGAGGCGTTCGCGTGGAAGATTCCCGACGGCGTCTCGACCGAGGACGGCGCCTGTGTGCCAGTGTCTTTCGGCACCGCCGATGACTGCCTCTTCGAGTTCGGCCATTTGGTGCGCGGCGAGACCGTGCTGATCCACGCGGGTGCCGGCGGGGTGGGGATAGCGGCCATCCAAATGGCCAAGCGCGCCGGCGCGCGAGTGCTCGCGACCGCGTCGAGTGACGAGAAGCTCAATCGACTGAAGGGCTTCGGTCTGGATGAGGGGATCAACTACGCCACCAATGACTTCGTCGCCGAGGCGCGCCGGCTGACCGATGGGCGCGGCGTCGACGTGATCGTCGATTCCGTAGGCGGCGTCACGCTGCAGGGAAGCCTCAACGCCCTCGCGTACCGGGGACGGTGCGTCACCGTGGGTGACGCCGGTCGCACCTCGGCTGATCACGTCGATATCTCGGGAATGCGTCAGAACAACCAGACGTTGTCGGGTTACTTCCTCGGCGCCGAACTGTTCCTCTCCCCGCGACCCCACGCGATGATCGCGCGGCACTTGGATGAGATCGCGCGCGGCGAACTGCGCGTCGTCGTGGACCAGGTCTTCGCGCTCAAGGATGCCGAAGAGGCGCACCGGTATATCGAGAGTCGTCAATCATTCGGACGGGTGCTGCTCGCGCCCTAGCCTGCGAGTTTCACCAGGGGCGGTCCTCACTGAAGTTCGTGAAGGCCCAGCGCGCCCTGGGCGGCGATGTAGAACAGTTTTTCGCGGACATCCTTGGCGTGTATCCAGTGACGGGACTCCCACTCCTCGCCGGCGAGCGAATCGCCGGCGTAGAGAAGTTGGGCGAAGCGGAGCTTTCGGTATCGCGCGACCGCGATGAACGCCGAGGACTCCATGTCGACCATGGTGCACCCCTCGTCAATCCGTCGCTGCACCCGGCTGCGGGCCTCGCGAAAGAGGCCGTCGGTTGTCCAGGTGCGTCCGACGTAGTGGGGGACGTCGAAGTGCTGCAGCGTCTCCTGCAACAGGCGCACCCCGTCCTGGTCCGCATCGATGATGCGGCTCGCCGCGGCGTAGTGCAGGCTCGTGCCCTCGTCGCGAAGGGCGGAGGCGACGACCATGACGTGTCCGAGCGAGAGGTCGTCGACGAGCGCGCCTGCTCCGCCGCAGGCGACGAAGGTCGTGACCCCGAGTGAAGCCATCTCTTCGACGAACGCGGCGGCGAGCGGGGCGCCGACGCCGGGGTGCACAACGGCCACGGTGCCCTTGTCGGTCGCGAATTCGTAGACGGGATTGTTGCCGATCTCGCTCTGCAAGGTGTAGATGATGCGCAGACGGCCCTCGCCGGCCATGCGCTCGAGCAACTCGTTGAAGAAGCACAGCACGGCCGTCTTCGGGAAGAGGGGGTCAAGGTCGTGAATCATGTGGGCCTGGATGACCCCGGGCTCGTCCAGATCGTTCTCGAAGAGGGGGTTGGCGTCCACAGTGGCTACACGTCCGCCCGGGGATGCGCGCGCTGGAGGAAGCCCAAGAGGGGCACGATGGCGCTGATATCGCCACGGACCTTGATGCGTCCTTCGCGCAGCGCGGACGCACTGTCGAGCCTTCCGGCACTGAGCGCCACCGCATCGGCGTAGGAGAGCCGCACCAGTGCATCAGCGGCGAGATGGTCGCCACGGTCGACCGTGACCGCCTGCGGGCTCAGGGTGAACGTCATGGCGTGGGGCACCGAGCTGGGCGCGTCGGGGAACTCGAAGACGATCCGAAACGTCGCACCGTCGTGTTCGAACGGCACCGGTCCCGCCGCGCGAAGTGTCTCGTTAAGGCTGGCGAACCATTCGTCCGA
>PKWW01000022.1:0-32085 GCA_003132165.1 Acidimicrobiaceae bacterium | reverse complement strand
GGGTGCATCTCGAGCTCCGCGTAACGGATGAAGAAGCGCGGACCGGCGTAGTGCTGCTTGTTGTCCTCGTGGTCACGGATCACGTGGCACACGTCTTGACACATGAAGCACTCGATGCACTTGCGGAACTCCTGGCCGCGCTCGACGTCCTCTTGGAACATGGTGTAGCCGCCCTCGGGCATCGGTGGCGCCAGCAGGGCCGGCACCTTCTCCGCCATGGCGAAATTGAACGAGACGTCGGTCACGAGGTCGCGGATGATCGGGAACGTCTTCATCGGCGTCACGGTCACTTCGCCCTCGGGCAGGTCGTCCATGCGCGTCATGCACATGAGACGGGGTTTGCCGTTGATCTCGGCGGCACACGAGCCGCACTTGCCGGCCTTGCAGTTCCAACGACACGCGAGGTCGGGAGCCTCAGTCGCCTGGATGCGGTGAATGACGTCGAGCACGACCTCGCCCTCGTTCTGTGTCACGGTGTAGTTCTCGAAATCACCACCCGACGCGTCGCCGCGCCAGATTCGCATGGTCACATCAGCCATTACTTCGCCTCCTCAAGCAGAGCCTTCAATTCATCGGGCATGGGAAGGAGCGGTGACTCGACGGTCACGATCTCCGAGTCCCAGTTACCACCCCTGGTCGAGCTGGCGAAGTTGAACTTCGCGAACTCCGGGTCCGCGACGGGGAAGTCTTCGCGGGTGTGACCACCACGCGATTCCTTGCGCAGCGATGCGCCCCGGGCCACGGTCTTGCAGACCGTGATCATTGCCGGGAGGTCCGTCGTGAGGTTCCAGCCGGGGTTGTAGGCCCGTCCGCCCTTCACGGTGATGTCCTTCACGCGATCGGTGAAGGTGTCCAACTGACTGATGGCGTCATCGAGCTCTGAAGCCGTGCGGATGATGCCGACGTTCAACTGCATCATCTCCTGCAGGTCGCGCTGGATGTCGTAGGGGTTCTCGCCGCCTTCGTGGCTGAAGGGGGCCAGAGCGTCGGCGACGGCCGCCTCGACTTCGGCCATGTCCATCGACGTCGCGGCTTGGCCGGATTCGATGTACTCGGCGGCGCCCATGCCGGCGCGGCGTCCGAAGACCACCAGGTCGCTCAGCGAGTTGCCACCGAGACGATTCGCGCCGTGCATGCCGCCGGCGACTTCTCCGGCGGCGAAGAGTCCGGGCACCAGCGTGGCGGCGGTATCGGCGTCGACCTTGACGCCGCCCATGATGTAGTGGCAGGTCGGTCCGATCTCCATTGATTCGGACGTGATGTCGACACCGGCCAGCTCCATGAACTGGTGGTACATCGAGGGCAGGCGACGACGGATGAACTCAGGCGTGCGCCGCGATGCGATGTCGAGGTAGACGCCGCCGTGGGGGCTGCCGCGACCGGCCTTCACCTCGGCGTTGATGGCGCGAGCGACTTCATCACGCGGCAAGAGTTCCGGTGGACGACGGCCGGCGGTGTGGTCGTCGTACCACTTGTCGCCTTCCTCCTCGGTTTCGGCGGTCTCGTCGCGGAACATGGGCGCGACGTAATTGAACATGAAGCGCTTGCCTTCAGAGTTACGCAACACGCCACCGTCACCACGGACGCCCTCGGTGACGAGCAGGCCGCGCACGCTGAGCGGCCAGACCATGCCGGTCGGGTGGAACTGGATGCATTCCATGTCGATCAACTGCGCGCCGGCCCACAGGGCCATGGCGTGGCCGTCGCCGGTGCCCTCCCACGAGTTCGACGTGAACTTCCAGGACTTGCCGGTGCCACCGGTGGCGAGGATGACGGCCTTGGCGGAGAAGGTCACGAACTCACCGGTCGGTCGCCAGTAGGCGACGCAGCCCGCGATCTTGCCGTTGGCGTCGTGCACCAACTTCAGTACTTTGCACTCCATGAAGACGTCGGTGCCCATCGACACGACCTTCTGCTGGAGCGTGCGGATCAGTTCGAGGCCGGTACGATCGCCCACGTGGGCGAGCCGCGCGTAGCGGTGGCCGCCGAAGTCGCGCTGGAGGATCTTGCCCTGCTTGGTGCGGTCGAACAACGCGCCCCACTGCTCGAGTTCGCGCACGCGGTCGGGTGACTCCTTCGCGTGCAGTTCGGCCATGCGGTTGTTGTTCAGGTACTTACCGCCGCGCATGGTGTCGCGAAAGTGCACCTTCCAGTTGTCCTCGGAGTGCACGTTGCCCATGGCGGCGGCGATGCCGCCTTCGGCCATGACCGTGTGGGCCTTGCCGAGCAGGGACTTGGTGATGATGCCGACCTTGAGGCCGCGCTGCTTGGCTTCGATGGCGGCGCGCAGTCCCGCGCCGCCGGCACCGATGATGAGTACGTCGTAGTCGTGGTGTTCGTAGGTGGTCACAAAGGTTTCCTTAGATCTAGAAGAGCTTGTAGTCGGAGATCGCGCCCGAGGCGACGAGTCGCACGTAGACGTCGGTGAGGGCAACGAAGACGAGTGACGCCCACGCGAAGTTCATGTGCTTGGCGTTGAGCGGCGTCAGGAACTTCCAGAACCTGTAGCGCAGCGGGTGCTCGGAGAAGCTCTTGACCTGACCTCCGCAGAGGTGGCGACAGGCGTGGCAGCTGAGCGAGTACAGCCAGAGCAGCGTCGCGTTGACGACCAGGACGATGGTCCCGATGGTCACGCCCCAGCCGAGGCCGGGCTGGCGGAAGGCGCGCAGCGCGTCGTAGGTGAGCAGGACGTTGAAGATCAGACCGGCGAAGAAGAAATAGCGGTGCAGGTTCTGCATGATGAGCGGGAACCGGGTCTCGCCCGAGTACGAGGCGTGCGCGTCAGAGACCGCGCACGCGGGCGGCGACCACCAGAAGGCACGGTAGTAGCTGCGTCGGTAGTAGTAACAGGTGAGGCGGAAGCCCAGGGGGAAGATCAGGATGATCAGGGCCGGCGAAAGCGTCCAGCCGTTGAAGGCGAAGCCCGCCTTCGATCCCGGGATGCAGTCACTCGCGAGGCATGGCGAGTAAAAGGGGCTGACCAGGTCGCGGTGCACGTTGGCGCCGACGTAGTAGTACTTGTTCTGGAATGCGGCCCAGGTGGAGTAGATGACGAATGCCGTCAGCACCGAGACGGTGATCACCGGCTGGATCCACCAGCGATCCTTGCGGAGAGTCGCAACGTCTGGTCCTCCCCGAGTTCCTCCCAGGACAACCTTCGTCGAACTTTCTGCGATGGCCACAGCGTCTCCTCATCATCAACGTTCGCGACGTAAAACTCGCGTAACTACAACGCCTTCCATACTAGGCATATGTCATAGGCGCTTCGTTTGCCAAAAGTCCTTGTTTGCGATGATGGAGAGTATCGGAATTATGGATTGGCGAGTACCTACGTCGCTACGATGCCCCACGCCACCCGCGCTCAACAAAAAACGCCCTCGGGAATATCCCGAGGGCGTCTTCAGTGAGAGTGGTCAGTGCGTTCCGCCGCGACGACCCTCTGCGGTGCCGCCCAGCATGGCCCATATGACGAGCCCGAGGCCCGGAACGAGGAACCAGACGCCAAAGACCAGGGCGAGTACCACGAAGAACGCGCCCATACCCAGTGTGAAGGGCCAGATCGACGTTCCCGGAAAGGCTCCGACGACGCCCGCGCCACTGGCCTGGGTCGCGTTGGGATCGTCCTCGGGGCGGGCCTTCATGCGACGGCTCCACCAGTAGTAGTAACCCCCGGGCAAGAAGCAGAGGAGCATGGCGGCGAACATCATGACGCCGCCGGCGTTCTCGAGGCTCCAGTTCCAGTAGACCGCGCACATGATGCCAAAGAAGAGGCCGAGGCCGAGAAGAAGTTTCGCTTCTACCTTCATGAGACGGGACCCTCCTCGACGTGGGGGTGCTTGCCGTGACCCGCCGCGCTGTGGCCCGGGTGGTTGTAGTCCCACGTCGGACGCTCGGAGCGGATCTGGGGCAGACGGTAAAAGTTGTGGTGTGGCGGCGGTGACGTGGTGAACCATTCGAGCGTGTGGCCGTCCCACGGGTTGTCACCGGCCGGGTACTTCTTCCAGCTCACGACGATATTGACGACGAAGAGAATGGTCGAGACGCCGATCAAGATGGCACCAAGAGTGCTCAGGTCGTTCAGCATCTTCCACTGCGGGTCGTGGGTGTACACCGCAACGCGTCGCGGCATGCCCTCGAGGCCCAGGATGTAGAGCGGGAAGGTGAAGACCTGGGTGCCGATGAACAAGAACCAGAACTGCATCTTGCCGATCTTCTCATTGAGGAGGTATCCGGTGATCTTCGGACCCCAGTAGTAGAGGCCGGCCATGCCCGCGAGGACCAGGGCCATGACGATCGAGTGGAAGTGCGCGACCACGAAGTACGTGTCGTGGGTGAAGAAGTCGAGCGGCGGGCTCGCGAGGTAGACACCGGTCAGACCACCGATGAGGAATGTCACGAGGAAACCGAGCGCCATGAGCATCGCGGTGGAGAACCAGACCTCGCCTCGCCACATCGTGCCGATCCAGTTGAATATCTTGATGCCCGTCGGCACGGCGATCAAGAGGCTCATGATCGAGAAGAACGGCAGCAGCACGACGCCGGTGGTGAACATGTGGTGGGCCCAAACGCCGAGCGACAGCGCCGCAATGGTCAGGGTCGCGAACACCATGCCCTTGTAACCGAAGACCGGCTTGCGCGAGAAGACCGCGATGATCTCGGTCACCATACCGAAGAAGGGCAGTGCGAGGATATACACCTCGGGATGCCCCCAGAACCAGAAGAGATGTTGCCAGAGCACCGGCACACCTCCCCCCGCGACCGAGAAGATGTGGGTACCGAAGTGGCGGTCGCAGTACAGCATCACGAGGCCCGCGGTGAGAACCGGGAACGCCAGCAGGATGAGAATCGCCGTCACCAGCATGTTCCAGGTGAAGATCGGCATTCGGAACATCGTCATACCCGGCGCACGCAGGTAGAAGATCGTCGCGCACAGATTCACGCCGGTGAAGATGGCGGAGAATCCCGTCAGCAGTAGTCCGCCAATCCAGAGGTCGGCTCCGGCGCCGGGCGTGTTGATCGAGTTCGACAGCGGCGCGTACGCGACCCAGCCGAAGTTGGCGGCGCCTCCGGCGGTGAAGAAGCCCGAGAGCATGGTGATGGCGCCGGTCAGGTACAACCAGTAGGAGAGCGCGTTGAGGCGGGGGAACGCCATGTCGGGCGCACCGATCTGGATGGGCACGATGATGTTGGCGAGTGCGCCGAAGGCGAACGGACCGGCGAACAGGTAGATCATCACCGAACCGTGCATGGTGAACAACTCGTTGTACTGGGCGAGTGAGACCAGGTTGCCGGTCGGGCTCGAGAGCTGCGCGCGGATGATCTCGGCGAAAATACCGCCGATCACCAGCATGACGACCGCGGTGACCGTGTACGAGAGTCCGATGATCTTGTGGTCGGTCGTCGTCAGCCACTTGAGGATGCCGGTGGGACCGTGGTGCTCCTCGTGGTCGTGACCGTGGTCCTCGACGTGGACCGGTGGGTTGAGTACGTCAGTCATTCAGTTATCTCCCGAACTTCGTAGTCGAGGCCTTCGATGGAACCAAACTCGAGGTCTGCTCGGCGGTGGTCTTGCGTGCGAGCTTCGCGGCGGCGGCGGCGGCGGGGTTGTCGAACGTCGTGATCCACGACTGGTATTCGCTCTGGGAGACGACCTTCACGCGGAACCACATCAACGAGTGATAGAGGCCGCACAACTGCGTGCACTGACCGAAGAAGGTCCCGGTGCTCTGTGCGCGAAGCGTGAACTGATTGCGCACGCCGGGCAGCGCGTAGCGCGAGAAGTTGAAGTCCTTCACGTAGAAACCGTGGATGACGTCCGATGACGTCAGATTGACGTGCACGTTCGTATTGACGGGTATCACCATCACGGGATCCTGGGTGGTCTGTCCGTAGACGAGGGCGTTGGTGCCGGGGTACGTGAACTTCCAACCCCACTGGAAGGCGTTCACGTCGACGACGACGTTCGTATTGGGGTTCGACGTTTCCTTGTTCTCGACGACCAGTGTGGCGGCGAAGAGGCCGAAGACGATGAGAATCGGCACGATCGTGTAGGCCAATTCGAGCGGCACGTGGTACTGGCTCTGCTTGGGGATGTTGTCGCTCTTTCGCCGGTAACGGATCACCGACCAGAGGATTAGCGCGATGACTAGTGCGCCGATGATCACGGCGCCGATCGAGAAGCCCTGCCACAGGTGGAAGACCGACTTCGAACTCGACGTGACGCCGGGACTGGCACCAAAGGTGGGGATGGTGCAGCCCGAGAGGGCTAAAGCGGCCAATGGGAGCGCAACGGAACGTCGTAATCGGCGCCAGCGGCGCGCACGTACCGTCGCACCCTGAGGGGGCAGGGCGGGTGTTTGCACATCGGAACCTTAGTCGGTCACCAAGGGGTAATGGCTCGAGAATTATGTGAAAACCCTTATCGCTACTAGCAATAGCGGCTGATTCTCAGAACTCCTCGTTGATGCCCTCGCGGGTGACCAACCGGAGAACGCCCTTCGCCGTGGTCGAGGTCGCCTCGTGGACCTGGGCCTTCACAATCCGCCGTCGGGTGGCCTGAATCCACTCGTCCTCGGGTGCGCCAGAGTCAGGCCATTTCGATGAGGCGCAGCCGTCGTTCTTCACCGCGAGCGTCTGATCGACAATTGATTCGAGCGTCTTCGGCGATCTCGCCAAGATTTCGAGGTTCAATCGTTAAATAGATGGGCGGTTTCAAGGGGTCGATAAGTTTGCAGTGATCCGCAAGGTGTTGCCTAGATCATGGTGTTTGTCATTAGCGCAAACATTAGTAAATAGACAACAATCCTCTATTTAGCTAGGATTCGTCGTGATGGCAAACACCCCAGTTACAGAGAACGAGATGGCTGCTTGGGCTGTTGACTGGCTTAAGGCGCGTCTTTCGAATCGCTGGGAAATCACTCCTAGCGGTCGAACCGCACTCCAGTCACCAGAGAGCGGTGTCGATGCCGCCATCGATATGCGAGCACCCAACGGGATCGCTACGACCATGATTATTGTTGCTAAAACTGCGCTCGAACCAGCTAACGTCGCACGACTCTTTACCGGGCTCGGACGCACGATGCGAAGCCTCGCTAACAACGTCCCCGTACTCATCGTCGCACCTTGGATCAGTCAACGAACTCGTGAGCTTCTCGGCGAGGAACGAATCAACTACATCGACCTCACGGGCAATGCGCTCGTTCGCCTCGACGATCCTGCGCTGTACATCGAAGTGCAGGGTGCGGCACGTGACCCATCGCCGCGTGCACGAGGTAAAGCACGCGTCCAAGGTCCGAAGGCGGGACGGCTCGTTCGCCTCCTCGTCGACGTGCAACCGCCATACGGCGTCAGAGAACTAGCCGACGCGTCGTCACTAAATCCGGGCTACGTCTCACGCTTGCTTGAGGCGCTCGAGGACGAGGCGCTTTTGACACGTACAAAGCGTGGGGGTGTCGAGTCCGTTGATGTTTCGCCATTACTTCGTCGCTGGTCGGAGTCGTACGACGTCTTCCGGTCGAATGCTGCACGGCGATTTGTTGCGCCGGAAGGGCTAGTTCCTGCGATGCAGCGGCTGAGGACCTTTTCTACTGGTTGCGCTGTCACGGGCTCTGTCGCAGCCATCCGTTTCGAGCAGATTGCCGCACCAACACTTCTTGCTATCTATATCGACGACCCGACCCCAGTCATTGATGAGCTTCGACTCATCCCGAGTGATGCAGGATCCAACGTTGTACTGCTCAAACCCTTTGACCCTGTCGTCTTTGAGCGAACAACCATCGATGATGGCATCCGATATGTCGCACCGTCGCAGATTACCGTGGACTGTCTCACTGGTAACGGACGAATGCGGGCTGAAGGCGACGCAGTTTTGCAATGGATGGTCGCTAACGAGAGCCTCTGGCGCAGAGCGACTCTTGCGGAAGCACAATGACAAGTTCATTTGATCTCGATCCCGGTACGTCGTCGCGAGGCGAGTCCTTCTCGACGCACTTGTCGCACTTGAAGATCACCGGGAGGCGGTGATACTCGCTGGTGCGCAGGCTGTGTACCTCCGTACCCAGTTGACTGAGATCACCGAGTCCATTGCTCCCTAAACGACGGACGGTGATCTTGCTCTTGACCCAACTGCCCTTCTGGCAGAGCCCGAACTTGAGTCAGCAATGGAGGGAGCTCGCTTTAACCTTCTCCGGATTCCAAGCGGTGGCGTTGAGCCGGGCATTTGGGTTACAGGCGCGGTCATAGATGGTGAGGACGTCGAGGTTTCCGTAGATCTCATCGTTCCAGAAGCCGCAAGCGATGGAGAAGGTCGCCGAGGGGGGCGCCTTGTTCCCCACGGCAACCGCGCAGCGCGCCGAGCCATTGGGCTGGAGGCCGCTCTCGTAGACAATGCTCCAGAGGCCATTACTTCGCTGGATCGAGCAGACTCACGATCCGTGGTCGTCAAGGTCGCTGGCGTAGCTGCACTTCTGGTAGCTAAGAGCCACAAGATTCACGATCGGGTAGCCAGCGGTCGAGTTGACCGCCTTTCAGACAAAGACGCCTCGGACGTTTACCGCATTATGCAGACGTCGCGAGCTGATGAAGTTGCAACTACCATGCGCATGCTTGTTGAGCAACAAATATGTGGTCCTGTAACGCGTCAGGCATTGCTTTATTTGCGGGAACTCTTTGGCCGACCTGCGGGTGAAGGGGTGCTCATGGCGCAACGTGCATTGCAAGGTGTCATTGACCCTGCCACGGTCGAAGTTGTGAGTACGACATACGTGTCCCAACTGTTCGAGGGAGTTTCGTAGCACGCACATTGATCCATTGTTTTGACGGCCGAAATCACTTTTGGTTCCAATTTCGTTAATGCCCGTAGTGTGCCCATGGCAACAAAAAGGAAGACAGATAGCGCTCGATGTCATTTCTGATTCGGTTCAATACCGACACCACAATGATCTGATTCTTGACCATGACTCACCCCCACCGAAGTGTTCACTATGTCGCGACAGATCCGTTTACTATCTCGTGAACGTAGAGACCGTTGGGGGTGCACAAAATGTTGGCGACAGAAAGTCGTCTAAGTCCACCGACAAGAGTCGATTCGAACATAATGCCACCGTGTGTGCATTCTCAGCATCGTCGAGCTCGTCGTTGCAGATGATCAAGCAACACTGACCCAGCCGTCTCCTCGAACCAGCGGGCGTGACCAATGAAGTAGCCGTCGTAGGCGAGGTCCGCGTTGGCCGGCGATCGCACCACCTCGGAGAAGTACTCAACCTCAGAGAGCGCGTACTCGAGGTGGACCACCGGCAGTACCGCGACTAGCGCAGCCCACTCGTGTTTGTCGAGTGGTTGCACCTCCTCATACCCGTCCAGCAACGCGTCGACGGCCTCGAGGTTCGCGGCGATGCGTCCGGTCCCGGCCTGGTCGAGCCAGTCGACGGTGCTGCGCTCGAGCGCCACCGCCAGGTCGTGGACCGCGAAGGTGCGGTTCGAGAGCCCGAGGTCGAGTACCCCGGCCACGACGGCCTTCGGACCCGTTGAACTCCAGGTGAGGTTCGAGGCGTGCCAGTCTCCGTGGCCCCACTGTGGCACCAGCTCTCGCAGCAACGGCGCGGCGTTCTCGATTGTGGACAGGTGGTAACGAGTGAAGTCCTCGAGAAGGGAGCGATGCGAAATGGCGCGAGCGAAAGCTGGGCGCACAGCGACGAGCCGGGCGAGCGCCGCGAGTGGGTCAGGCGAGGCAATGATCGCGACGGAATTGGTCAGGACGCCCGGCGCTGAAGACGGCCAGAGGAAACTTCGGGCGGCCCAATGGAAGCGGGCCAGCGCGAGACCCGCCGCTCGAGCGTGGTCGAGACTCCTGAAGGGATGCCACGACGGCACGTCGCGGTAGAGGTCGACGCCCGCCGCCCTCTCGTGGACCTCGTAGACGAAGTCGCCGTCCTGTACCACCGTGTCGCCGTTCGCATCCCGGAGGACCTTCGAGAATGGCTGGCCCCGTGCTCGCAGGAACCGCGCGAACTCGTGCTCAACGCGCAGGCGCTCAGGAGTACGAACCGCCACGTGGTGACGCTTCACGAAGACCTCACCATCCGCGAAGCGAACGATTGCTGCGGCGGACATCGGTCGCGGACTGTGCCACGAGATGGCCGCGTCGCGGCTCGCCCCCGACTCCGCGCGACGCTCGAAGCGACCGAGCACCGCGCGTACTTCGTCGTTCGTGATTGCGGACCAGTCTGCTTCGCAGAGCTCCCCGCCCATCCCGTGCACGAACTCGCCGGCCGGGTCCGCCGTCATTTCCTCGCCGGTCATCCGACGGTACTGCCCTCTGCGGCCCGTAGTCGCCGGTCGCGAAGCCGCCGTGCGACTCGGGAGCCACCGCCGCCCGCGAGCGTGGCGAGCGCGGCGACGACGAAGGAGCAAATCGATGCTGACATCCAGTTCGGCGCCCTGAAGTCAACGAGTCGCCCAAGGTGCGTCCACATCGAGACCCACCACGAGATGTAGCCCGGATTGATCAGTTGGTAGGCCACGAAGCCCAGGGCCCAGGGAACGAACATGGCGAAGCGCCGACGCGTGTGGAGCGACGAATCCCAATGGCCGCGCGAGGGCACGTAGAAGTCCACGATGAAGACGGCGGACATCGGGATGAAGACCGAACCGAGCAGGACGAGGAAGTTCTCGTAGTCGGCGATATTGATCCACAGCGCGAGCGCCGTCGCGAGCGAGGCGATGCCCAAGGCCAGCACGCGACGATCCCACAGCGGGCGCAGGTTCTGGACCGACACGGCCGTCGAGTAGACGTTGGCGAAGGACTGGTCGAGCTCGCGCGTCGCCAGCACCGCGAAGCAGAGCGACCCCAAAGGCACGGCGATAAAGGCACCGTAGATATCGGACGGGTTGCGTGCGACCGTCACGAGCGTAATCAGCCCGATGACGTAGCAGAGGATCTGGGTGGCGCTGTAGCCAACGAAGACCCCCCAGAACGCGGTTCGCTCCGAGCGCGAATGGCGGGTGTAGTCCGCCGCCATCGGCGCGAACGAGATGGCCGCCGCGATTACGGTGTCCATCGCCGCCCAGTATCCCCTCCACGTGCCGTGGTCGAAGGCGGGCAGCCGGTGACGCGCGAGCTCGACGAGCAGGTAGACGAGGATGACCGCCACAGCCGGCGTGACGAATCGCCGCAGGATCCGGATGGCGCCGAGTGGTCGAAGCGTGAGCAGGCCGGTGATCACGCCCGCTAACAGGATGTAGCTCCAGCGCGGGAACGCCGGCGCCACCGTGCGGGCGGCCGTCGCGATCGTGACCAGCTCGAAGACGCCCCANNCGGGTCCCCGCGACCCCGGTCAGGGCGACCGCGAGCGTGCCCAATATCGTGCCAATCACGATTGCCGTGAACCCCGCGGCGAGCGAGAGTTCTGGGGTGCCGGTCCCATTGGGCTGAAGCACGAAGATGGCGCCAGTAAAGCCGAGCAGGCTCACTCCGAGGTTGCCCCACAGTCCGAACTGGTCGAGCAGACCGAGCGCTTGGGGCACCGGCTCGTTGAGGGTCAGCGGCACCTCGGAGTGCTTGTCGCCCGCGACGATGGTGAACGACTGCGGGTGGGACGTATCCGCCATGACTGTCTCCTTACGCCGGCATTACCCGGTCAAGTTCGAACGGTCGGTGGCGCTACGGCCAATGCTGGCCAGCCACCCTCTCAGCCCGGTACATCCGAGCTCCCGTTTGGATCAATCAGAAATTTACCACGGGGTCTCGGCGCTCGCGAGATGTTTTCTGCTGGCGGCTCGGGGAATGGACCTACACGCTTCAACGACAAAGCAG
Organism: Acidimicrobiaceae bacterium; assembly: GCA_003132165.1. Taxonomy (GTDB): domain Bacteria; phylum Actinomycetota; class Acidimicrobiia; order Acidimicrobiales; family RAAP-2; genus RAAP-2. The sequence continues at coordinate 20,273 of PKWW01000022.1, read as the reverse complement.
TCGTTGAGGCAGTTGGAACAGAGGGCCACGAACGATTATTCCGACGGTTTGCGTGACGACCATGTCGCTTGGACCGAGCCAACGATCCCTCAGTATTGATCGACGCGTTCCGATTCGCGAACGACTGGACGGCGCGAATCGATTGCGCCGATACCGCCAACGTCCGCGCACAACTGGACACAACCAACGCATTCGCCGAAGAAGGGGGCACTCAGCGTCTACAGCTGTCACCCTTGCGCCATTTTCTCGTGGCGAACAATGAACCATGATGCCAAAGGGTTCGAGAACTCGACGAGAGTCGTGGCCCGAAACTGAGTTATCTATCACCGAGCGGTGGCGCGCTCTCGATTCATCCTTGAACTACGACGCTGTGGCGGACACCAACCGCGCCTTGATTTGCAGCGTCAGAGATTCCACAAAGCGACACAGTTAACGCGTGGCGCACGCTAGTTAACCGTAAATGCCATCACGGTCTCGAACACTGCAACACGAGACCGACATGCGCCAACACCGTTTTTTTGAAACACAGTGAATTCTCGACCAGTGCGACACTCCGCAATGAGTCGCGAGTTCCTACTTGTCCGCCTCGGGAGCCTTAGGTTCGGTGGTCTCGGTGGCTTTCGTGGCCGTCTCGTCGGGGGCACCCTTCGCGGTCTTCAAACCCTTTTCGAACTCGGTTTTGGCCGAGCCGAGGTTGCGGGCCAGCTTCGGAATGGCTGCGCCACCAAAAACCAGTACCGCAACAACAATGACGACGATCAACAGATCGGGCCCAAAGATTTCGCCTAAGAACACTGTCTTCTCCTTTGACGTGCTTAACGACACAGTAGTGCCCCGAGCCTGAAGGGGGCTTTCGAGCCTCCCAATTGGGCTTTCACCCGCGGCTCGGCCAGAATACTTGGATGCCAAAACTGCCCCGCGCCACGCTGCGCGACGCGTTGAGCGTCGCGATCACGGTCGGTACCTACGGCGTGGCGTTCGGCGCCGCGAGCGTGGCGGCCGGATTCTCGGTGCTGCAGAGCTGCCTCTTCTCGCTGCTCACTTTCACGGGAGCGAGTCAATTCGCCGCGGTGGGCGTCGTTGCGTCGGGGGGCGCTGCGGTGAGTGCGATCGCGGCGGCGACCATGCTCGGTGCGCGTAACGCCCTCTACGGGATCCAGATGGCGCCCCTCGTGCAGGTGCGCGGCCTGCGCCGGGTCGCTGCGGCGCACGTGACCATCGACGAGTCGACCGGTGTCGCGCTCGGTCAGGCGCCGAGGGGACCAGACGCCATGCGCGCGGGGTTCTGGATCACGGGAATCGGTGTCTTCGTCTTCTGGAACATCTTCACCTTGATTGGCGCGGTCGGAGCGAAAGCGCTCGGGAACCCGGCGTCGTGGGGTCTCGACGCGGCGGTGCCCGCAGCGTTCCTCGGATTGCTCTGGCCCCGACTGGAGAACAACTTCCTGCGGGTCGTGGCCGTGATCTCGATGATCTTCGCGCTGAGCATCACGACGTGGCTGCCCGCGGGTCTGCCCATCATCGCGACCGTGTTGGTCCCGATTGTCATCGGTTGGCGCGAGCGGTGAGTTCCTCGATGATGTGGGTGGTGTTGATCGGCACGAGCGTGTTCGCATTCGCCATCAAATTCATCGGACACTCGGTGCCCGATCGCTGGTTCGCCAATCCTCGTCTTCAGCGCATCAACGCACTCGTGCCGATCTCGTTATTGAGCGCATTGGTCGTCGCCCAAGGCCTCGTCGTGAAGACCCACGTGGTCATTGACCACCGCCTCGCGGGTCTCGCGGCGGCGCTCTTCGCGCTCTTCGCGAAGGCGCCGTTCCCGGTGGTCGTGATCGCCGCCGCCGTCACTTCAGCGGTCGTGTACCACCTGCATTAACCGGCGATGGCGATGCCGAGCACCAGCGCGGCGATCGAACCGAGCAGTCCGATGCCGGCGTACATGCCGCGGGCCTTCGGGGTCGTGGCCTTGGTGTGCATCAAAGCGCCGACACCGGCGATGACGACCATGAGCATCTTGATGCCGAAGGCCGCACTCCATCCACTCGACGCGTGCGTGCCGCTCACTGCCAGGTAGTTCCAGAAGCCGGTGATGATGAGGAGCCAGTACGCCGGCCAACTCAGTCGACCGAACGCCTGGGCGACCTTCTGGGGCGCGCCCTCGCCGAATCCACGCATCGTCGGCACCAATCCCGCGAGTACGAACTGGCCACCCACCCAGACGGCGGCGGCGAGCACGTGCAGGCTGAGACGGAGCACCGTTGACGCGTTGGCCAACTGCAATTGATCGGCGGCGAACTGCAGATGAGTCATTACTTGCCCTGCCAGTTGGGCTCACGCTTTTCGGCGAAGGCAATGGCGCCTTCGAGGGCGTCGGCGCTCTGGCCAATCATCCCGAAGGCCGCGTCGTTCACGCCCCAGGCCTCCTCCTCGGTCAACTCGAGGGCCTGATGCATGATGCTCTTGGACGTGCGCACGGCCAAGGGTGCGTTCTTCGCGATGCGCTCGGCGAGGGCGATGGCGACGTCGAGGACCTGGTCACCGGGCACGACACGATTGACGAGGCCGAGTTCGTAGGCGCGCTGCGCGTCGATCGGGTCGGCGGTGAGCGCCATCTCGTAGGCGACGGCGAGCGGAACGCGCTTGGGCAGACGGATGAGTCCGCCCGCGCCGGCGACCAGGCCGCGCTGGGCCTCGGGGATACCGAACTTCGCGTGATCGGCGGCGATCACCATGTCACAACTGATCATGAGTTCGAACCCGCCCGCGAGCGCGGAGCCGTTCGCGGCGGCGATGAGGGGCTTGGAGAAGTTGCGCTTCGTGAGTCCGCCGAAACCGTTGGCGGTCATGGGGAACTCGCCGGTGGCGAAGGCCTTCAGGTCCATCCCGGCGGAGAACGCCTTGGTGTCCGAGCCCGTGAGTACCACGACCCAGACGTCGTCATCGCTCTCGCAGTCGTCGAACGCCGCATCCATCGCGAGCGCGGTGGCCCGGTTGATGGCGTTGCGCGCCTCGGGGCGGTTGATCGTCAAGATCTCCACGTGTCCGCGTCGTTCGCGAAGTAGTTCGTCGGCCATGATTTCTCCTTGTGACAGCCCAGGGGGCACTGAGCGAAACTTAGTTGAGTTCAGCGCGGGCGGGCGTGCGAAACTGATCGGGTGACCAAACGTCCGCTCGTGCTCGCGACTCTCGACGGCTACGCGGTCGAAGGCGGCTACGACCGCGCCTACCAACCCACGACGTGCTTCTCTCCCACGATCGCGCTCGGTCGCCACAGCGGACCCGGCATCGCCGACGAGCTCTGGAGTGACTACGAGCAGGTACTCGACGTCGCCGCGACGCTCGGGATCGACGGCGTCCTCCTCGGCCTCGAGTGGACGCGCATCGAGCCACGCCGCGACCTCGTGAACGTCGAGGCGCTGAATCGCTACCGCGACGTCGTGCGCTACGCCCGGTCCAAGGAGTTGCACGTGAGCGTGTCGATCTTTGGCTCGGCCTGGCCGGCGTGGCTGGGGCTCGAGGCGTGGCTGTTGCCGTGGGTGGCGCCGCGGGCCATTGGCCACGCGCAGCGCGTGGTCGCCGACCTGGGCGATGACGTTGACGGCGTTGTTCTCTTCACCGACCCCAAGGGCGTGGTGCAGCGGGGTTTTGTCGACGGGTCAGCCCCGCCGTGGCGACACGGAGCGTCGTCGGATGCCCAACGTGCCGCCCAGCAGATCGCCGAGATCACCCGGGTGTTGCAGACCGACGCGATCGTCGCCGCGAAGCTTGTGCGGTGCTCACTCACCCTGGAACTCGACAGCGACCAGATTGGAAACGCTCGCGCCAGAGGCGACGTCGACGAACTGCACGTGCGGTCGCTCGTCAGGGGCAGCGGCCCGAGCGCCGCGCGAAACGGACTGCTCGCGAAGCACGATGGGGCGTGGGTCGTTACGTCACCCGAGGCGCTCGGGGCACTTCGCTGAATCGGCGAGGATCAGTGTTCGCGGGCGCGCTCACGACGTTTGCGCACGAAGTGGACCACCAGAACGAGCCCGATCACGAGCACCAGTAGGGTCGCGCCGAACCAGCTCGTATATTTCTCGATCTTGGTGAGGGCGCTTCCGGCGAAGTACCCGAGGAGGGTGAAGCTGATGCCCCACACGACCGCGCCGAGTGCGTTGGCGACGAGGAATCGCCGGTAGTGCATCTTGCTCGTGCCGGCGAGCCCGGGCATCACTGCTCGAAGGAACGCCGTGAAGCGCCCGATGAAGACGTACATTGGTCCCCGTCGACGAAGGCCCTCGAGGGCGCTCTCCAACTGCGCACGGCGTTTCTTCAGAATCGGGAGCGACAACAGTCGTTCGCCGTAGCGCCGACCGACCGCGTAGCCCACCGAGTCGCCGAGTATCGCCGCCACGACCACGAGAGCGCACAGGATCACGACGTTCACGCGGCCCTGGCTCGCCACGACGCCGGCGACGATGACGGCGGTTTCGCCGGGCAGGATGAACCCGATGAAGAGCGCCGCCTCGCCAAAGACGAGCAGCACGACCAGGACGTAGACCAGCGCGGCGGGCAGGCTATGAAGTTTTTCGAGGACGAACGATACGACCGAGGCGCTCAGCACTTCTCCATTGTTGTTGATGCACGCGGGTCGCACACGCTTTGGCAGAGTTCGCCTCGAATAACGGGCGTCGAGTTCCTAAGGATTGGATAAATGAACCATTAAGGACGGATGTGGCGATTTTTGGCTGTGGCAAAATGACGAGATGGCTTCACGGTCCCTCTCGCATAAAGTTCGCGCCCCCGAGCGCCGCCTCCCGTTCAATGCACCGGTTCGCGCGTGGGCGCTGTCCGAGTGGGCGCTGCTCCCCCTTCGACTCTTCCTCGGGGCGACCTTCGCCTTCGCGGGACTGCAGAAGTTGTCGAATCCGACGTTCTTCAATGACAAGGCGCCAAATTCAATGAAGGCGCAACTGCTCGGCTCGATTCGAACGAGCCCGGTTCATGCGTTGCTCAGCCATCTCGTCAGTTTGGCGAATCCCATTGGCATGGTGATTGCCTACGCCGAGATCGCTATCGGCCTGGGAATCCTGCTCGGGCTGTGGACCAGGGCGGCGGCGATCGGCGGGGCGATTCTGTCCTTCAACCTGTTTCTTACGGTGAGCTTTCACGCGTCGCCTTATTTCACCGGAGCGGACATCGTCTTCTTCTTCGCGTGGATGCCGTTCATCATCGGCGGTGGCGGAACACGTTTGTCACTGGACGCGTGGATCGCCAAGCGCGCCGCGCGCAAGGAGAAGTTGCCGTCACCCGAGTTGGTCCCGATCCCATTCGTGAAGGTGCAAGAACTGTGCGGCAACTTCTCGCACGGCACGTGCAATGCCCGCGATGGTGCGCCGTGTGACGCCGCGGTGTGTCCAGTATTGATCGGCGCCCACACGCCGCTCACGACCAGAGTTGCCGTGGACGCCATGGACCGCCGCTCGCTCGTTATTGGCGGCACCGCCGCGGCGATCGCGGGGACCACGGCTTTGATCTTCGGAGGGACGACCGCCGACGTGGGCAAGTTGATCGGTGGCGCGAAGAACGTGAAGTCGGCGACGGGCCAATTGGGCGGATCGACCGCGAGCACCCCAGCGGGCTCGAGCAGTTCGGGCACGCTCCTCGGTTCGGCCACGCAGGTGAAGATCGGAAAGCCGGCGATATTCACGGTGCCCACGAGCGGGGACCCCGGCATCATCTTCGAGGTCGCGGCCGGTGACTACGCGGCGTACGACACCGTGTGCCCGCACATGGGCTGTACCGTGGGCTATTCAGCGTCGGCTGACCGCCTGGTCTGCCCGTGTCACGGTTCCCAGTTCCAGGTGAAGACCGGTGACGTCATTTCGGGCCCCGCACCGCACGGTCTCACCAAGCTCAACGTGGTCGAAGAGTCTGACGGTAACCTCTACCTCAAATGAGTGATGAACAGCGTCGAGTACTCGTCATCGAAGATGACCACGACCTTGCGCACGCGGTAGCGGCCCTTCTGGGCGACGAGGGATTCGTCGTCGAACAACGCCACGATGGTGAAAGCGGCCTCGCCGAAGCCATCGCCAACGCCTACGACGTGATCGTGCTCGACGTCATGCTGCCCAAACGTAATGGCTTCAATGTCTGTCTCGACATCCGTAACGCCGGCGTCAACACGCCGTTGTTGATGCTGACCGCGAAGGACGGCGAGATGGATGAGGTCGAGGGACTCGAAGTGGGCGCCGACGATTTCCTGCGCAAGCCCTTCGAACGTTCCATCCTGCTCGCGCGGATTCAGGCCCTGCTTCGACGCCACGACCGAGAGCGCCCCCAGCGCCTGGTGGTTGGCGCTGTGTCGCTTGATCCGTTGCGGCGAAAGGTGTCGTCCAACGACCGCGAGGCGACACTGACACCACGAGAGTTCGCTCTGCTCGAGTTCCTGATGACCAACGCCGAGTGCCAGCTCGCCAAGAACGAGATCCTGAGTGCGGTGTGGGGGAGCGATTTCGACGGCGACCCCAACATCGTCGAGGTCTACATTGGCTACCTGCGCCGAAAGATCGATGTCCCGGGACAGCCCTCGATCATCCGCACGCTGCGCGGCGTGGGTTACATGGTGTCCGCAGGCTGATGGCCCCTGGCCGACAGCTCTCGGTGCGGGCGCGCCTGACCTTATTCTTCGTGCTCGCCATCGCCGTGGTGCTCATCTTCACCGGCGTGGCGCTCATCAGCCTCGTCCACCGCTCGCTCGTGACCAGTGCGTCGAACCAGGTCGAGGTGGCGATGACCCAGACCCAGGAGCGTTTCGTCGCCGGTGGCATGCCGGGCCACGACGAGGTGGTCATGCCCATGCACGGCGACGTGGTCGTGCAGGTGACCAATGTCGCGGGCACCACGGTGTGGGCGGCGAGCTCGGCGATCGCGAACATGCCGGTGCTCGCGCATCCCAAGGCCGACTTCTCCTCGGTCAACGGACTCACCATTGACTTGGTGAACGACAAGCGCACCGCACAGGTCATTGGCGAACTGAGTTTCGGCGAGGTGCAGACCATCACCACGTCGCGCGGGGCGGGTCTGGTCTTCGGCTTCGTCTACGGCGGACCCGTCGATCACAGCGTCACGATCCTGCTCGCCAGCGTGGCGGTCTCGTTCCCACTGCTGCTGCTGCTGTCGGGAGGGCTGATCTGGTTCGGCATCGGGCTCGCACTCGCGCCGGTGGAGTCGATCCGCCGTCGTGTCGACGCCATTGCGGCCCGGGACCTTTCCGAGCGGGTGCCGGTCACCGGCGGCGACGATGAGATCGCCCGCCTGTCGAGAACGGTCAACGAGATGCTCGACCGGCTCGAGAGCGCGTCGCGGTTCCAACAGGAGTTCGTCTCGAACGTCAGCCACGAACTGCGCAGTCCGCTGACCACGCTGCTCGCCACGGTCGACCGGGCGGCGAGCGACCAGGCGCACACGGACTGGTCCGACGTCACCGAGACGATCCTGCGCGAAGGACGGCGGCTCGACGTGCTGATCGACGACCTGTTCTGGTTGGCGCGCAATGACGAACGTCAGGTCCAGCCACCACGGATGGACGTCGACCTCGACGACCTGCTGTTCGAGGAGGCGAGTCGGGTGCGCGCGATGAGCGAACTTTCAGTCGATACCACCGACGTCCGGCCCACGAGGGTCCTGGGCGATCCGGCGATGTTGAAGCGGATGATCAGGAATGTCGTTGACAACGCCGCTCGCTACGCCACGCACGAACTCCGGTTCTCTTCGAGTTTCGACAACGACGCGGCGGTGGTGACCGTCGCCGACGACGGTGAGGGGCTCGACGTGGCGCAGAGTGGCCGGCTCTTCGAGCGATTCGTGCGTGCGGATCCGGCCCGGAGCCGCAACTCGGGCGGGACGGGTCTGGGACTCGCCATCGTCGCTGAGATCGTGACCCGTCACGGCGGCACCGCCCGGTTCGTCAAGGTCGACAAGGGCACCATGATCGAGCTTCGTGTTCGCACCGGCGGCCGCGCCCCGGCGGTACCGTAGCCGCCGCTCTCGACGTAGAGTCTGAAAGATGAACGCAACGGAACTATCCCAGATCACCGCTGACCCGATCCAACTGGTCGGCATGAGTTTCTACTTCGCTCCCTCGACGGTGGAGCGCGCGAAGGAGCGTGGTCTCAACGTCTTCCAGTTCTACGGACTGGGACGAGGCGGCGTCCTGGGCGACGCCGACTACGAGACTGTCTTTGACGCGTTCACCTTCTTCTCGCACTCGGCCATGGGCATGCTCTGGACCGCGTCGCGCGAGAAGGGTGATCCCGTCGAGACCGCCGAAGCGCACCTCAGCGCGGCCTACGCCTACGCCGACGACACGTTCGGCGCCATTGCGAGCGACGTCCTCGCGAATTTCGCGTCGGCCACCCGCAAGGTCGTCGATGCCGTCGAGTCCGGCCACCACCGTCTCTTTGACGGCTACAAGCAATTCGCGGTGCCGTTGGATCCCGTGCACGCCGCGTACCTCGGTTCGGTCCTGCTGCGCGAACTACGCGGCTGCGTGCACATTGACGCCATCGGCGAGGCCGGCATCACCGCCGCCGAGGCGGCGTACCTCCAAGAACCCACGATCTTCAAGATGCACGGCTACACCGACGACGACGCGCCCGTCGTCACCCCCGAACTCGAGGCCAAGAAGGCGAAGGCCGAGGCGATCACTTCGGCGGCGATGGCCGCATATTTCGAAGTCCTGAGTGACGAGGAACGCGAGTGCGTGGGTAACGGCGCGCTGGCGATGGCCAACGCGGTGAAGAACCCCGTGCCCGTCGCGAAGTAACGGTGCCCGAGCGCTCACGCCCTCAGCTGAGGCGCTCGACATTCCTCGCCGTCTTGACGACGGCGGTAGCGCTCGAGGCGGCGTGGACCGTGTACATCGGGTGGCGACTGCCGCGTGAGTACGTGGCGAACCATTGGGATCTGGCCTGGGTGGGCGTCGACGTCGCCCAGTTACTGATGCTCACGGCTTCGGCGTGGGCGGCGTGGCGCCGTCGCGCGCTGCTGATCCTGTTCGCGAGCTGTTCGGGGACGTTGCTGCTCGTCGACGCCTGGTTCGACGTCACGACGGCCCGACGCGGCGACTTTCGCCAGAGTCTGGCGATGGCGATCTTCGTCGAAATCCCGTCGGCGATAATACTTTTCTGGGTGACATCGCGCGCGGTGGGATTGCTCGCACGTCAAGTTTTCGCGGGTACGCCCCTGCGACGAATCAGGATCCCGAGCCCACTCGACGTCGGCGACAGCGGCGATCAGTCGTAGTCGACGCCTTCGAGCGTGAGAAGGAAGCGCTTGACCTTTTCGCCGCCTCCGTAGCCGCCGAGGCCGCCACCGCTCGCGACCACGCGGTGACAGGGCACGACGATTGGCCAGGGATTGGCGTGGTTGGCGTTACCCACCGCCCTCGAGGCCCTCGGACGCTTGACGGTGTTGGCCACCTGCGCGTACGTGCGCACTTCGCCGTAGGGAATCTGCTCGAGGGCGTGCCAGACGTCCTTCTGGAAATCCGTCGCGGGCACCTGGTGCAGGGCCAACCGGAAGTTCTTTCGCTTGTGGGCGAAGAACTCCTCGAGCTGATGCGCACCGGCGGCGACGGGCTTGGGAGCAGTGCCCGTGCTCGCTCGCCCTTTTTCGTCGGGCATGTAGATACGGGTGATCCCCGCCTCATCGCCCTCGACGCCCCAGGTGCCAACGGGTGAATTGACGTTCATTCGATAGAGATCCATGTCGTAGTTCTAGTCGGTGGGTGTGACGAGCGAAAGGGAAATTTGAGATCGAGCCAAGTACACACTCGCAACCTTAAGTATGTACTTCATCGTCGGGGGCGCTACTGTCGGGATTGGACGCATTGTCGAGCAATCGCGGGCGCAGTTGTGACTTTTGTACCTAGTGCTTCGACCGTTGTTGGAGAATTCCCCCAACGAGGGCTGATAGAACAAAGGTATGAAAATTGCGCTCTATAAAGAGTCGCGAGCCGGAGAGACACGCGTCGCGCTCACGCCCGATGCCGTAAAGACTCTGGTAAGCGACGGGTGGGAAGTCTTGGTGCAACGAGGCGCCGGGCAACGTGCCCACTTCACCGACGAGGCTTACCAGGCCGTCGGCGCGTCAATCGTTGACGCACCGTCGGGCGAGGTCAATCTTCGTGTCAACCCGCCGACGCTGCAAGAGGTCGCCGAGCTGACCGAGGGGTCCCTGCACCTGTCCTTCCTCTCGCCGCTGCTCGCCCAGGACATCGTCAAGGCGCTCAACGACCGCAAGGTGACGGTGCTCTCGTTCGACCTGCTGCCGCGCATATCGCGTGCCCAGTACATGGACGCACTCTCCTCCCAGGCCACGGTGTCGGGTTACCGAGCCGTGCTGTCGGGCGCGTCGCACTTCGACCGTTTCTTTCCCCTGCTCACCACCGCCGCGGGCACCATTCGCCCGGCGAAGGTGCTGGTCATGGGTGTGGGCGTCGCGGGTCTGCAGGCGATCGCCACGGCGAAGCGACTAGGCGCGAAGGTCCGTGCCTACGACGTGCGCTCCGCCGCGAAAGAAGAAGCCGAATCCGCTGGCGCCGTCTTCGTCAAGCTCGGCGTCACCGCTGACGCCGCGGGCGGCTACGCCCGCGAGCTCACCGACGACGAGCGCGCCCAGCAGCAGGCGGCGTTGCTCAGCGAGGTGGCGAACGCGGACATCGTGATCACCACCGCGGCGGTGCCGGGTCGCAAGGCCCCGATCCTGATGACCACGGCGATGGTCGAGGCGATGGGCGAGGGTTCACTCGTCATCGACATGGCCGCCGACGGCGGCGGGAACTGCGAACTCACCAAGGTCGGCGAGATCGTCGAGCACCACGGCGTACGCGTCGTGGGCCTCGCGAATCCCCCCGCCGAGATGGGCTCGCACGCGAGTTTCCTGTACGCCAACAACGTCCTGAAATTGCTCGGTCTCTTCGGGGCCAAGGGTCAGTTGAACCCCGACTGGAACGATGAGGTAGTCATCGGTGTCACCGTGGCGCGCAACGGCGAAGTCAACCACGCGCCCACGGCCGAGGCACTGGGCGTCGCCCACATTGCCATCACCCCTGAAGTGAAGGAGAACGCGTAATGGGAAACTCCCTATTGCAATACGCCACCGTCTTGATGCTCACCATCTTTGTCGGTACCGAAATCATCGCCAAGGTGCCGAGCATCCTGCACACCCCGCTGATGAGTGGATCCAACGCCATTCACGGCGTCATCCTGGTCGGCTCGATGCTGATCCTCGGATCGGCGAACACGAACCTCGAAGAGGTGCTGGGTTTTCTCGCGGTACTGCTCGCAACGTTGAACGTTGTCGGTGGATTCGTGGTCACCGACCGAATGCTGGAAATGTTCAAAGCCAAGCCCAAGACTGCGGCAAAGAAGACTGACGAGGTAGCTCAATGAGTCGCGAAACACTGATTGATCTCCTCTACCTGTTCTCGGCGACGACATTCATCGTCGCCCTGAAGGGACTGGGCAGCCCCAAGCGCGCACGCACGGGTAACATCATCGCGGCGTTCGGCATGCTGGTCGCCATCGTGGCTACCTTCTTCAAGTACATCGACGGACACGCGCTGCACCACGTCGGGTTCATCCTGCTCGCCATGGCGATTGGCGTGATCATCGCGGTGCCGACGGCGCGCTTCGTGAAGATGACCGCCATGCCCCAGCTCGTCGCCATCTTCAACGGCGTGGGTGGCGGCGCCGCGGCGCTCGTCTCGATCACCGAGTTCGTGCACATCAAGTCGACGCACCCCGCGACCTACGTCACGCTCGAGGTCCTGCTCGGCGTGCTGATCGGTACGGTGTCGTTCGCGGGTTCAGCCATTGCTTTCGCGAAGTTGCAAGAGCTCATGACCGGCCGTCCGGTGACCTACCCCGGCCAGCAGGTGCTCAACGCGATCTTCGGGCTCGGTGCACTGGTACTGATCATCATCATCTTGTCGACGGGCTCGACGGTGCTGCTCTGGGTCCTGTTGGCGCTTTCCTTCGTACTCGGCGTTGCCTTCGTACTGCCAATCGGCGGTGCTGACGTTCCAGTGCTGATCTCGCTGCTCAACGCCTTCACGGGCCTCGCGGTCGCGGCATCGGGCTTCACGCTCGGATCGAACCTGTTGATCGTCGCGGGTACATTGGTCGGCGCCTCGGGTATCTTGCTGACGCGCATGATGAGCAAGGCCATGGGCCGCAGTCTCTCCAACGTGCTCTTCTCAGCCTTCGGCTCGAACATCACCGCCTCGGGCGATGGTGCGCGCGAAGACGGCCGCACCGTGCGCTCGGGTTCGCCCGAGGACGCCGGTGTGCTCATGAACTACGCGAGTCGCGTGGTCATCATCCCCGGATACGGCCTCGCGGTCGCCCAGGCCCAGCACGTCGTGCGCGAACTCGCCGAGGCGCTCGAAGCCAAGGGCATCGAGGTCTTCTTCGCGATCCACCCGGTCGCTGGTCGCATGCCCGGTCACATGAACGTGTTGCTCGCCGAGGCGAACGTCCCCTACGAGCAGTTGCTCGAACTGGACGAAGCCAACTCGGAGCTGCAGACGGCCGACGTCGCCCTGGTGGTCGGCGCCAACGACACGGTCAACCCCGCGGCGAAGGACGACCCCAAGTCGCCCATCTACGGCATGCCCATCATCAACGCGGACCTCGCGGAGAACGTCCTGTTCCTCAAGCGTTCGATGCGACCCGGTTTCGCCGGTATCGAGAACGAGTTGCTCTTCAACCCCAAGACGATGTTGATCTTCGGCGACGCGAAGGACACGCTCACCAAGATTCTCGCGACGGTGAAGGGCGCGTAGGCGACCATCGAGATTTCGACGAGCAGTGGCTCCGGTGCGACCCAGAGGTCGCGCCGGAGCCACTTCTTGTTGCAGCTCGTTGTGTTGCGAGAACTCGAAGCGTATGGTCCCTATGGGATGTGACGTTCGGTGCCAGACACCGGGTTCGGAGGAATTGCGTGTTGGTGCTCGTTCTCATCATCGTCGCCGTGCTTATCATCGCGATCGTGCTGACTGCTCTATCGGGTCGGTATCGAAGGTTCGACGCGGTTGTTCAACCAGAGGACAGCGTCGTACCACTCTCGTCGCATCGGAACCGAATGGAGATGATTCCGAAGAGTGAGCAGGTGACGGATTCGGATCTCACCAAGGCCGACGCGTACGACGAGCCGGACGATCTTCTCGATCCGCGCAATCCCCGTCACGCGCAGTGGCTCAAGGAGCAGCAATTGAAGCCCAGCGGTGATTCGACACCATCTGATGAGACTTCCTGATCAAGAGGTTGATGACGCAGACGCCTAATTGCCGGGCTTCAGCCGATCGGTGAAGAAACTCAGTAGGGGTCAGGAGTGATTGCTCGGACAGCCACTATCGAGGCGGTTTCGTCGCGCTCCTCCCAGAGGATTATCCATTCACCTTCGTTCGAGGTAACGGTTAGAGCCCAACAGCCGAATGAGTCAAACCGACGACGACGGCAACGAATGTCGAGCGGATTAGCCTCGAGCATGTCGAGTGCGACGTTGAGACGAATAAGCAAGTTCTTCCTGGTTGGGGAGCGCTCAAGTTCGTCAAGCAGGGTGTCGGCCTGCTCAGAGAAGTAAAGGTCGGCCACGCTTGCGTCTGTTTCTTACGCGCGCGGTGAGTTGGAGCGATCTCGCTTGACCATCTTCTCTGGATGCTCGCGGCTGTCTCGAATCACTGCCATAAAGGCTGCATCCTCGAGGAGCTTCTTCTCCGTCAGTGACATGACCACCGCAGGTTCAAGGACAATAATTCCGCCTGGCTCTTCGTGGACCATGTACTGACTTGCCTTGGCAAGTGCACCGAGGGTTACTCGGCCGCGTCCTTGTGTGGTTACGAGCATGGGTTTCTCCATGTCCATAATTGTATCAGTTGGGTAATACCCGCACAAGGGTTGTGCCCTAAATTTTGGTTAGGGCACAACCCATCTGACTATCAACGCTCGCTCCTGATTAGGGAGATCACAAACAAAAGAATCGGCTAGCGGCAGTGACATTGATACCCCTCGTCTGGAAACCCCGTGCCATTGATGAGGTGGTTCGAAAACTCCGGAATATGCAGGAGGCAACTCAACTTGATGCGATGTTTCCTCCTTCGGCAAACTCGGGACCTCTTGGTGTGCGGTAATCACACACCAAACCGAGCTCTAGACCAAAGCATCTCCTACGCCGTCGACCTCTGGTGACGGGTCGGTTGACGCTTCGTCGGGGTGTGCCGTTTCCGCAAGTTTCTGCTGCGCGGGACTTACCTCCCCTCCACGTCCAGTACCGGAGCTTGTCCCCGGCAGACCCTTGCGGGCCAGGTTGATCGCCGCGTTGAGATCGCGGTCGATCACGAGACCACAGGCCTCGCAGTGAAACATCCGTTCGTCAAGGGACAGCGTGGCTTTGACTGTCTGGCATTGACTGCAGGTTTTTGAAGAGGGATAGAACGTGTCGACGCGCACGAGGGCGGATCCGTACCACTTCGTCTTGTACTCGAGTTGGCGCCCGAACTCGCCCCAGCTCGCGTCGGCGATGTGCTTGGCGAGCGAGGGGTTCTTCACCATTCCCTTGATGTTGAGGTTCTCGATCACGATCACGTCGTAGTTCTTCGCGAGGCGTGTCGTGGTCTCGTTAATCAGATTCCGGCGGGCGTGACGGGTGGCGGCCTGGATGGTCTGCACTCGCCCGTTGGCCTTCTTCCAGCGCTTGGACGGCGCGACGCCCTTCCTCGGCCCCTGACGGCGCGCGGCGATGCGCTGGGCGTGGGCCAGTTTTTTCTGGACCTTGACGAAGTGGCGCGGGTTGTCGACGTCGAGCACGTGCACGCCGTCCGCAGTGGCGCCGGTGTAGAGGGTCGCGATGCCGACGTCGACGCCGACGATCCTCTCCGGGGCGCGCGTGGCGGGGACTTGGCGAGTGACCTCGACGGTAAACGAGACCTGCCATTTACCGCAACGTTGTGTCACCGTGGCGGCCACTATCTTGGCGCTACCACGCTCGATGTGGCGGAACAACTTTCTGGTCGACTCGAAGGTCTTGACCTCACCGATGCGGCTAATACGCACGTGATGTGAGTCGACGAGGCGCACGGTAGGTCCCATGAACCGCACCGATCCGCCTTGTCCCTTGCTCTTGAACGTGGGGAACTTGGCGCGACCCTTGCGCCAGTTGGCGATGGCCTTGGCGAGGCGCTGGGTCGCGTCGTTGTAGGTGCTCGAGCCGTTCTCGGCCCACCACGGGGCCACCTCATTGCGATGCTCAGCCCAGAGGTAGAGCAGCCCAAAGTGCGAGGTGTCGACCCAATCCTCCTGGGCGATCTCGACGCCGGCTTCCTTTTTGGCGCGGTTCTCATCCCAGTTGTCCTTCACCAGACCGAGCAGCGTGTTGTAGGCGAAGCGCGAGCCACCGATGTGGCTACGCAGGTGATTGGCCTGTTCGGCGCTGGGGTCAATCGCGTAGACGTACGCGCGGGTGGTAACACTCTCGGTCGAGGTCGACGTGCGTTCGAGGACGGGCGTAGTCATTCGATCAGTATCGCCACCAGGTGTCACATCGGCCGTACACCAGTGGGTCCCGAGTTTGCCGAAGGTGGATGTTTCAAATTCCAGCGGCTCGTACCATTCACCGGCNNACCGGCAGCGGAGCGTGGAACCTTGATGTATTGTCGCGTGCGGCAGTCTAGAAACCGTAGGCGCTGGAAGCCAGATAGTGTAGGCGCCGCTCCGCGTAATCCGCGTAATCCGCGTCACGCGCAGTGGCTCAATGAGCAGCATTGGAAGCCCAGCGGCGATTCGACACCATCTAATGAGACTTCCTGATTAAGAGGTTGATGACGTTGATGCTTAATTGCCGGGCTTCAGCCGATCGGTGAAGAAACTCAGCACATCGTCCAGCGCGCTCCGGGTCGGCGATCCAGGAGCATCGTTGTAGTCCTCAGTGAGCACCGAGTGGGCACCCTTTCGATAACCCCACGGATTGGATTCGGACGAATCGATTTCAACACCGATGAAGTTGTCGCCCAGTTCCTCACGAAGGCGTGCGAAGCGCTCCTTTGGCACGGCGGGGTCTCCGGTGAAGCGCAGCCCCATCACGCAGAGTCCGTCGTTCACGCGGTCCTTGACGACTCGAAGGTCGTGGTCAGAAAGCCCCACGGCCCGACGGCGTGATGTACCCAGAGCGAACGGGAGCGATGGTTGGCTGAGCACCGGGGCGATCATCACCGGGTCCACGCTCATGGCCAGGGCGAAGCCGCCGGTCAAACACATGCCCACGGCGCCCACGCCCGGTCCGCCACAGCGCTGGTGCTCCTGCTCGGCGAGTGCGCGAAGGTACCTCGTCACCGGACTGGTCTTACCGAGCGCGAAGGTTGCGAACTCGCGACTGACGCAGGCCTTGGCCATCGAACTCAGGACGTACGAATTGCTCGGTACCCGGCCGGGTGTGCCGAAGAGGTCGGGCAGCACCGCGGTCAGCCCGCACGCGGCGACCTTGCGAGCGAACGCCGCGACGAGCGGCGTCATCCCGGGGACCTCGTGAATGACGATCACCGCTGGTCCGCTTCCGATCCGGTAGACGTCGTGAGTTTCACCCAAGGCGCTGAACGAACCCTTGTCGAAGCCGTCCAGCGCGTGCTCGTCGATCTCTACGGACATATTCCCCCCGGTCCCGTGACTACCTGCAACGTAGCAAGTGGCTACGCCGTGAGTTCGTCAAGGCGGGCAATGTGCTCGGGGCTCAGCGTTCGAATGGCCGCCACGTTCGCTCGGACCTGGTCCGCGTTCGAGGCACCGGCGATGACCGAACTCACCTGGTGGTGGCTCAGCAGCCACGAGAAGGCGAGCGAGAGGATCGGGATCTCGATCTCTTCGGCGTACGAAAGCAGTGCGCTCACGCGGCTCTGGAATTCGTCACTGAGCCAGTGCACGCTGCGCTCGGCGGGCATCTTGGCGAGTCTCGAATCCGAGGGGATCGGCTCACCGGGTCGGATCTTGCCGGTGAGCAGACCGTTCGCGAGGGGATAGAAGGGCAGGAAACCGAGCCCGAGCTCGTCACAGACGTCGAGCACGTCGTCGCGCTCGGGGTCTCGCGCGAGCAGCGAATACTGATTCTGAATCGAGACGAAGGACTTCGCGTCCCCGGCCGCCGCCTTCGCCGCGCGCAGTTGGCCGACGTTGAGGTTCGAGCAGCCGATCTCACGGACCTTGCCCTCAGCGATCAATTCGTGCAGTGCGCCGAGGGTGTCGGCGATCGGCACGGTGTCATCGGGGTAGTGCAGCTGGTAGAGGTCGATGTAGTCGGTCCCGAGTCTCGTGAGTGAATCCTCGCAGGCTCGCTTCACGTAGTCGGGCTTGGCGCCGGAGCGCTGGTCGTCGATGGGCATGCCGAACTTGGTCGCGATGACGACGTCGCCACGGCGTGCCCCGAGGGCTTGTCCGAGCAGGACCTCGGACTGGGTCGCCCCGTAGATGTCGGCGGTGTCGAAGAAGTTAACGCCGGCGTCGAGCGCCGCGTCAACGACGTTGGTCGTGCCCGCGAGGTCGAGACGTCCGCCGAAGTTGTTGCAGCCGATTCCCACGACCGACACCTGCAGAGATCCGAGTGAGCGCTTTTCCATGGCCGTCCTTTGATGTTCGCCACGAAGCATACGCATCGCGTCGCTGCACTCGTCGGGCTTTTGGAGTCGAGCCAACTACGATGGCGTGAGCAAACCTGAAGGAGTCGCCATGAAGGTCATCGTCGATTACGACCTGTGCAGCAGCAACGCCGTGTGCATGGGCATCGCCCCGGAAGTCTTCGAAGTGCGCGATGACGGCTTCCTCTACGTCCTGAACGAGAACCCCGGACCGGAGCTGGCGAGCAAAGTTAACGAAGCGGTGGCCAGTTGTCCCAACGGCGCCATCTCGATCGAGGAGTAGCCGGTGGCCGGACCCCGGGTCCGCTTCGCTCCATCGCCGACTGGTTTCTTCCACGTCGGTTCTGCGAGGTCGGCGCTCTTCAACTGGTTCGTCGCGCGTCAGCACGCTGACGGCGTCTTCATCCTTCGCATCGAGGACACCGACGCCGATAGAAACCGCGAGGAATGGGTCGACGGGATCATCGCCGCGATGCAGTGGCTGGGGCTCGACCTCGACGAGGGACCGTTTCGCCAGAGTGACAACCACCCGGCGCACGAACGAAGCGTCGAGCAGTTGATCGCGGGGGGTTACCTGTACTTCTGTGACTGCACCGGCGACGACGTCGCCGCGCGCAAGGGCGACAACAAGACGCCCGGCTACGACGGTTTCTGTCGCGATCGTCACCTCGAGCGGGGCCCGACGACCGCGCTGCGTTTCACGACGCCGCGCGAGGGGCACACCATCGTGCGCGACGTCATCCGCGGGGACGTCGACTTCGCGAACGCCACCGTCGATGATTTCGTGGTCGCCAAGTCGTCGGGTGCGGTGCTCTACGCGCTCGCCAACGTGACCGACGATCGCAACGACCGAATCAGCCACGTCATCCGTGGCGAGGAGCACCTGTCGAACGCGCCCAAGCAGATCATGCTGTGGGAGGCGCTCAATCGCGTCACCCAGGTCGACGTGCCGCTGGCGGTCTACGCGCACCTGCCGCTGCTCGTCAACGAACAGCGCAAGAAGCTCTCCAAGCGCAAGGATCCGGTGGCGACCGAGTCGTACCGCGACCAGGGCTACCTGCCCGAGGCGTTCGTCAACTACCTAGCGCTGCTCGGCTGGAGCCCGCGCGGCGACGAGGAGATCGTCCCACTCAGCCAGCTCGTCGAGCAGTTCCGACTGGAGGACGTCTCGCACTCACCGGCCTTCTTCGACGTGAAGAAGCTGGCGCACATGAACGGTGAGTACATCCGCAAACTGAATCCCGAGGACTTCCTCGAGCGCAGCGCGCCGTGGGTTCGCCCGTGGTCCGCTGAATGGCGACCGACCGACCAGGGTCCGCGCTGGAGCGAGTCGCAGTTCGACGAGGGACTCTTCGCCCGGGTGGCGCCGCTCGTGCAGGAGCGCATCACGACGTTCGCGGAGATCGCCCCGATGGTCGAGTTCTTCTTCCTCGAGGAGGTCATCTTCGACGACGCCGCCTTCGACAAGGCCATTCGCAGCGATGTGCTGGCCCAGACGCTGCTCGCCGTCGCCATCGAGCGGTTCGACGAGGTCGACTGGGATGCGACGTCGCTGCACGAGGCGACCATCGAGATCGGCGAGGCGTTCGGACTCGCTCTTCGAAAGGCCCAGGCACCGATTCGCTGCGCGGTGACGGGATCGCTCGTCGGCCCACCGCTGTTCGAATCCCTGGAACTGCTCGGGCGCTCGCGCACCCTGCAGCGACTCAACGACGCACTGGCGCGCAGCTCGCAGTGATCTTCGGGCCCATCAAGTTCGTGCTGCGCCTCGTGACGGCGATAGTGAGCCTCATCGTGCTCTACTTCGCCGTCACCTTCGTCCAGATCTGGATGACCGGTCACGAGCACTCGAGCGCGAGGGCACAGGCGATTCTGGTCTTCGGCACGACCGAGGACAACGGGACGCCGTCGCCCGAGTTGCGGACCCGACTCGATCAGGCGTTGCTGCTCTACCGCCAGGGGCGCGCGCCGTGGGTCGCGGTCACCGGTGGGAACCGGCCCGGCGATGTCTACACCGAAGCGGGGGTGTCGGCGGCGTACCTGGAGCAGCACGGCGTGCCCGGTTCGAGAATCCTCCGAGGGGCCGGCGTCGATACCTGGCAGAACGTGTCGACGGTGCTGCCCGCGCTGCGCGCGCACGGCATCGTCACGGTGATCACGGTGACCGATCCCTTCCACGAGTACCGCGCGATGGCCATCTCCTCGTCCCAGGGCCTCAAGCCGACGCCGTCACCGGTCCCCGATTCGCCCACGATCAAGCACTCGCTGTGGCGCTACTACCTCAAAGAGACAATGGAAGTAGGCGTCGGTCGCGTCGTCGGGTACGGAAGCCTGAGCTCGTGGACGACGACGGTGACCAAGATTTCCATCCCGTCTGGCGGCTGATCACCCCACTCATATAAGATTGCCAAGCCCTTCGGGGGTGGTGTAATTGGCAACACAACTGGTTCTGGTCCAGTTATTCAGGGTTCGAGTCCTTGCCCCCGAGCGAGACGAGCGAATGATGTTGTTCGCTTGCTTCATGGTCCCATCGTCTAGTGGCCTAGGACATCACCCTCTCAAGGTGGAGGCACGGGTTCGAATCCCGTTGGGACTGCCA
>PKWW01000007.1 GCA_003132165.1 Acidimicrobiaceae bacterium | reverse complement strand
AGACGCACATTCTGAGGATCCAAACTGATGTCTCTAAGTACATTCAATTGCAACTCGGGCCAGTGGGATGTGTCCAGCACCTTGCCCCCATCCTTCTAAACCGCCCGCTGCGGGTCGCACCAGTTCTACTGTCGTCCTGTCTAACACTATTCAGGCTAAGACGAAGGCATCATGAAAAACCCACTCTACAAACCATTCTAATTTGTAATTATCGGAATTCGATGTATCTGACCCGAGTCAATGCCGTGCTTCTCACGGGGCTCCCCGCGCCGAAATGCTGCGAACGACCCTTCGAAAGCGCGGGTGAATCAATTCGATGTTCGCGCTGACCCCCTGAACCTGCCCTCCTCTAATTGACAATTAGTTGACTGCGCTAAGACTCCTAATCCAACGGTCAACGACGCGATCTAAGTACGTGGCAAGGCCCAAGTCCAAAGTGCGCTGAAACCGGTGAGTACCCCGAACGAGGTGACCACCTCAAGCCAACTCCATCCCACCCACTCTCTCGCCAAGAGCAACAACAAGGCAGAGATTGAGATAATGAAGATTCTGAAGATATCACCGAAGTAGTCACGCAAACCTACCCGACCTCCGTAAAGAGCGGTTACGAATACAATCAGCCAGACAACGAAGAAAAC
The DNA here is from genome assembly GCA_003132165.1 of Acidimicrobiaceae bacterium. Classification (GTDB taxonomy): domain Bacteria; phylum Actinomycetota; class Acidimicrobiia; order Acidimicrobiales; family RAAP-2; genus RAAP-2. The sequence continues at coordinate 21,910 of PKWW01000007.1, read as the reverse complement.
TCCCATCACAATTTGAGACGCGAGTGGAGGGATATTGAACCAGTTGTCTGCTGGCTTCACCGAGCTTCGCTGTAGCAAGATCCCGATCGGCATTCCGACGGCAAAAATCAGGCCCGTGCACACCGCGACGGTGGCGCTGAAGCGTTGGGCACCGACACTGAACCTACTTACTAGTTTTGATAGTTTTTCGTTCACCCGCCCACACAGCCAAAGAGGCGAGAACTTGAGGTGGACTTTGTCGCCTGAGTTTGCGGAGTCCGGAGGGTCAACCTCAGATTTGGCAAAGAGACGGATGGACCGCGCGCCGACAAACGTTACAACTCCCCAGAGGAAGAAGAAGACGACCAAGGCTCGCTGGGTCTGAAGACACGATGCGGCCATCGTCACACAAACCCCTGACATCGCAGTGGCCCCAGACTGCAGATAAAACGCTAGTAATAGAGAGCCAGCCACGAGCATTGTTAGTGAGGTTGCCTCAAGACTGTTGGTCAAGAACAGGAAAGACGCCCTTAGTTTTGAATTTCGTCGGTCAACTTCATCACTGTAGTCAGACAATGGTTCTCCCTTAACGCCAATAATGGTTCGAAGGCAAGTGATTCTGGTGTTACCTCTTTGCGACACACGCAACGGATGTCGAGTTCGAAAGGAACGGAGGTGGGGATGGGGCTGCTGTCAAACTAGTTGAATGGCCTGCTAAGCCCCAGCTTCGTTCAGTTGGTCACCTAGCGATTGTTTGCGCACCAGTCGCAACGCCTTCGGTTGTCCGTTCCAGGATGGCTATTTCCATTACGCTTGATCTCTTTTCCGTAGGGACACTCCGCTTGATCGTGATACACACGGTCTTCCGGATCTGTATCAGTATGAAACGCTGGCACCAATGTCATCTTCTTCTCCTCGCTATTTTGATGTTGTCGTTACTTAGGTGGTGATCGACACCTGGGAACCGCTGCGCACACTCATACCCGCCGCCGGCGACTGAAGAGTCACAATTTCTGTCGAATTGGCGCTGGGATCGGTGATGACGAGTTGGAGTGACAACGTCGCCATCTCCGCTTGTGCCTCGGCAATCGTCTTACCCAGAAGACTCGGAACGCTAACCGAGATTTGCACCGCGTTCATGACATCCTGACGGGCCTGCTCGGCGCTCTTCGAGGAGAAGTAGAACGCCACCGCAGCACCGACGCTTGCTATGAGACCTCCAAACAGGGTGCTTTGCAGAGCGGTATTTCCGAGGGAGAGCGCGGCGGCGCAGAAGACGAGAAGACCGCCAACGAGCGAGATAGCGATCCAACTTCGAACAAGCGTGCCGTCAGAGTCGCTGCCCTGTCCGGAACCTTGGACTTCATTCGTTGAGGGCTTCTTGTTCTCGAGCCAGTACCGACCCACGATTACGACGACCCCGGATAACAGAATGACCGAAGCGATCGTGACGAAAACGATCCAGCCCGGAATGGCGCTAAGGCTGGGCGCCGTGGTTACCGCAATGATTGTCATAAGCAAACTCCTTCTCCGTTTACCTAGCTCGTTGAATAGTTCGTCGAGTGAATCATCAGGTCGAGCAAGCCCGAATCTCGACGCAGGTTGACTTGGTCACGGTGACTCACAGTGACCTGAAGCCGAACCTGGTAGAGCCGTCGGACTCGACCACTACGGTGACCACCACGGGTCGACCGGCCTCGATGCAACGTCTCGCCATCGCCACGATGTCGTCCCAGACCCTCGTGGGATCGGTTTCTTCGTAGGGCAAGCGTACCTTCGTGCGGTTGTGTCGATGCGACCAGAACCAGTCGAGGAGCAGTAAGAAGTCGACTGGCCGCGACGTCAGGAGACTGTAGAGATCCATGGCGGCCGCCACGACGATGGCGATCGACGAGCTGTGCTGGGCGGTCAGCACCTCCACCATTTGATTATCTCGGGACGGCCGCAGCGAACCATTGCCGAGGCAGGAGGCGGCACGCCGTAGTTCGATTTCGAGATCGACCAAGGTTCTGCCCACGTTGGCCGAGGTCGAATTGGCCAGATGGACATGCAGCGGAATTGCCCGCAGCAGTGGATGTCCCAGTCCCTTGGAGCTCGCGTAGATCAGTTCAGACTGCCCCAGGAGGTCACCGAGCAATTGCTGGTCCAGTTCGGTGTGCGCGGAGAATTCTGTACGCCGATCCTGGAACTCATCGAGCCGGTAGCGGTCGTAGCTCACGACGTTGCCTCGCAGACGCGGCGCAAGCCATCCGCGCCGTCGGTTACAAAGCGGTCAAAGGAATAGTCAATCGTTGTCGTGTTCCAGGTAGCCATCATCTACGTATGTTTCCGGGAATCCCGAAACCTTTCAGTGGATCGCTGCTGCGGTCGTTCCGGGACATTTCAGGTTGGACGACCGGGTTCGACGAGTCATCCGGAATTCATTGAAAGTATTTTGCCGAGCCGGAAACAAATCATCCAGGAGCAGTAAATCTTGTACTTGAAAGGACAGGAATGATCAGAGATGGACGAATGAAAATAGCGGCGGTGCTCACCGCCTGTGCGGCGCTCTTCACCGTGACTGCAGGCGCGAGTGTGGCGTCTGCATCGACCCCGAAGAGCGGTGACGTAATCGCTTCCTACAACGGTGGGAGCATTGACCTCACCCAGGGGTGGGGGACGGCAACTGTCTGTACGGTGACAGCAACTGGCACCAACTGCTTCACCACAGCGAACGACTACCTCAGTTGGGCCTCGTCCCAGCAGTCGTCGTTGGCCACCGTATCGCCAGCCATCAGCTGTTCCCCGGGATTGGAGTTGTTCCAGAACATCAGTTACGGCGGCAACGAGTTGATCCTTACTGCCCCCTCCATTTGGATCAATCTCTCCACGTACTCGTTCTCCGACGAAACATCGTCCTACGAGGTTGGCTCCTGCGCCGTGACCATGACCGATGGACCGAATGGCTCGGGGAGTATCTATCCCGGTGCCACGTCGCCGGGCTCGGACGTCTCGTGGATCGGCACCGCGTGGAACGACCGGCTGCAGTCCGTGTACCTTTCATAGTTTGAGGGTCCCATTACGGTTCCAGCACAGGGGTTGAACAGATGATCGACGAGGAGCGGTGGGACGACTTCACCCTCCTCGTCGTCACCCACAAGACTTCACTGCTGCGGTACTCACTCCGTCGACTCGACGACGAAACGAGTTGCCAGGAAGTGGTGGACGAGACGTTCTTGATCGCGTGGCGTCGGTGGGATGATCATCCTGACAAGAACCGCGAACTGCCCTGGCTCTACGGCATTGCCTACCGAGTGCTCTCCAACAGTCGAAGGTCCCGTGACCGACGAGATCGACTCCACGTCCGTCTCTCCATGGAACGCCAGAGTGGTGTCGACGGTGTTGAATCAGGCGACGTCGACGTAGAAGAGTTGTCGCACGCGATGAGCCACTTAAAGCCGAGCGATCAAGAACTATTGCGGCTGGTCTACTGGGAAGAGTTGAGTTACCGAGATATCGCCCTCGAACTCGCGATCAGTGAGAACGCCGTCGGCATTAGAATCAACCGGGCGAAAAAGAACCTCAGGACCTTGCTGCTCCCCGCGGACGTCATCCCCTTTGATGTCGTCACCCTCGAAGAGGGGTTTGGACAATGAAACGCGACCCTATCAAGAGGTTTTTCGACGTGGCGGATTCCTCGAAGAACGTCACTGATGCCAGTTTGGACGATCGTTTTCCGACTGAGGATCTGCTCACCCGACTGCGTAATGCCGTAGAACCCGAACCAGCCCGAAAATTTCGTTGTCGGCTCCTGCACCGAACCACGGTCATCTCAATAGTGGCAGTACTGGCGGTCGCGGGCACCGCCGCGGCGGTCGCGTTTTTGAGTTCGCCAGTTGCCGATACGTCAACGCTCAGTTGCTACAACCAGGTTTCTTTGACTTCCCACGTCATCGAGGTCGTCCCCTTCAGTAGTCATCCGCTGAGTGCGTGTGACACGGCACTCCACTGGAAACAAGTGCCCGAGAGTCCGTCGCCGACCGGTTCGCTCTGCATACTGAGTAATGGAACCTTGGCCGGTTTTCCACCATCAAAGAGGGCCGATGTTTGCGCCTATTTGAAACTACCAACCTACGATGGGCGGGCGACGAATCCACACGTAGACGAATTCGAGAAGGCCGCCGTTCACTATTTTGGTGAGAGGCCCTGTATTCCGCCCGAGACTGCTCGCAGCGAGGTGCTGCGTCTGCTGGCGATGTTCGAATTGAAGCATTGGCACGTGCGGTTTAACAGAACGAGATCTGCCAAGGCGTGTGAGACCTTGGCGATTCAAGTGAAGTCACACGTTGTGGAGTTGGTCGGGCTGTTTGAGAAGTTGAAAATTAGATAGTGATTATTTTTTCGATTTCCTGCAGCCGAGGCGGAAAGAGAAGAACTCGCCGAAGCAGGAAACTGGCAATCGAAATCCCTGCTTGATTATTCGTGGAGACTCGCCATCTCAAATGCGAGACAAAACCTGGACGGAGGACTGCCTCGACCAATTTCAGATAAGCACTGGGCTTTGGTCCCAAACTGAGGGAACGAGTAAGTCATTTACGATCTCCGTTGCGAAGTTCTCTTGGCTGGCGTTCCTGCTCCATCGACCAGCAACTGCGTTCGACGAACGGTCTCATTTTCAAGAGGTTGAAAGGAAATCAATATGCCGGAAACTTTAGATAGCAAGCAACAGAAAGTTGCGAAGCACAATCTCCTTGGAGGACATTCAAATGAAAGAGTACAAATATAAGAGAACGATCGTTTCGTGGGCTGTGGCAGTCGTGCTTGGATCGACTCTCGTTGCAATCCCGGCCAGTGCATCGCCAACCGTGCCTACTACCTCCAGCGTGATTAGCGCGATGGAGTCGTCTGGTGCCGACGTTGGATATGCAGTTAACTGGAGTTCAAGTGGTGGCGCTCCTGTAACGGCTACGAATGGCGGCGTAACAGTCTCGCTTCCAGAGCGAGCGACCGGCGTAGTGACTTTGAGCGAAGGGGGAGTCAGCATTGGAATGGGTATACCGTATGGGGCAGGAGCCAGCAATGCTGTTGAAATTGGAGATGCCTCGACGCTTTACACTGGAGGAACTTCGAATGTTGCGGTAATTGCTCAAGCAGACTCCACAGGTGCCCGCGAGGCAGTGACTATTTCTTCTTCCAATGCGCCAACAAGTTACTCTTTTCCTTTGACTATCCCAACCGGTGCATCACTAGTTTCGAACGCCGATGGGAGTTATACGATCGAAGGTCAGAGTACGGTTGGCGGAGTTTCCCAGAACATCTATTTCGCAACGATTGCTGCCCCGTGGGCAAAGGACGCTAACGGTAATCCGGTGGCGACCAGTTACTCACTCCTTGGAAATACTTTGACGCAAACAGTTGACTTCACATCTGCGACTGCGTTCCCCGTGGTCGCAGACCCCACGATTGGCTATTCAAATGAGGACGCCTGGGGTACTTACACATGGGTATGGACAAGGGACGGAACTGCAGCATTCCAAGCGAACATAGACAACGCTGGCGGAGGCATCTTGACGGTGACTGCCATCTGTGCTTACTTTGCGAAATTTGTTCCGGAGGTCTCACCAGAGGTCATTTTTGGATGCAGTCTTATCGGGATAGTCATCGGTTCCTCCTTGGCGAACACGGTCTCTGACGCATCTGCTGCCAATCATTGCTTTGAGTTGCAATACAACATTATTGGCGGCCTCGCAAGTCTGTCGTACACTAACGATGGAACGTTCATGTGTTACACGAACTGAGAGGGTACGGCCCAATGAGGAAGACTTCTCGGCAGGATGACGACCCTCGTGTCATTTCAAAGACCTACACGACGTTTGCCGTTGTTATGGGTCTCATGTTGCTGCTCTGGTGGGTCACAAATTTCGTCGGAAGTGCAATTGGAATTGCGGCCTATTGCGTGTGCCTACTCCCGGTAATGCTCTTGTCACGTGCCTTTTGGAGGCATCGCAGTAGTAGTTCCCACGAACGACGGTAGTTCTGCTTCGAATAGAAAGTGTCTCTCTTGTGGAGGGTCAGCTTGCCAACTATCTGGGTATTTTGCAGACAGTTGGCAAGCTGGCAATTATGACAGCCCGGGATGCCGGATTGAGTCGGTTCTGGTATTGGCCGGACCCCGTTTCCTAAGCCAACTTGGCGAGTCGTTTGCTGGTTCCCGAACTTCCAGGTCTCGGCGAACACGGTTGGCGTTTGCCGACTCGGGATGGAATCCACCCAAAGCCCCCATGTTGTATATGCCCGCAGTATGCCCAACGCGAAAATTTGAAACAAGTGTTGCTGTAGAGCCGCTGGTTTCCAATGCTTTTGCGCTTGGAAAGGAAAATCGTCTCCTGCTTCCCAAGCTGAGAACGCGGGTTCGATTCCCGTCGCCCGCTCCAAGGATTTTGCCGTAAATCCCTTTAATCGCAAGGGTTTCGAGTTGACCGCGAGCGACCACGACGCACCGCTGTTGTCCTCTGTTTAGTGCCCGTTAGTGCCCACGTGGCACCCAACCGGTGCTCGGAATTCTCGACGTTCACCCCTTGCAATCTTTGATGAGCCCGACGGGCGCTGGTGTCGACCTTTGGCAACGGTGTCAGCGGATCAAGAGCGACTCGTGATAACCAACCGAATCTTCAACACGGCACCACCGTCGCTAAGTTCAGCGAATTGCTTTCTAGAATCTGGCTTGACAGAGTGAATCGACCCGAGTTTCCTAGAGCCATTCCAGGATTGGAAATCCCGGGCCGGCTTAGCCTTTCGTGAGTCGGAGAGTCTCCAGCGTCGGAAATGATTTAGTCTCCGGCGAACCTGGCGAGATTCACTGGTAGCCCGCTCACCGCCGCATCTCTGCTGCGCGCAGGTCCAAAGCGCGATTGCTTGTCGGGCGCCCAGATCTTCACCTCTACGACCTTCGACACACTGGCTTGACGCTCGCTGGCGCGACGGGCACTACGACGGCCGAACTGATGCATCGTGCAGGACATGCTTCGCCAAGTGCAACATTGCGCTGTCAGCACGCGATCAAGGACCGAGATTACGTTCTTGCGTACGCCTTGGCACAACTTGCACGGTCCATCAAAATGAGCGATTTAGGACGATCCGTCAATTTTCAAAATCCGACGAGCGACCGCCCTGTGAATTCGGCCGCACTTTCTATGTTCCCCTTGTTGCTCAATCACTCAATTCGCGAGTCGCAAGGCCCCAGCGATCACGAATGCGTCAATTTCCGCCTCTGAAAAACCGGCTTCTGCGAGCACTTCAGTTCCGTGTTCGCCTTGCACCGGCGATGCAGCGCCCGTGGTGGTCGGGGTACGTGAAAGGTGCAGAACACTCCCGAGAGTTCGAACTCGCCCGGCCCGTGCATGGTCCAGTTCAATAATCGTGCCCCGCTCGATGTTGTGTTGATCGGTGATCACTTCCTCCACCGAGCGAACAGGGCCGCTCGGGACGCCAGCTTGCTCTAAGCGATCAAGAAGCGCAGAGCGGGATTGCTTGAGGAACTGTTCGTCAAGGAATGACAACAACTCGTCTCGATTGGCGACACGGTCTGGGTTCGTAGCGAAGCGCTCGACATCAGCAATCTCCGGAACGTCCAATGCCTCACATAAACCATGCCAACTCTTGTCCGACGCTATGCCGATAACAAGCCAGGAACCATCGCCAGTTTGAAAGGGACCATTCGGACAAACATCGTCAAAACCCGGCAGCATCACGCGATCGGCGGGACTTATGATTCGATAACCCTGAGCTGCGATCAGTGCTTCAAAAAGCGTCACTTCTACTCGCTGGCCCTTGCCGTCTCGACTCCGTGCAATCAACGCGGCCAGTATCGATTGCACCGCCAGCGATGCAGCGTAGGTGTCGGCAATGGTCACTACGAGCAACTCTGGCCGACCGCCATGACCTTGACGCTCCATCACGCCGCCCATCGCCTGCAAAACAATGTCAAGTGCGGGTCGACTCGCGAAAGGTCCATCCTGCCCGAAGCCGTTGATCGAACAGTAGATCAACCCAGGGTTATCCCTCGACAGCTCCTCATACCCGACCCCAAGTGAGTCGGCTACGCCTGGACGAAAGTTCTCGACGACAATATCGGCCTCGGCAGCCAAGCGATGAGCGATGGCCACGGCCTCGGGCTTCTTCATATCGAGAGTGATCGACCGCTTGTGTCTATTGAGTGCCATGAAGTTCATGCCTTCGCCTCCGAGGAACGGCGGACCAAAGTGCCGAGCCTCATCTCCGTTCGGCGACTCCACCTTGATCACATCAGCACCCAGATCTGCGAGTGTCATGGTCGCATAGGGACCGGCGAACAGCCGTGAGAAGTCCAGAACCTTCAAGCCAGAGAGGGGGGCTGCTGCGTTCATTTTCGAGCTCCTATTGCATCAAGGAATGACCGGTAAATGGACTGGGAATGCTCACTCTCGAGCATTTGTTCCGGGTGCCATAGAACGCCAAGGATGAAGTCCGCCCCGGGATCCTCTAGGGCCTCAATCAAGCCGTCCGGTGCCACTCCGGTAACGCGCAGACCGTCACCGACAACATCAATGCTCTGATGGTGCAAACAGTAAACCCCCAGCTTCTCCGCGCCCACAGACTGAGCCGCTCGTGATCCCGCGCTGAGCGATACTTCCGTTAGCTCAATGCGCAAGTTGGGGTCTTGGATGATGGTCGAGTCTCGGTGCGGGCGGTGCTGATCAAGTGTGCCACCGTAGGCAACGTTCAAGATTTGGAATCCGCGGCAGATGCCAAGGATTGGTATCCCGCGATCACGCGCCTCGGCGACCAGCGCCAATTCGAGGCGGTCACGGGAGGGATCGGGTTGCTGAGTCTGGTCGTTACGAATCGTTTGACCATAAGTCGCAGGATCAATGTCAGTGCCTCCCGCAAGCAACAGCCCATCTGCAGCTTCCATTACGTCAGCCGCGATCTCCTCTTCGAATCCTGCTACATGCGGCACCAGCAGCGCCCGGCCACCTCCCTCGGTGATGGCACGAACGTAGCCCTGGCCAACATAGTGAGACGCCAAGAAGCCCTCGGTAACCGGAACCATGGCGGTACCGCAAGTAATAAGTACTCGAGGTCGAGCCTTCACCTCAGAACTCGAGATCGGGCAAGAAGTTAAAGACAAATGGATAGCCAACCGGCACCGGCTCGACATCGAGTTGGGTGGCGCAGTTTGGACAATAGAACTCACGCAGGAGTTGCCAGACAGGGTCGGCACCCTTGTTGGGTTGGAAGACTATTCCATCTTGGGGGTGCCGTTCAAAGACGAGCGCCTCTTCCTTCCAGTTCAACCGATAGTCACCAAATTCGTGACCGCAGAAGCACTTCACCACTCGGGCGCCATCATCGCGTTCGACAACGTAAAGATTCTCCTGCAACGGCACAAGAATGCGATCGCTCCATGGCACTCGATCCTGCTCAATTGCAAGGACGATTTGGACGCGGTCCCCAGTCTTCATCTCGCGTTGCAGTGTGGCCAACTGATCAAGCGGCAGTATTCCCTCGATCAACTCGCGAATACTATTGAGCTTCGCATCATCACTGTTTTGGTTCGACATTGTCATTCAGCCACCTCAAATCCCTCTGGAAGGTTCCAGAATGTTCGGAATTCGTCCGCCCATATTGGAGAAATCTCCATCACGTCGCGGTACATTGCACGAGCCGGAGCTGGGATATCCCCTGCCATTACTCGTTCTCGCTGAATTCGCTTGTACTCTGCCGCCGGCACACCCCGATGAAGCCGCTCACGACGGTGCTGAGCTCGAAGTGAGTCGGTAGCTTCCTTGTCATAGCCAACATTCCCGCGGGCATCCTTCGTGACCACTACGCCGTAAACATCTGCGGCGACACGTACGCCACTGAGCCCGTTCTCTACGTCGCGAATGATGTCGATTGGGGCTCGTAGCAACGGGTCGCCGTAACCTCCACCATCTCCGCTGACTACCGAGAAGAGTGAATACGGCTCCAAGGATGACGTCGGAACGTTCTGGCCCAGGACGCACGACCATTCAGCGCTAACTTGGTCCACGAACTCTGGCACCGAGCGGTCAAAGCCCTCCGTATTCGGAAGCGGCGTGCCTGCTTCAATCTGCGCCTGCACATCAGTTCCACGACCTATCCACACTCTCAGCGCGGCGGCCGGATATCCGCCCATAAGTCCGGCAGTGGAGAAAATTGGTGGCGACCCAAATGCCCCGATCTCCATTTCGATGCCTTCGGGAATCATGTAGAGCGAATGGATACCGTTACCACCACGGAACTTACCGAAACCCCCACCATCCTTACGAATCTCCCGAGCAAGCCAGACTTGAGGCATTTGCTGCTCCCAAATCTCCGCATCGCCCATGTCGCCCTCTGCATTGAAGTCTGAAAAGGCGGTGTCCAGACCATCCATGAAACTCGTTGCGTACATTCCTGAGGAGGCGAACTCAAAGCACTGGCTACCAAAGTGACGCCCGTACTGATCCTTCCCGCCGGCCAGGTTGCCGCTCGTAAGCGGACCCGACGCGTGGACTTCCTCGCGATATCCCTTAGCAAAGTATGCCCTTGACACAGCCTGCGCGCAGGCCTGCATACCACCGTATGCCGGCCCCCACAGGGTTGTTGGCAGCTGGATATTGTCCGGATTGCAGGCACTCCCGTACGGAACGTGAAGGTCAATGGCCAAGAACGTTCCGTCGTTATATCTCAAGTCGTAGAAGATATTCTGGATCAGACCGTTGAACAACATTCCCTCAAAGAGGGGCAACGTAGCCTGGAAAGGTTGACGCTGCGCCGATGGAAGTCCCTCGAAACTCAGACTGAGCCGACCTTCACGAGAAACTACTAACTCGCATGGGCTGTGCATGAGTCGTTCAAGATTCTTGATGGTTACACCGCGCCATGCCACCTCGCGGTAGCGGCCAGGGAAGAGAGATCGGCGAACTTTCTCATGGGTCGCACGTCGCGTGTCCTCGATGTACTCTCGGCATACCTTGCGGTACATATCGAGTCCAACTTCGCCTAGCAACTCCTTCACCTTCTCTCGAATGATGAGGTTGCCAGTCAATTTCGCTCGATTGTCCGCGAGCCACGAGATGGAACTACGGACTCCACGGTCGACCAAAACGTCAAAGTCGTAGAAAAGTTCGTCATCTGCTGCGATGCGCATACAGGGCAGGATCAGGCCTTCGGCAAAGCGACTGGTGAACGACGAACCCATCGCCCCAGGCTCGACCGCACCGGTCTCTGTCACGTGGGTGAGTCCGCCAATCCAGCCTTCGAGTTCACCATCAACGAAGAATGGTGTCATCAACATTTGATCGGAAGGGTGACCTCCGCCGATGAACGAGTCGTTATTGAAGAAATAGTCTCCTTCACGAAAGCCCATCTTCGTTTCGTAGTCGTTGTTGATCATCCACTTGATTGCTCGCGACATCGTATGGACGTGGATCATGAGCCCCGTCGATAGACAGACTGCATCACCTTCAGCCGTGAAGAGACCGAAAATAATCTCACCCTGCTCACGGGTAGATGGTGAGGCAGAGATTGAAAGCGCCACTTCGCGAGCATTAGTCAGCGTCTGCAAGAGCCGCGTGAAAAGTACCTCGAAGGTGACCGGGTCTGACTCCTTAACAGTGAGTTCGCTCTCGTAAACCCCTGTATCGCGGAACAGTTCCTCACTCTCAATGAGCCGATCCTTCAGACTCCGTCGTGCCATCGTCATTGTTGTCCAATCCAAACTGATAAGTACTCGTCGATAGTTGCACTGCGGTTAGGTGTCAAGACAAGTGTGGTTGTCGGCGCTTCGATGACTGCCGGACCCTGAACAATGTTTCCTGGCCGCAACGCTTCCCAGCGATAGCGCGGGGTCGGCGACCATTCTCCATTCCAGTACGCCGGACGAGACTCATACAGCGCAGCGCTGGCGTCATCACCTTCAAGTGGACGTCGCACAAACCCAGGCTTAACCTTGCGCGCTGCCGCGACGAGTCCAACTTCAAAGATTTCGTACCCAGCCTGCGGGAACTGAGCACCCTTTGCGAATACTCGTGCGTAGAGTTCTTCGAAAGCAGCAATCACCGAGCGAAGGTCGTCCGCAGTCCGGCATCGCACTACCGGCGACGGCGTGATCAAGTCATTGAGCTGGCGTCCATAACGAACCATGGCCAATGGTTTGATCATTACGCTCTCTCGATCGAAGCCCTCGAGCGCCATCTGCTCGATCGCCTGCTCTTCGAGTCGCTCCCAGGCAGCGCTAATGCGCTTGCCGGCCACGAGCAACTCCTCGTCATCGGCATTGGGCGATACCACCACATTCACAGCACGGTTGTAATGGTGCTCATAGTCGGCCGTCGAAGCTCCGAAAGCGGAGAAGGCGGCTGCGTACGGGAACGTCAATACGCCCTTCAGCGGCAAGTTCTCGGTGTAGCCGCACACGTGGCCGGGGCCAGCTCCGCCAAAGGCCAGCAAGACGTAGTCGTCAAGTCGACTTCCCCGCAACGACACAAGTCCGGTCACCGTTTCGCGCATCCTTGCGTCAATCACACGTCGGATACCGTCTGCTGCGTCTTCCAGACTGAGGCCTAGGGGTTCAGCGATCTTGATACGAATCGCTTCGCGAGCGGCCAGCACGTCAAGGCTCACTTTTCCATTCAGCAATCCTCGCGGGTTGAGATAACCCAAGACGAGGTCGGCGTCGGTGACGGTTGGCTCGGTACCACCTGTGCCATAACAAACTGGTCCGGGGCGCGACCCTGCCGACTCTGGTCCCACGACTAATCGGCCGCTCAATTCATCGATGCGGCTGATCGTCCCGCCACCAGCACCTACTGAGTGGACATCCATCATCGGTAGCGATAACAACAAACCCGCCAAGACCGGTTCACGATCGATGCCTATGAATCCATTCGACACAAGGCCAACGTCAAAACTGGTGCCGCCGACGTCGGTGGAGATCAGACTCTCGAAACCATAGAGTTCGCCCAGAGTCCTTGTTCCGACCAGACCTCCAACGGGACCCGACATGGCCGTGTCGATAGCGCGAACGTGACGGGCGGGTGCCAACCCCCCAGCAGACTGCATGACCTGCAAGTCGCCCGTGAAACCGCCGGCCTTGAGGTCGGATTCCAGTCGCTCGAGTGCTCGGAGAGTTGACGGTCCAGAGAAGGCTTCAATAACGGTTCCATTAGCCCGAGGTAGTTCTCGAAGAGTTGGGCTGACCTCGCTCGAAAGAAAGCAAGGAATCTCGGAGACACCGAGGGCGTCCAACTCCTTAAGAACAATCTCCTTAGTCCGTTGCTCGTGGCTGTCGTCGAGGAATGACCACAGATAGACAACGACGATCGAGTCGACACCGAGCTTCACCAAGTCGCGAACAGACTCACGCACATCTTCTTCACGCAATGGAATGATCTCATTACCGAGGGAATCAACCCGTTCCGATATGCCGCGTACCCAGTTGCGCTGGATGAGTGGCGGCTGGTGACGATGAACTACCGGATGAATTCGATCAATTCGCGTCAGTTGCACCCAACTTTGCTTGCCGCGCTCCATTAAGAGCAAGTCCTCGAAACCTCGTGTGATGAGCAAACCAGGCTTGCCACCCTTACGAGTGAGGACCGAGTTCAAGACCGTGGTGGCGCCGTAGCCAACGACTTCGAGACCTTCGAGGAACTCCCGCTGCTCGAGACCCAACGCCTCGCGAGCCATGTCGAGTGCCGACATGAAGCCAGAAGCTATGTCCTCCGGTGTAGTTGGAGATTTGCCAAGCGCAAACTCGCCAGACTCCGTGACAACGAAACAGTCAGTGAAGGTACCACCGACATCCGAGTAACAAACCACCGGCCTCGAATGAGTCACCATCGTGTTCCTTTCGGTTCCGCCCCCAATGGCAGCGATCTAGTCAATCAATCAACAAGCTCGAAATGCGAAGACTTCGTCTCGCGATTCTGTTTAGTGTACACACTGAACACACTGAGTGCAAGTATTGTTTACGACGCTAAAAATATTCTCAATTTCAGTTAAATCGCCGAGATGTAACGACGCCGTTCCCAATCCGAAGAGTTTCCAATCACTTCTTCGAGTTCAGGGCGCAGCACACCCTCAAAGAGGTCCGCAGTTACCCCGAGGTGTTCGCGAGCGAATGAACTCCCGGTAAAGGCCTCCATCGCCTCCACGAACGTCAACGGCAGGCGACCTTTGACTTTGGTTTCGTGGGCATTACCCACAACAGGTGGTTCTAGCGGTAGCAGTCGTCTAATTCCATCGAGTCCGCTTGCAAACTGGCCAGCGAATGCCAAATAGAGGTTGCAGTCGGCCGACGCATCTCTTTGCTCAATCCTCGTCGCACCTTCTGATCCAATAATTGCCCTGACGGCCACCGTTCGGTTGTCAATCCCCCAAGAGATCGCCGAAGGGGCAAAAGATGCGCCGGCCCGGCGATGATAAGCATTCGGGTTGGATGATCCCAAAAGGGCCAGTTCACGCATGTGGGCTAATTGCCCAGCCATGTAATGGCAGGCCAACGGACTGAGATTGCGGTTTTCGTGCATGACGTTCTTTGCGCCAACCCACAGACTCTGATGAACATGGAGTCCACTGCCGGCTTGATCAGTCCAGGGTTTCGCCAAGAAGGTGGCATCCAGACCCGAGGAACGAACGATTTCGCGTGCGAAATATCGCGACAACACTGTGTAGTCTGCGGCATCTTGTGCTGGAGCGTGCCGGATATTCAATTCAACCTGTCCACCCGAGAACTCAGGATTCATCGCTTCCACCGGTATCTCGGCCTCAACCAGCTGGCGTCGAATTCGCCCGAGCACGTTCTCAATCTCACCGCCCTTGGTAATCGAGTACTGGTTGACGTCGGACCACAGAGGTTTCTGGGTCATCGGATTCAGCAAGAAGAACTCAAGTTCCGCTGCCGCCTGTATCCGATAACCCGCTCGGTTGAATGTTTCAAGAACGTGCACAAGAGCGCTGCGAGCACACCAAGCGCTGGGAGTGCCATCGTCCTCCACGAGAGAACCGACGACGAGACCCGCGTCGGCGCTGAAGGGATTGGGCCGCTCAGTGGATCGATCTGGTACGAGCAACAAACTCCCTACCGTTGGGGAAAGAGCAGCGTAACCAGCGGCAGCGGTCGCAATTGACACTGGAACACCATCGTCAGCTCGGTCATTCCTCACTCTGGTCAAATGACAACGACCAAGCAAGTCAGTCCAAGCGATGTCCAGCCATCGAGCGCTCATGCGACCCCCCAATATCGCTCTATTTCCCAATCAGTAACGGCCGAGGCAAAGAGTGCCGCCTCATGTTCGAACAACGGAATCGAATTCTCAAGGAAAGGCTCGCCCAGCCAGTCGCGCAGCCAGTAACTTTCGAGAAGTTGAGCCGATCGAGAAAGGGCATCAATACGTGACCCCGGTGTCTGCACACCATCCAATGCAGCACCTACTGCGGCAAGCACCGTGGCGAGAACCGTGGCACTGTCTGCCTCGGCGCTCGCGCTCACTGTCAAAATAGAGACTTCACCACGAGTAGACAAAACGACAGGGACATCCGTCATCCGCATTGCGTTTACCGATGGATATAACAGAGGTCTAGCCTCGCCGAGAAGACATTCCAACAACTCCGTTGAGAGCTCCTGAAACGGCTTCAAGGTAACTGTGACTTGGAGCAAGGCTGGCTCTGCACCGCCCGGACGCCTAGTCATGAAGATTGCGTCACCCCCCTCAACTCGCGCAAGCTCCTTCGCTGCGCCTTTAGCAACAACAATCGCTTGCGCCAATTCCAGCGGCGAAAGTTCATCAATTCCTAGCCGGAAAGAGCCAGGGTCGAACCCGGGATGACAGTAACGGACTGGTATCCAAGAGGCGGTGAGCGCATTGAGCCAAAGAAACGGGAGATGTCTCTCCTCATCAGCGGTAAAGGCTTGGTTTGGTTTTGCATCGCTATCAAAGAAGGCTCCTGACAGTTCCGCTGACGTCGTGACAACTAGGCCCACGGCTTCCAGGCGTCGAAGCACTGACTGAAGTACTGCCGATGGAGCAACGGAAAGGGAAGTCCCATGACGATCACTAGGCACACCGAAGACGTACGCTTCGCGAGGCCGCCAACCCATTGGTCTCGCTTCGCGCGGATCCAACGTCACATGTAAATCCGGATAGCCAGTGGAGAAATTTGAGAAAGGTGTCTCTTCAATTACTCCACACTGGATGTCACAGACAATCATGCCGTCACAAAAGCCCAAAGTTGTGGAGCCATGCTCAACGAAGTCCTTGGCAGGTACCCTTTTGCCCCTCCAAGCTCCTAGCCGATCAGCAAACGACAACGCCACCGTATCAATGCGGCCGGCCGTCACCTCACTCATCAGCCAATCATCTGAGGTCTTCTTCGCACTCATGCCGCAGGATTCCTAATCAAGACAGCCACTCCCATTCCACCTCCAACGCACAGCGACGCAATGCCGAATCGAGTTGACCTTCGACGCATTTCGTGCACAAGCGTGACAAGAATTCGCGTACCAGAATTACCTAGCGCATGCCCAAGAGCAATCGCTCCTCCATTCACATTCAGGCGAGTCTCGTCAAGACCGAGTTCGCGAGCGCACGCCAATGTCTGAGCTGCAAATGCCTCATTGATCTCGACAAGTCCAACGTCATCCAAAGTGAGGTCAGCGATTGAGAGCAACTTCAGGATGGCGGGAACAGGGCCTAGAGCAAAGTCGGCTGGCGCAACGCCCGCCACCGAAGTGGCGACCACCTCACCGAGAGCCTCGAGCTCAAAGTGTTGCGCAGTACTCTTGTCGGCGATTGAAAGGGCACTTGCTCCATCTGCCACTGACGACGAATTGCCAGCGGTGATATCAGGGCATTCGGGGAAATAACCGCGTAGTCGACCTAGACCCTGAAGTGTCGAATCGCTCCGAAGAGTCTCGTCACAAGCAATTTCTCCTCCACTGGTGACAACAGGGAACACCTCGTCAGCGAAGCGACCTTCATCCCACGCCTGCGCTGCACGCCGCTGACTTCCAAGTGCGAATTCGTCCATCTCTTCGCGAGAAATACCATATTTACGCGCCGTTGCCTGGACCGCCTCTGGCATTTCAATCATCGTGCCATTGGCCTCAAGTTTCGGATGTTGGGGCCCTCCGGCGCCACTCCACATCGCGTTGCGTCCATTCAGAACGCCGGGATATCGCTCATTGACGGGTATGGCCACTGGCCAAGTCGAACGACTCATCACTTCAACACCGACGGCAATACCAGCGCGCGCCGAGCCGAACCCTACCGCGTGGGCGAGTGTCGTGAACGCACTCAGCCCCGATCCGCAGTAGCGGTTCATCGAGAGGCCGCTTGTCGAAGGCGAAAGCCCCGCCAAAAGTGACGCAAAGCGTGCAACGTTGCCCATCGCTTCGCCAGATGCATTCACTATGCCTGCATGAACTTCATCAATTTCGCTGTCTTCCAGTCCGGACCGAGCCACAGTCGCCCGAATTGCCATTGCCGCAAGGTCGTCTGGACGGATTCCTGAGAGGCTTCCCCAGTGACGTCCCATGGGGGTCCGTTGAGCTGACAAGATCACCGGCGCACTGGGCGAGTTAAGTACTCTCGACATCAGTGCCCTTTCCATCTCCCACGGATAGGAATCGACTTACCTCGTTGCGCGCAGTCACAAGGTGATGCTCTAATTCGACTTTCAGCGCTTCAGCATCTCGGTTGCGTAAGGCGCTAATAATGGGCTGGTGGTCATCAGCGAAACCTGCTTGACCATCATGCGCCGCTAACTGACGTCGAAAGACACGACGGCTCATGGGCTGCTCCCACGTGTCCCCGATTATCTTCACCAGCAACCGATTCGGACAAGGGTCGATGACGGCCATATGGAAATCCCGGTTCAGATCGTACTGATCAGCTCCCGAATATTGAGGGTCATTGATATTGTCGTTGATTTCCTCAATTCGACGCATTGCGGCGGCGCTGAAGTGCGGCAAGGCGAGGAGTGCGCCTTGGATCTCTAAACAGAGCCGAACTTCATAAATGTCGAGGACGTCGCGCTCGGATAGAGCTTCGACTACATATCCTCGAGCACCGACGCCTCGCACCAGGTTCTCCTGCGACAGTCTCAACAGGGCATCGCGTACCGGCGTGCGAGATACCTGCAACTGTTCGGCTAAGTCACCCTGAACAAGGTGCGTGTGATCTGGAAATACACCGTCACATATCGCATCTCGCAAGACAAGATAGACCTGTTCCGACAGTGGTTCACTGTCAAGTAGCCTTGACCCCGGCCGTAATTCCAGACCCTCAAAACCTGACATAGCGCTCCTCGTTCACCGTATACGGCGTATACGCATACAATCTACTGGTACAGCAAATTGTCATTCAATAGTCCTTCGTGTTGTTCAACGGGTGGAAATGGGTGAGCTGACTCGATGATGAGACAACACCAGCACCGCATTCCTGCCCCTCGACCTGGCCAAACAATCTTCTTGCTCATTTTGGACTGCTCCCTCGAGTTGATCTGCAATGACCGGCAGCCAAATCGCCAATTTTGACTGACCCACGACATGAAAGTCCTGCAAGAGTCAGTTTGCCTTGCACCAATCACTTGCAGATTGCGTCTTCTCACTTTCATTCCGTCGACGGTCAATCACCTCCGCGACACTAAATCAAGAGGCTCAAATCTGTTCGCGCCGTTCTGCCAGGGTGGAAATTGCCACAAGCACAATAATGAAAGCGAGCAACACAAAGGCAATTGCAGATCCCAATGGATAGTCGCCGGTGGCGCCGAACTCGCTGTAGATGATATTGCCGATCATCGAATTGCTCGGACCGCCCACGAGTATGGGTGCCACGAAGTCCCCCGTCGCCAAACCGAGGGTAAAGGTGGCTCCAGCAATGACTCCGGGCAAAGAGAGTGGCAGGACAATCTTGAAGAAAGTTCCAAGACGACCGACTCCCAAGTCCTTTGATGCACTGATGAGGCTCGCTGGCACACGCTCGAGCACCGAGTAGATCGAGAGGATCATAAACGGGGTGAAGATGTGCGTGAGCGCGATGACAACTGCGGCGCGCGAGTAGAGGATGTTACTCAGAAACGAGTTACCAAGACCGATATGGTTGAGCACCGATCCGAGAAGGCCGTTATTCCCGAGGATTACTTTCCACGCATATGCCCTCAACAAGTAGCTCGCCCACAGAGGCACGATCACGAGTGTGTACACCAACATTCGACGCTTACGGAGTTTGAAGGCTAGGAGATAGGCAACCGGAAAACCGATGAGCGTTGCAAATACGGTGACCATCATGCCGTTCTCTATCGAACGTATTAGCACCGGCAAGTAGATGTTCCCAGCCAAAGACTTTCCGAAGAGCACCGCAGTGTAATTCTGTATATTCCAGATGTGCAGAGTTGACCAAAGGCCCGCCTCCCAAAAGCTCTGCAGCAGCAGGAGCACATAAGGTACGGCGAGAAAGAACGCCATCCACGCAATGACGGGGATTCCCAGCATTGCTCCTCCAAAGCGACGCCGATCACCAATCTCGGTGCTCTCACTTGAAGACTCTGTCACGGCTCCTTCCGACGGCAATCCAGGGTTCGTTAGTGCCCGACTAACTTCGGGGATGCCAGTTTCGGAACCAGGGCTACGACTCACGCCTGTTCCCTTGCGTAAACACAAACTCGGGGGCCGACAAGATTCACTGCGACTGGAGTCCCGGGGAGTACGGCTGCACTTCGCGGCACCAGTGCAGAGACGGTTGAGTCACCCGCCACCATTGTGAGATGGATCGATGAACCAATAAGCATTGCGTCGCGAACGATAATGGACGATTCCGACGATGGAGTCACCCTCACGTCTTCTGGACGAACGCTCACCAATACCTGGTCGCCTGCGTCAACTTCATATCGACAAACACCCTCGACCACGCCCATAACGCCCAGGTCAACGGTCGCCCGGCCGGCGCGACATTCACGCGCCACACCATTCACGAGGTTGGTATCCCCGACAAAGCCGGCAACAAACGGTGTCGCAGGGTTGTCGTAAATCTCTTCGGGGACGCCCAGTTGCTCAATCCGTCCCTGGTTCATTACTACGATGCGATCACTCATCGTCATTGCTTCTTCTTGATCGTGGGTCACGTAGATGAACGTCACTCCAACCTCTCGGTGTACACGCCTCAACTCCAGCTGCATTGCCTTTCGCAGTTTGTAGTCGAGCGCACCGAGCGGTTCATCGAGCAATAGGACTTTCGGTTCCATCACAAGTGCACGCGCTAACGCCACCCGTTGCTGTTGACCGCCCGAAAGTTGGCTTGGCTTGCGATCACCCAAGTCGGCGATCTCCATCAGCGCCATCTTCTGATTTACTCGCCTATGTATCTCGGCCTTCGGCACGCGAGCGTGCCGAAGGCCATATGCGATGTTGTTGTAAATGCTGAGATGGGGAAAGAGCGCATACTGCTGAAAGACAGTATTCACGGGGCGTCGAAAGGGTGGTTCATAAGTGACGTTCTTTCCAGCAACGTAGACCGCACCCGAATCCGGTCGCTCAAAGCCACCGATCAACCGCAGCGTGGTCGTCTTCCCACAACCTGAAGGCCCGAGCAGCGTAATGAACTCCCCGTCCGCGACGTCGAGCGAGACACCTTTCAGAGCCGGGACGGCGTCATACGACTTGGTGACACCTTCAAGACGTACAGCCAGTGAAGTGCTCAAATTTGCCTTCTCTACCGGATCTGAACTCCGAGATTCCAGAGCGTTCATCATGCGGCAAGAACCGCGTTGAGAATGTCGAGATAGCTCTGACGACGTGGCACCCGCTTCCAGAAGTTCAACTTGGCGATGAACGTTGGGTCAGCCAAATGATATGAATCTCTGTAGAGCGACGGAACGTGATGCACGGCATTGGTGTTGGTGATTCCGTATCCCGTATACTTGGCTATATCAACCTGAGTTTCCGGACTCTGAATGAAGTCCAGCCATGCCTCACAGGTGGAAACCTTGTTTGAAGTCTTGGTGATCATCCAATTGTCGAACCAAGAAGTGGCACCTTCCTTCGGAATGATTTCAGCCGCTGGGTAGCCCGACTGACGTAACTGATTGACGGTCAATCCTCCGAAAGACTCGCCGATGGTAACTGCGCCGCTTTCGAAGAGTTGAGTGAGTTCGGCCGCGGTGTTCCAGTACTTTCGAAGGAGTGGCTTTTGGGTAATGAGTTTCGCCTTCACTGCTTCGAGTTGGGTATCCGTCATCGTGTAGGTGTCCTTGTAGCCGAGCAGCAAACTCGTTGTCCAAAGCATGGAAATGTCCTGCCACATTGAAATCTTTCCCTTGTGTTTTGGGTTCCAGAGCTCGGACCATGAATTGGGAGGCGTCTTGAATGCGTGCGTGTTGTAGACGATGGGGATGAAGCCCCATGCCATGGGTATTCCATAGTGCTGACCGCCAACATAGACATTCGGTGCGGTGAGAAAGAAGGGAAAGGTCGTCTTCGAATTCGGCACGTGCTTCAAGTTGATCGGCTGAACTTGATTCGCCTGAATAAGCAACCCGGTCGTATCACACGACGGCGTGACGAGATCGTAGAGTCCAGGATTGCCGCGCAACTTGGCGACAAGTTCATCATTGGAGCCAATAAACGTCGAGTTGATTGAGACACCAGTTTGTTCCGTAAATCTCTTTGTGAAGTGGGGATCCGTGTATCCCTCCCAGCAGAGGATATTGAGTGAACCCGCCAACTTCGCCTTTTGCTGTGCCCCTGCCACTCCAGTTTCCAAGGCGCTACCGGCCATAAAGGCAGCCGCACCGACTGCGGCTCCCTTCAATATCTGCCGACGCGAGAAATCTTGAATCTCGGCCCCGTCTAGTGTCATTCGATAACCCCCCTCTTGTTGTTTAATCCAGAATGTTGCAGAACTAAGAT
>PKWW01000053.1 GCA_003132165.1 Acidimicrobiaceae bacterium | reverse complement strand
GGACTTCCTGGCCTAATTCGTCTTTAGTGTTCGATGTTCGGATTCATGTGGAATCCGGGCTGGTGCTTCAAGATCTCTCGGCGCGCGATGGTCATCTTGTGCACTTCGTCGGGTCCGTCGGCGATTCTCAGTGTGCGCTGATGCGCGTACATGTTCGCGAGTGGGAAGAACTGGCTGACGCCCGCGGCGCCGTGCACCTGAATGGCACGGTCAATGACCTTGAGCGTCATGTTTGGAATTGCGACCTTGATGCCCGAGATCTGCGCCGCGGCGGCCTTGTTGCCCACGGTGTCCATGAGGTACGCGGTGCGCAACACGTACTCGCGAGCCATGTCGATCTCGATGCGCGACTCGGCGATCCAGTCCTGGATGAGACCCTTGTGCGCGAGGCTGGTGCCGAAGGTGCTGCGCTCGAGCGACCTGATGACCATGAGGTCGAGGGCGCGTTCGGCGACGCCGATTGAGCGCATGCAGTGGTGGATCCGTCCCGGCCCGAGGCGCGCTTGAGAGATGGCGAAACCGCTGCCCTCGTCGCCGAGCAGATTATCGACGGGCACGCGCACGTTGCGGTAGATGACCTCGGGGTGCCCACCACGTTCGGCGTAGCCAAAGACGTGGGGGTCGAGTCCCAGCTCGACGCCGGGTGTCTCCATGGGCACGACGATCATCGACTGCTGGAGGTGACGCGCGGCGTTGGGGTTGGTCTTTCCCATCACGATGAGCACCTTGCAACGTTCGCCGCGGGCGCCCGAACTGAACCACTTGCGACCGTTGAGCACGTACTCGTCGCCGTCACGCACGATTGAAAGACCGATGTTCGTCGCGTCAGAAGAGGCGATGTCGGGCTCGGTCATCGAAAAGGCGCTGCGGATCTCGCCGGCGAGCAGGGGCTCGAGCCATTCGGCCTTTACGCGGTCCGAGCCGTAGTGGTGCAGGATCTCCATGTTGCCGGTGTCGGGGGCGTTGCAGTTGAGTACTTCTGAGGCGAAACCGACTTTGCCGAGTTCCTCGGAGATCGGCGCGTAGTCGAGGTTGGACAACTGCGTACCGGGACTCTCCCTGCGCAGGTGGGGCAGGAACAGGTTCCACAGTCCGCGCTCCATCGCGGCGGACTTCAACTTGTCGAGCACGGGCGGGTAGCCGTCGCGGCCAGCCTCTTCGAGTTGGGTGTAGAACGTCTCCTCGCTCGGGACAATCACGTTCTCCATGAATCGGCGGACCGATTCCTGAATCTCCAGGCCTTTTGTCGTGAACTCGTACGGCATGAACAACCTCACTTTTCATCGGGGTGCGCGACCCCGTCTAGTGCGAGGATACTCAACTTGTCCGTTGCGATATCTCGCCCGTACGTCGCACGACGCGCTCGGTCGATTGAGGGGATTCCTGCGAGTTGACGAGGGGGCGCGGTACTGGCCTTACCGCCTCTGAGCCGGTGGATTCCACTATTTTCGTACCAAGCCAGTAACGTGAAGAGAAGTGAAATCGTCCTCTCGCACCGGTTTGCGGTCCGGTATTCTCGCTGCCGTGGGTCTCGGCAGCGTGTTGCTGGGGTTTCTCATTGCCGTGACCCCGGCGATTGCGGACCTGACGACGACTACTTCGTCGACTGACGTCACGACGACCACGTCAGTGGGTGCGACGTCGACTACGTCGACCACCACTACGGAGCCGACGACAGCGACCACCGTGCCCAGGGCGCTGGCGCTGCCGTGGCCGAGTCAGGCGAGCGCTGCGCTCGCCGTGCCCCAGCTCTCGGTGGTAGCGGCGTCGCCCGGCCAGGTGAGAAAGCCCATCGCGAGCCTGACCAAGATGATGACCACCTGGGTAGTCCTGCAGGACCTCCCGCTCACTTTTGGCGAGAAGGGGCGGTGTCTCGTCGTGAACGCCAATGACGTCGCGATGTACAACTACGACGTCGCAACTGATCAGTCCAGCGCCAAGATCGCGCTCAATGAGAAGCTCTGCGAGGGGACTCTGCTGCGCGGCATGCTCGTGCACTCCGCCGGCGATTACGCCCAGCTCCTGCTCAGTCTCATGGGCGTCAGCGAGTCGAGGTTCGTCGCGACGATGAACACCGATGCGAAGGCCCTGGGGCTGACGCGGACGCACTACGTCGATTTCACCGGCATCTCACCCGGCGACACCTCGACCGCCCAGGACCAGACAACGCTCGCCGTCGACCTGATGACCAGCGAGTCGATCGTGCGCCAGATCGTCGTCCTCGGCGAGGTGAAGTTGCCCGTCGCTGGCGTCGTCGTCTCCTACACGCCTTTCGAAGGGCAGTACGGCGTGGTCGGCGTGAAGTCCGGCTACACCAACCCTGCGGGCGGGTGCGACGTCATGGCGGTCAACGTGCCCATCAACAACACGGTCATCACGCTCTACATCGCGGTGCTCGGAGTCCACGGTGGCGACGCCATCGACCGGGCCGGCGAGGACGCGCTCGTCCTCGCACAGTCGTTGAAGTCGAAGATCAAGGTCGAGGCGAACTCAACGGGAAGAACTGTTATGTGGACGGGTTGGCCGGGTTACTCAACCGCTACCACGACGACCTCAACAACTTCAACGACGACCACCACCACGACCGTGGCGACGTCGACGTCGACGTCGACGTCGACTACCACGACCACGACCGGGCCCTGAGTCGTGATTCGCGCAGTTGCTACGTGGTTACACTTCGAAAAGACGACTAATTGAGGGACATGACTCCTCGACCGGGTCGTATCTCGTAGCGAAGAGAAGGGAAGGCATCGACAATGAGCGATACTTCTGGCGGACTAATGGCAGTTGCAATAATGCGTGACGAAGCGAAGGTGTGGACCACGTCGTTGGAACACGGAGTAAAGCCCGAGTCGATTCACGCGCCGAGTGAGATGTCGCGCCACCACCACGTGCGCGAAGCCCAGCACCATCACGGGCACGAGACGGACCACGACAATGTCGCCTTCTTCGAATCGATCAGCGAATCCGTGAAGCCCGCGGCCGAGATCGTGCTCGTGGGTCACGGCAAGGGAAAGGCGAACGAGATGCTTCTCCTCGTCCAGTACTTGGAGCGCAAGCACCCGGCCATCGCTGAAAAGGTCGTCGGCGCGATCGACAGTGACCTCGAGTCCCTCTCGGACAACCAGGTACTTGCGCTCGTGCGTGAGTGGTTCGACGAGTACCACGAGTTCATCTAGATACCGCCGTTACCGAGACTCGTCCTGCTGCTTGCCGCGCTCGTTGGAAGGGCCGACGAGTGGTTGTACCGCGGCGAGGTTCCAGTCAGTGCGCGGGCAGGTGAAGAGTTCGAAGAAGGCCTCGATGATTGCGTCGTAGTTTGCTCGCCACCCGACGAAGTCGCACCAGGCTGCCTCGCGGTCCGCTACCAGTGGTATGCCGCTTTGTTCGAGACGGGCGAGCACGCCGTCGAACTCCGCGCGCGAGATTGAAATCGGCGTCGACCGGCTCACGGGGTTCGGATAGGGGACTCGGAAGTAGTCGGCAAGGCGGCGAAGGGCGAGCCAGCCCGAACGGATACAGAGCCCCGCCATTGCCGACGGTGTCTGGTCCACCGCCGAGTTGAACAGCGCGGCGGCATCGAGAACGGTCGCCGCGGAAGTTATCCACGTCTGGTCGGGCGTGGGCGAGCGGTAGTAGTTGAGAATCGTCAACGTGGTGTGTGTTTCCCCCACCTCGATGAACCACTGCTCCCACTCGCGCCACAGTTCTTCAAGTCCGTCGAGCGACTTGACGCTTTCGGCGATTTCGAGGATGCCCCACGGCGTCGCGGGCACGCCGGCTCGCACCGAGAGTCGCGACACTGAGATCTCTCGGCGCTGGAATGCCGAGTACAGCGTTGGGATGAAGGCGATGAGTAACGCCAACAAAGTGAGTCCGACGGCGGCCTCCACGTAGCCGAGCGCTATCTGGCCCGCACCGGTGCCCGATGCGGTACCGAGTGTGAGCAGGGAGGAGCCGGAGATCTCGAAGGCTCGGATGAAGGTCGTCACGCCGAGGGCGATGAATCCGAGCGTGAAAGCGAGCACGCTGAGCACGAGCCAGAGCATCTGGTACGTGAGCAGGACGATGGAGGCGTAGAGCGAGAGGATTCGGTCCCTTACCGCGTAGGACCTCTTCGCATTGGCGAGCGTCTGGAAGAGCCAGCCCACGACTTTCGCGACGACCCGGCTGAGGCGCACGTCGGCGACTCTCGGCAAGAGGAAGGTGCGAATCGCCGCGTCCAGAACCGTCAACACGAGCACGAAACCAGCGAGAGCGGCGATGATGCGAATCCACACAGCCATTGCGCCTGCTCCATTCGCCGCGGTCGACGCAGCTGTCATAAGTCGGTGGCCGCTCGGCACACGTGTTAGGAGATTGTAGGAGGCGCCGGCGGGTCGTGGCACAGCGGCGTCGGTCGTGTGATCTCGGCCCGACGTCCCGCCTTCCAGGTTGCCTTCGGTGAGAACTATCGTTCGTTTAGTGGAACCGCGAACTGAGAATGTGACTGTCAACTCGAACGAGTACCAGCTTCTGCACTACGGCGCGGGCGCGCCCGTCATTCTCTACCCGTCACTCGGCCGACCCGGCACCGATTTTCACGAACTCTGCCAGGACCTGGCGCTCTGCGGCTTCCATGCGGTCGCGGTCAGCCCTCCCGGTTTTGCCACGCCGATCGGGACGCCGCAGTGGTCGAACCTCGGTGACATCGCCGCGGACCTCTGGCAGATCATCGACGCGAAGGGACTGGGTCCCGTCGTGCTCGTCGGTCACGCGTTCGGCAACCGGGTCGTACGTGCGACTTCGTCGGCGCGGCCGAATGATGTGGCGGCCCTCGTTCTTCTCGCTTGCGGTGGCGACGTGCACCCCGGTCCCGAAGTGTTCCCGACGTTCTTCAACTGCTTCAACGAAAACCTCGACCGCGCCACGCACGCCCAGTCGGTGAAGGACGTCTTCTTCGCACCCGGCAACGACATCGGTGAATGGGGCGAAGGATGGAACGCCTCGCTCGCCGACTACCAGCGGACCGCGATCGCCGCAACGAATTTCGAAGAGTTCGGAATGGGTGGCACCGCCCCCGGCCTCGTCGTTCAGGGACTCGACGACGCGATCGCGCCGCCCCAGAACGCGTGGAATCTCGTGGCCCGTCGCCGTGACATGCGCGTCGTAGGACTGCCGGACTGCGGACACGCAATCCTTCCCGAGCAACCACGGGCGGTGTCTGAGGCGGTCATCTCGTTCCTGCGCGACAAGCTGCCGGCTTAGGCGTCGTCGACAACCAGCTCGATCTCTAATTCAGGTCGATTCCGGTGGCTCGGGCGGCGTCGGAGTGCGCGCGTTGCGAACGGGTGACCAGAACTCTCTTGCGATGACCTGGATCGTCGCGGCCATCGGCACGGCGAGCAGCACTCCGACGAACCCGCCAAAAATCCCGTCGATCCATGCGCCGACTTCTGCGCCCACGAGGATCGCGATGAACACGGCGAGTGGATTGAGTTTTACGGTCTTGCTCATTATGACGGGATTGAGCACGTGATTCTGGATCAGGGTGTAGATGAGGAACACGGCGAGCGTCACGATGCCGGCGGTCAATGAGTGGCCCGTCGCGAATAGTACCGTCGGAATACCGGCGAGGGCACCGCCGATTTCGGGCATGAAGTCGACGAGTACGACCCAGATGGCCCACAGCAGCGCGAAGGGGACCCCGAGAAAGAAGAGCGTAATGAACACCACGA
This sequence comes from Acidimicrobiaceae bacterium, assembly GCA_003132165.1. GTDB lineage: Bacteria > Actinomycetota > Acidimicrobiia > Acidimicrobiales > RAAP-2 > RAAP-2. Next base: position 37,732 of record PKWW01000053.1, on the reverse strand, counting down.
TGCCGGCCAGTCCCGAAATGATCGCATTCGCCACCACATAACCGAGGGCGGCCCGACTGATCTCGGCGCCCAATCGGCGCAGTCGCTCGGCGTGGGCGGGTGCAATCGAGGCGAGGATGAATACGCGGATCTTCGATGCTTCCATGAGCAGAAGGATGACGAAAGCGAACAACGTCACGGCGAGCAGAAGCATCGAGACGGCGCCCTTGCCCAGCGCGAGCGCCGGCTTGCTAAGGCCCTTCGCGAGTGAGACAAGTTTGGACGAGTTCTTGTTGAACCAGTTCTCGATGTGGTGGCGCTGCATGAAGTGCCCGATCCAGCCCTTGCCGTGCTCAGCTTTGTGGACGTAGGCGGGCAGGGTATTGGCAAGGTGCGTGAAGCTGTTGACCAGCGGGTCGCCGAAGGCGAAGGCCACGACGGCGAAGATGAGCATGGACGCGAGGGCGACGATCGCCACCGCGGCGCCCCGGCGGCGGATCTTCCATCGCTCGAGACCGTCGACCAGCGGATTGAGCACCAGGGCGATGAAACCGCCGACCAGCATCAATAGGATTATGTCGCGGAGCCGGTAGAGGAGTTTGCCCAGTATGTAGACGCCCACGACGCAGAGGATCGTGACCATGATCGTCTTCAGCGGCACATTGCTCGCCTCGGCGCGTCCGTACATCCTCGACCGGCGTGTCCCTGTCGGAACTTTCTTCTTGTTCGGCTGATCGGACATGCCTCGAATCCCTTCGGCCTAAACCTTTCGAGCAACGCTAGTCCTCGGGTCACCCCTCCGTACCCGTTGCGCCGTTCGTCTACTTCCCGTTTGTCATCGTCCCGCTTGCGGGCGACGAGGCGTCGCCCGACTTCAGCGTGCCGTAGCGACGACGGAAGAGTATCCAGCAGATGGCGCCCGCGACGGTGGGCAGCCAGTACGAGCCGACTCGGAACGCGAGCGTGGCGACCACCGCGCTCGCACTTGGTACGTTCGCGAGCACCAGCAGTCCGCTGAGGCTCGCCTCGACGATGCCGAGGCCGCCCGGGGTCAGAGGAAGCAGCGCGATCACCGCGGTCGCGGCGTAGGCGAGGAGCACGAGCGAAGGGTTCGGTCGGGCACCGGTGGCGCGCAGCGCGGCGAGGAGGCTGAAGTAGTCGAGGCCGATGCGCCCGGCAATCAGCAGCACGGCCTTCCACCAGTTCTTCCCGAGGTCGGTGCGCACGAGGTCGCGTTCGGCGATCAGACGCTCGGGAAGGTTCGTCGACTTCGCTCGCCGGGGCATTTTGTTGAGCAGCCACTGCAGCGCCCCTGCGCCAATCATCAGCGTCCGGTTGGTCGTGAGCAACACGATGCCCAGCACCATGATCAGCACGAAGCCTCCGGCGCCGAGTTCACCCGCGTGCACGAGACCGGCGCTTACGCCGACGCCGCCGAGCACGACCGGCAACGCGAAGATCGGTAGGGAGAACAGCCCCGCGATACCGATGATCGACGAGACCGCGAGCCCGCTTGCCGCCTGGACCGAATCGATACCCGCGGCTGCGAGCATCCGGAACTGGACGCTGGCGCCCGCGGCGTCACCGCCGGGCAAAGTGTTGGTGACCGCGTTACCGGCGAGACCCGCCGTTATCACGGCGAACCAGCCCTTGGTTCGTAACACCAGGCGTAGGAGCGCCATCGCACAAAGGAAACTTGCGGCCTCGGTGATCACGGCGACGAGAAGCCACCACGGTGACAGCGTCAAGAGTCGCGGCCAGGAGGAGGCGACCTTCACGAGGGCTGGCAGCACGATGTAAAACGCGAGTCCGGTCACGACGACCACGATGACCCGGCGGATGGCGGACTTGTTCCGTCGAGGAGCTTGGTCCGTATCCATCAAACCAAAATATGCCAGGTGCGCAGTGCCGTGCTGGCGTCCAGTGTGAGGTGCATCATTGACGCCATATCACGAGAACCGCTTGTAGGCCGTGGTCAAGGGCAGATCGAACCAGCGATCACTCAGGATTTGACGTAGGTAGCCGAGTGGTTGGGCCCCGTAGCCAACGAGGTAACGGGCTTTTGGTTGTCGTGACGTCGCCGCTTCTGCGATCACGGTCCCCACGACTTCGGGCTCGATGACAATGACGTCGATGCCGAAAGGTTTGGTCTCCCGTCGCAGGCAATCGCTGAGACCGTTACAAGTGAGTGAGCGTTGGTGATCACTCATGCTGCACTCCTCCATTTTGGCGTACGGCGATTGTCACAGGTTAGACAACATCATGGACATCCGCCGCATCTCGGGCGAGAAGCCTTCCGTCTCGAAGAAACTCTGAGCCCCACTGTTGAACTCCCACGTCGTCAGGTGAATGAGGGTGGCGGACACCTCATTGGCTAGTTGACGAACTGCTTCGATGAGGTCGTGGCCGACACCCCGGCGCCGCGCCGAAGGAGCTACGCCAATCTGCTCAATGTCCACGATGGTCTGTGCCAAGTTCAGCGGAGTGTCCGGTCTATGAATGACCCTAAAAAGAACGAAGCCCAGTGCACCTTCATCGCTCTTTGCAAGATACGCGGTGATGGCTGGGTCTTGTAGGAACGCTTCGTAGAGGCCAATGGTGTTCTTCGTGTTTGGTGGCTTGAACCAGTCGGGCCTATTTTCGAAGTGCAACTCTTGAATGTCGGCAGCGAGCTGCGCAATCGCTCGTGCGTCGTCAAAAGTTGCCTCACGTATCCTCATAACGCGACTCTAACGAAGGCCGGGGCAGCGGCCCACGAGCACGCCGTCGATCGGATCGTCACCCGCACAACCATTGCGGCAACGTGATAGGGCCTTGGGTCGAAACTTAATACTCAGACAGGAAGTCATCCGGGAAGTCGGACGGTGAGCAAGCACCGACTGAGTCACTTGGTTCAGTCGGTCAATACGAACCGGTGAGTCCAAATAGGAAGCGCCTTGAGTGGACAACCCAATGCTTCGTACGGTGCCACTGACCCCGGCAGGCGGTTTGACGGTGCTGACGGGGGACGAGAGGTTAGATGAAGGCGTGCTCGGGGCGTTCGCCCAAGCTCACCTGAAGACGCACGTCCGCCTGCACCAAGGGGAGGTCGTCGGCGTGCGTCACTCCTACGCAACGTGAGACGGTGGGCAACACGTCAAATCGCAGCGGGACGTGGTGAAGAATCCTCCCCACCATGACCGGCAACTGGGCTTCGGGCTCCGCATCGAAGTCGTGGCTCGCCATCTCCGCTCGCATGATGGGCCACATGGCGGGCTGAAATCCCCAGAGGTTCATCGAGACAATAGATTCGGGTTCGAGGAATACAGGCGAGTGTCCGTCATCGGCGACGAAGCCGTCGTCGCAGGTGTGGACTTGGCGGCGCTCCCAGATATCGGTGAGGTGACCGTTCACGACGTTGCAGACACCGCGCGACACGGGCAGGTCGCCGACGAGCGCCCGGTCCAGTTGAAAGCCGATGAGGCAGCACGTCGACTTCGTCAGGAGATGCTCGCCCAGTCTCGCCAGGGCGTCACGACCATAGAGATCGTCGGCATTGGATACCGCGAAGGGCTGGGTGGTGTCGAGACACTTCTCGGCGGCGAGCACCGCGTCGACGGTTCCGCGCGCGACGTCCTGGACGGCGAAGGACACCTTGGCTTGCTTTGGCCAGAACTCCTCGACGTGATCTCGAATCACGCCTCCGGTGTCTGGGTTGACCACGACGACGATGTGCTCGAACCCTGCGGCGAAGGCATCCGAGGCGACCAGGTCGATCACGCCTTCGCCGTGTACGCCGATTGGGGCGAGTTGTTTCAGCCCGCCGTAACGGCGAGCCCGTCCAGCGGCGAGAATGACGAGCGAAGGACCGGTCACTAGGACCAACGAACAATCGCCGAAGCCCACGTCATGCCCGCCCCGAAGCCCGTCAAGAGGGCATATTCGCCGACCTTGATGCGGCCATTGTTGCGGGCATCGTCAAAGGCGAGAGGGATGGACGCGCTTGAGGTGTTGCCGTAGCGGTCGAGCACGACGACGGCGCGGTCCATCTCGATGCCGAGGCGCTGCGTTGCGGCCTGAATGATCCGGATGTTGGCTTGATGGGGGATGACGATGCCGAGGTCAGCAGACGTGATCCCCGCCGACGCCATGGCCTTCTCGGCCGAATCGACAACCACACGAACCGCGCGGCGAAAGACCTCACGTCCGTTCATCTGGAAGTAGCCTCCGTGCTCGCACGTGAGCAGGTCCGCTGCGGAGCCGTCGGCTCCGAGACAGAACGACAACAGGTCGGTTCCGTCGGGATCGAACTCGAGCACCGTCGCGCCCGCACCGTCGGCGAGCAGGACCGCCATGTTCCGGTCGGTCCAATCGACCCAACGAGAGAGGTGCTCGGCGCCGATCACGAGAATCCGCTTATTACCGGTCTCGAGAAGGCCGTAAGCCGTACGCACGGCGTACATGAAGCCGCTGCACGCGGCATTGACGTCCATTGCGGGACAGTTGAGTCCGAGTTCATTGGCGATCATGGGCGCAGTGGCGGGACAGATGCGGTCCGGTGTTGTGGTGGCGAGGACCAGAAAATCGATGTCCTCAGCCTTGACCCCGGCGTCGTCCATAGCGCGTTGGCCCGCGAGGGTTCCGAGAGTCATGGCCGACCCCCCGATTCGGCGTTCGCGAATGCCGGTACGTTCTGTAATCCACTCGTCGGTCGTGTCGAGAGTGCGCGACAATTCCTCGTTGGTGACAATGCGGTCGGGCACGGCAATGCCCCAGCCTTTGAAACGAACTCCCATTGTCAGCCCCTTTGCTGGCTAGTCCTAGGGAAAGTCTAGGTCCTATGCCTTCTCAGGCTGGGGCGCCTTCAGTACCTGCAAAGTACATCGTGCGACGCAAATTTGGCGACCCTGATCATCAGTCAGATCAATGGCCCACACGTGCACATTGCGTCCCTTGCGGATCGGCGTCGCGGTGGCGGTGAGGATACCGCTCGTCATTGAGCGCAGGTGCGAGCAGTTGAGCTCGGTGCCGACGACGATGTGGTCCGGCGCGACGCTCACCGCCCCACCTATCGACGCCGCTCCTTCGGCGAGCAACGCTGAGACACCACCGTGCAAGATGCCATAGGGCTGGTGGACCTTTGGTCCCACCTCGACCCGCAGGATCACCTTCTCTGGGGTGACGAGCACGGTTTCCACACCGAGCTGCTTGTTGACGTCATCACGCTCGGACATCAGATTCAGAAAGTTATCGCTCATCTCTGCAGTTTAAGGGCGTGACGGTAGCCTCTCTCTATGACTCGACGCGTAGATCTCCGTAGCGACACCGTGACCCAGCCGACACCGGCGATGCGTGAGGCGATGGCGTCGGCGGTGGTGGGCGACGACGGCTACGGCGAGGATCCGACGATCAATGAACTCGAGGCGAAGTTCGCAGCCCTCGTGGGTAAGGAAGCGGCGATTTTCGTGCCGTCGGGCGTCATGGCCAACCAGATTGCCGTGCGCGTGCTGACCAAGCCGGGCGACGTCATCGTCGCGGGCAGGGGTCAGCACGTCGTCAGCTTCGAGATGGGTGCGTCGGCACGCAACTCGTCCGTGCAGTTCGCCCTGGTCGATGACACCAAGGGAACGCTGGCACTCGCTGACGTACTTGACGTCATCGACGCCGAGATCGACCACCAACCCCACGTTTCGATGGTGTCGGTGGAGAACACGCACATGCCCTCGGGTGGCACGCCGTGGCACGCGTCCGATCTGCAATCACTCGTGGCGGCGATCGGTGGACGTCCCCTTCACCTCGACGGGGCGAGACTCTTCAACGCGGTCGTCGCGACCGGCACCACCGCCGCGGAGTTCGCCCAACCCGCCACCACGGTGATGGCGTCGTTGTCAAAGGGACTCTGCGCGCCGGTGGGATCGCTCTTAGCCGGACCCGCATCGCTGATGGAATGCGGTCGTATCGAGAGGAAGCGGCTCGGCGGGACCATGCGTCAGGCTGGGTTTCTCGCCGCCGCGGGTATTGTCGCGCTCGACACGATGGTCGATCGACTCAGCGAGGATCACGCCCGAGCACGCCAGCTGGCGCAACTGTTCAGTGAGTCATTTCCTGAGGCCGGTTATGACCCCACCACGTGCCAGACAAATATCGTCGCGTTCAATCATCCTCAGGCGCGTCAGATCGTGGCCGAGCTCGCCGCTCTCGGTGTCGAGGGCGGCACGGTTGCGCCGCGACGTGTTCGCTTCGTCACGCACGCCGGAATCAGTGACGACGATGTGGCCTTTGTCGCCACGACGCTGAAGAACTTCAAGCCATCGGGGATTGCGCACTGAACTCCTTGGCGTTGCTTGGTGTTCGCCAGAAGTTCACTGACTCGAACTGGCCGTTGATCCGGTATTAGAGGTAACCTTGGGCAGCCCGTAGGGCCCTTTATGACTGAAATTCTCCATCTCTCAACTTTCCTGCGCCGTCCAATCTTCGATTCCGACGGTGACCGGATTGGTCGCGTCCAGGACCTGGTCGCGCGGCTCGGCGACGACGCGCACCCGCCAATCGTCGGCGCCGTGATCCGTATTGAGGGACGCAACCTCTTCGTGCCGATTCGAAAGATTGGCGGTCTCGCCCAGGGCCGAATGACCTTTGAGGGACGCCGCGTTGACTTACGCCGATTTGAACGTCGTCCGGGTGAACTGCTGCTCGCCGAGGACCTGCTGGCCCGACACCTCATCAACCTCGTCCGGGGTCGGTTAATTATCGCGAATGAGATCGAAATAGCCGAAATCGAAGGACGCTGGGAAGTCGTCGGTGTTGACCCGGGACGCCGCCCGTTCTTTCGCCGCGTGCTCGGTCAGAAAATGGGACAGCGCGTGAAGGCCGAGGCAATTGTCGACTTCGCGTCCATCGAGCCGTTCGTCGCGCACGTGCCGTCAGCCCGCCTTCGCATCCCCTATCGCAAGTTGGCCAAATTACACCCGGCTCAAATCGCCGACCTCGTGGAGCAGGCGAGTCACGAGGAGGGCGAGGAGATCATCGAGGCCGTTGGCCTCGACCGCGAACTCGAAGCCGACGTCTTCGAGGAATTGGACACGACCCACCAGTTGGAGTTCCTTGAAGCCCGAAGCGACAAGGAGGCCGCTCGCTTGCTGTCACGCATGGAACCCGACAACGCGGCCGACCTCATTAACGAGATCGACCAGGACCGCCGATTGCCGATTCTCGAGCACCTTCCGAGCGATCATCAGGTGAAGGTTCGCCAACTCCTCTCCTATAACGCCGATACCGCGGGCGGACTGATGAACCCCGACTTCGTCTCTGTTCCGGCGACCGCGACAGTCGCCGACGCTCTCGACGCCATTCGCACCTCGAAGGTACCCGCAGAGTCAGTGCACGCCGTGTTCGTAATGGACGAGAATGGTCAGCCGATCGGCGCCGCCGCGATCGCACCGCTCGTTCGCGCGAAGGGGACCGAGTTGGCCCTCAGCGTCGCGCGCACCCAACTCACCCACGTGCACCCCCACTGGGACTTGCACCGCATCTCTCGAAAAATGAGCGACTTCAATCTCACGGTGCTCCCGGTGCTCGATGAGGAGCACAGCACCATGATCGGTGTCATAACAGTCGATGACTTGCTCGAAGAGCTCCTTCCCCAGGGTTGGCGCCGCGAGTTCGGCATGAGCGCGGTGGAGGAGTAATCATGCGCCGCCTCGCCACTGGTCGTGTTCAAAGGGGGTCTTTCTGAAACCCCCTAGTACCAGCCTCACGGCTACATACGAACCGACACAACTTCGCTTGACTTCAGGGACTGGCTGCTAGCCCGCCTCCAGGTCTCTGCGTGGTTGTTTCGCCGAACGACCACATCGAGACGAAAGGAGGTGGAGCGTGCAGAGCGAGCAGCCAATAGAACAGAAGATCAGCGGTGCCTTTGGCACTATCAAGGATCGTGACACCGGCAATCGTAAAGGTGCTCGTGCACGTCTGCTCACCCTTCTCGCCATCATCGGGCCGGGCCTCATCGTCATGGTCGGTGACAACGACGCTGGCGGCGTTTCCACGTACGCCCAGGCTGGTCAGAATTTCGGCTACTCACTCTTGTGGACCTTGCCGCTGCTGATTCCAGTGCTCATCATCAACCAGGAGATGGTCGCGCGCCTCGGCGCGGTCACTGGCGTCGGACACGGACGACTGATACGCGAGCGGTTCGGTCGCTACTGGGGCAATATCTCGATCAGTTCGATTCTTCTGCTCAACTTTCTCATTATCATCACCGAGTTCATCGGCGTCTCGCTCTCCATGGACTATTTTGGCGTCTCACCCTATGTGTCGGTACCGGTCGCGGTGGTGCTGCTCTTCGTGGTAACCGCGTCTGGGTCATTTCAGCGCTGGGAGCGGTTCATGATGCTCTTTGTCGCCATCAATTTTTTCGTGGTGCCGCTCGTGTGGATCAGCACGCCCCATTTCTCAACCGTTGTCCACCACGCACTCGTCCCAGGTATCCGAGGCGGCGCATCCTCGAGCGCGGTGTTGCTCATCATCTCGATCATCGGCACGACGGTGGCCCCTTGGCAGTTGTACTTTCAGCAGTCCAACATCGTGGACAAGAAGATCACACCGCGTTGGCTGAACTACGAGCGCGTCGATACGATTATCGGTTCGTTCATCGTCGTCATCGGCGCCTCGGCGCTGATTGCAGTTTGCGCGGCGGGACTGGCCGGGCACGGGGGATCGAATAGTTTCACCAATGCCCTCGGCGTCGCGCGCGGGCTTGGTCGTCACGTCGGACACGGATCGGGCACGCTGTTCGCCATCCTGCTTCTGAACGCGTCTGTTATCGGGGCCGCCGCGGTCACGCTCGCGAGTTCTTACGCGCTGGGTGACCTCGCCGGTGGTTCGCGACAGTCACTCAATTCGCGCGTTCGTGACGCGAAGGGCTTCTTTGGCACGTTCGCCGGACTTCTCGTGATCGCTGGCATCGTGACACTCATCCCCGGAGCCCCGCTGGGCCTTATCACGCTGGCGGTCCAGGCGATGTGTGGGCTCATGTTGCCGAGCACGACCATCTTCGTGCTTCTTCTCTGCAATGACCGTGAGGTGCTCGGTCCCTGGGTGAATGGCAGATGGCTCAACGTGGCCGCGACCGTCATCGTGACGTTGCTCGTGGTTCTCTCGGTGACGATGATGGTGTCGACCCTGTTCACGTCGATCAATGTCGTGAAACTGCTCACGTATCTGTCGATCCTCGCTGGAGCCGGACTGGTGGTCGGACTGCCGATTGGACTGCGCCATGCCGAAGTGGTCGCGACCTACGACATTGACAAGCGCGACTGGCGAACCCCGCGACTCACACTGCTGGCCCCGTTGCCCATTTCGTTCGCGAGGCGCGTCCTGTTGCGAGCAGTGGGTTCGTACCTGATCATCGCCGGCGCATTGCTCGTCGTCCGCATAGTCCAACTCGCGACGTCATAGTCTCGTCAAGATGAAGTTTCCATCCACGCTCGTGTGCGTTCACGCGCACCCCGATGACGAGGCGATTTTTACCGCCGGAATCTCGGCCCATTACGCCGCCCTCGGCTACGACACGGTGCTCGTGACGTACACGAATGGACGCTTGGGCTTCGACCCTTCGGGACGGCCGGGTTCGGACCCCAATCACGATGATCGGGAAACCGCGTCGAGGCGTGCGGGCGAGCTGCAACTCGCTGCCGCGATTGCGGGCTTCAGCCGGGTGGTCAGTTTCGGCTACGACGACTCGGGCATGGCCGGTTGGCCCCAGAACGGCGAGCGAGGAGTGTTCGCCAACGCCGACGTCGATGCGGTCGCGCGGGTGCTTGCGGCGCTGTTCGACGAGGTGGGAGCGACCGTCGTGGTGACCTATGACGAGAATGGCTTCTACGGCCATCCCGATCACATAAAGGCCAATCAGGTCACCCGCCGCGCCATCGAATTGAGCTCGGTCGTGCAACGTTTGTATTACCCGGTCGTACCCGACAGTGTCCTTGCGTCGTTTACCAGTGGGGCGAGTGAGCAGGGCGTCTTCCTACCAGCGTGGGTGCTCGACGCGGTACCCGGTACGTCTGATGAGCGAGTGGCTACGACCATGGACGTGGCGCAGTACGCCGAGTGTAAGCAGAAGGCCATCGCGGCGCACGCTTCGCAGATTGATAATGCTGATCTGGTCACGATGTCGCCGGATCTCTTTACCCTGTTCTTTGGTACCGAGTACTACGAGCTCGCGTGGAGCCGCGATGGGGCCCACGGATTTGCAACCGATCTTTTTGGAGGACTTTGAATGGGACAACTCACTTTTCTCGCCGTGCACGCGCACCCCGACGACGAGGCGAGCTCGACGGGCGGCCTGTTCCGCGTTCTGGCGAACCAAGGTGTGCGAACAGTACTGGTCACATGCACCAATGGTGAGTGTGGCGACGCGCTCGACGGTGCCAAGCCCGACGCCGATCACCACGACGGCGACGAGGTGGCGAAGATACGCGCAGTGGAATTAGAGAAGGCCGTTGAGGTGCTCGGCATCACGCGACTGATCCGCCTCGGTTACCGCGACTCGGGGATGATTGGCTGGCCCCAGAACGACGACCCCGAGTCCTTCTGGGCGACGCCGGTGCAGGTGGCAGCGGCCAAGCTCGCAGCGATACTGGAAGAGGAGCGTCCACAGGTCATCATGACTTACAACGAGTTCGGCTTCTACGGTCACCCCGATCACATCCAGGCCAACCGCATTACCTTGGCGGCGCTCGAGATGATTGACTACGAGCCCACGCTGTATTTCAACGCGATCCCCGACTCGGTGATGGTGCGATACCGCGAGCGCTGGGCCCAGGAGGAGCGCGAACAGCGCGCCGCCGACGAGGCGAAGGGGATCGTTCGCGAACCCGAGGGCCCGAGTGACGAGGTGGCCCTGAACATGGGCACTCCCGATGACCAGATCTCGGCGATCATCGACGTCGCCGACGTGTCGGATTTCAAGTACGACGCACTCGCCGCACACCAGTCCCAGATTGGCGATTCGTTCTGGATGAAGATGGACAAAGCTCAATTCAAAGAGGTCATGGGCAATGAGTGGTTCGTGCGGGTGACCAACCCGAAGAATCTGTCGGGCGTGGTCACTGACATCTTCGCCGGGTACCGTTAGGCGTTGAGGCCTCGCTGGTCGTTAGCGAATGATAGGCAGGGAGTGTGCATCAATTGTCAGGGTGGTCGGTCTTGGTCGGGGAGGGTTGTGCAATCGTTGCTTCGACGACGCATCGATTGACGTGAACTCGTCAGGGGACCCCGTCGACTCGGTTCACCGTGTCTGTGCCACGATGTGCACAAGAAAAGTTCTCGAGAGAAAGAGTTGAAGGATGTCATTTACGTCTACAAATCCAGCGACGGGCGAAGTCACCGCGACCTATCCCGACAGCACGCCTGACGAGATTGAAAGGGCCCTAGAGCAGTCGGTCAGTGCATTCGCGGCATGGCGAACTGTGCCGTTTACTGAACGTGCACGCTTGATGAAGCAGGCCGCCGACATTCTTGAGAATGAAGCGGACGCCGTTGCGGAAATGCTCACGACGGAAATGGGCAAGACCTTGAGTGCCGCCAAGGGTGAGGTGGCGAAGTGCGTCTTGACGATGAGGTACTACGCCGATCACGCAGCGTCGCTGCTGGCCGAAGAGATCTTGCCGTCAGCGGCGTCGAGCAGCGGCGTCCGTTACGAGCCACTGGGAACGATCCTGGCCGTGATGCCCTGGAATTTCGCGATGTGGCAAGCGATACGCTTCATTGCGCCGTCGCTCATGGCGGGCAACGTGGGCATCTTGAAGCACGCGCACAATGTGCCGACAACCGCTGACTACCTCGGAAAGCTCTTTGTCCGTGCCGGCTTCGCTCCCGGCATCTTCACGAATCTTTTCATCGGACACACGAGTTTGGCCGCGATGATCGCCGATGATCGCGTCGCCGCGGTGACCCTGACGGGCTCGGAGGGCGCCGGGCGAAACGTCGGCCAGAACGCCGGCGCAAACTTGAAGAAGTGTGTCTTGGAACTTGGTGGTTCTGACGCCTTCATAGTCGCGAGTTCCGCGGACATGGCGACAACCATTCCCAAGGCCGTCCTCGGACGGATTCAGAACAACGGTCAGAGTTGCATCGCCTCAAAGCGATTCATCGTCGTAAAGGACCGCGCCGACGAGTTCATCGAAGGCTTCGTGAAGGCTATGAGTGAAGTGACGGTCGGTGACCCGATGGACCCCGCAACCGATCTCGGACCGCTCGTCAATAGTCAGCAACGCGAGGAGTTGCACGCTCAGGTCGAAGATTCGGTCGCCAAGGGCGCAGTCCTGCGCACGGGCGGCCACAAGATAGGCGAGAAGGGGTTCTTCTACGCCGCGACGGTGTTGACGAACGTGCCCAAGGATTCGCGGGGCGGATGCGAGGAGTTGTTCGGTCCGGTGGCGGTCGTTGAGGTGGTGGAGAACCTGGACGAAGCAATCGCCGAAGCGAATGCCTCACCGTGGGGACTTGGCGGCTCGATCTGGGCTACCGACCCGGCGGAGATCGACCAAGCGGTCCGAGGAATCGAAGCCGGCATGGTCTTCGCGAACGCCATTGTCAGTTCGACGCCGGAGCTCCCGTTCGGGGGCATTAAGCGTTCGGGCTACGGTCGTGAACTCTCGGCCCACGGCATCCGTGAATTCACGAACGTGAAGACGTTCTACATCGCCTGATCGGCGCAGGCGACCCACGTCGCACACGCAATGCGGGGCCCGGTTCGGGCCCCGCATTGCGTGTGCGTACTCAGTTATTCGTGATCGTGACCGTCGTGTTCTCCGTGCTCGTGGATGTCGCGCTCGATGGTCTCGATGGGGTGGTGCATCATCTCGTGCACGTGCTCTTCCGCCGCGACCTCTTCGAGGTTGAGTTCGCGCTCGATCGCCGCTAACTCCGAGGCCGAACCCTGGACCTTGGGCCCGGTGAACCAGTTGCGGGCGCTCGCGAGCCAGTAGATCGTGGCGAAGCCAATGACCGCCAGCACCGCGACTGGCGCGTAGTTGAAGTTCGTCTTCGTGATTGGCTTCAACTGGGGCAAGAGCAGAAGGATGCAGATGAAGATCGTCCAGATCGTCGCAATCGTTCCGTTGAGAACTCCCCACCGGCCGAGGTTCCACGGGCCGGGCTGGAAGCTGCTGCCAGCCCTTACTCGCAAGAAGACCGGGATGATGTAGGCGATGTAGAGGCCAATGACCGCGATCGAGGTCACCGCCGCGTACGCCGCGGTGTTGAACCAGTAGGGGATCACCAGGATGAAGGCGGCGCCCGCCGCCAGCCAGATGGCGTTCGTCGGTGTGCGGGTGCGGGGGTTGATCTGGTGCCAGAGGCGGTGCCCCGGGATGGCGCCGTCACGCGAGAAGGCGTAGATCATTCGAGAGTTCGCCGTCACACTGGACATGCCGCAGAAGAACTGCGCGACGATGGCGATCAGGAGCAGGAAGAGGCCCCCGCCCTTGCCGAGAGCGTCGATGAAGATCTGGCCCGGGGCGACCAGGGACGCGGCCTCGGACGTGTACTTGCCGGGCTGAATCGCGAAGCTGACCCCGACGAGCAGGATCCAACCGGCGACGATCGAGACGACGATGGACATCACGATGCCCTTCGGGCCGGCGGTGTCGGCCTTGTGGGTCTCCTCGGTCATGTGCGCCGAAGCGTCGTAGCCGGTGAGGGTGTACTGCGCGTTGAGAAGTCCGATGAGGAACACGTAGATCGGCGTTCCCCAACCCGTGTTGTTCACGAAGTGGGTGAAGACGAATGACGCGCTTGCGTGGTGCGACGGTGCGACGGCGAGTACCACCACGATGATTGCGACACCGAAGAGGTGCCACCAGACGCTGACGTTCGCGAGTTTTGCGACGAGATTGACGCCGAACGAGTTCAGGAGTCCGTGGACGATGAGCAGAAGGCCGGTGATGATGACCACCTGGTGCTGGACCGTGTGGAAGTTGACGTTCGGCGACAACCAACCCGCGTACTCGAGGAATCCCTCAATGAACAGGGCGCACCCGAAGTCGATGCCCGCCGTGACGGCAACCTGACCCAACAGGTTGAACCAACCCGTGAACCACGACCACAACGCGGAGTTCTTCCGGGCCAACTTGGCGGACCAGTAGTAGAGGCCACCGGCGGTTGGATAGCTCGAACACACCTCGGCCATGCCGAGGCCTACGAGAAGAACGAACACGCCCACGAGGAGCCAGCCCCAGATCATCGTCATCGGACCACCGGTGTTCATCCCGAAGGAGAAGAGCGTTAGACAGCCCGAGAGGATGGAGATGATGGTGAATGAGACAGCGAAGTTGGAGAAGCCGGACATGCCCCGGCGAAGCTCCTGGGCGTAGCCAAGTTCGTGGAGCTTGGCTTCGTCGCTCATTGCATCGGCGCCACCCTGTGGTGGTTGGTTGCTCATATGTTTCTTCTCCTCTGCGACCTGGGCCGCTTCTGCACTTCGCTGGACTTGGACAATCCTCGCTACTGCGAGGTCATCCCCCCATCGACCGGAACGATGCTCCCGGTCATGAAGCTCGCTTCATCTGAAGCGAGAAAGAGGACTACGTGCGCGATCTCGCGCGGCTCACCGGGCCGACCAATCGGTTGGAAGGAGTCGATGGTCTCGTAGACGTGGGCGAGCCCGCCGAGCATCTCGGCGTGCGCGTAATTGATCGGCGTGTCGACCCAGCCCGGGCAGATCACGTTGCACCGGATTCCGCGCTTGGCGTAATCGAGCGCGACGCCCTTGGTGAGCATGATCGACGCGCCCTTGGAGGCGGAGTACACAGCGAGAAACGGCTCGGACACGATGCCGTTGACGCTCGAGATGTTGATGATCGAGCCGCCACCCGCCGCCAGCATGTACGGGATCGCCGCGCGGCATCCGTAGATCTGCCCCTTCACGTTCACCGCCAGGGTTCGGTCGATCACCTCATCAGTGACTTCGTGGAGGACGCCGGGAATGTTGACCCCGGCATTGTTGACCAGCACATCCAAGCTGCCGAACAGGTCGACTGCGGCACCAATCATGGCGTCGACGGCTCTCGGGTCGCTCACATCCACCTCGCGCGCGGCGGCGACTCCGCCGGCCTGCTCTGCAAGCAGCGCTGTTTCGGTGACGGCGACGAGGTTTATGTCGGCACAGAGGACCCGTCCGCCCTCCTCGGCGAGCCTGATGGCCGTCGCTCGTCCGATGCCAGAGCCAGCCCCGGTGACGACACAGACCTTGCCGGCTACGCGACCGCCCATCCCTACCAGCCCTTTCAGATTTCAAACAGTATTCACGGTTCGATGCATGGTGTCAATGGCTTCGAGACGTGAAAGGCCATGGAATTCTTATGTGAGACGTGGGCCGATTGGTCCCAGGCACGGACGTTCGGTTGTCTCGAACATCTCGGGGCTGCTCGTTGGCATCCAATCTGGAATTGCAAGGCTCGTATGTGAACAATGCGAACGCCGCGGGCGCTCGGCTCCTTGGCCGCGCGATGGCTCACGGTGGATTCAGTTGCAACAGTGGCGGAGGGTGGTGGGTCTGCGGCGGAAGTCAACTGCGCGACATGGAAGGCACTGTCAGCAGTGCTGGGGACGTCACCAGGAATCCCTCCGACTGCAAACGGGTCGTGACCAATGAGTGAGGAGTCTCCGTTCGCCAGCGCGATGCAAGACGGCTTTACGACGGTGCGGATTTAGATAAGTTGAGACTCGACGGTTACTATCTGGCGCAACAGATTCGTGAGGAGCATCGCGTGCAGTCTCTTATCCCTGGCCGCTTGACACGCGACGAACTCCTTGGCCGGATCGAATCTGGTGAAATTGACACGATCATTCTTGCCATCACCGACATACAGGGACGTTTGCAGGGCAAGCGTCTGGACGCGACGTACTTTGCTGACGAGATCGGTGATGCGCCGGTGGAGGGGTGTAGCTATCTGCTCGCGTCCGACGTGGACATGCGCACGGTGGATGGCTTCCTGCTCACGTCGTGGGAGCGCGGCTACGGCGACCTTGCGTTCCAACCGGATTTCTCGACCATTCGAATGGTCCCGTGGCACGAGAAGACGGCGGTGATCTTCGCCGACGTGGAAACCGTGACGGGTGAGCCCGTCGCGCCGTCGCCGCGCCAGGTGTTACAGCAGCAGGTCTCGCGGCTCGCCGAGCACGGTTGGACCGGACTGACGGGCACCGAGCTCGAATTCATTGTCTTCAATGACACCTACGAACAGGCGTGGAATTCGGGCTACCGCAACATGACACCCGCGAACCAGTACAACGTCGACTACTCGATTCAAGGGACGTCGCGTGTGGAGCCGCTGCTCGGGCGCATCCGGCGCTCCATGCGAAGCGCGGGCATGGTCGTCGAGTCGGTGAAGGGTGAGTGCAACTTCGGCCAGCACGAGATCGCGTTCAAGTACAACACCCTCGTTGACAAGTGCGACGAGCACGGACTGTTCAAACTGGGTGCCAAGGAGATTGCTGCTCAGGAGGGATGCAGCCTCACGTTCATGGCGAAATACGACGAGCGGGAGGGCAACTCGTGCCACATCCACCTGTCGCTGCGCGACCAGGAGAACAAGCCGGTGTTCGCCGGCGACCGTCCTCACGGGTTCTCCGAGGTCTTCGAGCACTTCCTCGCGGGTCAGATCGCCTACTCGCGCGAGATGTCGCTCTTCCTCGCACCGAACATCAACAGCTACAAGCGCTTCGTCGCCGGATCCTTCGCCCCGACCGCATTGCTGTGGGGACTCGACAATCGCACGTGCGCTTTTCGCGTCGTCGGCCACGGCTCGTCGATCCGTGTGGAGTGCCGTGTTCCTGGGGGCGACGTCAACCAGTACCTCGCCGTCTCGGCGCTCGTCGCGGCCGGGCTGCGCGGGGTCGAGGAGTCGCTTCCGCTCGCACCGGCCTTTGCCAGCAACGCCTATATCACGGACGCCCCGCGCATGCCGGCGAACCTCAGGGAGGCGGTTGCCCTATTCGACACCAGCGAGGTCGCCCGCGACGCCTTCGGTGACGAGGTGGTCGATCATTACGTGCACGCCGGTCTCGTCGAGGTCGACACGTACGCCGCCGCCGTCACCGATTGGGAACGCTACCGAGGATTCGAGAGACTGTGAGCACTACCTTTTCCATAATCAACCCGTCGACCGAGCAATCCATTGGTTCGGTGCCGATGATGACAATCGAGCAGGCCGATGAGGCCATTGCCCGCTCGGCCAAGGTGGCGCCCGCATGGCGTGCCGTCACGCCCGCGGACCGGGCCCGCATGCTGCGCCGCTTCTCCGAGGTGGTCGATTCGCACGTCGAAGAGCTGGCCCATCTCGAAGTCGCGAACTCCGGACACACCATTGGCAACGCTCGCTGGGAAGCGGGCAACGTCCGCGACGTGTTGGCGTACTACTCGGGTGCGCCCGAGCGACACTCGGGTCGACAGATCCCGGTCGCCGGCGGCGTTGACATCACTTTCTACGAGCCGCTTGGTGTCGTGGGCATCATCGCACCCTGGAACTTTCCAATGCCCATCGCCGGCTGGGGTCTGGGACCCGCGCTCGCGGCGGGCAATACCGTTGTCCTGAAGCCGGCGACGCTTACTCCGCTCACCGCGATGCGCCTCGCGGAGTTGGCCCTCGAAGCGGGCATTCCGGAGAACGTGTTCCAGGTCGTGACCGGCGACGGGTCTTCAGTCGGCTACCGGTTCGTCACGAACGACCTCGTGCGAAAGGTTTGTTTCACTGGTTCGAATGCCGCGGGTCGCAAGATCATGTCGGGTTGCGCCGATCAGGTAAAGCGCGTCACGCTCGAACTTGGCGGCAAGAGCGCGAACATCATCTTCGCCGACGCCGACCTCGAGAAGGCCGCCGCGAGTGCGCCCTACGCGGTCTTCGACAACGCCGGACAGGACTGCTGTGCGAGGTCGAGGATCCTCGTCGAGGACAAGGTCTACGACCGGTTCATGGAGTTATTCGAGACCGCGGTGAAGGGTGTCAAGGTCTTGAACCCCGCCGACGAGTCGAGTGAGATGGGTCCGCTCATCACCGCGGCCCAGCGTGAGAGCGTCGCGTCCTACGTCGAGGAGGCGAATGTGGCGTTTCGCGGCAGCGCCCCCGAGGGCCCGGGCTACTGGTTCGCGCCCACCGTGCTCGAGACGCCCGACCAGTCGAGCCGCTCGTTCAACGAGGAGATCTTCGGTCCCATCGTGAACGTCGTTCGCTTCAGCGATGAGGCGGAGGCGCTGCGCATCGCGAACAACAGTCCGTACGGGCTGTCGGGTTCGATCTGGTCGCGTGACGTGGGTCGCGCACTTCGCGTGGCGAGGGGAGTGGAGACCGGCGCCCTGTCGGTGAACTCCAACTCCTCGGTGCGCTACTCGACACCATTTGGTGGATTCAAGCAGTCCGGTATTGGCCGTGAGCTTGGCCCTGACGCTCTCTTGGGTTTCAGTGAAGAGAAGAACGTATTCATAGCAACGGAGGAATGATGGGTCGTCTCGACAACAAGGTCGCAGTAATTACGGGAGCCGCCAGCGGCATCGGGCTCGCTACGGCGCGTCGTTTCGCCGCCGAAGGAGCGAAGGTCGTCGTGGCGGACTTCGCGGAGAAGGAGGGCCTCGCCGCAGCCAATGAAATTGGTGGGACCTACGTCAACGTCGACGTCGCGAACGAGGCGAGTGTCGAAGCGCTCTACGAGAAGACCGAGGAGATCTACGGCGGCGTGGACATCTTGTTCAACAACGCGGGAATCTCGCCGGCGGATGACGACTCGATTCTGACCACCGGTCTTGACGCGTGGCGTCGCGTGCAGGAGGTTAACCTCACGTCGGTCTACCTGTGCTGCCGCTACGGAATCCCCTACTTGCAGAAGCGCGGCGGCGGTTCGATCATCAACACCGCTTCATTCGTCGCAGTGATGGGTTCGGCGACGTCCCAGGTCTCCTACACCGCCTCCAAGGGCGGCGTACTCTCGATGAGCCGCGAACTCGGTGTGCAGTTCGCCCGCGAGAACATCCGTGTGAACGCGCTGTGCCCGGGACCGGTGAACACGCCACTGCTCCAGGAATTGTTCGCCAAGGATCCCGAGCGCGCCGCCCGCCGACTGGTGCACGTGCCGATGGGTCGATTCGCCGAACCCGAGGAGATTGCGAGCGCGGTGCTGTTCCTCGCGAGCGACGACTCCTCGTTCATGACCGCCTCGACGTTCCTCGTCGACGGCGGCATCGGCGGAGCGTACGTCACGCCGCTCTAGAGGCCGGCGCTCGGTTACGACTCGAGGTCGACCTGCAACGTTGCAAGTGCAGTGAGCAGCAGATCCGCTGGGCAGGCAGTCACGGGACGCTGAGGGACATCGCACGTTGAAATTGAGCGCAGCGGCCCGACGAAGCGTCAGCTCCTCGTCGGGTGGTGAAGCAGTTCACATCCCGACAGGAATCTCGACTTCTCAGGGCCGAGAGGATATCAAACGTAGTCAATGGGGTGGACCTCGGGGATGAAGTACTCACTCAAGTACTTCTCGCCCTCGTCGCAGCAGATCGTCACTACGGTGCCGAGATCGGGTACCTCGTCGAGCAGTCGTCGCGCGGCGACGATATTCGCGCCTGAACTCGGCCCGACGAGCAGGCCGTGCTCGCGAGCGAGTTTACGCATCTCGACTACGGCGTCGTCGCTGTGCACGGCGACGACGCGGCTCACGATCTCGCGGTGGCGTTGGTAGATGGCGGGCACGAAGCCGTCGGCGATGCCTTCGATCTTGTGCAGTCCGGTATCCCCACACATGATCGTGCACGATTCACTGGGTTCGAGTCCGACGATCAGTACGTCCGGATTGACGGCGCGAAGGGCCTGTCCCACGCCGATGAGCGTGCCACCGGTACCCACGCCCATGACGAACGCATCGGGAATCCTTCCATCGGGTAGTTGGCGCAGGATCTCGGGACCCAGCCATGTCCGGTTCTCCTCGACGTTCCACTCAGACTCGAACTGGTGAGGGGCGAAGTGGCCCGGTCGCTCGCCCAACTCACTCGCGACCGCGAGGGCTTCGTTCACGTGGAAGTTTCCGACGTTGATGAGTTGAGCCCCGAAGGCCGTCGAGATGGCGGCGCGTTCGGGGCTCATGCCTTCGGGCATGACGACGAGCATCTTGTAGCCCTTCACCGCCGCAACCATGCTCATCGCGTTGCCCGTATTGCCACTGGACGCCTCGACGATCGTGTCGCCGGGTCGCAACAGTCCTTCGCGTTCGGCTCGTTCAATGATGTAGCGAGCCATGCGCGCCTTGATTGAGCCGGACGGGTTCAAGTATTCGAGTTTGAGCCAGACGCCGTCGACTTCGATGAGTGGCGTCGAGCCGATGGCGTCGAGGACGGTCGCGCCCGGGCGAGTCGTTGGCATCGTGAGACTCCTCTTCCAAAAGTTGACTGAGGTGGAGCAGCGCCTTTTGACCATCATTGCAAAGCGCGGCGTCCGTAGTGGGACTTTCGAGGCACGCGCCGGCTTTCTTCCTCAGTGCTCGAACGACGCGTGTCTTTTCGTCCACGTGGTGCGACCATTTGTGTCACACCACCTCTCAAGACTGGATTCCATGGCTCCACGATTGACCACGCCACCCACCTCCCACTCGGGTCAGGTGCTCTCGCGAGCCGTCACATTCCAGTTCGCCCTCGACCCGAACGCGCAGCAACGAATCCTCCTCGCCAAGTGCGCGGGCGCCCGCCGCTACACCATGAACCACCATCTGGCTCGGGTCAAGGCCAATCTGGACGCCAGATCGACCGAGCGAGAAGTTCTCTCGGAAAGCGGTGATCCGTGCGAACCGTCAACCCCATCGCTGTCCTGGAAAGCCTTCTCCTTCATCAACGCCTTCAACGCCTGGAAGAACGGAGAGTCCGAGCACTCACTGGTCAACGATGACGGGACCCAGGGGCTGGCCTGGCACCACGAGCTACCTGGTGACGTCTTCGAGTGCGCCAGCGTGGACGCGGCCCGGGCCCTCGAGAACTTCGCCGCGTCGCGACGCGGCGAGCGCAGTGGAACGTCCGTCGGGTTCCCCCGCTTCCAGGCCAAGGGGAAGGTGACGCCGAGCTTCCGGTTGCGCAATCGCGCAACGCCGGGTCGGACGCCCTCGAGCCAGCCCATCCGATTCTGTGATCCCTCGCACCTGCGACTGCCCAAGTTCGGTCCGGTGAAGTTCTTCGGCCCCTCCCGCAAGGTTCGTCGGATGATCGACGCCGGTCGCTTCCACGTGTACTCGGCCACCCTCACCCAGCGCGCCGGCCGTTGGACCGTCTCGCTGACCGGCGTGGCGGCTGAACTCCACCAGGCCGAGCGCAGCCGCACCAATCGTCACGCCGTTCCCTTCGGAGTCGACCGGGGGATCACCTCCCTCTGGGTCGCCGCGAACGCGAACGGTGTTCCCTTTGAGAGCTTCGAGGGGGTGAAAACATTGAAGCAAGCGCACGCGTCGCTCAAGGCGGCCAACCAGGCCCTGGCCAGAACCACCCCGGGGTCCCAGGGCCGCCAACGAGCGAGGTCCCGGCTCGCCAAGATCCACCGCAAGGTCGCCAATACCCGACGGCACCTCGTCCACCAAGCCTCCAAGGCCCTGGTTGACCGAGCCCAGGTCCTCGTGATCGAAGACCTGAACGTGGCGGGGATGGTGAGAAATCGACACTTGGCTCGGTCCATCTCGGACGCCGCCATGGGAGAGCTCTCACGACAGATCCTCTACAAGGCCAGATGGCACGGAGTGGAGGTTCGAGTAGTTGATAGGTACCTTCCGAGCTCCAAAACGTGCTCGGGCTGTGGCGTGGTCAGAAACGTCCTTGACCTGTCGGAACGGACCTATTCATGCGAAGTCTGTGGACTGGTAATCGACCGCGACCTCAACGCGGCCATCAACCTGGCTCGCTGGCAACTCAAAGCGCCGTCTGCTTCTCCCTAAAACCTGATCCGCAAGGATCTGCACCGCGAAGCACGCGGGAAGAGCCGATCGTCAGCCGCACAACCATCACGGCAACGTGATGAGGGCCCTGGGTCGGAACCGAGTACTCAGTCGAATCATCGCCTGGGAAGTCGGACGGTGAGCAAGCACCGCTGGACCACTTGGTTCAGTTGGTCAAGGCAAACTGGTGGGTCCAAATAGGACACACGCTGTGAGTACCCTTTGGAGATGTCACCTACCCGATCACGGAGCGGCTCAGCGAGCCGCCAGGATTACTCACCCTCGTGAGTTCCAGCGACCGCGTGCGCGCGTCACTCCAGCAACTCGGGGACATCACGTACGAGACGCAGGCCAGCGATTTCATCCGCTTCCGCGACGACGGCGCCGACGCGTCCATTGGCGCCATCGTGCGGGCCGTGAGCGCCGAAGACCGGAATTCCTGCGCGGAGTTTCGACGTGGGCTCGACGACGCCGATGGATTGGAGGTCTTTACGAGGCGCCGAGTACTGCAGGGCCGGCGCCAATCATCGTTGAGTCCCCTCTACGAGGCACTGGATGGATTCGCCCTCCTGCCGTCGTCCGAGCGGGTGCCGTGGGACTCCTGGTTCTCGGCGGCGCTGCTGCTCGCGCGCTCAATGGGTGGCGACGTCGACACGATCTCGAGACGATTCGTGGACCTTTCGAGCGACGCGACGTCGGCGCGGTTCGCGGTGGCCTTGGACGCCATGGACCGAGTGCAGAGCCTCGAGCAGTGTCGTCTCGTGGAGGTCTCGACCAATTACGGCGTCGGCTTCGTCGAAACGATGGTGTTTCGTGCCGTTCCGGGCGGCCTCTACAGAGCGCCCACGCTCGGTCTGAATCAAATTGCCTACCATCCGACGACGAATCTGGCCCAACTGGCGGCCAGCCTGGCCGACCGACTCGACGGCGCCGATCTCGTGACGGGACCGATCGGTCAGGATCAGCTCGCGGCGACGTCGTTCGCGATGACGACGGCCGGGTCGTATCTCGCGACGACGGGATGCCTCAGTTTTGTCGCTGAGATTGGAGCCGGTGACGCGTTCACCGTGTTCGTCGCTGAACTGCCCGAGGACGCCGACGTCGTCACTCTGGCCGAGAGCGCCAGCACGACCAATGACCAGACGTGCGTCCACGACCAGTCGCGACTCGTCCTCTTCAGTCCGCAGCCGAGTTTTGATGACGATGGCGACGTGGCGATTGTATTTGAGCAATACGAGGAGTTTGCGCGAACGGTCTTGCTCGAGACCTCGGCTCGATAGTGCCCAGTTGCCCGATTGACCGGCCATTCAAGAAGAAGAACCGCCCAGGGAAGAGTCCCCGGGCGGTTCTTTGAAAGATGTTGTCTAGTAGCGGTAGGTGTCGGGTTTGAACGGCCCTTCGACCGAAACGCCGATGTAGTCGGCCTGCTGCTTGGTGAGTTGCGTCAATTTCACGCCGAGTGCGTCGAGGTGCAGTCGCGCCACCTTCTCGTCGAGGTACTTGGGCAGGACGTAGACCTTCTTCTCGTACTGTTCGTTGTTGACGAAGAGTTCGATCTGGGCCATGGTCTGATTCGTGAAGGAGTTGCTCATCACGAAACTCGGGTGCCCAGTGGCGTTGCCGAGGTTGAGCAGGCGACCCTCGGAGAGCAGAATGATCGTCCGGCCGCTCGGCATGATCCACTTGTCGACCTGAGGCTTGATGTTCTCGCGCTTGGCCCCGGGCAACGCGGCGAGCCCGGCGATGTCAATCTCGTTGTCGAAGTGACCGATGTTACCCAGGATGGCCTGGTGCTTCATGGTCTGCATGTGTTCGACGGTGACGATGTCCTTGTTGCCAGTTGCGGTGATGATGATGTCGGCGTAGGGAAGTGCTTCCTCCAGTGTGGTCACCTGGAAACCATCCATCGCCGCTTGCAGCGCGCAGATCGGGTCGATTTCGGTGATGATGACGCGCGCACCCTGACCGCGCAGGGACTCCGCCGAGCCCTTGCCGACGTCGCCGTAACCGCAGACCACGGCGACCTTGCCCCCGATGAGGGTGTCGGTCGCGCGATTGATGCCGTCGATCAATGAGTGACGGCAGCCGTACTTGTTGTCGAACTTGGACTTGGTCACCGCGTCGTTGACGTTGATGGCGGGGAACAGCAGCACGCCGTCGCGCTCCATCTCGTAGAGGCGGTGCACGCCGGTCGTTGTCTCCTCGGAGACGCCGATGATGCCCTTGGCCATGGGCGCAAAAACCTTCTCGCCGCTCGAGACGATCTTGTTGAGCAGCGCGAGAATCACGCGGTACTCTTCGGAGTCCGCGCTCTCGGGTGCGGGTACGAAGCCGGCGAGTTCGAACTCGAGTCCCTTGTGCACGAGCAGCGTCGCGTCACCACCGTCGTCGAGGATCATGGTCGGTCCGTCAAAGCCCGGCCAGCGCAGCATCTGCTCCGTGCACCACCAGTACTCTTCGAGCGATTCACCCTTCCAGGCGAAGACGGGCACGCCGCGCGGGTCCTCTGCGGTGCCCGTTGGTCCCACGACGATGGCTGCGGCCGCGTGGTCCTGGGTCGAGAAGATGTTGCAGCTCACCCAGCGAACGTCCGCGCCGAGCTCGACGAGCGTCTCGATCAGCACGGCGGTCTGGATGGTCATGTGGAGTGAGCCCGCAATGCGCGAGCCCGTCAGGGGCTTGGAGGCTCCGAATTCGGCGCGCATCGCCATGAGGCCGGGCATCTCGTGCTCGGCGAGGGTGATCTCGGCGCGACCGAAGTCGGCGAGGGAAAGGTCAGCAACCTTGAAGTCGAAGGCGGCAGAGGTCATGATGCTCCTAATAGGTAGTAATGATCGCCAGGCGCCGACCTCTGTCGCATACGCCTAGCAAGATTCTAATGCCTAAGCGTTTACGCGGAACTCCACGACGTCACCGTCGCGCATCACGTAGTCCTTGCCCTCGATGCGGGCCTTGCCGGCGGCTCGCACCGCGACCATCGTGCCCGCCGCCATCAGGTCATCGAAGGCCACGACCTCGGCCTTGATGAAGTGCTTCTGGAAGTCCGTGTGAATCTCGCCCGCCGCTTCGGGCGCTGTGGCCCCGACTGGGATGGGCCACGCGCGGGTCTCCTTGGGGCCCGCGGTGAGGAACGTCTGAAGTCCGAGCGCGCGAAAACCGACACGCGACAACTGGGATAATCCGGACTCCTGTTGACCAAAGGATTGCAGTAGCTCGAGCGCCTCGTCCTCGTCGAGACCAGAGAGTTCAGCCTCGACCTTGGCGCAGAGGATCACGCACGGCGCGGGTGCGACGGACTCCTCGAGTTCCTTGCGGCGTGCGTCGTTACCTAGGGTGGCTTCATCGACATTGAAGACGTAGATGAAGGGCTTGTCCGTGAGTAGGTGCAGGTCCGCCAATGCTTGGTGATCGAGTTCTTTGCGGTCCACCTTGGAGATGACGCGGCCCTCGTTTAACGCGGCCTGGGCCTTCTTCAACTCGGCGAGTTTAATTGCCGCATCGCCGCCGCGCTTGGCCTCTCGATCGAGTCGGGCCGCTGCTTTTTCTATTGTCTGAAGGTCGGCGAGGATGAGTTCGGTCTCGATGGTGGCGACGTCACTGGCCGGATCGATCCGGCCGTCCACGTGGATGACGTCCTCGTCCTCGAAGACGCGAACGACTTCGCAGATGGCGTTTGATTCGCGAATTGCGGCGAGGAATTGATTACCGAGGCCTTCTCCCTCGGACGCACCGCGCACGATGCCAGCGATGTCGACGAACGTCACCGAGGCCGGAAGGATCCGCTCAGATCCGAAGACCGCCGCCAATTTGGCCAGGCGGGGATCGGGCACCGAGACCACGCCCACGTTCGCCTCGATGGTGGCGAAGGGGTAGTTCGCCGCTAATACGTTGTTGTTGGTGAGCGCATTGAAGAGTGTTGACTTGCCTACATTGGGTAGTCCGACGATTCCGATTGAGAGAGCCATAGAGGTACCGAGGCTACTCCAAAGGCCAATAACTGCTTAGCCTAGGCGATTTCCTTCAGCACTCCGTCTTCGATTTCGAGGCGACGATCAGCCTGTTGGGCGATCTTCTCATCGTGCGTGACGACGAGAACGGTAGCCTTCTGCTTCGTCGCGGCTTCTCGGAGCAGAGCCACGATCTTCTGGCCGGTCGACTTGTCAAGACTTCCGGTGGGTTCGTCGGCGAGGATCAACTGGGGCTCGGCGGCGAATGCTCTCGCGATGGCGACTCGCTGTTGTTCGCCACCCGACAATTTCGCCGGTCGTCGGTCGGCCTTACCGGCGTCGAGCCCGACCATGGCGAGCATCTCCTCGGCGCGCTGCCCGCGGTCCTCTTTGGGCCATCTCGCGAACTCGAGGGCCAGCATCACGTTCTCCTTGGCGGTGAGATTCGGGATCAAGTTGAATTGTTGGAACACGAATCCCACCTGCGTCGATCGATACTTGGTGCGCCCCGCTGAGTCGAGATTGGCCAATTGAACGCCATTGATGTCGATGCTGCCCCGGTCGGGAGCGTCCAGGAGACCCAGAAGGGAGAGGAGGGTGGACTTGCCACTCCCGCTCGCGCCGATGATGGCCACGACCTCGCCGTCAGCGGCGCTGAACGTGACGTTCTGCACCGCATGCACGTCACCCGCGCCCGTGTGGAACGTCTTGTTTAGATTTTCAACTTTCAGCATTACTCACTCCTCAGAACTTCAGCGGGACGGATTCGGACAATGGTCGCGGCGGCGACTGAACTGCCGAGCGCCGCGATGATGAGGGCGGCGATGAACGCGAACGCGAGCGTGGACCACCCCGCCGACGTGTGGATCTGGGTCAAGGTGTTGTTGATTCCCCCGAAGCGCAAGCCGCCACCGCTACGAGAGAACGATCCGGACGGCGGGGTGAAGCCGCTGCCACCTCCGGTGAAGCTTGGTCCACCTCCCGAACCGCGCACGAAACCGCCCACCGAGGAAGGGGTCGATCCACTCGAAGCGCTCACGAGCGCTGACGTGATCGGACTGCTTATGGCGATGCCGGCGACGAAGCCAACGACCGCACCGAGCACGGTGAACGTGGTTGATTCGGCGATGAACTGGGTAAGGATCGATCGGTTGGTTGCGCCCAGAGCCTTGAGGACGCCTACTTCACGTCGGCGCTCTCGAACGATCATCAACATAGAGAGCAGCAAGATGATCGCCGCACCAATCACCGATCCGATGAGAGTGTAGGTAGAGATGGTCTTTACCGAATTGAGCGGTGCCAGTTCGGACTGCACGGTGGCTTGGGTGGAGGTGACGTCGGCCGCGGAGCCCAACCTCTTGGTGACCGCCCTGTCGACGCTCGCGACGTTGTTGATATTGTTCACGACCACTGTCGCCGACGTGACCTGCTTGGACGCCGATGCCAATTTCTGAACAGTGGCGAGTGGCATCAGTACGTTCGAGTCGGTGAACGTCGATCCCGCGCTGAAGACGCCGACCACGGTGATCTTGGTGTTCCAGGCGGTGAAGGTCGAGCCCACCTTCAACTTGTTCTTCGTGGCGAGCGTGTTGCCGATGACGGCGACGTCAGACGTGGACGTGGGACTGAAGGCCTTACCGGACGTCAGTTTCTCCGTGCCGCCGCCGTTGGCACCGCCAACGACCGCAGTTCCGGGGCTGTTGGTGCCGATAACACGAATTGGAATCGTGAACGTGAACGACGACGAGCCGCTGGTGGAGCTACCCCCGCTCGAACCGGCGGAGGACCCGAACTGTTGGCCCAACTGACCGGCGGGCGTCGGCGAAATGAGCGACGTCTGGGTCGATTTCAATTGCTCGCTCAGCGATTCTTGGACCGCGGTCACGTTGGGCAGGCTGAGCAGTCCGTTGATCTGCGTCGTGGTGAGTGCCGTGCCGCCACCTTGGAAACCGAAGAATCCTTTAGGCGAGACCGTGATGGTAGTGCCGGTTGATGCACGTACCGTGTTGATCTTGGTCGATACGGCGTCGCGTGCGATGAGCATCGAAATCGACAGCGCTATCGCGACCGCCAGAATCACGACGACGCCCACCGAGCGCATCGAGTTTCTAAAAGCGTTACGTATTCCTCGGCGAACGGCGTTCACGGGTATTCCCTTCAATGGTGACTTTTGACATCCTGACCAGTGAATGCGATATGAAACGTAAGAAGGGTTAAGAGGTGGGTAAGAATCCCGACCGCCGACAAGTGAGCGGCACCTAGAGTCGTGCCATGACCCAGTCACACTCGACAGAAGGACTGGTACCGTTCGGCGAGTGGCAGACCTGGTATCGGATCACCGGCGACCTGGCGTCGGGCGTCACACCTCTCGTTGTCGTCCACGGAGGTCCGGGCTGCACGCACGACTACCTCCTCACGCTCGCCTCGATTGCCGAGTCGGGTCGACCGGTCGTGCACTACGACCAACTCGGGGCGGGACGTTCTACCCATTTACCCGACAAGGGCGTGGACTTCTGGACCGTCGATCTCTTCCTCGACGAGCTGGACAATCTCCTTGAGACCCTGGGTATCAGCGGCGGTTATCACCTCCTCGGCCAGTCCTGGGGCGGGATGCTCGGGGCGGAGCACGCACTTCGCACGCCGCGGGGCCTCAAGGGTCTAGTACTCAGCAATTCGCCGGCGTCCATGGAGTTGTGGGCGAGCGAAGCGAAGGTCCTGCGTTCGCACATGCCTCCAGGAGTTGAAGACGCGTTGGACCTCCACGAGCAGGCGGGCTCGACCAACGACCCCGAGTACCTCGCGGCGACCCAGGCGTACTACGACGTGCACGTCTGTCGCGTGCTGCCCAATCCCCCCGAGCTGTTGAAGACCATGGAGTACATGGCCGATGACTCCACCGTGTACACGACAATGAACGGCCCCAACGAGTTCTTCTGCATTGGGTCGCTCAGGAATTGGTCGGTGGTAGACCGGGTTTCGGCGATCACCGCACCAACGCTTCTGCTGTCGGGGCGCTTCGACGAGGCGACCCCGGCGACCGTGCAGCCGTTTATGGACAACATCGCGAACGTTCGCTGGACGATCTTTGAGGAGTCGAGCCACATGCCCTTCGTGGAGGAACCCGATTTGTATCGAGAGATCGTTGAAGCATTCCTGCGCGAAAACGATTGACGTCGCAATCTTGAGGAATGGCGCGCGATGATCAGGCTGAGAGGAACCGAGAGTCTGGCTGAGGTGATGATTTTCACAGTGTGGAGCGAGGTCGGGTGACGCGGTGCCGTCGCTGAAGACCTCTTCGCTTCGCGCGCTTCGTTGGCGGAGATGCAATGTCGTAGTCGCTCTCGCCGTTTTGCTGTGCCTGGAATTTTCGGTGTCGGCGTCGGCGTCGGTGAGCGCAGTACCCAGCGCGCCACGGGGCGTGCACGCGGTCGTCGGGGACAAATCTGCGATGGTCACGTTGCTGCGTCCCACCTCCAGCGGTGCGGCGAAGATCCTCTCGTACCGGATCGAAGCGTTTCCGTCGAAGAGGATCTACAACTGTGCGACGACCAGGTGCCACATTGGGGGACTGACCGACGGGACAACGTACTCATTCACCGCTGCTGCGCTGAACAAGTACGGGCTGGGTGTCGTCTCGTCGAGGTCGAACAAGGTCACTCCGGTGGACCCACGATTGGCCGTCAGCTTCAACGCCAACGGCGGCATCGGCACCATGGCCAGTGAGACGCAGAACTACGACGTTGCGAGCGCACTCACCACCAACACCTTCACCCAGACGGGCTACACCTTCTCGGGTTGGAACACCGTCGCGAACGGCACCGGCACCGCCTACGCCGACGACGTCACCTACACGTTTACCCAGAACCTCACGCTATACGCCCAATGGACGATCAACAGTTACACCGTCAGCTTCAACGCCAACGGCGGCATCGGCACCATGGCCAGTGAGACGCAGAACTACGACGTTGCGAGCGCACTCACCACCAACACCTTCACCCAGACGGGCTACACCTTCTCGGGTTGGAACACCGTCGCGAACGGCACCGGCACCGCCTACGCCGACGACGTCACCTACACGTTTACCCAGAACCTCACGCTCTACGCCCAGTGGGCCATGAAAGTCGCCTTTACGTCCTCGAACTGGTCGGGTTACGTACTCACCGGACAGAGTGGGGGATACCAAGGGGTGGGCGCGACATGGACCGTACCGACACTCAACTGCTCTTCGACGCCGTCGGGTTCTACCGCGGACTGGGTCGGCGTCAACGGGTGGAACAGTTCGACCGGGCTGTTCCAGACGGGCACGTCTTCGAGCTGTGAACCAGGGGGGCAGGTGGATACCGCCTGGTGGACCGATCAAGACAGGCATTACGCCGAGCAAGTCCTCTTCTCGATTTCGCCGGGGGACGTCATTGAAGCTGAGGTCAACCAACTATCGTCGGGTTACTGGGTCTATTCGATCATCGATGTCTCGAATGGCCGGAGCATGTCAGCGGTCGAGGCCTATTCGGGCAACGCCACCAGTGCCGAGTGGATTGCCGAGGATCCGACGAACCTCAACAACTCGACGTTCTACCCGCTTGCGAATTTCGGCACAGTCACGTTCGCGGACCTGACGCTGACCGTGCCGGGCGGATCGTGGTACCTGCCGACGTACTCGAACTCAATCGAGATGGTGGACAGCGCGCGCTCCATAATGGCATTGCCGGGTGCCATTGAAGGAGCGGGGGCGTCCGCCTCGTTCGTCGTGACCTATGAGAGTTCCACCTAACCCGATTCGGTCGGCTCAGCTCGACAGCCGATTCGCACCATGATCGGGAGGCGTCGACGGCTGAGCGGCGTGCGGAGAAAGAAAGCCGGAGATACCCACACGGTGCCACGTACTGGCGCTCTATCGGATGATCAGGGTGATCGTCGCGGTGAGGGCTTAGGCCTGTCAGGCAGGGATGACCCGGGCGGTGAGCTTGAGTTCTGCTCGAACGTTCCCGACAACGCCGGCGAATCGCATGGTCAGCGTGTAGACGCCGCGCGCGACGCGCACGGGTGGAGTCCCCGATCGCTGGTCCCAGGTGTAAGTCCTCTTGTAGGAAGCACCCGGAGCCAGCGTATGCAGCAAGAGGTACTGGGCACAGGCTCCCGAATGATCGTCGAGGAAACAGTTGTTCCACACCTGCACGCCTTTCGAACTGGTCAAGGAAATTGTGGGAGACGTCGGACCAATCGCCACCGAGCATGCGGCCTTGGATTTGTTGCGAATCGAAGCGATGAACGAGACCTTGGCCGCGGGCCCGTAGGACGGCCGCCCCGTCGAGACCTTCTCCGTCAAGGACGCGGGCGAGCACTCGGGTGTACCCGCCTTCGACGCACCGGCGCTTGAGTTCAAAACGAGCGACGGCACAAGGGTGCTCGCGACACCCACCAAGATTGCGATCCCCAGCGCAAGCGATGACGTCGAAGGTCGCCGTCCCCTCGTCCCCAAGTGCCGACCGTCAGATTCAATTGGTACGACGACGTTGGATAGCATCAATTCCTTTCTAGTCGCAACTCGCGTGTCGTCGTCGCCGAGATTATCGGGTCGCCAGTCAATGGGTTCTCTGAAAGTCGCCGCGCCTTCGTCGACACCTTCCTCGTCACGTAGGCGCGAAGCTCGGGATGGAAGTTCAAACTTCGCCTGCTCCTCGGCGATTGCGCGGGCCATGTGCAAGGCGCAAGGTAGTCCATTTCTGATGAGTGATACCGCTAGTACCTCGTGATGGTCGATGGCGTTCCAATGTCAATCCGAGGATTCTTAGCTGGATTCATCCAGTCGAGAATTGCGTCGAGGTCTACGAGGGGAGTGGAGACGCATCCGGTGGTCGGCGCACCATCAAACGCGTGAAGGAAGATCGCCGACCCTCGTCCCGGCGTTCGGGCCTTGTTGTAGTTGATGACCGCGAACGACCGGTATGACAAGGTCTCGGTCCACAGGGCCTCCGACGACCCGTTGTTGAAAGGCGGTTCTGCACCGCACGCGACGTGTACGAAGAGGTTGTAGTCACGAGACAAGGAGTCTTCGTCCCACCAGTCGCCGCAAACCAATCGGTGATAGATGAACTTGACCCCAGGATTCGGCGCGGTACCGAAGATCGTTGACCCGAAGCCGAACATGCCAGCGGGCGTCGTGTCGTCGCCTTCACGCTTGTGGGTGCTGATGCCGCGGTAGGCGAGGACCGCCCGGAAAGGACCGTGTGCAATCGACCAACACGACCCCTGGCGTTGCCAAGCGATGAGCGTGCCATCGACGGCTTGGGACCTCGACACTTCCACTGTGATGAGTTGGTCGACGTCAGCGGGAATGGCGATGTGGCTTGCCAAGTCCTGGTGACACGCCAAGATGGTCGTAGGAGTCGATGTCGACGCGGCGGCAATCGATGTCGTGGTTGTCGTCGAGCCCTGATCCTTGGCTGTCTTGTTCCCGTTGGAAGTCACGCCAATGCCAGAGGCCTGGGCGCGCGTACTCAAACTTGTTTCGCCAGCATGGTCGCGAGCCGCCGCACCGGCAGATGCCCGTGACGTACTGAATCCTCCGCTCGAGGCGATCATGCACGCAATCAGTCCTCCTACCAACAGTGACTGACCGATCGGCTTCATGCGACGACCTAATCGGCTCAGCTGCGACATCTGAACCGTACCGATCGAGGCAAGGTCCCCAGCGTCGCCTTGATCTCTTTGGTGAGGGCTGTGATCCATTGGTCCTCATTCATTCAACCGCTCGGCATCTTCGGCGCAACTTGAACCTTGATGTGACCCTAGTGAGCACCTACGGTCGTCCAAACCGTGACTGCATTGAGACGGATCACGACAAATAGTCTCGAGCCACCTCGTCGCGCACCGTTGTGCCTGGAGAAGATCCCGCTGATCTGGCTCGCCACGTTCGGCCCCGGAACGGTGTTGGCGAACAGGTGGAATGCCTGCAGCCGATTCCAGTCGTGAGCTCGTTGAACGCGGGATTCTCTACAGCGGGATCCCGTTACCTCGTGATCGAAGGTCTGGGCTGGCAGTGGCCGGTTCGCGACTGGTGAACGTACCGACGAGGTCCTCCACGAGTGACTTCAGGTTCTCACGCACCAGTCGGACTTGGTTGATCGTCATTCCCTCGGGGTCGGCGAGGTCCCAGTCGACGTAGTTCTTGCCCGGGTAGATAGGGCAGATGTCGCCACAGCCCATCGAGATCACCATGTCGACGGCTCGTACGACCTCGTCGGTCCAGGGCTTCGGGAACTCCTGTCGGATGTCGATACCCACCTCGGCCATTGCTTCGACCACGACGGCGTTGAGCTCGTCGCCGGGTTCTGAGCCACCCGTGAAGACGTCGACACGGTCACCGGCGATGTTTCGCAGCCAGCCGGCGGCCATCTGGGACCGACCGGCGTTATGCACGCAGAGGAAGAGCACGCCGGGCCTGCTCGGTGACGCGTCCCTTGTGCGGGTCATGGCCTGCAACCGCTCTCGCGCGAATCGCTCGGAGAGCACGCCCAGGAAGCTCCCGGTCTTGGATTTGGCGGCGAGTCGTTGGTAGGAGTCGACCAAGAAGTGCTCAATGGTGTCATCGTCGAAGATTCCTTGGAATTCTGTCGACAAACTGGCGAGAGCGGGGCGCAGCGGTCGCTGGACCTCAGTCGACAGCTCGTCAATCAGGCGGTTGTCAGTCATGTGCACGAACTTTCAGTTGGGCGCGGTCAGGAGCTCATCGAGGAGCGCCGAGACGCGCTGTTCTATGTCGTCGCGGATGGGCCGAACCTCGTCGATCGACTTTCCTGCGGGGTCGATCAACTCCCAGTCGAGGTAGCGCTTTCCGGGGTAGACCGGGCACGTGTCGCCGCAGCCCATGGTGATGATCACGTCAGAGTTCAGCCCCATCGCCTCGGTGAGCACCTGGGGCTTCTGGCCGGTGATGTCAATTCCCTTCTCGCGCATGACCTCAACGACGGCGGGGTTCAGGTGTTCGCCCGGCGCGGTACCGGCCGAGTGGATGACGACACGGTCGCCGCCGAGGCTGCGGGCGAAACCGGCGGCCATCTGGGAGCGGCCGGCGTTGTGCACGCAGAGGAACAGGATCTCTGGACGGCCCTTCATTGCTTCTCCTCGACGGGGATAGGAAAGTAGCGTCGTTTCGCCCACAGTGAGACGTAGACCAGTCCGACCAGGACGGGCACCTCGATCAGTGGTCCGACCACGCCAGCTAGGGCTTCGCCACTCGTGACCCCGAAGACACCGATGCAGACGGCGATAGCGAGTTCGAAGTTGTTGCCCGCCGCGGTGAAGGCCAGCGTGGCGGTGCGGTCGTAGGGCAGACCGATCGAGCGGCCGAGAGCGAACGATCCGAACCACATGATGGCGAAGTAACACAGGAGTGGCAACGCGATGCGCGCCACGTCGCCCGGACGGGCGGTGATTGTGTGGCCCTGCAGGGCGAACAGGATCACCACGGTGTAGAGCAGGCCGTAGAGGGCGAAGGGTCCGAGGCGGGGCAGGAACTTCGTTTCGTACCAGTCGCGGCCCTTCAGTCGCTCGCCCCACGTGCGGGTGACATAGCCGGCGACGAGAGGTATGCCGAGGAAGATGGCGACGGTCTCGGCGATCTTGCCAATCGAGAGGTTGAGCCCCTCGGTGCTGAGTCCGAGCCAACCGGGCAAGACCTTCAGGTAGAAGTAACCGAGGAACGCGAAGGCGACGATCTGAAACAGGGAGTTCAGCGCCACGAGGACCGCCCCCGCCTCTCGGTTGCCCCCCGAGAGGTCGTTCCAAATGAGCACCATCGCGATGCAGCGGGCCAGCCCCACGATGATGAGTCCGGTTCGGTAGGTCGGTAGGTTCGGTAGGAGCAGCCAGGCCAGCGCGAACATGACCGCAGGACCGACGATCCAGTTGAGTACCAGCGAGGTCACCAGCAATTTCCTATCGCGGGTCACCGTACCAATCCGGTCGTAGCGGACTTTCGCGAGCACGGGGTACATCATCACGAGCAGGCCGAGGAAGATTGGCAGCGGCGTGCCCGACGTTACCTGGACCGAGTTGATGTGCCCCGCGAGGCTGGGGATAGCCCGACCGAGACCGATACCAATGACCATGGCCAGACCCAGCCAGAGCGGAAGGAACCGGTCGAGGAAGGAGAGTCGTTCGATCACCGCGACCGAACCGGCCTCGTACTCCGCTTTGGTTTCGCTCATGGACGCCTGCTTCCGTCGATGATGGTGCGCGTTAGCAGCACGACTTCGCGCCAACGGTAACGGGCTCCTGGACGCAGCACGCGCCGTCGTCGGGCTTCGCCCCGAAAGTCGGGGCGTCGGCGAGCACCGTATAGACCTCCCATCGCGAGGCGTCGGGTCCGTCGACCCAGACCTTGTCCTGGACCGCGAAGCAGCAGGTGTTCTGCTCTTCGACGTCGGTGGTCATGCCCTGAGCCTGCAGGTACTCGGTCGCCGCGACGACCTCTTCGCTGGAGAAGACCTCCACGCCGAGGTGATTGATCGTGCCGGGCGCGTCGGGGTTTTCGAACAGCACCAACTTCAGCGGCGGATCGGCGATTGAGAAATTGGCGTAACCGGGACGGAGCTTCGCCGGTTCAGTCTTGAAGAAAGTGGAGTAGAAGTCCACAGCCTCTTCAAGGTTCGAAACATTCAGGGCGAGTTGCAGTCTGGACACGGCCACCTCCGGTAAATTGACGTTTGTCGATAGGAACAGTAGCCAACTCATTGACGACTGTCAATAGTAGAATGGAAGACATGGCTCAGCGCAAGACAATCTCGGTCGACGATACCGTCGTCAGTTGCTGCAGCCCGCTCGCGGGCGAAGCGTTGTCCGAGATCGAGGCCATCGACCTGGCGAAGATCTTCGGCGCTCTGAGTGACCCCGCGCGCCTTCGGAT
Organism: Acidimicrobiaceae bacterium; assembly: GCA_003132165.1. GTDB lineage: Bacteria > Actinomycetota > Acidimicrobiia > Acidimicrobiales > RAAP-2 > RAAP-2. Next base: position 1,960 of record PKWW01000053.1, on the reverse strand, counting down.
GTTGTCGCTCATCGCTTCTGAGGTGGAAGTGTGCGGCTGCAACCTCGAAGAGCCCTTGGGCAAGAGTCAGCCGACAATCTCACACCACACGAAGATCCTCGCAGCAGCTGGTCTTATCGTGGGTGAAAAGCGAGGCCGGTGGGTCTGGTGGCGAGTGGTGCCCGAGCGCCTGAGTGACGTAGCGCGGATTCTTGGTGATTGACTCATTGCGCGATCACTATGCGGACGATCGTTCACCTTCGACTTGGTAGTTGAGATCGGGGAAGGCCGATGTCTTCGTCGTGGCTGGAGATTGATGGTAGGGCGCGACCTCCATTGAGAAGCGTCGCATTCTCGGACACCGCGGCGACCTGATCGCGACCGCTCTTCACGTGGGGCTTTCGCGAATTACTTCTCGCCAGGACTTCTAAGCAATCGAAAGTGGCGTGGGCTCATGCTCTTGGAACGCAAAAGGGGGCCGTGTTGGAACGCCATCTTTCGTCGACTCGGCAACAGGTATCTGTGGTGAACAGCACGAAATGTCGTTCGCTGAGCGTCCTCAGCGTGGACTTGGTGGCAAGGTGATGAAGTGATGGTGATTCGAGAGCACACCTGGATGAATCGATTGACGTGCGTCATCGCCCTCTTCTTTCTTGGTGTCGCTCTGGCGACGGGAGCTCTCTCCGCTGGTGCAGCCAAAGGACCGGTGCTGGCACCCCAGTTGTTAGCCAGAGTCAATGGCTCGTCCACCGTCTACGTCCTCAGCACCAGTGCCGACTTCGAGAGCGACAATCCGGCGGCGTGCAACTACCAAGCCTGTTTCCACCTGCAGCGAACGAACGATAATGGGGCGCACTTCACGACGGGCCACCTGCCCTCAATTACCTTTGCCAACGGATCACTCCTTGGTAACTTGAGCCAGGTGATCTTCGCCACTATGGATGATGGTTACATCCTGCTGGGGGGCAGTCCCGTGGCGACGCTGAAGGTGACGGTTGACGGAGCGAAGACCTGGCACAGCGAGAGCATCGCGCCCGATGTCTCCATCCTCGACTTCACCACTACCCACAGCGAACTCTACGCAGTCATCGCACACTGTCCGAAGAGCGGGGAGTGCACTAACTACCGAATTGCCCGGTCACCCTTGTCGGCCAACAGGTGGTCATTCACCAAACTGGCGAAGTGGCCTTCTGGAATGGGTGTTGGCATGGGGGCCTACGGCTCTAGCGTCTGGCTCACACAACAGACGCACGCGACGGTCGTCGTCTTCAGCTCCCATAATCGGGGCCGAACCTTCACGCGTTCGTCTGCCCCGAAGTTGGGGAGCGTCTACGCCTGCTCCATCACGGCGATGTCAACCACCGCTTTGTGGGCTGAGTGTCCGACCGGAATGTCGGTGTCGTTCTTCTACTCGGGCGACGGTGGCGTCCACTGGAACGTACTACCGGTTGTGCAGTTCGCGGGTACCGGTGGGGGCGCCTTCGACCCGGTGTCGAGCACCGTCGGGTACCTCGCCTATGGACCCAGCGACACGCCGGGTGCCAAGAACCTCTACAGGATCACGAATGACGGGCGAACGATGACCCCCGTCGGGAGGCTCGCCTGCAACATCGTCAACGGCCTGGTGTTCACCGACACGATGCACGGCCTCGCGGCGTGCGATCGGGGCAACACCCAGGCGACTACGTATCTGTTGCAAACCTTCGATGGTGGCGCCACGTGGAAGAAGGTCGGTCTCAACTAGGCACTTCGTTTTCTCGACAGAGACTGAACCGCGATCGTACCCTTAGTGCGATGTCCGTCGCCCGTATCGAAGCGGTCATTGACTCCCAGCTTCTGTGTTTGAATAGTGGGGACAGTTGGTAAGCGTTGTGCTGCTTTCCGTGATTGTTGTGCTGAGGTCGTGCCGGTGCGGGCGCTGCCTCCCCAATGATCATGAAAAGCCAACAAAGCTCCCGTAGCTCAGGGGATAGAGCATCGG
>PKWW01000031.1 GCA_003132165.1 Acidimicrobiaceae bacterium | reverse complement strand
TCGCGGGACCGATCGTCAAGTGCCTCATCGAGGGGACGCTCGCTTTGCAGGCGGGGCTCGCGTCGTCGGGAACCTCGACTACGTGCCCGAGTTGAAATAGTTATGACAAGACCGAGAGCGTAGGCTAGGGAGCGTATGGAGCCCGTCAGCGACCCCCGAATCTATTCGAATCGGTACCAGGTCACGCACCTGATCGCTCGGGGTGGGATGGCGCTCGTGTACCGAGCCCAGGACCTCCTGCTCAACCGTCCCGTGGCGCTCAAGATCCTCTATCCCGAACTGGGAGAGGACCCCTTGTTCGTCGAACGTTTCCGACGTGAGGCCCAGGCTGCGGCGAACCTCTCGCACCCTAACATCGTGCCGGTGTTCGACTGGGGCGAGGACAACGGGACCTACTTCATCGTCATGGAACTGGTCGAAGGGACGTCGCTCGCCGAAGTTCTACGTGGTTCACGGACCATCACCGCGTCGCGCTCAGTGCTCATCGTCGCCCAAGTCGCTGCGGCACTCGGTTACGCGCATCGCAATGGTGTCGTGCACCGCGATGTCAAGCCGGGCAACATCCTGATCACGAATGACGGCCAGGTAAAGGTCACCGACTTCGGGATTGCCCAAGCGGTCTCCAGCGAAGACCACCTCGCTGAAGAGGGATCGGTCATGGGCACCGCAACGTACTTCTCGCCCGAGCAGGCCGAAGGCGCCGCCGTCGATGGTCGCAGTGATGTCTATTCGCTCGGCGTCGTGCTGTACGAGATGCTCACCGGTCGTCCGCCATTCATTGGTGACTCGCCCGTCGAGGTTTCCAGCCAGCACGTCCACGGATCGGTACCCAAGCCCTCCGAGTTCAACCCCGCAATTCCGCGCGACCTCGAGTCGATCGTCATGCTCGCTCTTGCGAAATCCCCAGGTCAGCGGTACCAGACGGCTGACGAATTGCGAGCCGACCTTCTACGTTTCAGTGAGGGTCAGCCCGTGAGGGCCGCCGGCTACGACGGAGCCTTCTTCGGTGCTGACGCGACGCGCGCGGTGTCGGCGGTGGCGGCCGGGGAGCGAACGCAGGCGGTTCCGGTCATGACCGGACCGCGCACGGACGTTCGCCGACGTCGCAACAACCGTTCGGGGTTCATCGCGGCGGTCGTCATCCTGCTGCTCGCAATCGGCGGACTGAGTTACTTCCTCTTGAACGGCAAGACCGCGGTCACTTCAATGCCGTACGTCGTTGGACAGTCGATTAGCGCGGCGACGACCACGCTGCACGCGGACAACCTGGTCATTGGTACGTTGACCTTGGTGCCGTCAAACAAGACCAAGGGAACCGTCGTGTCGACCGATCCCAAGGCCGGTACGAAGATCAAGAATGGTCAGTCGGTGTCGTTGAAGGTGAGTCTCGGCCAAAGTTCCACGCCGGTCAAGGTGCCTGATACGACCGGTATGACCTTGAGCGCGGCGGAGAGCGCCCTTTCCTCAAAGGGTCTTCAGCCGAAGGAAAAATTCGTGAACACTGTGCCGTCGACGGGAGGCGCTCCGGACACGGTGTTGTCCCAGACGCCAATTGGGGGCACGAGTGCCAAGACCGGTGACACAGTTTGGCTCACCGTGCTTTCGCCGACGGCGGAGTTCCCCGTGCCCCAGGTGCAGGGCGACACCACGGTCGCCGCCGCCTCGAAGCTCGGCCAGTCGCAGTTGACCGTGAGTTCGACCACGAGCACCAAGTGCTCGAACACCGTGGCGTCCGGGCTCGTCGTGAACACAATTCCCTCCATTGGGAACCTGGTCAAGTCCGGCACCGCAATTGAACTCGTTACGTCATCGGGCTATTGCCAGGTCGTGGTCCTCGGCGTTGTGGGCGACACCATGAGTGCCGCTACCTCGGCGTTGCATGGGGAAGGGCTACTGACTTCGTCGAGCGCCGCTGATCCGACCCAGTGCGCACCGACCCAGGTGGGGACCGTCTTCTCACAGAGTGCATTGCCGGGATCCCAGGTTCCCTACAACTCAACGGTGTACCTGTCGGTGTGTCAATCGAGCACGGCTCCCACTACCACCACCACTACTACCACTACCGGATAGTCACACGACACCAGTTCGCTAACATCGGTCTCTATGGCAAAGTCGCAATCGAAGCAGAGCAAGGCCAAGGCCAAGACTGTTGGCCGCTACGTGACGGCCGAGAGCAAAGGGCGGGTGACCGCGCGTCGTCCCGTTGGTGCCGATCACAGTCCCCACTGGTACGGATGGGTACTGATCGACCTGCTGCTCTTCGGCATGCTCGTGATCACGCTCAACTACCTGCAGGTGCTCCCGGGATCGACCTCGTCGTGGTATCTCGTGATCGGTCTCGTCTCGATGTTCAGCGCGTTCTATCTCGCGACAAGATACCGCTAAAAACGACAAACCCCCCGTGGCGGACCACGGGGGGTGTTGCGTTGTGTGTTAGCCGAGGCGTTCGATGATGGTCGCGTTGGCGAGCCCACCACCCTCACACATGGTGATCAGTCCGTAACGGCCACCGGTGCGCTCGAGCTCATTGAGCAGCGTTGCGCACAATTTGGCGCCCGAGGCGCCGAGCGGGTGGCCGAGCGCAACCGCGCCGCCGTTCACGTTGACCTTCGAAAGATCGGCGTTCAGCTCCTTCTGCCACGCGAGCACGACCGCCGCGAACGCCTCGTTGATCTCGACGAGGTCGATGTCAGCGAGCGTGAGGCCGGCCTTCTCCAGCACCTTGATGGTGGCGGGGATGGGACCGGTCAGCATCGTGACGGGGTCGACGCCGGCGAGGGCGAACGAGTGGAACTTCGCGCGAGGGGTCAAGCCGAGTTCACGGGCCTTCTCTTCGCTCATGATCAGTACGGCCGACGCCCCGTCGGTGATCTGGGAGGCGTTCCCAGCGGTGACCTTGCCGCCCTCCTTGTAGGCGGACTTCAGGTTCCCGAGCGATTCGACGGAGGAATCAGGCCGGATTCCCTCGTCGACGGTCATGAGTTCGTCGGTCGGCTGCCCGTCTTCGTCGCGAACGTAGATCGGGATGATCTCGCGTTCAAAGCGGCCCTCGGCGGTCGCCTGCGCGGCCCGACGGTGGCTCTCGGCAGAAAAGGCGTCGAGGTCCTGACGGCTGATGCCCCACTGGTCGGCGATCATCTCGGCGCCGATGCCCTGGTTCTTCAGACCGCCCACCGGTTCGTAGCGGGCCTGCACACGAGGACCGAACGGGAAGCCCGAGTCCTTGCCAATCGAAGAGCCCATTGTGACGCGGCTCATCACTTCGACGCCAGCGGCGACGACGATGTCGTAGGCACCGGCCATGACGCCCTGAGCGGCGAAGTGCATTGCTTGCTGGGACGATCCGCACTGGCGGTCGATGGTTGTTGCGGGAACGGACTCGGGCCAACCGGCCGCGAGAACCGCGTTGCGTCCGACGTTGAACGCCTGCTCGCCCACCTGTGACACACAGCCCATGATGACGTCGTCAATCAGGGCCGGGTCGAGGTTGTTCCGGCTTACGATGGCGCGCAGCGCCTCGGACGCCAGGTCGACCGGATGCCAGTTTTTCAGTTTTCCGTTACGCTTACCCCCCGGGGTGCGAACGGCATCCACAATGACCGCTATTGGCATTGCATTCCCTTTCTTCAGACGTGGGAAAACCCCACCGCGCGCAGCCTAGACCGGCATCGGGACTATCGTCGCAAGCGTGAGCGACTCGACGAAGAACATGGATCGCTGGTTGGGTGACGGTGGCATGGCCATCATTGCGGCGGTTGGCGGCTCGTTCGAAACCTACGGTGTTGACGGCGAGGACCTGGGTTGGGTCAACGGAAACTTCGAGCCCAAAGACCTCGCCTGCAACCCCCACGGCGCGGTGCAGGCGGGCGTGCACTCGGTGCTGCTCGACGCCGCGATGAATTTCGCCATCAATGCGGCACTGCGGGGCAGGGACCGGACCCAGGCGACGATCGAGATGACCACTGAGCTGATGCGTCCGGCGATGCGTGCCGAGAAGTACTCCCTACGCGGCGAGGTGGTTCGACTCACTCGTCAGATCGCCTACGCCGAGGCCACCGTCTCGAGCGCCGAGGGCAAACTCGTGAGCCGCGCGACGGGAACCTTCCTCGTGCACCGCGACGCCGGCTGACTCGCGTGCGACTGAGTACGGTCATCCTGGCGTCGCAGCGTTGGGCGCAATCCGAAGTGATGTGGCGACGAGCGGAGGAGTACGGCCTCTACGCGGGCTACACCTACGATCACTTGTCGTGGCGAAGTTTCCGCGAGAAACCGTGGTTCACGATGGTCCCGACACTCGTCGCGGCGGCCGGGGTGACGAAGAACCTTCGACTCGGCCCCCTGGTGACCTCGCCCAACTTTCGCCATCCCCTGGTGCTCGCCAAGGATCTGCTGGCCCTCGACGATATCTCGAACGGTCGGGTGACCATCGGCGTCGGCTCGGGCGGCACGGGCTTTGACGCGACCGTGCTGGGTCAGCGAGCGTGGAGCCCGCTCGAGCGCCACGAACGCTTCGTCGAGTTCACGAGGGCGCTCGACGTCCTATTGCGTGAGCCGTTCTCGACAATCGACGCAGAGTTCTACCCGGTCGTTGATTCACGTCAGATTCCCGGTCCGGTGCAACTGCCGCGCCCGCCGATCGTCCTGAGCGCCCTCGGGCCCAAGAGCCTGGCGCTGGCCGCGGAGTTGGCGGATGGCTGGGTGAGTTTTGGCAGCGCGCGCGATGACGGCACGTCGACGTTCGACGCGGTGGCGCGCCAGGTCAATTCGCTCGACGCCCAGTTGGCGGCGGGTCAACGTGACATTTCGTCGATGGAGCGGATCTTCCTCGACTTCGCCGGTGACGAGTCGCCGCTGTCGTCGTTCGAGGCATTCGTGGACTGGGCTGGACGTTACCGCTCACTCGGCTTTACCGAGGTCGTGGTCCACTGGCCGATCCCCGATTCACCCTACGACTACGACGTGGCACTCTTCGAGCGAATCGCTACCGAAGGACGCCAACTGCTCGCGACGCTCTAGATGTGGTCGGCCGGAATCTGGCCGAGGCGACCAGCCTGGTAATCCTCGAAGGCCTGTTGCAGTTCGGCCTTGGTGTTCATGACGAATGGACCGTACGCCGCGACGGGTTCGCGGATGGGCTCGCCGCCGAGGATGAGCACCTCGAAGGCCTGCGTGCGCGAGTCCTGGGTGTCGCTGGCTGAGAGTACGACGACGTCGCCGTCAATGTGCACGGCCATCTGACCTTCGCCGATCTTGTGGCGGTCCGCACCGACCGTGCCGCGACCGGCCAAGACGTAGCTGAGCGCGTTGTAGTTCGGATTCCACGGCAGCGTGAGTTGACCGCCCGGCAGCAGTGACGCGTGCACGATCGTGATCGGTGTGTGGGTGCTCCCGGGGCCCTGGACGTCGCCGAGCGACCCGGCGATGACACGGATAATCGCGTCGCCGTTCTCGTTGGTGAGCAGCGTGACCTCGTTGGATCCGATGTCCTGGTAGCGCGGGTTGGTCATCTTCAACTTCGAGGGAAGATTCACCCAGAGTTGGATTCCGTGGAAGAGTCCACCCGAGTCGATGAGAGCGTCCGGTGGTCGCTCGATGTGCAGTATGCCGGCGCCGGCGGTCATCCACTGGGTGGCGCCGTTCTCGATCATTCCGCCACCGCCAATGGAGTCCTGGTGCAGGAAGGTGCCCTCCATCATGTACGTGACGGTCTCGAATCCGCGGTGCGGGTGCCACGGCGTGCCCTTGGGTTCACCGGGCCCGTAGTCGACCTCGCCCATCTGGTCCAAGTGGATGAAGGGGTCGAGATCGGCGAGGTCGATGCCGGCGAACGCTCGACGCACCGGGAATCCTTCGCCCTCGAGTCCGCGAGGTGCGGTGGTGATGGACTTGATGCGACGGGACCGGTCGTTCGCCTTGGGGGTGACGACTTTAGGGAGCTCTAACGGATTATCTACAGTGACAGCAGGCATAGAGCCAGCCTAACGACCGGACGAAGAATCAGCGCCGGCGCGCGCGTCGGGCGAGGGACCACACCACCAGGCAAATGGCTGCGCTCAGTAGCATCGCCACGTTGCCCGGACCCCAGTTGAGGCCACCGCGGACGTGGCTCACCCCGGCCCAGTCGGCGAAGGACGCACCGAGCGGACGGGTCAGTATGTACGCGCTCCAGAACATCGCGATCGCGTTCAGCTTCAGGTAGCGCAGTCCCAGACCGGGCAGCGTTATCAACACCGCGAACAAGACCCCTGAACTGAAGTAGCCCAGGTGAAGGGTGTTGGCGGTCATGTCACCGGCGGCGGTGCCCAGGGCGAAGGTCGTGGTGACCGTCGCCCAGTAGAACAGCTCTCGGCGGGTCGTGACGATGCTGTGGATGGAGAGCGTCTTCTCCGTGCGTTGCCATGTCGAGAAGACCGCCACCAGCGCGATCGCGAAGCCGATCGTCGAGATCAAGTAGGGCACGCCGAAGCCCACGTGCACGACGTCGGCGCACATGGTGCCAAAGACGCTCACCATCACGACGGCCGACCAGTAGGTGACGACGAGATAGCGGGGACTTCGCAGTTGCCAGTAGAGGACGACGGCGAACACCACGGCGCCGCCCAGCACCGCGAGCGCCGGCGAAAATCGATGCACGAGGAAATCCGAGGTCGCTTCGCCCATGGCGGTGGTGAGGATCTTCAGGAACCAGAAGGTCGCGTCGACGTCGGGGACTTTGCTGGAACGGAAGCTGCGGTGGATGTCGAGGTGCACCTTTTCGAACTGCCCCTATGAATCGAGCGATGCGAGGTGCTTCAAGAACTTCTCGGGGTCGACCGAGATGAACAGCGCGGTGGCCTTGGCGATCTCGGTGTCACTCGCGGTCACGACGGCGGCGATCGAGAGTTTTCGTCCGTTCTGCTCCTCGAGCCACGCCCGAGCGATGATTGGTGTGTTGATCGGCGTCGGCGCGATGTAGGTGATGTCGAGCTGGACGGTGAAGGCGAGCACGTCGTTGATTGCGAGCACGAGACCCATGGTCTCGTCGATCAGCGCGGCGACGATACCGCCATGCGCGCGACCGGGCGCGCCCTCGAAGGCCTTGCCGAGGGTCACCTCCATGAGTGCGTTCGTGCCCTCGCGCCAAAGGAAGCCACCCAGCCCCATCGGGTTGGCTCCGCCGGACACGATTGAATCCGAAAAGAGTTGGTGCTTCTCGACCTGCCCTTCGGCGGGGACGGCCATCTTGAAGTTCGCGAGCGAACCGCGAGCAATCGTCCGACTGCGCAGCGCACCCCCTCCGACGATCTTGCTGAGTTCCTCGAGGCGCGCGTTCACTGACGCCAGCTGCTCATCGTTGAGGTCGCGCGAGACGAAATCATGACCCAGTTCGCGTAGCAATGTGGCGGCTCTAACCCGTTGATTTTCGTTGGTCATCAGACTCCGACGTAGTACTTGTCCGCAACACCCAGTGCTCGATCCAGACGCGCCAAACCATTGCGGGCCTCATCGTCGGTGATCGTGCAGGGCGGCACCACGTGGATCCGGTGGTAGTTGGCGAAGATGAGCAGACCCTCCCGGCGACACGCCGCCACGATCTCGTTCATCGCGGGTGAACTCTGGCCGTAGGGCGCGAGCGGCTCCTTCGTGTCTCGGTCGCTTACGAGGTCGAGCGCGAAGAACACGCCGACCCCGCGCACGTCGCCGATAATCCGGTGGCGCGCCTGTAGTTCCAACAGACCCGGGCGAAGGACGTCGTCACCGATCCGCTTCGCATTCTCGATGATGTGCTCATTCTCCATTGCCTCGATCGAGGCGACCGCCGACGCGCAGGCCAGTGGATGGCCCGAGTAGGTGAGCCCGCCGGGATAGACCCGATCGTTGAACGTGGCGCAGATGGCCTCGTTGAGCACGACGCCACCAAGAGGGATGTAACCCGAGTTGACCCCTTTGGCGAAGGTGACGAGGTCGGGCGTAACGCCATGCTGCTGGTAGGCGAACCATGAGCCCGCGCGACCGAAGCCGACCATCACTTCGTCGGCGATGAAGACAATGCCATAGCGCGTGCAGATCTCACGCACGCCCTGTAGGTAGCCCGGGGGAGGGATCATGATGCCGGCGGTGCCGGGAATCGTCTCAAGGATTATGGCGGCGATGGTCGAGGGTCCCTCGAAGAGGATCGTGCTCTCCAGGTTCTCGAGCGCGCGTTGGCACTCCTGTTCTTCGCTCGACGAGAAGAATGCCGACCGGTAGAAGAACGGCCCGAAGAAGTGCACGACGCCGGCCGATCCGCTGTCACTCGCCCAACGGCGTGGATCACCCGTGAGGTTGATCGACGTCGCGGTCGCGCCGTGGTAACTCCGGTAGGCGGCCATGACCTTGTGACGACCGGTGTGCAAGCGGGCCATGCGAACTGCGTGTTCGACCGCCTCGGTGCCGCCGTTGGTGAAGAAGACCTTCGTCGCGCCGTCAAAGGAGTGGTCGAGTATGAGTTCGGCGGCGCGGTAGCGCGACTGGTAGCCGTGCTGGGGCGCGATCGTGCAGAGCACCGCGGCCTGGTCCTGGATGGCCTTCACGACCGAAGGGTGCTGGTGGCCGATGTTCGTGTTCACCAACTGCGACGAGAAATCGAGGTAGGTGACGCCGTCTTCACCGGTGACGTAGACCCCGAGCGCGTCCTTCACCATGAAGGGATTGATGGTCGACTGGGCGGACCACGAATGGAAAACCGATGCTTTTTCTCGTTCGAGGCTCGTCAATGAAGAGCGGTCTGTTGCCATGTCACGTCCTTGAAGTTCCTACCTGAGACGGTAACGCAACTACACGGCACTCAGATTGGAACGATTCGTGCCCGAGGGATGCTACGCCCATCCCCCGGCGTAGGCCACGAACTGGCCCGTCGTGAAGCCGCTCTTCCCGTCGACAAAGGGCATGCAGAAGTGTGCGAATTCGTCGACGGTGCCGAGGCGACCGAGGGGCACCTGGGCCTCGAGCTTGGCGCGGACCTCGGGGTCATCGCCGCCGGACGCGCGAAGGAACTCGGGGAAGTCCATGAAATTGGTCCCGACGGCGTTCACCTGAAGTCCGAAGCGTGCCATCTCGCCGGCCACGTTCTTGGCCAGCATGGTGCCTGCGGCGCGGGCCGATGAGTAGAGCGGAGCCCCCGGTGTCGGACGGGCCGCCGAGGCGCTCGTGATCAGCAGGATCTGGCCCCCACCGTTGTCCTTCATCGCGGCGCACGTCGCCTTCAAGAAATGGTACGGAGCCTCGATGCAGCCGCGCACGACAGCCGCGAGATCCGCCTCAGTCGAGTTGAGGAACCGGCCGACGACGACCTGGCCCGAGAATGCAGTTGCGCTGTCGATCCGACCGAAACGGGTGAGTCCGGCTTGTACCAGTCGCGGTGCGCTGGAAGGGTCGGCGAGGTCGTGCACGCCCGTGACGACTTCGACTGCGGCGCCAAGGTCCTCGAGCTCTTCGACCAAACCGTTGGCGGGGTCGCCGATGACCAGGTCGTGACCGCTTGCGGCGAGCAGACGGGCCAGCGGCGGCCCAACGTAGAACTTGGCGTTGTCGACCAGGGCGACACGACGGGACTGACGCACAAACCCTCATTTTCTCAAGCGTCGGGCCGAACCCGTTCGAAAGGGCCAGCGTAAGTTGCCCTGATTGCCTTGTCAACCTGCCTGCGCCTGATTCGACTTTGGAATCGAATCAGGCGCAGACTCAAGGTCGCGACCGTTGGCGACTCTGCGCGGGCTTGAAATACAATCGTGAAGGCGGTGATTCGAGGATTCAATCGCGCGTGGGTCGAGTCCTCCTCGCCAAGGGACGCCACGTCCTTCGCGAAGCAGTGCGTTCGTGGCGTACGGACTCACAGATCGCGACGTGGGATACAGTCGCACCATCTGCTCTTGGAGGAGGAATGCAGTGGCTGAGCCCATTCCCAAGGACCCGCCCGTAGATACGTCCGCGCCCCCGGTCGCAACGTTGCCCGACGGCTTAAGTGACGAAGCGGCGACGAAGTTGATGGGCGAATTGGGACCCAACGCCATGCCCGACACCTCCTTACACCCGCTGCTGCGAGCGCTCAAGAAACTGTGGGCGCCGATTCCCTGGATGTTGGAGGCGGCCATCGTGTTGGAGTTGGTGCTTCGCGACTTCAGCGAGGCGGCAGTCATTGGTGGCCTGCTTATTTTCAACTCGGCACTCGGGCTCTTCCAAGAGGGAAAAGCCCAGGCGACACTCGCGGCGCTGAAATCTCGTCTCGCGCTCTCGGCGTCCGTCCGACGTAGCGGCGAATGGAAGGTCGTACCCTCCGCCGAGGTCGTTCCTGGTGACCTCATCAAGCTGGCCCTTGGTGGCGTTGTCGCGGCGGATGTGAAGGTGATCGAGGGATCGGTTCTGGTTGACCAGTCGATGTTGACGGGCGAGTCCGAGCCGGTGGAGGTGGGTCCCGATGGTGAGACCTTCGCGGGTGCGCTGGTGCGTCGCGGGGAGGCGACGGCTCAGGTGACCGCGACCGGCGCGCGCACCAAGTTCGGCAATACCGCCGAACTCGTACTCTCAGCGCACGTCGTGAGCTCGGAACAGAAGGTGGTGCTGCGCATCGTGCGCAACCTCTCGCTCTTCAACAGCGTCATCATCGTGTTGCTCGTGCTCTACGCCAATGTGCGGGGCCTGTCGTGGAGCGTCATCACGCCGCTGGTGCTGACGGCGGTGCTCGCATCAATCCCCGTCGCTCTGCCGGCAACGTTCACACTGGCTGCGGCACTCGGCGCCCGAGTCCTCGCCAAGATCGGTGTTCTGCCGACGCGGCTCTCCGCGGTTGATGAAGCGGCGTCGCTCGACGTGCTCTGTCTGGACAAGACCGGCACACTGACCATGAACAAATTGACGGTCCAGAGCGTCGTGGCGATGTCCGGTTTCGATGAGTCGCACGTTCTGACTTTTGCCGCCTTGGCGTGCGCAGAAGCAAGCCAGGATCCGGTGGAACTGGCGATCCGAGCTGCGGGAGCGGAGCACGTCGAAGCGGACGCTCCTACGCCGAAGGAACTCACGCCATTCGATCCCGCGAAGAAGTACTCGCAGGCTCAGGTCAGCGACGCCGCGGGCAAATCCTCACAGATCGTTCTCGGAGCGTTCACCACTGTGAGTGAGCTCTGTGCGTCATCACCATCCGGTGTGACCGGTGCTCACGACTTGGAGGGCAAGGGCCTCAGGGTCCTCGCGCTGGCACAGGGAACCGCCGGAGAGAAGTTCAGGCTCCTGGGTTTGATTGGTTTGAGCGACCCGCCGCGATCCGACTCCGCCGACCTGATCAGCGAACTCGAGTCCTTGGGGGTACATCCGGTGATGGTGACGGGTGACGCTCCCGCCACGGCGGCCAGTGTCGCCAAGGCCGTGGGGCTGGACGGACCGGTCTTTCCGCCCGGTGACATCCCACCCGACATTCGTCCCGACCAGTACGACGTCTTCGCTGGAATATTTCCCGAGGGGAAATTCGATCTGGTCAAGGCCTTCCAGAAGTCGGGACACGTGGTCGGCATGTGCGGCGACGGCGCCAATGACGCTCCCGCCCTGCGACAGGCTCAAATGGGGGTCGCGGTGTCGACGGCGACCGACGTCGCCAAGTCCGCCGCCGGCATCGTGCTCACGACGGCTGGACTCGCGGGTATCGTCGCGGCGGTGAAAGAAGGCCGTTCGACATATCAACGGATCCTCACCTACGCACTCAACACGGTTACCAAGAAGATTACGAATGTGTTGTTCCTCACCCTGGGGCTGATCATCACCGGGCGGGCGATCCTCACGCCGATGCTCATGGTCATCATCATGGTCACTGGCGACTTCCTCGGAATGTCGGTCACGACGGACAATGTTCGCCCGGCGTCAAGCCCAGCGTCGTGGAGGGTCAGTCGTCTCACCATTGCGGGCTCGGTGATGGGTGGTGGCTTTCTCGCCTTCTGCACCGCTTCGTTGTTGATGGGCAAGTACTACCTCGGACTTGGCGTGGGTGAGATCCAAACGCTCTGCATGGTGACGTTGGTATTCGGCGGCGAGGCAGTTCTGTACAACGTCCGCGAGCGCCGACACCTTTGGTGTTCGCGCCCGGGCAAGTGGGTGCTCATCGCGACGGTGATGGATGTGTGCGTGATCACCGTGCTCGCCACTGGTGGCTTCGCCATGAAGGCTCTGTCGGGACTTGACGTCGTATCGATCTTCGCTGCCAGTGTGGTGTTTGCGTTGCTCTTGGATCAGATCAAGGTTGTGCTCGTACGCAAACTGGGGATTGGTTGACAACCAGCTGTCTCACCCGCGGCGCGGCGGGCAACTCCAAACCAACGGGCCCTGCGTCGCGATGGCCGCGATTGCAGGATCGGGTCACTTGGAGTTCAGAAAGGCCTCCACGGTCGCCACGAACGTCGTCTCATCCTGAAAGAGGAAGGCGTGCCCGGCGTCGGAATAGAGAACCAGTTGTGCATTGGGGATGAGCGAGACGATCTGGTGGTCGTTGGCGACTGGATCGAGTCGGTCAACGGTGCCGTCAGCGACCAGCGTCGGTGCACTGATGTCCGATGAGTGTCGTCCGGCGCCGTCGCCACCCTCAAACCACACGTCAACCGCGTGGGTCTGGGCGATGACGACTTTGCTCTGTGCCGGCGACGAAGGGGGATAGTCGGCGGTGGCGATCTCGAAGTCTTGCTTCGCCGTGCCCTGATCAGTGGGGAAGAGAACCGACATGACTCTGTCAGAGTTCGTACTCTTCAATGAATCAATGGCTCCCTGCGAAGGCCTGATCGTGCCGGTCCCTGGGAAAGTGGCACAGAGAACCAATCGGCCAACCTGTGAGGGGTACTCCACCGCCAGCGCTTGGGCGATCATGCCGCCCATTGACCAGCCCAGGATGTCGGGTCTGTTGAGGCCCAATGCTTTGATCAACGCACTCGTCTGCTCAGCCATCGCGTCGATTGTGAGAGGCGTGGGCAAGGCCTCGGTGTCGCCGATTCCGGCGTTGTCGAAGATGATGACCTCGTGGTGCTGGGCCAGGGCGTCAATGAAACGGGGATCCCACGCTTCCATGGTCCCGCCGTAGCCCATGATCATGACCAGGGGCGGGCCGCTCCCGAATCTCCGGTAGCCAATCGCGCCCATGCCGGTGCGGGCAATTCGTACCGGTGCTGACACGACGGAAGTCGCAGTGGCGATCACCGGCTTTCCATCGGCTTTTTGCGCGGCCAGCGTCGCGTAGGCCGCGACGGCCGATGGCTGCGGCGATGCAGTGTCGGCGTAGACGACTTCGCCGACGTATCTCGAGGTCGCAAAGAGAACAATGTCCGCGACGACGTGCAGGCCGCTGACGGAGAAATCCAGCGTGTACGCCGCAGACTGAGAACCCACTCGGGCCAACTTGATGGGTGTGATCGTTGCGTGAATCTTCTTCTTGTCCTGGGTGAAGGTCAGCGAACGACAAGAAGCCAGGGTCTGAACGTCTTTGGCAAATTCCGACACCACCGTCGGGCCCGACACGAGGGAATCTCCGAGGAGGGGGAGACCCGAGCCCTCGTAGAAGGCCACGGACCCCGTGGTCTCGTTGGCCGCAGACTTCGCTGTCCTCCCTGCGAGGCACCCGCTACCGGGAAGATCGAGGGTGGTGGTCTTTGGACTGGCGGCCGTCCAGCCCGAGGGGAGATTGGAGACGCTCAGGAGTCGTGAAGTCAGAGCATTTGGGCTTGGGCTTGTCAGGACGACTGCGAGAGCGATCACGAGAACCGCGCCCGCGGCGAGCGCCAGAACTGACCAGATCGAGGTGAGACCCACGAATGATCTCTTCACCAGGAATCCTCCTGTTCACCAATTCGGTTCATAGTGCCGTCTCGAGGAGTTTCCGGTAGTGCCCCACCGTCATTCGTTGGCCGAGACCAGATAGTCGTGACGTTACTCCCGTGTGACTTGGATCGCGAGGCAGCGCTGCTTCGTCGGGTTCGTAACAACACCAATCGCGTGCCAAGAAGAATGGCGGAGTCGTCACCAGCAACGGCGCTACGGACAAGCCTGGCCCTTCGGTCCCGGGGGACTCCAACTTGACGTGAGAGCCCAGTGGCGGGTGCCTGGTCCGAACGGGTACGCCCACGCCTGGGCGAGGTGGTTGCTCTTGACGTCGAGCGTCCAATGCGCGATGCGACCCTGGTGAGGGCCGGGCGAGGAGTCAAGTCGTTGCAACCCAACTTGCGAAGAGCGGTGGCGATCTGCGCGGTCACCGTTGGCTTGGCGCGAAGGTCGGTGAAACTGATCGGCACTTCATCGGTGGTCCAGCCGCTGCGTGATCCGGGAACCTCCGAACACCCCGAAACCCATGACGCGTCTGACGACGACGCTTGAGCGTTGCTCGCGTTCGATGGGACCGCCGCTCGTATGGCAGATACTTCAGCGAAGATCTGGGAGCCGTTGGCGATGTTGTGCTGGTGACCGAGAAGATTCCACGCGAGTACGCCGAGCGCCAACAGGGTGACAATTGCAAAGAGCCGCCTCACCACCTTCATAACCACACCCTACGTGTAGAGGTTTTCTCGAATGGCGGAGGGCAGATTTCTCGAGCAATACCAGGGCGACCGATTTTGTTCACCAGCAAATACTCGCTTGCCCACCCGAGCTTCAACGCGCTCGACGGTAGTTGGACTGGGCATGCCGCGGGAAGGCTCGCGCGATTGTGAAGAAGAGGTCATTGCTGCACGGTGAGCAGCGGTCGCTGGCCCTACGTGGTTTCCGGGGCCAGTAGATCCTTGAGTTCGAGTTTCAACACCTTGCCAATGGCGCTGCGCGGGAGCGAGTCAATGATCCGTACTTCGGAGATCCGCTGGTGTTTGCCCAGTGAATCATTCGCGAAGGAGCGAAGCGTCTCGACCTCGACCTCGGCGTCCACCTTCAACACAACGAAGGCGACGGGAGTCTCACCCCACTGGTCCGAGGGCTTGGCGATCACGGCCACCTCCTCGACGGCTGGGTGCCCGCTGAGGGCGGTCTCCAGGTCGATGGGATAGATGTTGAAGCCGCCCGAGATGATCATGTCCTTCCTGCGCCCGACCAGCGTGACGAAGCCATCCTCGTCGACGCTCGCGATATCTCCGGTACGGATGTAGCGCAGGCCCTC
>PKWW01000005.1 GCA_003132165.1 Acidimicrobiaceae bacterium | reverse complement strand
CGAGGACCGCGACACATTCCGATGAGGGTTCCCGTCGGTCGTTAGAGGCCGAGATTCACCGGTCCGCGTGACCACAGATCGGCCATCCACGCCTCGACGTCGTCGGGCGTACGCGGCAGCGCCGCCGAGAGGTTCTTCGCGCCCGCGGCGGTGACGAGGACGTCGTCCTCGATACGCACGCCGATACCCCGGTACTCCTCGGGGACCGTCTGATCGTTCGCCTGGAAATAGAGGCCCGGTTCCACGGTCAGCACGTAGCCCTCGTGAAGTTCACCGAGGTACTCCTCGTTGCGCGCATTCGCGCAGTCGTGCACGTCGATACCGAGCATGTGGCTCACGCCGTGCAGCGTGTAACGGCGGTGCAGTTGGCGGTCGAGTCGTAGCGCCGACGCCGGCTCCTCTTTCAAAATACCGAGTCGGTAGAGACCCTCGGCGAGCACCTTCATGGCCGCCTCGTGGGCCGCCATGAACTTCACCCCCGGCTTCACCGCGGCAATACCCGCTTCCTGGGCGGCGAGCACGAGTTCATAAATGCGGCGCTGCGCGGGAGAGAAGATGCCGTTGATGGGCATGGTGCGCGTGACGTCGGCGGTGTAGAGGTTGTGACATTCGACGCCGGCGTCGAGCAGCAACATGTCACCGCGGCGAACCACGCCGTTGTTGTGGCGCCAGTGCAGGATCGTGGCGTGTGATCCACTGGCGGCGATGGTGTCGTAGCCGACGTCGTTGCCCTCGACGCGAGCACGCAGGTTGAAGATGCCCTCGACGACACGCTCGCCGCGTCCTTCGGCTTCGGGCAGCGCGCGTACCACGTCCTCGAAGCCCTTGACGGTGTACTCAATGGCGAGTTGCAGTTGGGCGACCTCGAAGTCGTCCTTCACAAGTCGGTGCTCGCTCAAGGCAATGGCTACCTGCTCGTCAGCGGCGTTGGCCTCGACCATCGCGTCGACCTTGGCGTCGAAGCCGCGAAGGGTGAGGATCTCGGTGGCGGCGAGTGATGCGAGGTCCTTTTGCAGGTACTCGAGCGGCGCGGTCTCGATGTCGTAGTACTTGGCCGATTCGACCGCCCCGCGGCGGGCACCGACCCAGAGTTCGCCGTACGTGGAGTCGGTGAAGAACTCGTGGGTGTGGTGATCGCGCCGGTGGGGCACGTAGAGCGTCGAGCGCGGACCATGGGCGCTGGGCGAGATGACGAGGACCGCGTCGGGCTCGTCGCAGCCGGTGAGGTAGAAGAAGTCGGTGCCGGCACGAAACCGGTATTCGGTGTCGTTCGCGCGCACCTTGTAGTTACCGGTCGGGATCATGAGGGTCTTACCGGCGAAGTGCTCGCCGATTCTGCGCCGGCGCGCGGCCGAGAACGCGACGGCGGGATGGACCTCGTCGGCGAGTTCGGGCACGTCCCAGTTGGACGTCATGTGCTCGAAGAGCACGCGAGGGCACGGGGGGCGGTGCGGCCCCACCCACACCCAGTGCTCGGAGATCGGATTCTCCGCTGAAACATCGGGCTCGGGCACGTTTTGGTTGCTATCGCTCACGTTCGTCAATTTACTCGGAGCGTTTCATGCGCGCCGTATGCTCCCACTATGGACATCTCAGTCACTCAAGAGGGCGCGGTCGCGGTGATTCGTTGGAACGAGGGGGAGAACAGGATCAACTTCGATTCCCTTGGTCGGATCAACGAGATCCTCGACGAACTCGAAGCAATTGATGGACCGTTCGGCCTCGTGTTCACCGGTGAAGGCAAATTCTTCTCCAACGGTCTCGACCTTGAGCGTTTCGGTACCGAGCTGACCGAGCTCTCCGACACGATCGACGACCTCAATCGGACGATCGGTCGTCTCCTCGTATTCCCGGCGTACACGGTCGCCGCGCTGAACGGTCACACCTTCGCCGGCGGGGCGCTCATTTCGTGCGCCTTCGACTACCGCGTGATGCGCGAGGACCGCGGCTACTGGTGCATGAACGAAGCCGAGATCGGCTTGCCGCTGAACGACGACCTGTTCTCGATTCTCGCGAACCGGCTTCCGCGCGCCACAGCTGTCAAGGCGGCGACCACTGCGCACCGGTTCGCCGGTCCCGACGCGCTCGCGCACGGTGTCGTCGAAGCGGTCGCGAGCGAAGAGGAATTGCTCAATCACGCGATGGGTGTCGCCGCGAGGTACTCCTCGCTCGACCGAAAAACCCTCGGCATCCATAAGCGGCTCATCCACGGTGACGAGGCGAAGAGACTGGGTTTCCACCACTAACGCGATGAGGCCCGCCCGGTGCGCCCCTTTGGCAGCGCACCGAGCGGGCCTGAACCGCGCTGCTGTGCAAACAACTATGTACTTACTACGCGCGCTTCACCATGATCCGGCGACGTGCATCACTTGATGCATTGCTCGGCATGGCCATGCGCACTTCAAGGACTCCGTCCTTGTAACTCGCGTCAATCGTTGACGCGTCGACGCCGCTCGGGATCGGCACACTCCTCGTCAGCGATCCGTATCGGAATTCGCTGCGATAGAAGTTGTGCTCACTCTTCTCGTGGCTCTCGGTCTTCTCGGCCGAGATGACGAGCGCGCCATCGATCACTTCGATGTCAATATCCTTGTCGGGGTCCACCCCGGGAAGTTCCGCTCGAATGACCATCGAGTCACCTTCGTGGCTCTGCTCGATCTTGATCATCTGGTGCATCTCGCCGTCACGGAAGATATCATCCAGCCATCGCCACGACGGCCACGAGGCGCCGGTCAGACTCATCGGCATACTGCGCTTGCTTGAAGCTTCCATGTTTGACATCTCAACCTCCATGGAGGTGAGGTCACCGGCTCGCCATGAGGCGGCGACGAACCTCCACTTACGAACGTATGGCTATTACTACGAGTCCCGTCAGGGACCGATAGGGCACTTTGTCATTTTCTTCGAAGGGACGATTCCTTCGAAGTACCGCGCGGAAGATCTGGCTACTTCTTCGTCATGCGGTCGACCAGGCGCCACGAGGACGGCAGGGCGATGCCCGCGAAACCGGCCTTGATGAGGTCACCAGCGATGAACGGCGTCATGCCGAGCGTCAGTGCCTTAAGGAGCGACACGTGGAGCGCGAACGCCAGCCACGGCACGGCGATGGCGTAGATGAGCACTTCGCCCGCGACCATCGAGGTGGCGGCGCGCACGACGTTGCGGTCGTTGCCCTTTTCAGCGAGCCAGCCGGTCAGGGCGCCGGCGATGACGAAACCGAGCAGATACCCGAAAGTGGCCGTCGGGTAGCCGCTCGCGTGTCCGGCGAACCAGGGCACGCCTGCGACGCCCGCGACCAGGTAGAGCGACATGGCGAGACTCGCGCGGCGCCAACCGAGCGCCGAGCCTGCGAGCAACACGCCGAGGGTCTGTCCGGTGATCGGCACCGGGGTGAAGGAGAGGTGGATGGAGATCTGGGCGAGCACACCAACGAGCGCCGCGGCGCTCACCACCAGCACGGTGTCGGCGAGCAGTGTCCTCGAAACCAGGTCGGCGAGGACGGGACGACGTTGGGTTGAAACAGCAACGGTTGACATGAAAAGTCTCCTAGTTGTGAACGATACGGTCACTCTAGGCGATGCGTCGTGAACGCCAACCAAGCGCTTACTGACCAAATTCGTCAGCGGGCCATCGGTGGGATGAGATCGACGAACCTTCGATCGGTGACCCTCTCGAAGTATTCGGTCGCGTCGAGCAGACGCGCCTCGCCGCCCCAGGGCGCCAGTAATTGCAGTCCAATCGGAAGACCCGCGGAGTCGAGACCGATTGGGAGCGATATCCCCGGTACACCCGTGAGGTTGGCGAGTGAGGCGTGACGGACGTTGGCGGTGTCCGCGGCGACGTGTCCCGAGGGCAGCATGACCCACGGGTGATCGAGGCTCGGTGCGGTCGCGGGCGTCGTTGGCCATACGAGAAGGTCGACCGACTGGAACGCCCTGGCGAGTGATTCGCGAATCGCCGCTCGAACGCGGTCGGCGCGCGGCACAAAGCGAGCGGGCGCCAGCATCCCCGCGAGCAGCAGTGCTCGCGTCGGAGCGCTGAGCGTTGCGAGTATGTCGTTGGGTGGTACGCCGGCTTCGGCGATGAGACGACCGAGGAATGCGGCGCCCGCGAGTTCCATGTGTTCGATGTTGATCTCGGTGACGTGCCATCCCGAGACCCGTAAGGCGTTTTCACCCGCGGCGGCGATCTCGGGGTTGATGTCGTGCCAGAAGGGGTCGCGCACGACGCCGACCCGGATGCCGCTGCCGCTCTGCTTGGGGAGTGGTCGCTGGAGGAGCGACGTCGCGAACAGCCGCACGTCGCCCCCGTCGCGGGCCACGATGCCGGGTGCGCTGAATGTCGTCGCTGCTCCGAAGTAACCGTCGTAGGGAACCGCACCGTAGGTGATTTTGAGACCAACGACCCCGCAGTAGGAGGCCGGCAGGCGGGTCGATCCGCCACTGTCGCTGGCGAGGCTGGCGGCGACGAGTCGCGCGGCGACAGCCGCGGCGCTGCCGCCGGAGGAACCGCCGGCGCAGTGGTCGGGTTTCCAGGGATTGCCCATACGTCCATAGGCCGAGTAGGCGCCGGTGGTTCCCATGCCCAGTTCGTGTTGGTTGGCGATCCCGACGACGACGGCGCCGGCGTCGCGAAGGTTGCGGAATGGACCCGAGGCGCTGGCGGGGATGAGGTCGAACGACGTACCATTGCGCGCCGCGCGCCAAGGCAGCGCGAACATGTCCTTCACCGTGAACGGCACACCGTGCAGCGGCCCCGCCGGAGCTTGGCCGAGCATGTTGAGACTGGCTTCTTCGAACGTGACCGGGGTCGAGTTGATGGAGCCGTCGCGTTCAGCAATACGCTCGAGGGTCAACTGCAGAAGCTCGCGCGCGTTCAGATCACCTCGACGAATCGCCTCGGCCTGCTGGCGCAGGGTCCAGTCCTGGGGATGGCTCATGCGGGCTTCGGGGCGTGGCGCAGGTCGATGCCCGTTGCGGGGAACTTCTCCAGGTCGATGTGGTCGAGCATCTCGAGTTGATGGATTGCACTCGCGTAGATGAGGTCAACGAGTTTGAGGTCGGTTTCGTCGATCTCGATCCCGGCCTGGCGATAGGTCGCCTTCGCCCAATCCTCGAATTCCAGCACTGATCCGGTCCCCGCCTTCGTGGACCAATTGACGCCCTGCAGTCCACTAGTGATTGATGCTATCCACATCGGCCAGCCCAGTCCGGTAGTTCTGCGAGGGTGATCGCGTGCCGGGATTCAACCAGACACCTCGGGTGATCAACGGCTGTTCCGACTTGCTGGTCGAAGTCTTCGGTGAGGAGATCGGACGCCACGCGCGATCCGCGGTCGTGGTGGCCGATGTGCGAATCGAACAGTGGAACGGTCTCGGCTATTATCCGCACCTCGTCGAGAGCGACCGCTTCTTCGACCTGCTGACGGAGTTCGAAGAGGAGATCGCACCGCGGTAAGCGGCCATCTCTTAGAACGACTTGATCATCTCTAAGGCGTTTCCGCGATTACCCGCGTGAGGTCGCCGGGCACCGAGGTCGACGAAGCCCCGCTTCGCGTACGCGCCGATCGCCCTGGAGTTGTCCTCGTGCACGGTGAGGGCGATCTGGTCGCCCTGGGTCGCGGCTCATTCCTCGACTGCGCCCAGGAGAGCATCGGTGATACCGATCTCGCTGCCTCGCATTTCATCTCGGACGTACACGCTGACGAGCAGGGGCGTAGCCTCGCCGCTCACGAGCGTTCCTACGTAACCGCCCATGATCGCGAGCCACCGGCCCGTCGCGGGCTCGATTGCGACCAGGCGGACTCCCTGGGGCTGCGATCCGCGTCGAGCGCGCATCTTCCATTGTTCGTCGGGGTAGGTCAGCGCCTCATCCAAGGTCTCTGAGAACCAAAGGGAGTTCTCGGTGAGTTGGGAGAGCCGCAATTCACGCTCGAGTTCCCAGTCGTCTTCGTCGGTCGAGCGGATGGCGAAGCGCGGTGCCGTCATCCCCGGCCTTCCGTCGTCGAGCTCGTGTCCGTCAAGACCCTCTGCTGATCCAGCCCTGATCGCGACTGATCTGCTCGACGTCGCCGATCCGGAAACCGTTGCGGTGCTGGAGTGTGCGAATCAGTCCGCCCGCTTCGTAGAGCGACTCGTGGGTCCCGGTGTCGAGCCATGTCGTCGCTCGCGACAGCACCTCGACGCGGAGTTCACCAATGTCGAGGTATGCGTTGTTGAGTGCCGTGATCTCGAGTTCGCCGCGTGCGCTTGGCGTGAGCCCGCGGGCCATCTTCGAGGCCCGCTCGTCGTAAAAGTAGATGCCGGGCACCGCGTAATTGCTCCGGGGCTTCGCGGGCTTCTCCTCAATCGAGAGCACCTTGCCGTCCTCGTCGAACTCGACGACACCGTAGGCGCTCGGGTCGCTCACCTCGTAAGCGAAGATCAGCGCGCCCTCGACGTCGGTGTTCTGGCGAAGGTGAGTACCGAGTCCGGGTCCGTAGAAGAGGTTGTCACCGAGAATCAGCGCGCACTTATCGCCGCCGAGGAATTCCTCGCCGAGGATCAACGCTTCGGCGAGACCATTCGGCTGATCTTGGACGACGTAGGTAATCTCCATCCCGAGTTGCGATCCGTCGCCGAGAAGTCGCTTGAATGCTTCTTGATCGTGGGGAGTCGTTATGAGAAGAATTTCACGAAGTCCCGTCAGCATCAATGTGCTGAGCGGGTAGTAGATCATTGGCTTGTCGTAGATCGGCAGTAACTGCTTGGACACGGCGCGGGTGATGGGATACAGGCGAGTACCACTGCCTCCAGCCAGAATGATTCCCTTCACTCCATTAGTATAGAAGTCCACTAACCCCTTACTTAAGGCCGAGGTCTCCATGCGCGCAGTGATCACAGGGGCGGCTGGTTTCATCGGCTCCCGATTCACCGAAATGCTGCTGGAGCAGGCCGAGCGGCTCGACTACGACGAGATCATCGTGCTGGACGCGCTCACTTACTCGGGTCGTCGCGAGAACATGACCGAAGCACTGCGCGACTCGCGGGTCAGCTTCGTCGAAGGCTCCATTCTCGACGCCGAGATCACCGACGACCTGCTTCGCGGTGCCCACGCCGTTGTCCACTTCGCCGCCGAGAGCCACGTGGATCGCTCGATCACCGGTGCGCGGGCCTTCTTCGAAACGAATGTGCTCGGCACCCAACAGCTTCTCGACAGTGCGCGCCGCGGCGGCGTCGAGCGATTCGTGCACATCTCGACCGACGAAGTCTACGGGTCGATTTCCAGTGGGTCGTGGCGCGAGGACCACATCCTCGAGCCCAACTCGCCCTACTCATCGAGCAAGGCTGGTTCGGATCTGGCGGCGCTCGCGTACCACCGCACCTACGGACTGCCCGTCATGGTGACGCGGTGCTCGAACAACTACGGACCGCGCCAGTTCCCGGAGAAGGTCATCCCGCTCTTCGTGACGAACCTGGTGGACGGCCACAAGGTCCCGCTCTACGGTGACGGATTGAACGTGCGTGACTGGCTTCACGTGGACGACCACTGCCGGGGCATCCTGCTCGTGTTGGAAAGCGGTCGCGCCGGTGAGATCTACAACATTGGCGGCGGTACCGAGCTCACGAACAAGGAACTGACCCACCGGTTGTTGTCGCTGTGCGCCAGTGACGAATCGATGATCGAACCTGTAGAAGACCGGTTGGGCCACGATCGCCGCTACTCGGTCGACTGCACCAAGATCCGCGAGGAACTGGGCTACGCACCGCAGGTTCCCTTCGAAGAAGGTCTCGCCGCGACGGTCGCCTGGTACCACCACAACGAGGCCTGGTGGCGACCACTGAAGGAGCAGCCGTGAAACTCAGCGAGCTCTCAATCCCTGGACTCTTCGTCCTCGAATCACCGGTGCACGGCGACGACCGGGGCTTCTTTCGTGAATGGTTCAAGTTGGGCGACTTCGAGGCATCAGGCATCTCGTTCCACGCCGAGCAGGCGAACCTCTCGATGTCGGCTCGCAACGTCGTTCGCGGTCTGCACTATTCGTTGGCGCCCGAGGGCCAGGCGAAGGTCGTCACGTGCGTCTTTGGCGAACTTGACGACGTGATCGTCGACATCCGGGTCGGCTCACCGAGCTTCGGTCGCGTCGAAGTCGTGCACCTCGCTCAGGACGAGGGTCGTTCGGTGTTGCTGCCGGCGGGCGTCGCCCACGGATTCTGTGTGACGAGCGAGCAGGCCGCATTGTCGTATCTCCTGTCCTCACCGTTCAATGCGCCGATGGAACTGGAGATCAATCCGTTCGATCCCGAGATCAATGTGCCCTGGACGATCAGCGGCGAGCCAGTCGTGAGCCCGAAGGACCAGGACGCTCCGTTGCTCGCCGCTCGCCGCGACGCCAACGAACTTCCGCGGTTCAACTGACGTCGGTCAGTTGGGCCTTTGCGCCAGTTCATTGCTAGCGTTGATGAAGTGAGCACTGCACCGCTGCGCCTGATCACCACCGACGACCGGAGCGTGAAAATACCGCTATCGAACGACGTACCGACAATCGAATCCGAGAGCCAACTTCGTTCGTTGCTTCGCGCACTGTCGGGCGTTGACGCGGTGGGCGTGGAGGCGCGTGCGGCGAAACTGGCTACGCGTTCCATCAAGAAATCAACCAAGATGCGGGCCATTGATTTGGCTATCGCAATGGTCGACCTCACCACTCTCGAAGGGGCCGACACCGATGGACGGGTCTCGTCGCTCTGCACGAAGGCGCTTCGACCTGACCCCCGCGACCTGACGGTTCCCTCGGTCGCGGCGGTGTGCGTGTACCCCGACCTCGTGGCCCACGCCCGATCGGTGCTCGGTACATCCAACGTCAAGGTCGCCGCCGTGGCGACGGCATTCCCCTCGGGTCGCGCGTCGCTCAAGGTCAAGTTGCTCGACGTCGCTGACGCTGTCGACGCGGGTGCCGACGAGATCGACATGGTCATTGACCGCGGCGCTTTCCTCTCGGGAAAACTAGGTCTGGTCTTCGACGAAATCGTCGCGGTGAGGGAGGCGTGTCGTGGTGCGCATCTAAAGGTCATCCTCGAAACCGGTGAACTCGTCACGTACGACAACGTGCGACGGGCCAGCTGGCTCGCGATGCTCGGTGGCGCGGACTTCATCAAGACCTCCACCGGCAAGGTCTCGGTGAACGCGACCCCGCCAGTAGCGCTCGTGATGCTGGAGGCGGTGCGCGACTTCGCCGAGACGACTGGGCGGATAGTCGGTGTGAAGGTCGCCGGTGGCATCCGCACGACGAAGGACGCGATGAAGTACCTCGTGCTCGTCAATGAGACGGTCGGCTCCACGTGGCTCACCCCTGACCTCTTCCGATTTGGGGCGTCGTCGCTCTTGAACGACCTCTTGATGCAGCGAATCAAGCAACAACGCGGTGCGTACGTTCGCCCCGATGAATTCAGCGGAGACTGACATGGCTGAGAAGAACCTGGCGAAGTCGCAATTGGGCTCACTCGACTACGACCCGGCCCCCGAGTCGACATCGATTGCGCG
>PKWW01000015.1 GCA_003132165.1 Acidimicrobiaceae bacterium | reverse complement strand
GACGAATTAGGCCAGGAAGTCCCTTAGATCCGCGAAAGCCCGCGGGTCCTGGAAGAAGGACACGTGGCCGCCCTCGTAAAGTTCGAATTTCTCCGCGCCGGTCAATTGGATGACGGCTTCGGCGTTCGATAGGGGTGCCATGATGTCGAGTCTTCCCGCGCCAACAAATACGGACGCGGTGCGAACGAGGCCAAGTCGGTCCGACGCGTCGTGGGCGCGCGCCTCGAGTTGTTACGTCGCCGCTGCGCTACGCACATGGCCAGTTCCTGGGCGACCATTCCACCGAAGCTGATACCGAACAGTCGGAAGGTCGCGACGCCGGTAAAGACGGCGGCGAGCGACTTGGTAGGCCTCCCTTCAGTGACTTGATCAATCGCCGCCGCGGGCTAGTGACGCGGTCCCGCCGCCACCCTCTCGAAGGCGCAGGCGGCGGCGAACGTCCAAGCGAGCCAAACCCTTCATCCCCCTAATGCGTCTGCACTAGTCGTAAATGAAGCATCTACGTACGCCATTTCGA
This sequence comes from Acidimicrobiaceae bacterium, assembly GCA_003132165.1. GTDB lineage: Bacteria > Actinomycetota > Acidimicrobiia > Acidimicrobiales > RAAP-2 > RAAP-2. The sequence goes on along the minus strand of PKWW01000015.1, from coordinate 17,378 downwards.
CGAATTCACATCATGACAGAAAACCCCCAAAAACCCAGACTTACTACGAGGTTTGAGGCAGATCCCGACCAGAGGAAATGCCCCGGGGGGAGGTGGTGCGATGCGAGCTGCACTCAGGTTGGCTCTCTCGAGCACCTTGGCCGTTTTGCTGTTCACCGGCGGCTCTTTTACCATCGCCAGCGCTACCGAGACCTCCAGCCCGCGTGCCCTCTCGACTGTCGCGGCGCACGTGATTGACATCACCAAAATTCACCGAGCTCCAACCGAGAGCGTCTGCTCGTCGGACGTTCCTGCCGGTGTCGCGCACTGCAGCGCGGTCATCCAGAAGAATGGCGTCAACCCCCACGAGCAGTTCACCGCCGCGGCCAAGACCGCCTTGGGCCTCGGCGACAACGGTGCCTACTCCCCGGCGTTTCTTCAGTCCGCCTACAACGTCCAGACCGCCCTCAACACTCAGGTCGCCGGTGCCGGACAAATAGTCGCCGTGGTTGGAGCCTTCAATGACCCGAAGTTGATCAGCGACCTCGCATTCTACCGCCGACACTACGCCCTGCCCGCCTGCCCCGCCGGTACCGTCTCCGCCAACAACAAGGGTTGTGTCGTCGACATCGTCAACCAGCGCGGTTCGACGCCGCTCACGGCCACCACCAACAACAGCTGGGCGATGGAGGCCGCCATCGACACCGATATGGTCAGTGCCATCTGTCCGACCTGCCAGATCCTCTTCGTCGAGGCGGACACCCCGACCATGGTCGATCTCGGCGCTTCGGTCAACACCGCTATCAAACTCGGTGCCACCGTGGTCTCCAACAGTTACGGCTCGGCTGAGTACAGCGGCGAAACCGTGATCGCCAACCGCTACTACAGCCACAAGAGCGTGCCGGTAGTGGTCGCCGCCGGCGAGGGCGCCACGACGGCCGAGTTCCCCGCCTCCGCACCTGACGTGGTCGCGGTGGGCGGCACTTCGCTCGCTCAGTACAGCGCCAATGGTGAGCGCGACGGTTACGAGACCGCCTGGGGCGGCACGGATTCGGGCTGCTCGAAGTACGAGCCCAAGCCCGCGTGGCAACACGACAAGGGCTGCGCGAACCGTTCGGTCGCCGACATCGCCGCCGTGGCCAACCCCGACACCGGCGTCTGGATCTACGACACCCAGGGCGCCTCGGGCTCGATGATCGCTGGTGGCACCAGTGTCGCGGCCGCGATCGTCGCGTCGCTGTTCGCACTCGCCGGTGACACCTACACGGCCAGCACCTACCCGGTCTCCTACCTCTACCAGAACCGCCGCGCGCTCTACAGCGTCACCTCGGGCGCGAGCCAAGGTTGCGTCTCCTACCTCTGTGACGCGGCTCACAGCCAAATTGGCTACAACGGCCTGACCGGCCTCGGGACGCCCGGTGGCACGCCCAACAGCTTCCGCGCCTTCGGCGCGCCGAACCCTCCGACGACACCCGTTCTGCGCACCGCCGCCGCCGCCGACGGATCAGTCTCCCTGACGTGGGGCGTCTCGAGCGCGAAGGGCCAGCGGGCCTCACTCGGCTACCGGGTGTACGAAGGAACGAGCAAGGGCTTCACGACCAACCTGGTCAACGACGATCTGACGACGGCGACGGCGCTCACGGTCAGCGGACTCACCAATAACACGACCTACTACTTCAGTATCCAGGCGGTCACCTACGGTGGCGTGTCAAGCCTCTCCAACTCCCTCGCCGCGACGCCGGTCGAACTGACAGGTGAACCCGGCGTCCCCACCCCAATCACGGTGAGCATCGCCAACGGGCAGGTCACCGTGGCGTGGACTGCTCCCGCCGACATCGGCGATTCCAATATCTCCAGTTACACCGTCTCCGACAACGAGGGTGACGGCTGCATCGAGATCGTCAGCGCCCCCGAGGTCGACACGTGCACATTCCAAGACCCGATCAATCCGTCCAGCGACACCTTCTACGTCACCGCCACCAACGGTGAAGGCGCCGGTCTCGCGGGAACCTCAACCATCGACGACGCGGCGCCCAGCACGGCCCCGTAGCCAGCAGCGTGCTCGGCGAAACCCTCCGACCACTCGCCACCGCACATCGTGCCCAGAGATCTCCGCTTCGCCCAGAAGTAGCATGACGACCGAGGGGCCCTGTCGGAAGGACGATCATGGATATCTCCGAAGTACGAGGCTCGGGCCGCGGTGACGAGATGGCCCAGTTGGAGTTGCTCGGCGCCCTCAACCAGAACCTTCCCGCGAGCTTCGTAATTCTTGACCTGACGTTTCGATTCGTGCGAGTCAACAAGGTCACCCAGATGTTGCTGGGTTACAAGGAGGCCGACCTGATCGGGCGCAGCGTCAGCGAGGTGTCACCAGCGACGAGTGAGCAACTCGAGCCCGTATTTCGCCGTGTCATGTACGGCGAGACAGTGACCGACTGGGCTTTTCCTGAAAGCTCTGACTTCTTGGATGAGAACCATCGAGTGGCCTCTTCGTCGGCGGGCAATCTACGTCTCTGGGCGGGCACGTTCTTCCCGATCGAATTCGACCATCGGGTGATCGGTATCGGCGTGCTCGCGGTGAACCGCTCCCGCGAGCACCTCTCTGAGCCGGCCCTTGGCGAGATTCGCGAGGAAGTGGACCTCCTCGTGGCCACGAATAGCGCGTGCGCGAACGCAACGAACGTCGACGAGCTCTACCACGCCATCTGCGAAATCGCGGTGAGCCTCGACGATCTGGTCTTCGCCTGGGTGGGCGAATACCAGGGCGGCGCAATCCGGTCCATCGCCCAGGGCGGCATCGACAAGGGCTACCTGCACGAGACCCTCATGATCTCCATCAGGGACGACGTGTTCGCCCCAGGTCCCACCGGCCAGTCATTGATCACTGCAAGCCCCTACGTGGCGAACGACTTCGCCCTCACACCATTGATGAGGCCGTGGCGGGACGCGGCGGCGAGGGCGGGCTTCGCCGGGTCCGTGGCGATCCCGTTTGTCATCAATGGAAAACCCGTCGCCACACTGACGATCTACGCCAGCACCATCAACCGCTACACGAGCCACTTGGTAGCACGACTAACCAGCATGGTGTCAATTGCAGCGGTCGCGATAGAGCGCCTGCAGTTGAGAGAATCCGAGCACCGCCTGGCCGACCTCATGCGGATGCGCGACTTCACGCTCGGCTCGATAGCGCACAGCATGGTCATCTGCGATCCCCGTCAGTACGACTGTCCCATCACCTACGCGAGCCCCAGTTTCACTCGCAACACCGGCTACTCCGAAGACGAGGTCCTCGGAAGAAATTGTCGCTTCCTGCAAGGGCCCGACACCGATCCGGCAACCGGTCAGAAGATTCACAATGCGATTCTCGCGGGTCGAACTTGCAGTGTCGATATCCTCAACTACCGCAAGAATGGTGAGCCGTTCTGGAACCATCTTCAACTCTTCCCATTCTTCAACGAGGAAGGGGTCCTCACCCGTTACGTGGGTGCACAGTCGGACATTAGCGAGCGCCGCCGCCTCGAGGATCAGTTGATGCAGTCCCAGAAGCTTGAGGCGATCGGGACGCTCGCGGGCGGCATCGCCCACGACATCAACAACCTGCTACTCGTCATCCAGGGCTACACCTCACTCATCATGGGGGGCACTGACGACGAGGAGCTTCGCGCGACCGCCGCACGGATCCAGAGCGCGGTCGAGCGCGGCGCGGAGTTCACGCAGCGACTGCTCGCCTACTCGCGCCAGCAGATCCACCGACCCGAGGTCATCAATCTGAATGACACCGTCAATGATTCGCTCCTGGTTCTCGACTCGGTAATCAAGAGCAACGTGACGCTCTCGACCAGATTCCAAGAGCCGATCAGTTCAGTGCTCGTCGACCCGTCCCAGATCCAGCAGATTATCTTCAACCTCGTCAACAATTCCGTCGCGGCGATGCCCGACGGCGGCACGATCGACATTCGCTCAAGCGAAATCACTCTCGACGGACTCAGCATTCTGCGCTTCGAAGGTTGTGAGGCGGGCCGTTACGTCGTGCTCGAGGTGAGCGATACCGGTGAGGGAATGGACGACACGACCAGGCGACGTGTCTTCGAACCCTTCTTCACTACCAAGAAGTCGGGCACCGGCCTCGGGCTGGCTTCGGTCTATGGCATCGTGCGCCAGAGCAAGGGGCACATCGAGGTGGAGAGCCAACCTGGTGAAGGCGCCATGTTCCGGCTGTACTTCCCCGAGGTGGAATCTGCGCCGGGGTTGACGCCAATGAAACCACCCATCATCACCGATCTCCAGAGCAGCGATATCGACGTCTTCGGCGATGAGACGATCCTCATCGTCGAGAACGACGAAGAGGTACTGACGCTGCTCGCGTCGGCACTGCGGGCGCACGGTTTCGTGGTCCTGCTCGCGAATGGAGGACTCGACGCGCTCGACCTGTCGCGACGCTACAACGGAAAGATCGACGTCTTGCTGACTGATGTGATCATGCCCGAGATGAATGGCCACGAGACGGCTAATCGCATCCAGAAGGAGCGACCCGGTGTGAGGGTGATCTTCACCTCGGGTTACCCGTCAGATCTCTTGCATCCAAAAGAGTTCGTCGGCGAGCCGTTCGTCTTCATCAGCAAGCCCTACCAGACCATCAACGTCGCGCGAATTATTCGCAACCTGCTGGACCAGAAGGGCGTCGACTGACCCGCTGCCCGGTGTTCTTGGGATGCGACCAGGTCTAGAGCGTCACGAGCTTGTCGCGAACCGCGATCGCAACGGCCTCGAGCTTCGAGTGGGCGCCGAGTTTGCTCAAGATCTTCGATACGTGATTACGAACCGTGTTCACCGAGATGAACAGTTCGTCGGCGATGGCGTCGGTCGAGTGTCCCTTCGCGAGCAGTCGCAGTATTTCCAATTCGCGCGACGTGAGTAACTGCGAATCCACCGATGGTGTGTGACGTAGACGACTGAGCAGAAGGGCGATCTCGCCGGCCTTGAAGACGAGTTCTCCCCGAGCCGCAGCGCGCACCGCGGCGATCACGTCCTCGATCGGACGGTCCTTCGCGAGAAACCCCACACACCCGGCCTCCGCCGCGTGGGCCAACAGATCATGCTCGTCGGTGCCCGACAGCATTATCACCGCCGTGTCCGGCCATCGTTCGAGCAGCAACTTCACCGCGGCGATTCCGTCCCCGTCAGGCAGTCGGAAGTCCATGAGGACCACGCGTGGTCGTTCGGCCTCAACCAGGGCCAGCGCCTCTGCGACGCCACCCGCAGTACCCACCAGCCGTAGGTCAGGCTGGGACGAAATGACGAACGAGAGCATCTCGGCGACCATCACGTGATCGTCGACTACGGCGACACTGATGGTTGCAGAAATATCGTCTCCCATTAGGTCAAAGGCTAGTCACTCGCAACCACCCGCACGCTCTCCAAGCTCCCTCGACCAACAATTTACGAACAACAGTTCTGCGCGTACCGATTCGCCCTTACTCGTCAGTATCGACTCGCAGCCCGTAGAGGTCGCCACGCTGCAGGGCGAGCACCGCGATCTGGGAGCGCCGCCGCGTCACCTCGCCGATGTCGATGGTCGCCACCAGGACGTCCTCCGCGTCGAGCGGGGACTCGCGGAGCACCTCGCCCCACGGCCCCACGATCATCGAATGGCCGTAGGAGGAGAGTCCCTCGGCGGTGGTGCCGACCTGGGCTGCGGCGATGACGAACACGTGATTCTCGATGGCGCGGGCTCGCACCAGGATTTCCCAGTGAGCCCGGCCCGTGTTGGCGTTGAACGCCGACGGGATGGCGACGACCGTGGCCCCGCGCAGGGCCAACTCGCGGTACAAGGCCGGGAACCGCAAGTCGAAGCAGATGGTCATGCCCAAGTTGCACCACGGCAACGGCGCCACAACGATCGCCTGGCCGGGCGCGATGGCCCGCGATTCGAGGTACGCGACGTCGCCGGGGACTTCGACGTCAAAGAGGTGCACCTTGCGGTAGGTGGCGACGACATCACCAATGGGGTTGATGAGCACGCTCGTGTTGAAGCACTTGTCGCTGGTGGGGTCGCGCTCGAGCATGCTGCCGACGTGGATCGTGACGCGTCTCTTCTTCGCGAGCTCGCTCAACCGAAGGGTGGTTGGACCAGGTATTGGCTCGGCGACCGCCGGGTAGTTCCTCAGCGGACCGTAGTAGTTGAAGTACTCGGGTAACTGGATGTAGGTCGCGCCCTCGTCGCAGGCGCGCTCGATGAGCGAGATCGCGCGCTCGACGTTCGTCTCGCGGTCCGATCCGGAGGTGAGCTGCACCGCGGCGACGGTGACGATCTGATCATCCATGCTGGCGCTTCCCTTCGCGTGCGGCGATTCCTAAAGTTACCGTCCTACGACGGCGACTTCACCGCTAGTGCCAATCCCTCGAAGGCGTCGTCGCGCCCAGGCGCAACGGCTCCACCGACTCGGCGGTCAGGGCCATCGTGCCCTGGCCGCGTTGCAGCGTTCCTCGGATGACCAGTGCCGGCGAGCGCCGCGCCACCGACGACCAACGGGTCCACGCACCCTTGGAGAAAATCACGTTCACGTGACCGGTCTCGTCCTCGAGGTTCAAGAAGACCGCACCGTTCGCGGTCTCGGGGTGCTGGCGGTGGGTCACCACACCCGCCACCGTGACCCGTGAGCTCTCGACCGCGCCAAGAGCGCTGGCGCGGGTGACCCCACGCTCGTTCAGTTCATCGCGCGCCAGCGCAATGGCGGTCGCATCGGGGGTGAGGCCCATCGCCCAGAGGTCGTCGGCGACCCGTTCCATCTCGGTCGTGTCGGGCAGCGCGGGGGCCACCAGTCCGGTCACCACACCCGCCAACCGGTCGGCGGTCCCCTGAGCCGCCGCACCCGCCGCCCACGCCTGCGCGCGCCGACTCGCCCCGAAGCAGTCGAGCGCCCCCGCGGCGGCGAGCGCCTCGAGATGATGCTGCTGGCACCGGGCACGGCGTACGAGGTCCTCGGGACTCGTCCAGGGCGCGCCCTCGACGATGCGTGTAGCGAGCTCTTCGCCAACGGCACGCAACGACCCGAGGCCGAGGCGCGCCTCGGGTCTGTCGAGCGGACCTTCGAGCGTGGCTCCGACACCAGAAATGTTTACGTCGGGTCGGTGCACCACCACCCCGTGACGCTTGGCATCGGCGACCAGACTCTGGGACGACCAGAATCCGAGTGGCTGGGCGTTCAGCAACGAGACGAGGAACGCCGCCGGATAGTGGAGTTTGATCCACGCCGAGCAGTAGACGAGATGGGCGAACGAGACCGAGTGCGACTCGGGGAACCCGAAGTTGGCGAAGGCCGAGAGCGCGTCAAAGAGCTGATCGGCACCGGCACCGGTGATGCCGTTGGCGGCCATGCCGGCGTAGAAGCGGCTCTTCAGTTTGAGCATCCGCAGTTCCGAACGCTTGGCGGCCATGGCTTGGCGTAATTCGTCCGCCTCGGCGGGTGAGAAACCCGCGACCGCGACCGCCATCTCCATGAGTTGCTCCTGGAAGAGGGGCACCCCGAGGGTACGCGACAGGATGGGCTCGAGACGCGGGTGTAGATACGTGACGGGCTCGTCACCGCGACGCCGTCGGATGTAAGGGTTCACCGCGTTGCCCTGGATGGGACCAGGGCGAATCAGCGCCACCTCGATCACCAGGTCGTAGAAGCAGCGCGGCTGCACGCGCGGCAGGGTCGCCATCTGTGCGCGCGACTCCACCTGGAACACCCCTACGGTGTCCGCCTCGCAGAGCAGGTCATAGACGGCGTCCTCCTGGGCCAGTGTGCCGAGGTCGAGGGTGACGTCATGAAACGCTGCGACCTGGTCGACCGCGCGGTGCAGCGCGTCGAGCATCCCGAGTCCGAGCAGGTCGAACTTGACGAGCCCGATCGCCGCGCAGTCGTCCTTGTCCCACTGCAGCACCGTGCGCCCGGGCGTGCGTCCCCACTCGACCGGGCACACCTCGGTGACGGGCCGGTCGCAGAGCACCATGCCCGCTGAATGGATCCCGAGATGGCGCGGGCGCGTCAACAGTTCATTCGCCATAGTCACCACGAGCTCGGGCACCTCGCTCGACATGGCGGTCATGCTGGTGCGGTCGACGCTGTCGCGCAGCCGGTTCGCCTCCTCCTCGGAGAACCCGAAGGCCCGCGCCACGTCGCGTAGCGCCGAGCGTGGCCGATACGTGATCACCGCCGCCACCTGGGCGGCGTGGCGGCGTCCGTAATGCTGATAGACGTACTGGATTACCTCCTCGCGTCGGCCCGACTCGATATCGACGTCGATGTCCGGTGGACCGTCACGCGCCGGCGAGAGGAAACGTTCGAAGAAGAGATTGAGTTTCACCGCGTCGGCGTTCGTGATGCCGAGCGAGAAGCAGACGGCGGAGTTCGCGGCCGAACCACGGCCCTGGCAGTAGATGTTCTCGCGACGACAGAACTCCGTGATGTCCCAGACCGTGAGGAAGTAGCCCGCGAAGCCAAGCCCCCCGATGACCCCGAGTTCGTGGTCAATCTGACGCCACGCGCCCGGCACCTGCTCGGCGTCGCGCGCGCCATAGCGCTCGGTCGCGCCGCGTTCGACCAGCGTCACCAGGTACCCCTGCTCGTCCATTCCCGCGGGCGTCGGGAACGTCGGGAGGTTTGGCGCCACCAGGCGAAGGTCGAATGCCAGCGCAGCCGCCAGCGCACCGGCCCGGTCGACGACCCCGGGCCAGCGCGCGAAGCGGCGCCGTTGTTCGACGTCGCCGCGCAGGTGCGCACTCGGCGACGCGCAGAGCCAACCCTGCATCTCTTCGAGGGTGCGTCGCGCTCGGATCGCTGACAGGATATTCGCTCGCGCGAAATCGTTCGGCGTGGCGTAGTGGACGTTGCCCGTCGCCACCACCGCCACGTCAGCGCGCACGCCGAGTTCGGCGAGCGCGTCGTTGCGCGCGACGTCGTCGAACCCACCGTGATCCCACAACTCGACTGCAATGTGGTCACGGCCGAAGGCATCGACCAGTCGGTCGAGCTCGCGCCGCGACGCGCGGGGGCCTTCGTCCATCAGTGCGCGCGTGAGTGGACCCTTGCGGCATCCGCTCAGCACCAGCCAGTCACCGGCGCAGCTCGCCACATCATCGAGTGTGAAGCGCGGAGCCCCCTTCTCCCCGCGCGCCAGATGCGCCTCGGCGAGCATGGTGGAGAGGCGACGGTACCCTTCGGGCGAGCGCGCAAGCACCACCAGATGGTTCCCGGTGGGGTCGGGGACGCCGGTCCGGTCGTCATGGGCGTCCAGGGTCACCTCGGCGCCGAAGATCGTCGCGAGTCCGACCGCGCGCGCCGCTTCTGCGAAGCGCACCACGCCGTAGAGGCCGTGATGATCGGTCAGAGCAAGCCCCGACAATCCCAATCGGGCTGCCTCGCCCACGAGCTCCTCAGGGTCGCTCGCCCCGTCGAGGAAGCTGAAGCCCGAGTGCGCGTGCAGTTCCGCGTAGAGCGTCATCAGTCGTAGATCCCCACCACCCACCACCGACCGACCTCGGCGACGAGCAGTAGCGCTTCGCCGGTCGCGAGCACGACCTGGAGATGGGCGCGGCGCCGGCTGATGACCCACCATCGCTCGATGAGCGGCCAGGGTCCGGCGGACCAGACGATGTCTCGGCGCGTACGCGCCGTAAAGAGCAGCGACACCGGTGGCGCGTTCAAGAGCCCGCGCGACTCGACACGCACGGGCGTGTCGTGCTCGTCGCGAAGTTCGACCGCCACCCGGTGCGCCAGGGTCATCGCCGGCGCCGGCGCCCGGAACTGACCCGGCCACGGGGCGTCGTCCAACGCCGTGCCCGACGGCGACCCGAAGGGGACGAGCGTCGCACGGTCCTCGGGGACGCGTCCGCCGCACAGCGAAGCGACCACGACCGCATCGGCGCCCAAACGCGAGCGCACCCGGTGTGCCGCCGCCTGAGCCCGGTCATCACCCGCTGCACGCTGACCGAAGAAACCAATCTGCTCGTCGCCGAGTTCTTCGCCGCCACGCTGCGTGCGCAGCCGCTTCGCGAGTCGCGGGTCGCGCTGATCCTTCAGTTCACTCAGCTCACCACGGGCCACGCGGTGCAGCTCCAACACCGGTTTGGAGAAACGCTCGGCGACACGGGCCCTCTCCAGATCCGCGAACGCGCCGACGGTGTACAGCCCCAGACGACGACACGTCGTCGCCAAATCCTTCCTCCCGAGAGTGTCGAGCGGCAAAGCTCGGCGAAACGATTCCGTCGAACCCGCGGCGACGACGAGTCCCTGACGGGCGGCGAGCTCGGCACAGAACAGGCCTTCGGCGATGCCGAGCATCGCGACGGCGTCGATGACATCGCGCACGCTACGTCGCACGGTGTCGAGCAGTGCCTCGTCCCCACCAAAGAAGCGGCTCGGACCTCGCACGGGCAGGATGAAGAGTCCGAGGCGCACCGGTTCAGTGAAAGGACACAGCACTGTGAGCACGTCAAACACCGCAACGTAATCACGCAGTGTCGAGCCGTCAGGCTTCTCCTCGCTGAGCGTCGGAATCCATATCGCAAGAAGACGTTCCACTCAACTCGCCTCCGCGCGACCGCGCCGGTTCGGCAGTACCACGACGTGCTCACCAATGCGCTGGGCCTCACCACGACCCCCCACGCACACCGTGAGGTACCGGGCGTCCAGACGTGACGACGTGGCCCACTGGGACCCAGTGATGTCAAAGGAGAGATCGACCGGCAGCGGCCAGGGAGCACCCGGCTCGCAGAGCACGACGAGCACCGTGCCGCGCTCGCGCACCCGGTCCATCAGCCGACGCGCCACCCCGTGCGCCACGCGCGACGGCGGACGCACCACCAAGAGGTCCACACCGTCGAGCAGGTCTGCCGCGGACTCGGCCCACGCGCCGCGAGGGCGCGGTACGAAGAGCACCCGGCGCAGGTCCACCCCGAGATCGGCGATTGCGACGACCCCGGGATCGTCCACCCCGACGACCGCGACCCAGTGCCCGAGCGTGCTCGCCTCGGTCACCAGACTGAGCGCCAAACTCAAGCCGCCTGAGCCGGGCTGTGCCTGCACGAGCACCGTCGAGCCTCGACGTAGTCCTCCCGCGGGTACGAGCGCCCTCCAGGGCTCTCCTAGAGGCAATACACGGCTCTTGGCAAGCGTCACGGGACGCAAGGTGGCGGCTAGATCATCGGACAAAAGAGGGCGTGCAGTGGAGAAAGCGAACATATGTTCGTAAGAGTAGCCACCCGCGGTGACACGCGCCAATGGCGGTAGTGACCTGGTTTAAAGGTAGGACTTTTGGGTATTTTAGATACTTGTCGAACCCCCAAAAGACGTCTTTAGACTGGAGGTAGTGGCCCAGGTTGAACGAGTCGCTGTCCGTTCCCGTGTCACAACCGCCTCCTAGGTTGACCCCATGACGCGCTGTCGCACCTTTCGCTACAGGCTGCACCCCACCGTTCGCCAGGCGTTGGCGCTCAGCGCACAGCTCAACTACCAGCGCGAGCTCTACAATGCCGCCCTGGAGGAGCGCGTGGGTACCTGGAAGTGGAGCCATCGCTCGATCAGCTACGTCGGCCAGTGCAGAACGTTGACCGGGCTCGGCGATCTGCGCCCCGAGGTTCTCTCTTCGGGCGTGGCCCTCTGTCGAGGAACGCTGAAGCGCCTCGACCGGGCCTTCGCCGCCTTTTACCGGCGGGAAAAGAACGGCGACACACCAGGCTTCCCGAGGTTCAAGTCCGCCCAGCGGTTCGACTCGTTGCAGTGGGAGGACAGGAGCGGCTGGAAGGTCAAGGAGGCCGACCGTCGCCTCTACCTACTCGGCATCGGTGAGATCAAGGTGAACTATCACCGTGCCCTGCGCGGCGTTCCCAAGGCCATTACCGTGAAGCGTGAAGGGGCCAAGTGGTGGGTGAGTGTGCGCTGCGTCGACGTGCCCGCCGAGGTCCTCGAGGCGACCGGCCGCGAGGTAGGGCTCGACCTCGGGGTCGCGAACCTCGTCGCGACCAGTGACGGTGATCTCATCCTGGGCGAGCACTTCGGCTCTCGTTCGCGGGCCCAGCTCGCAGATGCTCAGCGCGCGCTCGCAACCAAGCGCCCCGGATCCAACGGGCGCCGTCGTCAGGTCGAGACGATCGCTCACCTACATCGCAAGGTGGCGAGTCAGCGCCGCAACACCGCCCACCAGCTGAGTCGGCGTCTCGTCAACGACTACGACCTGATCGTGCTGGAAGATCTCGCGATCACCAACATGGTGCGCACCCCAAGGGCCAAGGCCGACCCCGACAGTGTGGGAGCGTTTCTCCCCAACGGTGCTGCCGCCAAGGCTGGTCTGAACAGATCTATTCACGACGCGGGGTGGGCAACCCTGGCGTCACTGCTCTCCTACAAGGCTGAAAGTGCCGGTCGGACAGTAGTGCGCGTGAGTGCCCACCACACCAGTCAACGATGTGGCGAGTGCGGCCACGTCGACGCTGGCAACCGCGTCACCCAAGCGGTGTTTCGATGTCTCGGTTGTGGTCACGAGGACCACGCCGATCTCAACGCCGCGCGCAACATCCTTCGGGCCGGTAGAGCCCGGCTGGCGTTAGCCAGCGACGGTCGAATCTAGGCCACTACCCCAATGGCTCTAATCTCAAAGGAGGAAAGGGACTCCATGTGCGGTCGTATCGCCCTCTTCACCCCACCGGTGCGCCTCGCGAAGTTGCTCGACGCCCAACTCGCCGCGGGTATCGAGCCCGAGGGACACCCCAGTTGGAACGTCGGTCCCCAGCGTCGGCTCTTCGGAGTGACCGAGCACGACGGGCAGCGGCTCCTCGACCGCTACCGCTGGGGACTGCTACCGAGTTGGGCGAAGGATCCGTCGATTGCCAACCGTCTCTTCAACGCCCGCGGCGAGACCGTCGCCGAGAAGCCCTCGTTTCGTAGCGCCTTCGCTCGGCGCCCCTGTGTACTGCCGGTTGACGGTTTCTACGAGTGGGACCACCGCGCGGGCAACCACAAGCAGCCCCACTACTTCAGCCGCGTCGACGGCGAGCCGATACTGCTCGCGGGGCTCTGGGAGCACTGGCACGATCCGAGTACTCCCGATGACGCCGCCCCGCTGCGGACCTGCACCGTGATCACCACCACTCCGAACAGGGACATGGACGAACTGCACGACCGCATGCCCGTCGTGCTCGACCTTCACGACGTCGAGTCCTGGCTCGACGTCGATACCTACGGGCCCGACGAACGAATGCAGTTGCTGCGCCCGGCGCCCACCGGCACGCTTCGCCACTACGGGGTCGCCAGTGCCGTTGGCTCGGTGCGCAACGACGGTCCCGAGTTGATCGAACCCGCGGAGCCGCAGTCGCTCTTCTAACCCGGAAAAGCCGAAAACCCCGAGTGACCAGTGAGCCGAAACTCGCCAGCCCCTCGGGGTTCCCGAAGGCACACCACTCGTTGACCCGTGTCGGACAGGCCACCGCGTGACGGCAGGTACTTCACGTCATTCGTCTTACGAACAGCGGACCGAACTCCGCTGCCCGGTGAGAGCTTCTGTTCCTCTTGCGAGGCCCCTCCACTCTCCACCGACTTCCCCTTGCGGTTCCATCGACTTCGACAGGTGCTACGTGAACTACGAGTGACACTGTGCCAGAGGTTGCGGGCACGATTCACGAAAATTACGAAATCAGAAGGTTTTACCCAGTGAAAATAGTGGTTATCCACCGATTTCCTTCAAGAGTGAGGGGGAATCAACGAGATAGTGACACTTTTCCAACAGATTCTGACCATCTCCGTTTCCCCACCGGATCACTTCGGCGATCCGAGAGCGAACGTGGGTGTCAGGGAGCAAATCAGATCCCGATCGAAGCGGGGTCGCTCGCGAGCTGCTTGAACATCGTGACCACGACAACGTCTCGATTGAGCGCTTGGCCGGGCCCAAAGGACGTACAACGATGCAGCGGCGCACCTGGTGAACGGGTGCGCTACGAAGCGATTGATGACCTGACCAGCAGGATTAGGGAATCGTCCTTTCGAAAACTAGGAAACGACCTTGATGGACCTGGGTCACACAAAAAGAATCGCCGCACGCACAGCAGCCCCGTCCCCGTGAGGTCAGAGTCTGTGGATAGTGTCTGGTTCAATGAAGAGCGAACCATGGCTGGGCGACGCGTGCTCGCTTGTCGAGGCATTTCGCGCTGGCGCCCTAAGTCCAATTGAGGCGCTCGATGCTTCGCTCGCCGCGATTGAAGAGTCACATCTCAATGCCTTCTCATTCATCGACACCGAAGCCGCCCGCGCCGCGGCCGCCACGGCGGACGTCTCGCTCCCCTTCGGCGGCGTACCAATAGGTGTCAAAGAGCTGGAGTCGGTAGCCGGGTGGCCCTACACCGAAGCGTCACTCGTTTTCCGGGACCGTGTGGCCAAGTACGACAGCACCCAGGTCGCTCGGCTGCGAGTTGCGGGAGCGGTTATTGCCGCTCAAACTACCGCGTCGGAATTCGGCGGCATCAACTGCACCAACACGAAACTCCACGGAACAACACGTAACCCGTGGGACCAGACACGAACACCGGGCGGCTCTTCGGGTGGTTCCGCGGCCGCGGTCGCCGGCGGACTGCTGCCGCTCGCCTCGGGTGGTGACGGTGGCGGCTCGATTCGAATTCCTGCAGGCTTCACAGGCCTGTTCGGGTTGAAATCCACGTTTGGTCGGATCCCGAAGGGCCCGTGCGCCCAACAACCTCCCCTGACGGTGACCGTTGGCTGCATTTCTCGCTCCGTACGCGATACCGCCCGCTGGTTCGACACGTGCAACGGATTTGATTCGCGAGATACCTTGAGTCTGCCTCGCGTTGGAGGCTGGGAAGCGGGCCTCGACTCCTTTGATCTCGCCGGTAGACGAGCGGTGATTTCCATTGATCTAGGAACCGCGATTGTCGAACCCGTTCAAACTACTTTGCTCATCGAGCTGGCCGAGCAATTGATTACTCAAGCAAAACTAAAACAAGTCCATCTCGTGATTCAGTTGCCCGATGGTGGTCTCGAGTGGTCTCTCTCAAACTTGATTGGCTTGGCCGGCGCGCTAGGTAATCGGTATCCAGACTGCCACGATGAACTTACGACCGAGATTCAATTGGGAATGAGTATGGCCATGGAGAGATTCAGCCTTCAAAGTGCCGGGGCAGCCGAGATGTTCCGAGTCGACGTCAACGAACAGATGGCCGACATCTTTGAACAAACGGACTTCATCTTCGCCGCGACCAATCCCGACGTAGCTTTCGCGGCGGTCGGACCGATGGCTACCACCGTGGGTAACGTCGACATGGTGGCCGAGTTTGGCTTCAGCAAAGCCATCGGCAACAACGGAGCTCTCACCATTCCCGCCAACCTCACGGGCAATCCCGCCATTACTATTCCCGCGGGCCTAGTTGACGGTCTGCCCGTTGGGCTTCAAGTCATTGGCCGCCATCACGAAGAGCAGTTGCTCTTGGACTTGGCCCGCATTGCGGAGCGAGAACGTCCATGGCCATTGGTAGCTCCGTCGACGCAGAGCTGAACCACTCGTAGCGGCCAAGGGCTACCAGGCATCGGCCAAACCCAAGTAAAACTCCGGGGGTTCGTTGGTGCACGGGCCAAGTTGCAAGTCGTGCCGAGATGAGAATATGTGGCTCGAGAAAGCCCGACCGACGACCGTTGGATTCAAATGCCCGTTATAAGTGCTGTAGTGAGTGATATAGCATATATGTACTATCATGATCTCATGATGAGTGGAGACCTGATCAAAGAAGCTCGATTACGGGCCGGCCTAACACAGACCGAATTGGGCGCACGCCTGGGGAAGGCGCAATCCGTGATAGCCCGCTGGGAACGTGACGACGTATCGCCAAGTCTTGAGACCGTACGCGACGTAGTGCGCGCGTGTGGATTGGATCTCACGTTCTTCATGTCCAAGTTTGATGATTCGAACGTGACGATCATTGATCAACATCTTCGAATGACACCAGCCGAACGATTCGCCGATCTCATGGCACGCGTCAGATTCCACGATCGTCTCGATCAACAAATGATTAGCCGCCATGACTGAAATCGTTCCCTATCGCCCCGACGCAATCCTTGAAGTACTCGAGCGCCACCGGGTGCTCTACGTCGTCATCGGTGGACTCGCCGCCGAATTGCGGGGATCACCCTACGTCACTCGAGATGTCGACGTCACGCCTGCTCGCACCCGTGAGAACTTCATGAAACTTGCAGCCGCGCTGAAGGAACTCGACGCCAAGTTACGGATCCCCGATATGGAAGAACCATTGGCTATTCCGCTTGATGAGCATTCGTTTGAACAAGGCACAACCTGGACCTTCGTAACAAAACACGGATACCTGGACATTGCACTTCTTCCGGACGGCACACGCGGCTACGACGACTTGCGACGCTCGGCCACGCGAGAGCAATTGACAGACACCGTGACAATTTTCGTTGCCGCCCTCGCCGACGTCATCCGCTCCAAAGAGGCAGCCGGTCGCGAAAAAGACCGCGCCGTGCTCCCGATTCTTCGTCAAGTCCTCGAACGCTCACGTAAGAAGGACCGTGACGATCGTGGGACACAACGCTGATACTCAGAAGTATCGAGGCCCGAACATGGGCAGTGTTGCGGCTGAGTGAGCAATAGAGTTCGAGTGCCCCTTTCAGATTACTGAACGCCTTATCGACCGTCTCTCCCAGAGCGACCACATCCACGTCGAGGCCCGTGGTCATACACCAAGGTCCTCATGCGCTACAGCGGCTACGAATTGCAAGGGAAAATATTGCCGGTATCTTGCTGTTTCCAGTTCGGTTCTTATTCTGTTCCGGAGAGGACCTTGGGTCACACAATAAGAACCACTTCATCGCAGCCCTCGCACGAAAGTCGAGCAGCCCTGAAGGGAGCATGTCGCCTACAGCAAGTCGATGAATTCGCTCACGGTAACGCCAGACTGTCGAAGAATCGCGGAGAGAGTCCCTCGGGCGAGTTCCCGGTGAGTCGGGACAATGACCATTCTGCCCACTTGATCCCGGAGTTTCACGTGACTACCTCGCTGGCCGACTTGTATGAAGCCAATCTTCCCGAGCGCAGTGATGGCCTCTTGGCCGGAAACAACGGGTAACGCGGGGCTCACGCAGGAATCAATACAGTGGTGATGATCGGCGGCTCAAGCGAGTCGGGGAGGTCCTCCCCTTCGAAGTACAAGCCCAACGCTTCTTCGAGATTTGCGAGAGCCTCATCGACGGTCTCGCCTTGACTGACTACGTCGACGTCAAGGCACCTAGCGACATACCAAGGCGCTTCGTGGGTGACTGCGACAGTGAACTTCATAAACCAAATCGTACCAGCGGCCTGTGTCATTAAACCCGGTTCTTATTCTGTTCCGGAGTGGA
>PKWW01000069.1:52822-67622 GCA_003132165.1 Acidimicrobiaceae bacterium | reverse complement strand
GCGGGCTCACCTCGGCGACCAGTTCGAACTTCTCGCCCTCGGTTGCCGGCACCGCCACGAAGCTGGTCTTCACGACCCAGCCGGTCTCGACCAACTCCGGTTCGGCGTTCACGACGAAGCCGGTGGTGAAGGTCGAAGACGCCAGCGGCAACGTGGTCACCACGTCCTCGGCGACGATCACCCTCGCCGCCTCGGGTGGCTCGTTGTCGTCCTGCGCCGCACTGAGCGCCTCGTCGGGCGTCNNCCAGTTCGAACTTCTCGCCCTCCGGAGCTGGTACCGCCGCTCAGCTGGTCTTCACGACCCAAACGACAGGTGTGGCGAGTTCGAGTGCGACATCCACATTCACTATCCAACCTGTCGCAACCGTCGAGGACTCTGTTGGCAACGTCGTGACCAATTACGCAGCTTCGGTGACTCTCTCGGTGAGCAGTGGTGAGACACTCGCTTGTTCCGGGGGTACTTCGATGACTCCGAGCAGCGGTGTGGCAGCGTTTACCGGGTGTCACGGGAGTGCCTACGGCATCGGTATCACTTTGACCGCGGCAAGTTCCGGTCTCACGAGTGTCACAAGCGCGACGTTCAATATCACGGGTGTGGCCAGCAAACTCGCCTTCACCACGCAACCAACCAGTGGGACCCACGGCACGACAATCTCTCCAGCCGTCGTCGTGAGTGTTGAAGACGCATCGGGTCGGGTCGTCACCACTTCGTCTGCGCTGGTCGCCATGTCGCTGGGGAGTGGATCGGGAAGCCTCTCGGGAACTTCACCGATCACTGCGGCCGGTGGCGTGGCAACGTTCTCTGACCTTTCGATGAGCAAGTCGGGCACCGATACGTTCTCCGCTACGTCGAGCGGGCTCACCTCGGCGACGAGTAGTTCGTTTACGGAGAGCTGATGCTCGCGCGATTCGCATTCCTCAAGCGGCGATTTCACTCGATCGCAACGCCATCGGCCGAGCGGGCAGCGTCACGTCAGTCGAGAAGTCACCTTTGGGGCGAAGAGGCTGCCCGCCGCTCGAGCGCTCGCACGGAGAGTGGGAGCGTGCTGGTCCTGGCTCTCTTGTACTTTGTCTCGGTGAGTCTCGTCGTCACGGCACTGGCGACGTGGACCGAGAACGATTTGTACAACACGACGAATTTCGCCTCCGCACGTACGCTCCAGTTCGCCGCCACCAGCGCGACCGACCTCGCGATTCAGAGCGTTCGCTACACGCCCCTCTTGTCGGCGGGTCAGACCTTGAACGCCGGGCCACCTTCGTATTGCTGGGGCGGTGGACCTGTTTCGCAGTTGTCGGGTTCGAACAGCACCGACGGCTTGAACATTGAGGTGTGGTGCAGCACCCTGTGGAACCCCTCGAGTGCGAATACTCGCGTCGTCACGTTCTCGGCGTGTCCGAGCGGGGTGGCGGCGTCGGCTTGTGCGCTCAATCCAACGCTGCAGGCTGTCGTGTCCTTTGACGACTATCCGTCGGGCGTCAGCGCCCCCAACAACGGCGCGTGTGCGGTGTACTGCGGCTCAGGAATGACAATCGAGAGCTGGATCTGGTCGCCCACGATCCCGACGGCAAGTTCCATCAATCCCTCGTCGGGTCCGGTCGCCGGCGGCGCCACAGTCACCATTACCGGCACCGGCTTTGTGAGCGGTTCCACGGTGAGCTTGGTATTGGAAACCGGCTCAACGCCGAGCCCATCCAACGTGGTCCTTTCGCCGGCCAGTGTGACGTTCGTCAATTCGACGACGATGACGTTCGTCGCTCCGTCGCTAAGTGCCGGCGGGAGTTACTTCCTCACGGTCACCACTCCCTCGGGTACGAGCCCCTACGGGCCCATCTATACATTCCAGTAGAGGCGTCGGCGGCCTCTAGGGCCGACACAATCATGCCGTCCCTGATCACTCCCGAACCGCGGGTTCTTCTGATTGCAACCGCACGTATTCCAACTATCCGAGTTGTTGAAAAGTTGCGAAACATGCAAGATTCCGTAGTTTTGCGATTCTTATAGTTCGTTCTCAGCAGTGGCAGTGAAGAGTGTTTCCGAGTGTCGGTGAACCTAAAAATGAAAGGGTAGAAAGAGTGAAGAATTCTTACCGCAGGATTAAGCAGCGTAGGGCCGCTGGAGAGACTGACAGTTCTGGGTTCACCTTGATTGAACTTCTTATTGTCATCGTCGTCCTCGGCATTCTGGCTGGCGTCGTCGTCTTCGCCCTTGGTGGCGTGACGGGACAGAGCGCAGTGGCGGCGTGCAAGGCTGACGGAACCACCGTCGAGACGGCCATCGCGGCCTTCCAGACGGACAACCCCAACTCCACCACCGCTCCGCTGACACAAGCCAACCTGTTGGCGCAACCGACGACGAGTGTAGTGGGCGGACCATTCCTCCAGTCGTGGCCAGCCAATGACAGTCACTACACGCTCGCCATTACAAGCGGCAAATTGATGTTCAGCTCACCAACGGTCACGACTCCTATTGCCTACGACGCAGCGACATCCTGCACCACCGCTGGCAACGTTGCATAAGCGGCACGTCTCTTGAGACACGTCGAAGCGCCCGGTCACCCCGCCGGGCGCTTCGACATTACTCACATGAAAGTCGAGTTCTCCGATGAGCGGTGACCAGCCGAAGACGATAGAGCCATGGCTCCAGATCCTCTGGGACAGGGGTGGCAGCGACTTACTGCTCGTCGCGGGATCGAGGCCGAGGATACGCATTGACGGTCAGTTGGTTCCAGTCGAGGACGAAGAGCAGCTGACGGGCAAGGAGATCGACCAGATCGTACAGCCATTCCTAAGCCCAGCCCAGCACAAACTTTTCAAGGAACAGCTGGACGTGGACTTTGCATTTTCCTGGCTCGATCGCGCTCGACTTCGCGGCAGCGTCTTTACTCAAAAAGGTGAGAGTGCTCTCGCACTGCGACTCATTCCCACCCGGATCCCGAGCTTCGAGGAGCTGGGCATGCCGTCGGGAGTTGAGTGGATTGCCGAACAGACCCGAGGCTTCGTTCTCGTGACAGGTCCGACGGGCTCGGGGAAGTCGACGTCGCTTGCGTCGATCATCGACCGGATCAACACGACGAGGGCCGCGCACATCCTGACGATCGAGGATCCCGTCGAATATGTGCACGAGCACAAGATGGCGGCGGTGACCCAGCGCGAGATCGGACTCGACAGCCCGTCGTTCGAAAGGGCCCTGCGCTCGGCCCTGCGCGAGGACCCCGATGTCCTCCTGGTCGGTGAGATGCGCGATATCGATTCGATCCAGATCGCTCTCACCATGGCCGAAACCGGCCACCTCGTCTTTGGCACGCTGCACACCAACGACGCCCCACAGGCCGTTGACCGCATCATCGACGTATTCCCAGCCGCTCGCCAGGAGCAGACCCGGGTGCAGCTCGCGGCGTCACTTGGCGCCATCGTCGCCCAACGACTCGTTCCCAAGATCGGCGGGGGAATGGTCGCGGCGTTCGAGATTCTGATCGCCACCAACCCGGTGAGGAACCTGATTCGTGAAGGTCGGTCCAATCAACTCCAGAACGTCATGCTCACGAACAGTCGCGAGGGGATGCAGACGCTTGAGAACAGTCTCGCCGCCCTCGTTCAAGAGGGGATCGTCACGTTCGAGGACGCCCTCAAAGCGTCCGCGCATCCGAAGGAACTTACTCGACTCGTCGGATATTCGGGCGCCGTCGCGGTGAAGATCTGACCTCGTGCGCCAGCACAAAGGCCCCAATCTTCCCTATTCGGTAATTGCCGGAGCGGCACCGACGATGTCGGGATGGTTGGTTGCGAGCGCGAAACTCCACGGTGCCACGTTCGCGCCGGAGGAGATTCGCATCCTCGAGTCATTTCGAGAAGTCCTCGACATCCGCCCTTCGCTCTCGGTGCTGGTGGTGAACGTGCCAATCGGCTTAGCCGACGCGGCACCGGAGTCCGAGAGGTTGTGCGACCATGCAGCCAGAGCGCTGTTGGGGTCCGATCTATCGATGATGCGCGATGTCCCTTCGCGCGACGAGTTGTTCGCAAGCGTGGAACGAGGCGAGCGCGGACGATTCTCCGGGCACGACGTGCTCGTGCTGCGCTGCCTCGAGGTTTCGCGTGAAATGTCGCCGTATCGTCAGCGCGTTGTCTACGAGGGTCACCCCGAACTCAGCTACTTCCAATTGAACGGCGACGAGCCCCTTCACTGGTCGATCGACAGCGACGCGGGACTCGAGGAGCGTCGTGGTGTACTCGAGCGCAAGATCCCCGGGGTGTCGCGATTGTTCGAGATTGGCGCACTGGGGGTGCGTACTCGCGAACTCTACGACGTCGCGGCCCTGCTCTGGACGGCTAGGCGTGTCTTTGGTCACTCGGCCAAGCGTCTACCTGAAGATGCGGTGTGGGACTCCGAGGGCCTGCGCATGGAACTGGTCATGTGAGTGATCGTGCACTCGGCGACTAGAAACGGTTGAACGGCGCGAGCAGTTCGGGTCCGGCGTAGATCGCGAGGGCGGCGCCCAGTGCGAGAAAGACCCCGTAGGGGATCTGCTGGTTGCGGCTCATCTTCTTGGAAGCGATGAGCGCGATGCCTATGACGGCTCCGATGAAATTGGCGGCGAAGAACCCGAGGAGTACGTAGCGAATCCCGAGCCACCCGAGACCCAACCCGAGTACGGGGGCCAGCCGGACATCACCGAATCCGAGCAGTCGCGGACTGATGAAGTTGAGCGCGAAGAACACGATCCACCATCCGATCGCGCAAAGTGCGGCGACGAGAAGACGGTGCCATTGACCGGTCATAATCGCCGCCAGCACGAGCAGTGCTCCGACCATCACGAGCGTGGGGTAGACGACCTTCTTCGGCAACACCAGCAGCTCGGCGTCAATGCAGGCCAACGCGAGCAGCCCAGCGAGCAGGACGAGCAGTGCGGGGAGGTCCCAGTCAAAGCCCACCCGTGCCGCCGCGCCGGCGAAGAGGCATCCTCCGGCGAGTTCGACGAGTGGGTAGCGCACGGCGATCGGCGCGTGGCAGGTTCGACAGCGCCCTCGCAGTAGCAACCAGGAGATCACGGGGATGTTGTCGCTCTCGCGAATGGGGGAGCCGCAGTGCGGACATTTCGAGCGTGGCGAGACGATGGATTCATTTCGAGGGACTCGGTAGATCACGACGTTAAGGAACGACCCGATGGCGAGACCAAAGAAGCCGCAGATAACAATCAGCACGGCTAGCACAAGATTGCCCCGTGTCCGAACGATGTACTCATGATGCGACCGAGTGCTGCAGAAGAATGAAACCTACCAATGGTCAAAATAGTTCGGATGAACTCGGGGCGGCGAAACCGGCCCATTCGGTCGAGAGGAGAAGCCCAGTCCCGAGCGAGGCGGTGCGCACTAACTTCGAGGGCGACATCGAACTGAACACGTCTTGGTGGTGATGGCACTGCACGCTTCGTCAACCGTCCTCGCTCGAATCGCGGAAGGTCCGCCAATCAAGCCTCCCATATCGCTTTGCTGCGTCGAGGGATTCGCGGTCGGGCGATCTGATCCGATGAATTCCCAGGCCCGCACGGATTCGCTCGACGTATCGAGTCTTCTTCACTACCGCCCGACGATCGCGTCTCCGGTACTCGTGTTCACCACGTAATCGACCGGTTCCGTAGTCGCCGGGGTGCTTCTTCAGTGGAGCGACCTGGGGTGAGGTCCCCATGGGATCGACCGTGACGAGCGGGAAACAAGTTACGGTGACTCCACCAAATCGCGAGACCCGTCAATTATGTTTGAGGAAGCAGAGCGGTCTCTGCGAGTTCTAGTGTCGGCGACGATCAACGAAAGAGGTTTTACCGTGGTGATGTCTGTGGGTCGCCGTTACCGCTACGGTGCCAGCTTTCTGGATCGCGCATCGGGAGTTCGGTTTTACGGCTACCACCCTTTGGAGAGGCCGGACCTCTGGCGGCGTTATCTGGATGGTGCCGAAGGCAAGTACCGTCACCACGGCTTCGAGGCGGCGCTGCAGCGACGTCGAATGGAGAACGCCAGCGGTGTGTCGCTCTTTTTCGTGGGTATTACTCCAGACGGTGAGATGGTCGCGGGGGTCCGCTTCCACGGACCACTCGAAGGAAGCCATCAGGCGGCGATCATCGGCGAGATGGCGTCGTCACCGGATCTCGACGACATCAGCGGGGCCATCGACTCGAATGCTCGGTACGGCGTACTTGAGATGAAGGGAGCCTGGTCCAAGGGCAGGGACGTCACCGGCCACCGCCTCATTCCAGCTATAGCGCGATGCGCGACGCACGCCATGAACTGGCTAGGTGCCGAGGTGACCATTGCCGCGATCTCGGACACGCTGCTGCCGTTCAGTGACGGCACCGGTGCCCGGATGATCAGCAGCACGCCGGTCCCGTTCCCCGACGACCGCTACAAGACGGTGTCGGTGCTGTGGCGGCGGGGGAGCAACCTCGAGTTAAGTACCCCTGAGGCCCGTCAGTTCATCCGATTGGAATCCGAGGAACTTTCCCGGGTGTCGACGTCCATCGGTGCAGGGTCGGTCGAACCGGACTCCACGCAGACCTTGGCCTGGCGGCCACTGGTGCTCGACGTGAGTACCAGGGTGCAACGAGAGGTCCTGCGCGTCCTGCGCGAGGACCCGTCGTTGCAGTTCTTCGACCGTTTCGAGGAACAGCGTGACGAATTGCGAGAGGTCCGTCCGGCGCCAGCCCAGTCGATCACCGATGAAGCGCAGCGTTGGGTGTACTACCCCTGGCGCCGAGCGGCGGTACGGCTTTTAGGCCCCCGGGGGTTCGCCACGTTGCGACTGGATCGAAACCGTAATAAGTTGACCCGAGCCGAGCAGTCCAAGCAGCGCACGCTGCGGATTGGAGTGGTTGGCTTGAGCGCGGGCCACGTAATCGCCCACGTCATCGCGATGGAGGGACTCGCTGGAGAACTTCGCCTCGCTGATTTTGACACTATTTCATTGTCCAATTTGAACCGCATCCCCGGTTCGGTGCTTGACCTTGGCGTCAACAAGGCCGTGGTCGCCGCGCGACGCATCGGCGAGATCGATCCCTATCTTCCCGTCGTCGTCATGAACGAGGGTCTGCGGCCCGAGAACATGGACGTGTTCCTGGACGGACTCGACCTCGTGATCGAAGAATGCGACTCGCTCGACATGAAGTTGATGGTCCGCGAAGCTGCCCGCGCGCGCGGGATACCGGTGCTTATGGAGACGAGTGATCAAGGCGTGCTCGACGTGGAGCGGTTCGACCTCGAGCCCGATCGACCGATCTTTCACGGCTTGTTGGGTGACCTCGATTCGTCGACGCTGGCGGGGCTCAGCATCGAACAGAAGGCCCCGTACGTCCTTCGCATTCTCGGAGCCCAGGACGTGTCGTCGCGCGGCGCGGCGTCGTTGCTTGAAGTAGGCCAGACCATTACCGGATGGCCGCAACTGGCGAGTGAAGTGACCGTCGGAGCTGTTGCGGTGGCGGCGGCCGTGCGCAGGTTTGGGCTCGATGGCGATCTACCGTCGGGACGCGTCCGTTTCGACGTCGAAGAGGTGCTCGCCGGCATCAGTGTCGTACTGGTCGACAATGAATCTGAGGCCCAGTTCTTTCTTCCTCCGCCGACCGACCCGCCGCTCGCGAGCGGTGATGCCATCGACTTTGTTGTCGACGCCGCCCGTCGCGCCCCGTCGGGAGGAAATGCCCAGCCGTGGCGCTTCGAAGGCGGCGGCGAGGAAGTCCGCTTCTATATGCGCCGCGAGAAGACGTCGAAGATGGACATCAAGCACCGTGGTAGCTACGTCGGTATCGGCGCGGCGCTCTTCAACGCGCGCGTCGCGGCGTCAGCGATGGGCCGCTTTCAGTCGATCCAACTTTTTCCTGAGGGTTCCGGTTCGGATCACGTTGCGACCATGCAACTCGGCTCGGCGACCGACCACGAGGTCGCACCGCTCAATGACCAGATTCAGACCCGCACGTCGAACCGCAAGATCGGGGTCGCCTCGCCGATTCCCCAGCACACGGTCAACATGTTGGCGCGTGGCGTGGAGCAAGAGGGCGCCCAACTCCACTTCATCACCGAGCGCGACGTCGTGGCCGAATTCGCCGAGTTGCTGGCCGATTGCGATCGCCTGCGCTTCCTCATTCCCTCGGTCCACTCGCAGATGATGCATGAACTGAAATTTCCCGGTCGCGATTCGCTGGAGGACGGGCTCGATGTCCGGACTCTGGAGATGGGACCTGCCGAGTTGGCCGCGGTCCAACTGATGGGCCGATCCGACGTCATGGGTCACCTCGCGGACTGGCGCGCTGGTGAGGTGCTCGGCGCGCGCACCCGCGCCGCAGTGAACACGAGTTCGGCCTTGGCTGCGATCACGATTCCGCGGGCCGACCCCACCTGGTTCGTCCGCGGTGGCGCGGCGGTCGAGCGGTTCTGGTTGATGACCGAGAAGTTGGGGCTGGCGTCCCAGCCCGTGTCGCCACTCTTCGTCTATGCCGACGGCGAGGACGATCTCGTGGAACTCGGCGGCGAGCGTAATCTCGAAGAGATGCGCCGCCTGACTGGGCGTTTCCACGCGCTACTAGGACTCTGCGATGGTGAGGCTGTTGCACTGTTGCTTCGTGTCTTCGAGTCGACACCGCCCACGGTGCGAAGCATCCGGCGGCCACTCGCTGACGTGCTTGTGCGCACGGACTCGGATGCTGCAATCACAACACCGGCACAACAAAGTTGACCGATTCAGCACCGTTGTTCGAAGTGCTATGTGCGAGACTATTCACTATCGAATCGTTCTCTTGGGGACTGAGGAATGGATTAGTAGCCCGAGACGACGATCGGAAGTTCGGTGAAGGTAGATGGGTAGATTGTGGACAGTCTGAGTGATTCCTATCGGGTGAAGGCGGGTGATGAGACGCGTCAGGTCGTCGAGACGCTTCGCAACGTCGTACCCGGGACTGAGATCGTCGGAATGCTCGCCCAGGACGATGAGGTGCTTTCCGATCTCGACCTTGAGCCGTTAATTGCCAGTGGCGCCGAGGCGGCGTTTACCGAGATTCGTCAACGTGTTGGTCTGCAGTTGAAGAGCAGTTCGCCAGTCAGTTCTTTCTCGTTCCTCATCTCGGATGTGGAGTGGGGCGTGCTCGTCGAGCCGATTGAAGTGCAGAAGGGGACCGTCGTCGGCATCCTCTTCGTCGCGCGGCACGGCCGGAACTGGACCCAGCGAGAGAAGTCTCTGGTCAGCGCCATTGGCAGTCTGATTGGCCACGTCGCCACGTTGGCTCATCGCGAGAATGTTCTGCTCCACCAGCGCCGTCTCGATGACCTGGTGGGTCGCGTTGCGGAACGACTCATGTCGACATCGTCGCTCGACCGCAAAGAGGTTCTCGACTGGACGACCCAGGTCCTGGCGGAATTCCTCGGCGCCGACGTGGCGTTTCTTCGCCGCAACGACCTCGAACGCGGGCTCAGCATCCTCGAAGCCGAGTGGCCCAAGCGCGAAAACGTGCCGGACCCTGATCCCCTCGGTGAAGTCCCCTTCGACAGTGATCCAGTCTTCTTGCTGACCAAGGAGCTTCGCCAGCCCATCTACTTGGGTGAGCTCGAGACCCCCGAGGACTACCAGGAACGCGTCGAGAAGGCGTCGGGCGTCAAGTTGGTGAACGGTGCGGGCCTTCCCCTTCTTCAAGGTGATTCCACGTGGGGAGTCCTGGCCTTCCTTCACTTCAAGCTCCACCGGTGGGTGCCTGAGGAAATGAACGCCCTCCAGGCGATTGCGTCGATGCTCATGCAATTGCAGGCACGTATCGTTGCTGAGGAGCAGACCGAGTACAACGCCCACCATGATGACCTCACTGGATTGCCGAACCGGCGATCGCTCATCCGCGAGTTGAAGAGCCGACTCGACAAGGGCCGCGATACCGCGGTGCTTGTCGTCGACCTCGACCGTTTCAAGGTGATGAACGACTTCCTGGGCCACGCAAGCGGCGATAAGTTGCTCGTCACGATCGCCGACGGGATCCGTGAGAGCTTGCATCCGAATGACTTCGCGGCCCGACTCGGCGGCGACGAGTTCGTGTTCCTCATCGATGACGTGCGCGGCGAGCAGGAGGTCCTCTTCAGCGCCGACAAGATACTCGAGGTGATTGCTGTGCCGGTGGAGATCGGCGGTCAACAGATCAGTCACACCGCGAGCGTCGGCATCGCCATGACGAGTTCGGTACCGCTGACGGGACTCGAGCTGCTCGGTTGGGCGGATGTCGCCATGTACGCCGCGAAGGCTCGGGGCCGCAACCAGGCGGTCGTGTTCGATGAGAAGTTGCGCGACGTCGTGAACGAACGATTCCGAATGGAGTTGACACTGCACAAGGGCATCGAGAACGGCGAGCTACGACTTCATTTCCAGCCTGAGATCGACCTCTACACGGGTCGGATTCTCGCGGTCGAGGCTCTGGTGCGTTGGCAGCACCCCACGAGGGGTCTGCTCGCGGCGACGGACTTCATCCGAGTCGCCGAGGAGACGGGCCTCATCGTGGAGATCGGACGATGGGTCTTCGCTGAAGTATGCCGGCAACTCTCCTTGTGGCAGCGTGACTACCCCGATCTACCGCTCGTGGTGCGCGTCAATATGTCTCCAGCGGAGTTCATGACGGGCGATCTCGTTGAGTACGTCCAGAGTTGCATGCAGCAGAACGGAATCAGGGGCGATCGACTCTGCATCGAGATCACCGAGCACGCGGTGCTGCACGAACCCGAGCGGACCGCGCGCATTCTCGAAGGCTTCCAACGCCTCGGCGTCGAGATTGCGATCGACGACTTCGGTACTGGGTTCGCGTCCATGACCGAACTCAAGCACCTGCCGGTGAATCTACTCAAGCTGGACATGAGTTTCGTGCGCGGCATTACGACCGACCCCTACGACTGCGCCATTGTCGAATCGATTATCCGCCTAGGTAACGCGCTCAACTTGAAGGTGGTCGCCGAAGGCATCGAGTCGAGTCTGATCATCGATAAACTCCTCGAACTCGGCTGCTTCCGAGGGCAGGGTTACCTGATCGCGATGCCCATGTCGGCCGATGACCTGGCGCCGATCTTGAAGGTTGGCTCGGTGCCTCTCTCCTTGATCCGCCCCCTGGGTACCGGCGACCTCGAGTTAGCGGACTAGCACCTATGAGTTCGATGAATCACGCAGCGATGCCCAGTGAGGATTTCGTTGGTCAGAACTATGAGCCGTGGCTTTTTAAGGCCATGCTCAATGAGTTGACGAACAAGGAGCTGGGCATTGGTTTCGTGTATTCGCTGCTCGAGTTGCTGGCGCAACGATACGAACTCAACGACGTGATCGTGACGCTGGCGCATGAGTCCGCGGGCATGCAGTCGTTTCGCCTCAATAACAAGAACGTCGACAACGAGATACTGACCCGCTACGGCAAGGTCGCGGGTGTCTACTGCTTCCCCGACGTGGTGCCGCCATTCGAATGCGATGCCATCCGAACCGCTTGCCAGCTTTCCCTCTCACTGCATCTGGCGCGGTACAGCGCTGCTCGCGACCCGCTCACGAATATTGCCAACCGCCGGAGTTTCGATTCGGCGCTGGACTCGTCGGCGGCGCGAAGTTCGAGGTACGGTTGGCCGTTCACCTTGGTCGTCGCGGACCTCGACAACTTCAAGGCGGTGAACGATCGCTTGGGCCACGCGCACGGGGACGATCTTCTGCGAACCTTCGGGTTTGCGCTTCGAAGTTCCGTACGAAAGGGCGACACCGCCGCGAGGATGGGTGGCGACGAGTTCGCGGTGATCTTGAACAACGCCGAAGGCCACGAGGTGGTCGGGTTCACCGATCGGCTCCGATCACACCTGACGCGCGCGGGGTACGCGATTGACTTTTCGGTGGGCACTGCGAGTTCGCCTCGCGACTCGGTCGACCCGGAGGAGCTGTTTCGAATCGCCGACGCACGGTTGTACGCGAAGAAGGGAATTAGCCTCGAATGATGTCAACTACCGAAGAGGACTTCGAACTGGAGCTGCGCACGCTTCCGGGCGTGTTGAACGTGGGGATTGATCACGGTACCAACGGCGAGGTCGAGGGCATCACCCTCGTCGTGATCGGCCAGAACCCCGGGACGATAAGAACCCTCGCGACCCAGATCGCCAATCTCTACTTTCCTGAAGTTTCCATCACCGTCGAGGTCGCCGACACGGTGGCGTCGGTGAGTTCGGGAGAGAGTGCGCGTGTCGCTTTGCTGAGTGCGGACTTCGACGAGGCCGCCGGAGTGTGCCAGGTGCAACTCGCTTATGCGGGTCGCGTTGGCGTCGGTACTTCGTCGAACGGATCGTTGATTGGCGCCGCCGAGGGCACCCTTGCAGCGTTGCGCGATCTCGATTGTGAGATTCCTTTCTACCTGGAGGCCGTCGCCAACGTGCCGACCGTCAGGGGCTGGCCCGTCGTCGTGACACTTCGCTCCTACACCAATGACGGCGAACTCTTCGGCATCGCCCAGTCCGATGGCGACCTCATGTCGGCCGCGCGCGCGACACTCAACGCGCTCAATCGGTTCCTGACGAATTCCGATTCGTAGGCTGTACGCTCCGCTGGAAGGGACGACCGGTTTTGCCGTGCGTCGATGATTTCAAGACATAGAAATCGTTAAAAATAGGGGAACTCGATGCCCACTGAGCCGACAGCAGACCCGAAGCCCGTGTCTCGAGTTGTGGACACGGCCGCAACCAACTGGTATTCGGGTCGAAAACGCTGCCGAATGGGCGTGCCGCATCACCGAATCGTATGACAACCGCGAAGTGATTTCATCTCCAACAACCACCGAAGCGAACCTCGGTAATCCTTGGAGATGCTGGGAATCGAACCCAGGTCCATCAGCTTCTTGGTGGCTATTCTCCGAGCGCAGCTAGCAGGAGGTTGTCGGGAATGTCACTGCTGCTAGCGCCCATGACGATCCGTAGTTAGCTGAATTGTCCCTACGAAACCACTAACGAGTTTCATTGGTAAGCCCTACTTTATGACGCCCGTAATCTAAACCGCAGGGCTGGGTCTAGGCGGACGTTGCTACCTAAGCAGCAAGCGCAAGCTGAGGCTTGGCGTTTATTTATAGTTTCCGGCTCTTTAACGTGGCTCCGGAGACCACGGCTCGCTTCTTCCACTTCGACGACCGATGTCGAAACCAATCATCCCCTCGTTTGTTCGCAACCAACATGGCTGCAGTACCAGAGTACCGCACTATCCGCAAAGTTGTTCAGGCGAATTTCTCGGCGTTGCGAACGGCGCGCGCGATTTCACGCTCCGCGTCGCGCTCCTTCAGCGCCTGGCGTCGATCCTGCTGCTTGCGGCCCTTGGCGAGCGCGATCTCCACCTTGGCCCGACCGTCCTTGAAGTACAACTTCAAGGGCACAATCGTCAGCGGCTGGGTCTTGGTCTCCTCGCGAAGGTCATCGATCTCGCGGCGGTGTATTAGTAACTTGCGCTTGCGGTCGGGGTCGTGGCTGCCGAACCCCACGGCGAATGCCCAGGGGGGGATGTGCATCTGGAAGAGCCAGAGTTCGTCATTGTCGATTCGGGCGTAGGCGTCGGCAATCTGGGCCTTGCCTTCACGAAGGGACTTGACCTCGGACCCCGTGAGCATGATTCCGCATTCCAGGGTTTCGATGATCTCATAATCGTGACGGGCACGACGATTGGTGGCGACCACTCGGTCGCCACCGGCGGCGTCGGATTTCAATTTCGCGCGCCGCTCCTGCATCTGCTTTGCACGAGCCACGTCCCTAGCGTAGTGAACGGTGCACGAAAGGACCTAAGTTCGCTTACTAGGGTGAGCATGTGCTTTCACTCAGCGAACCACTGCGCAACGCCATGATCGCCACGTGCATTCGCGCGCTGCCCGATGAAGGGTGCGGTCTCCTGCTCGGTACTACGGACGGCGACGTCGCCGTTGTGAGCGAAGTGGTGCCGAGCGCGAACGTCGCCCACTCGGCCAAGGTGTACGAGATCGACAGTCGGATACTGCTCAAGACTTACCGTAGAGCCGACGACGAGGGGATAGAAGTCCTCGGTGTCTTTCACTCGCATACGCATTCCGCGGCGTACCCGAGTCCCACCGACATCGTCCAAGCCCCCGATCCGCAGTGGCATTACGTGCTCGTCTCGCTGCGGGACCTGGCGACGGTGGTGAAGAGCTATTCAATCATTGACGGGGCCGTGAGTGAAGAGACGGTTCTAGGTCACTAGGCTTTTTGCAGTTGCCTCGTCGTAAGCGCGGGCACCTTGAGGAGCGGCGATGATCTTTCACATGAGTAACTCCGGCTATTCGACCTCGGTGAGTGTGGTGCTCGCCATCGTGCGGGTGTTTCTCGGGACGATGATCTTCTCGCACGGCTTTTTGAAGGTGTTCCGTGGCGGGAAGATCGCGGGCACTGCCGGGTGGTTCGAGAGCATCGGCATGAAGCCGGGCAAACTGAACGCCATTGCGGCCGCCAGCACCGAACTCGGTGTGGGCGTACTGCTCGTACTCGGGCTCTTGACGCCGCTCGCCGCGGCGGCCCTCATGGCCCTGATGATCGTTGCCATTGTGACCGTGCACATTCACAACGGTTTCTTCGTCTTCAACAAGGGCCAAGGTGTCGAATACTGCCTCGCGCTCGCCGTGATGACGCTCGTCCCGGGGACCTTTGGCGCCGGACGATTCTCTTTGGACAATGCGTTCAAAATCATGACGTGGAGCAATGGCGCCAACTTCGTGTTGACGGCAGTCGTCGGTATCGGGGGAGCGTTCTTGCAACTGGCTGCCTTCTACCGCCCGCCCAGACGTCCCTA
>PKWW01000069.1:0-52710 GCA_003132165.1 Acidimicrobiaceae bacterium | reverse complement strand
TCGGTGGAGAACGCTAAAGTTGACGGGGTTGGTCAGGAATTAGACAACCCAGTCGAAAGAGAAATCATGGCGGCAGTTCTTCGAATCCCCACAGTGCTTCGTCCAGTCATGGGCGGCGCGACGGTCTTGAGCGTAGAAGGCGCGACGATTGGTGACGTGCTGGCGAACCTGACCATCACGTACCCGGCCATCGAGGGCCAGTTGCTCAACGGCGACGGAACCCTGCACCGCTTCCTCAACGTCTACATCAACGACGACGACGTCCGGTACCTGGGCGGCGTGGACGCCCCCGTGGCCAACGACGATGAGATCACATTGCTCCCGGCGGTCGCAGGTGGAGCCGCCTAGTGGCGCGGTACAAGTCGGTTCTGGACTTGATCGGCGATACGCCGGTCGTTGATGTCAGTGCGCTGTCGCCCAAGAGGAATGTCGCGATACTTGCCAAGCTTGAAGGTCGCAATCCCGCTGGTTCGGTGAAGGACCGAGTGGCGCTTTCGCTGATCGA
The DNA here is from genome assembly GCA_003132165.1 of Acidimicrobiaceae bacterium. Lineage (GTDB taxonomy): Bacteria > Actinomycetota > Acidimicrobiia > Acidimicrobiales > RAAP-2 > RAAP-2. Next base: position 52,205 of record PKWW01000069.1, on the reverse strand, counting down.
AGCCGCCGAGCGCGATGGTCGCCTCGTGCCCGGTCGGCCCGGCCAGACGCTGATTGAGCCGTCCTCGGGTAATACCGGCATCGCGCTCGCAATGGTGTGCCGGCTGCGCGGTTATCACTTGAAGGTCGTGCTCCCGACGAACGTCTCACCCGAGCGGCGGCAGCTGCTGATCGCATGGGGTGCGGAGATCATCGACTCACCAGGCAGCGAAGGCTCCAACGGTGGCGTTCGCATGGCGCAGCGACTCGCCGAGGAGCACCCGGAGTGGATCTTCCTCTACCAGTACGCGAATCCCGCGAACCCGCTGGCGCACTACCGCACTACCGGACCCGAGATCCTGCGCGACGTGCCCGAGATCACGCACTTCGTGGCGGGCCTCGGCACGTCAGGAACCTTGATGGGAGTGGGCAAGTTCCTCAAGGAGAACAAGCCCGACGTGCAGGTCTGGGCGGTCGAGCCACCGAGCGGCGAGATGGTCGACGGACTGCGTAACCTCGACGATGGCTACATCCCGCCGATCTTCACCGACAATCACGGCGCTGAGCTCCTTGACCGCAAGGTCGTCGTGCGTCCGAAGGAGTCGATCGAGTGGACCCGGCGTCTCACCGAAGTCGGCCTTTTCACGGGTCTTTCTTCTGGGGCGATCATGGCGGGCGCGGCCAAGTGTGCCAATTTGATTCCCGACGACCAGAGCGCGACCATCGTGACAATCGTCTGCGATGACGGGTGGAAGTACCTCTCGACCGGCGCGTGGAGCGACGACATCGACGAGGTCGTCGAACGCGCGAAGAAGATCATCTACTTCTAATTCCCGCCGCGCTGATTTCTCAACTACCGTTAACACGCACAATCAACGGTTGCCAAGGAGTCGCATGTCACAGTTAAGGGCCGATGGCCGAACCTCGAATCAGGGCCGTCCCCTCTCGTTTGAACGCGACTTCACCGAGATGGCCGCGGGCTCGGTACTCGTAAGCTTCGGGCGCACGCGCGTGTTGTGCACCGCGTCGGTAGAAGAGGACGTGCCCCGTTGGCTGCGCGGCACCGGCAAGGGTTGGGTGACCGCAGAGTATTCAATGCTGCCCGGCTCAACCCCCGACCGGGCGAACCGCGAAGCGGCCAAGGGCAAGCAGTCCGGACGGACCCAGGAGATCCAACGCCTCATCGGAAGGTCGCTTCGCACCGTCACCCGTTTGGAACTTTTACCCGACGTCCAGATCACCGTTGACTGCGATGTCCTGCAGGCGGACGGCGGCACGCGTACCGCGTCCATTTGCGGTGGCTACGTCGCACTGCACGACGCCATCACTCGTCTGGTCCTCGCGGGGACCCTGAAGGAACACGCCCTCACCGACCTCGTCGCAGCGGTGTCGGTCGGCATCATCGGGGGAGTACCCATGCTGGACCTTCCCTACGAGGAGGATTCGCGGGCCGACACCGACATGAACGTGGTGATGACCGGTGCCGGACGTTTCGTCGAGGTGCAGGGTACCGCCGAGCAGGAGGCGTTCTCTCGCGAGGAGCTCGACCAGTTGCTCGATCTCGCGGCCGAGGGAATTGCTGAGATCCACGCGGCCCAGCGCGTGGTTCTCGCCACGCCGCCGACTCCTCGTCAGAAGTGACGACGTTCGTCCTCGCGACGGCCAACGCCCACAAGGCCGAAGAGCTGCGGGCCGTGCTCGGCGAACTCGACGTGCAGCTACTGGCGCGCCCGAGCGGCGTGGCAGACGTTGACGAGACTGAAGACACTCTCGAGGGCAACGCCCTGTTAAAGGCCCGCACCCTCGTCAACGCGACGGGGCTCGCGGCACTGGCCGATGACACTGGACTCTTCGTCGACGCCCTGGGCGGACGCCCCGGTGTCCACAGCGCCCGTTACGCGGGCGAGACAGCAACCGACGAGGACAACGTCGCAAAGCTCCTCGGGGAGCTGAACGGCGAATCCAGCGACAAGAGAACAGCGAGATTTCGCACCGTCATCGCCGTGGCGTACCCTGGCGGCGACTCGTTCTGCGTCGAAGGTGTGCTCGAGGGGGTCATTGCTGAATCCGCGCGTGGTGACGGTGGCTTCGGGTACGACCCGGTCTTCATACCGCGCGACAGCGACGGTCAGACACTCGCGGAACTCTCTTCGGCCCAGAAGAACGCCATCTCGCACCGGGGCAACGCCCTGCGCTCGCTGGCTGCGGCTTTGTCGGCGAAATAGTTCGTTCACGGAAAATTCACCTTTAGGGTGGAGCTGTGACCAATGATCCGCTCGCGATGTTCCCGCTCGGGATGGTGGTCTTCCCTCATCAAGTCGTTGGTCTTTGCGTCTTCGAGCCTCGCTACAAGCAGATGCTGAATGACATTGAGGGTGATAATCGCTTCGGGACATGTCTGATCGAGCGCGGCTCGGAGGTCGGCGGCGCCGACAAGCGCACGTCCGTCGGCTCGATCGTTCAAATCTTGGGATCGCACAGTCTGGTCGACGGCAAGACACTGCTGATGATTGAAGGGGTTTCGTGCTTCGAGATTGCCAAGTGGCTCGAAGACGCTCCCTATCCTCGAGCCGAGGTCCGTGATCGATGCTGCGACGAAGTGATGATCGAGCCCGGTCTCTTGAAGTCGACCGAGTCGGCGGTGCGCGCACTTCGCGCATTGCAGAGTGAGGTCTTCGCTGATCAGTGCCTAAAAAGTAACTGCGAGATGGATGCAGATCCCTGGGTGCGCAGTTGGCAGTTGTGCTCGATGACGCCGATGTCGATTTTCGACCAGTTCAAGGTGCTGAGCCTCAGCAACCCCAATGACCGACTTCGGTTATTGGCCGAGGTGTCCTGCGAGCGTTACGGCGACTACCAGCGCATGCTGGCACTGGACCTGCCAGTGCCGCCGATCTATTAGCGAATTTCCAGCAGGTCGACCACGAAGATGAGCGTCTCGCCTGGAGCGATGACGCCACCGGCGCCCTGCTGTCCGTAGCCGAGGTGCGAGGGAATGACTAGTCGACGTCGTCCGCCGACTTTCATGCCAACGACGCCCTTATCCCAGCCTTGGATAACGTATCCAGCCCCCAAGGGGAACGAGAATGGCTCGTCACGGTTCCAGGACGCATCGAATTCTTCGCCGCTGGTGGCCCCGACGCCCACGTAATGGACGACGGCGGTTTGGCCGGACGTGGCCTCGTCGCCCGTGCCCACGATGATCTCTTCGATTACGAGATCATCGGGAGCAGGGCCGAGGTGTGGTTCTACTAGGGGCTTGTCAGACATGAACGGAGATGTTAGTAGCGACGCTCGCGCCCGCCACCGACGACGCGCACGTTGCGAGCTTCGCGACCCTTTGGTCCCTGAGCCTCTTCGAACGTGATCTTCTGTCCCTGGCTGAGTGACTTGAAGCCGTCGCCCGCGATGTTCGAGAAGTGGATGAAGAGGTCGTCGCCCTTGTCGTCGCTCGCGAAGCCGAAGCCCTTGGAGTCGTTGAAGAAGCTCACGACTGCCTCGTTGCTTCGCCCAGCGCGTGGCGTCGCGCCACGGTCGTTGAAACGGGGCTCACGGTTGGGACGTTCTGCACGGTCGGGGCGCGGCCCACGGTCAGCGAAACTGCGCTCGGGACGCTCGGTGCGCTCGGGACGCGGCCCACGCTCAGCGAAACTGCGCTCGGGACGGTCGCCGAAGCTGCGCTCACGGCTCGGACGCTCGGGACGCTCGCCACGATCGGTACGGGGTCCGCGCTCGGGACGGTCGCCGAAGCTGCGCTCGGGACGGTCACGACGCTCGAAGTTCCGGGGTCCGCGATCGCCGCCGCGAGGGGCGGGGCGCTCAGAGCGACCCTTACCACCACGGTCGTCAAGGCGTTCAGCGGCGACGGCGTCGTCGACGGCGCCCAGGCGGATCGCCAGCGCGTCTTCACGGACTTCAATGTTGATGGGAATCCCCAAAGCCTTCTGGAGTCGCTTGACCTGGCCAATGACGTCCTCACCGACGAGCGAGATGACGGCGCCAGTGGCGCCGGCGCGGCCGGTGCGGCCCGAACGGTGCAGGTAGTCAGTCGCCTGCGCCGGTGGGTCGTAGTGGACGACGACGGGCAGGAGGTCGATGTGGATGCCTCGAGCGGCGACGTCGGTCGCGACCAGGACCTGGATTGATCCGTTCTTCACGCTGCGAAGCGCGCGCTCGCGCTGGGCTTGCGTGCGGTCACCGTGCAGGGGCACCGCGGAGATACCGCGCTCTTCGAGCTGGCGAGCCAGACGGTCCGCGCCATGCTTGGTGCGGGTGAAGATGAGGCCGCGCTCGTATTCCGCGATGATGTCCGCGGTGATCTGGGGACGCTGGTCGCGCGGGACGCGCCAGAAGAAGTGGTCGACGTCACTCGGTGCTTCGTCGCCAACGACGTCGTGGATTGCGGCATCGTTCGTGAACTCCTTGACGAGTGACTTCACGTCGGGACCCATGGTCGCCGAGAAGAGCATGACGTGGCGGTCGTGCGGGGTGGCGCCGATAATGCGGCGAACCGAGGGCAGGAAGCCCATGTCGGCCATGCGGTCCGCTTCGTCGACAATGACGGTGGTGATCGACGAGAGGTCGAGTGCGCCCTGTTCGAGCATGTCCTCGAGGCGACCGGGACAGGCGACGACAACGTCGACACCGAAGTTCAGGGCCTTGCGCGCGATGTTGTACGACGTACCGCCGTAGATGCAGATCACGCGGCGACCGCGGTCGTCGGTGAGCAGGGAGAGTTCTTTCTGGACCTGCGCGGCTAGTTCGCGTGTTGGCACGAGCACGAGGCCGAGAGGCTTGCGGGGACGAGCCTTACCGAGGCGCGCCATGAGCGGGAGGCCGAAGGCGAGGGTCTTTCCAGATCCTGTCGCGGCCTTTCCGACAACGTCACGACCGGCGAGGGCGTCGGGAATTGCGGCCTCCTGAATGGGAAAGGCCTCGGTGATTCCTTGAGCGGCGAGGCGCTCCACGAGGTTCGCGGGCACGCCGAGGTCGGCAAAGGACATAGACATATGACTCCTACAAGTTGAGATGAGCCCAACTCGATATGTCACAGTCGAATCGGTCTCCACCGCAGAGTGCGGCAAAACAGCAAATACAACGCTAGCAGATGGCGCCGCCAATAGCCAGCGTTCTGTGAAATTGATGGTGCGGGCGGAGGGACTCGAACCCACACTCCTTAGAACTGGTACCTAAAACCAGCGCGTCTGCCAATTCCGCCACGCCCGCAAGACTCTCCACTCTAGGCGGTGTATCGAGGTGTTTGTAGTGGCGCACGGTAGATTGGACCCATGATTATCTCCTCAATGGCCGAAGGCTTCGGCGCCAATGACCTCAATCAACGACTTCTTCGCGAGCGAATCGTGTTCCTGGGCTCGCAAGTGGACCAGAACACCGCGAACCGCATCTGCGCCGAGCTCCTGTTGCTCGAGGCGGAGGACCGCGACAAGGACATCAGCCTCTACATCAACTCACCCGGTGGATCGGTGACCGACGGCCTTGCGATTTACGACACGATGCAGTACGTGAACTGCGATATTCGCACTATCTGCGTTGGCATGGCGGCGTCGATGGGCCAGTTCCTCCTGTGCTCCGGCACCAAGGGTAAGCGGTTCTCGCTGCCGCACAGTCGAATCCTCATGCACCAACCTTCTATGGGCGGTATGCAGGGACAGGCGTCGGATATCGCAATCCAGGCTGAGCAGATTGTCTACATGAAGTCGATGCTGGCTGAGCGTATTGCCTTTCACACGGGTCAGCCAATCGAGCGGATCGAAGCGGACTCGGACCGCGACCGCTGGTTCACCGCGCAAGAGGCACTTGACTACGGATTTATCGACGCAGTGATTGATCGTTCGGCCCTTCGTCAAGGGGTCTAGTGAGCAACGCCTCCTCGGCGGGGGTTCATCGACGGTCGCTGGACGACGCGCCTGTTCGCGTCGTCAGTGCGCGAGCCAACCTCCGCACGCGACTTCGTAACCTTTGGTCGCGCCGCGAACTTCTGACGAGCCTCATTTTCTCGGACATCAGGATTAAGTACAAGAATTCTGCGCTTGGGATTTTCTGGTCCATGTTGTCGCCGGCGCTGACCCTCGGAATTTACGACCTGGTGTTTTCGGTCATTACGAAGAATGGTTACCCGGACTTTGCGCTGTACCTCTTCTCTGGCCTCGTCGTGTGGAACATGTTCCAGAATGCGGTGAATATGGCGACCGGGGTCATTGTTGACCGGGCTGGACTCGTAAAGAAGGTCTCATTCCCTCGCGAGATCCTCGCTCTCGCGAACGTCGGTGCAGCAGTTGTCTACTTCGTGATTCAACTTGGAGTCCTCGTTCTTTTCATGCTTGCGCTGGGCCGATCACCCGCCTGGGGATTCATCTGGATCCTGCCGATCTCTTTCATCACGCTGTATCTGTTGACCGCGTCAGTGGCCATCGTGATGTCGGCGGTCACCGTCTACCTGCGTGACATGAAACACCTGATGGAAGTACTTTTACAACTTTGGTTCTGGTTGTCGCCGGTCGTTTACTCCTACCAGCACACGATCGCTCAGCGTCTCCACGCCCACGGCCTCACATGGATGTACTTTCTTAACCCGATAACACCAATCATCATCACCTTCCAGCGAATCTTCTACGTGAAGACGAACGTAGTCTCGACAAACGTGGGCCATCCGATGTTGAATATCCTTCCCCAGTGGACGATGTCGACCTTCTTCTACATGAACATCTCGTTGCTCGCAATCATGGTGGTCATCTTTCTCTTGGCGTTGACGTTGTTTGGACGCCTTGAGGGCAATTTCGAGTCGGAGCTTTAGTGACCACCGTTATCGAAGTCCAAAACATATCGAAGAACTTCAAGATCCACCACGAGCGCAATCAGTCGTTGAAGGAAAGACTCTTGCATCCGAGATCGGGATCGACGGAGATATTCCCCGCTCTCTCTGACATCAGCTTCAAGGTCTCGAGCAACGAGACGGTCGGTATCCTCGGCCACAACGGTTCTGGAAAGTCCACGCTGCTCAAGTGCATTTGCGGCGTTCTTCAACCAACGTCGGGACAGATTCGTCTGCGGGGGAATCTCGCCGCACTCCTCGAGTTGGGTGCGGGCTTTCAGACCGAACTCTCGGGTCGCGACAACGTCTTCCTTTACGGCGCGATGCTCGGGCTTTCCAAGAAGAACGTCGAGGCGATCTTCGACGACATCGTGGCCTTCAGTGAGATAGAGCAGTTCATCGACACGCAGGTCAAGTTCTACTCCAGTGGAATGTACGTCCGGCTGGCCTTTGCGGTAGCGGTGAATGTGGACCCCGACATCTTGGTGGTCGACGAAGTTCTCGCGGTAGGTGACGAACGTTTCCAAGCAAAGTGCATCGACCGGATCCGGACGTTTCAGGAAGAAGGTCGTTCCATCCTCTTGGTCACCCATCAAGCTGATCAGGTTCGGGCCCTCTGCGACCGCGCAATCGTGCTCGATGGTGGCTTGATGGTGGCCAACGGACCGGTCCAAGAGTCGCTTCGGATCTTTCGCGAGCACCTGCTCGAAGACGCGGCGGAACTCGACCGTACCGGGGCCCGAGCGGAGATCAGCATCGACTCGGTGACGACGCCCTCGGGATCCTTTGACGTGAAAAGTGGGTCAGGGATCCACTTCGACGTCAATTTGACCTCTCACGGTGCCTACAGCGGGAACTTCATGATGGAACTCTTTACGAGGAGTGGGCTGCTGGTGAGCAGGAGCGACGCGCAGGGTTCACCGGTGAACCTCAAGCCCGGCCCTAACAGCGTTGGCGTCGATCTCGCGCAGATTCCCCTGCTCGATGGCGTGTACGACGTGAATGTCGGCATCGTCGATCACCACGGAACGGTGATGGCGTGGCGCGAGCAGGCCGCTTCGATCCAAGTTTCCTACAACGGACGTGAGGGCGGCATCGTCGAACTCGGCGCTTCGATCACCCAGCAGTAGATTCGGACGTCGCCTGTTCGGGCTTCAACCGCGGATACTTTCGAAGTGACCCGAGCCAACCCAGTTTGCCGGCGTCAAAGGGAAACGTCGCGCCACTGAGCAGACGTCGATCGCCCCGCGAGTTCCCGTACGCGTAGACCACCGGCTCGACGGGATAGTCGCGTTGTTCGATCCACTCGCTCAGGCGATGCATCTTCTCGGTGCCCCGACAGTTCCTGCCCAGATAACTCCCCGTGAGCTTGGCTCGCGGGTCAATCGCGAGCCGGGTGCCGAGCCCACCGGTCGCGTGCAGCGCCTCGGTGATCACGTCGACGTAGATCTGGGGTGACGCCGAGACAATGACGATGTCGTGCCCCTGTCGCCGATGCCACTCGAGACGCTCAAGGATCGGGGCCCTTCCCTCGTGCTCAAGGTGCTCGAGCGCGAACGCCCGCGAGGTGACGGTGAGTTCGCCGAGGTCTCGACCGGCGAGTAGTGCGTTGAAAAGGCGTTCCTTCGCGCTGTCGGCCCAGCGGCCGCTGCGGATGGCGCCAACGGTGAGCGGCACGAGGAGAGGGAGGGCCGCTCGCACTACGGCGCGGGTTCCTGCGACGTAGCGCAACCAGGGAAAGACGCTGCCACCCTCGGTCAGAGTGCCGTCGAGATCGAACGCCGCGACGACGGGGGGATTTATTTCGGCCATTGTTCTAGTTTCACAGGCTTTTGAGTGGTCGATGGTCAATTACCCATAAATCCCATCGGGATTTGCAACAATTAAGGGAGCCGCGGCTAATGTGTGGGAGTTCAGTCAAGGGACTGACAACTTGCACTCAAGGAGCAAAGACATGGCAATTCGCCTTGGTGACGTGGCCCCGGACTTTACCGCCGAGACCACCGAAGGAACAATCAATTTTCACGAATGGCTTGGCGACGGCTGGGGGATACTCTTCTCGCACCCGAAGGACTTCACACCCGTGTGCACCACTGAGCTTGGTGGCTTCGCGGCTCGCAAAGCCGACTTCGACAAGCGCAACACCAAGATCATCGGCGTCTCGGTGGACGACGTTGCCTCGCACAACAAGTGGAAGGACGACATCGCCGAGACCCAGGGCACGGCGCTCAACTTCCCGATTATCGGTGACGAGGAGCGAAAGGTCGCTGGTCTCTACGACATGATCCACCCCAACGCGAACGACACGTTGACCGTGCGAAGCGTCTTCATCATCGGCCCGGACAAGAAGGTCAAACTGACCCTGACCTACCCGGCGTCGACTGGACGCAACATTGACGAGATCGTGCGCGTGCTCGACTCATTGCAGCTCACCGCGAACTACCAGGTGGCGACACCGGTGAACTGGACGGACGGCGACGACGTCATCATCGCGAACTCGGTCACCGACGAAGAGGCGAAGACGAAGTTCCCCAAGGGCTTCAAGAAGCTGAAGGACTACCTGCGCATCACGCCGCAGCCCAACAAGTAGTTCACGTCCTTTTGCACGAGACGACCACCTTCGGGTGGTCGTCTCGTGCATTTTCGACCATAAGGTGGCGATGAACGAGGAGAAATCATGACTAATCCCACCGCCTTCAGTTTCGCGGACCAGACGATTCAGCGTCTCGGCTACGGCGCCATGCGCATCACCGGCGAGGGCGTGTGGGGCTATCCGAAGGACCGCGACGGTGCGCTTCGCGTGCTGCGCCGAGCGGTCGAACTCGGTGTCGATTTCATCGACACCGCCGACTCCTATGGACCCTACGTTTCCGAAGAGTTGATCGCCGAAGCCCTTCACCCTTACGGCGAGGTCAAGATCGCTACCAAGGCGGGTCTGCTTCGCACCGGTCCCAACGTGTGGATTCCCTGCGGTCGACCCGACTACCTGCGCCAGGAGTGCGAGATGTCACTTCGCCGGCTCGGCCAGGAGTCGATCGACTTGTTTCAATTGCACCACGTCGACGCGACGGTCGACGCCGATGAGCAGTTCGGGCTCCTTCGCTCGCTGCTCGACGAAGGCAAGGTGAAGGCCGTCGGCCTCTCCAACGTCAGCGTGGATCAGATCAAGGCTGCTCGCGAGATCGTGCCGGTCTCGACCGTGCAGAACCGCTACAACCTGACCGACCGAGCGAGCGAGGACGTGCTCGACTACTGCGACGCTGCGGACATTGGCTTCATTCCCTGGTTCCCCGTCGCATCCGGGAACCTCGCGCGAAGCGGCGGACCACTCGACACTCTCGCGAAGGACCGAACAATCACAGTGGCCCAACTCTCACTCGCGTGGTTGCTCCGACGATCGCCCGTGATGCTGCCGATTCCGGGTACGTCGAGCGTGGCGCACCTCGAAGAGAACTTGAAGTCGGCTGATGTCGCGCTCGACGACGCGACTTTCGATGCACTTAACCACCTTCAGGGTTAGGCGCGGCCTTCGATCTGTTCGAGCAGGGTGTCACGAAGTTCTCGCTTGAGGACTTTTCCCTGCGGGTTGCGTGGGAGTGCGAGCGTACGGAAGAACACCCTGGTCGGGACCTCGAACTTCGCGAGGCGCTGTGCGACGTGGCGTGAGATTTCCTCGGCTTCGACGATTCGCCCCGGGCGCAACACGATCACGGCGGCGACCTCCTCGCCCAGCGTGGGGTGGGGCACACCAATGACGGCACAGTCGGCGACGTCGGGGTGCTCGAAGATAGCCGCCTCGACGATCACGGAGTAAACGTTTTCACCACCGCGGATGATCATGTCCTTGGCGCGGTCGACGATATAGATGAAGCCGTCGTCATCAATGCGGCCAATGTCGCCGGTGTGCAGCCATCCCTTGGAGAACGACTTCGCGGTTGCTTCGGGCTTATGCCAGTATCCGCGTACGACGTTCGGGCCTTTGATCCAGACTTCGCCCACGACACTTGGGCCTCGGGGTAGGTCGGGGGTGGGCTCTTCACCCTCGAACTCCTCGGGCACGATGGCGACGTCGCAAACCGGCACCGCCGGACCGACGCTGTCGGGGCGCTCGACGTAGTCGGGCCCGCTGTTGAGACACACGGCGGCGGAGGTTTCGGTGAGTCCGTAGCCGTTGCCCGGCTGGCCGACCGGGAACGCGGCCTGGATGCGCTTGACGAGCTCCGGGGGAGCCGGCGCGCCGCCGTAGGACACCGTTCGCACGCTCGAGGTATCGAACTTCTTGAAGTCGGGATGATCGAGGATCTGCATTGCGATGGTGGGTACTCCACCAATCATGGTCAGACGCTCCTTCTCGATCAGCGCGAGTGCGTTGCCGGCGTCAAAGTGGTGCATCATGACCATCTTCCCGCCCGAAGCCGTGTTGACGACCATGACCGCGAGACATCCCGTCGCGTGAAAGAGCGGCACGTTGAGTAGCCCGGCGTTCTGGATGCTCTTGCCGTCGGCGTCGTGGTTCCCCGTGCCGAATCGCAGGGTCGCCCGCTGGCCAATGAAGAAGAGATTCATCAGATTCGAGATCGCGTTGCGGTGACTGCCGACGGCGCCCTTGGGCTTGCCCGTCGTGCCTGAGGTGTAGAACATCGTCGCGTCATCGTCGGCTTCGATTACGACGTCGGGCAGCGTCGCCGCGGCGTCAACGCGCCCGAGGTACTCGTCAAAGCCAATCAACTCGATGCGCTCATGGGTCGCGTCGATGTGCGCCGGGCGATGCGGGTCGTCACTTATGACGACAATCGTCTTGAGGTCGGGGAGATGGTCGAGTTGTTTTCGCAGCCGCTCGAGCCGCTCCTCGTCGACGAAGAGTACCGACGATCCCGAGTCGGTGAGGCCGTACGCGAGTTCCTCACTCGTCCACCAGGCGTTGAGCGGGACGACGACCCCACCGAGCACCATGGCCCCCCAGAAGGCGAAGACCCATTGGGGGAGGTTGCGCATCGCGATTGCGATGCGGTCGCCCTTCTGTACACCAGCTGCCTGGAGCCGGTGCGCGAGCGTGGCCGCGATGCGGTAGTGCTCCTCGAAGGTGAACCGCTCTTCCTCGTAGACCAGGAAGTCGCGATTCGAATGATTGAGCGAAGTATCGAGGATTTGGCGCAAGTTGGCCGGCGCGTGCTTCCATATTCTCATCTCGACACCGTTGATGGTGGCGTGATCCATTTCGAACATTTGGCCCGGCGCGGTCATTTGCGCGGTCGCCTCGGCGAGGGAGAGGGGTGTTTCACTCATGAGATTCGACGTTACTTCGTGTCGGGCGATGGAGGAAATAGCGTCTGGCGGTAGTGGACCAGTTCGGCGATGGACTCGCGGATGTCGTCGAGGGCCCGGTGCGTGGTGGCCTTCTCCGGAAGTGCTGCGAGCACCTCGGGGTTCCACCGGCGGGCCAGTTCTTTCAGCGTCGAGACGTCCACGTTACGGTAGTGGAAGAAGGCTTCGAGCTCCGGCATGTACTCCTGGAGGAAGCGACGATCGGTCCCGATGGAATTACCGCACAACGGCACGCTGCCCTCTTCAATGATGTGTTCCTTCAGGAACGAAAGGGTGGCCGCCTGCGCTTCCTCGACGGTGGTGGTGGAGATTGTGATCGCCTTCAAGAGACCCGATTTCGTGTGCATCTCGGTAACGAACTCACCCATCTCGGCGAGCTGTTCGGGACTCGCGTGAATCACGAGATCGGGGCCCTCGGCGATGATGTTGAGTTGATCATCGGTGAGGATCGTTGCGATTTCGACGATCACATGGCGACTGGGTTCCAGCCCCGTCATTTCTAAATCAATCCAAGCGAGCACAAATCGACACTATCGAATGTGGGAGGGGTGTCGGCGAGACGGAGGGTAATCTTCGCCGTATGGAAATTCTGGCCCAGGTTCTCCACCCCGACGCGGTGCTGCCCGTCTACGCCAATGAGGGCGATGCCGGATGTGATCTGGTAGCGGTCGAGACGTGCACGCTCGGTGCGGGCGGGGGTCGGGCGATGGTGCCGACGGGACTGAGTATCGCCATCCCCGAGGGTTACGGCGGGTTCGTCCTTCCGCGCAGCGGTCTCGCCGCGAAACACGGCGTGACGTGCATAAACGCGCCCGGACTCATTGATGCCGGCTATCGGGGGGAAGTGAAGGTCGCGCTCGTCAATCTCGACCCCGTCAACGAGTACGTTGTCCACAAGGGTGACCGCATAGCCCAACTGGTCGTGTTGTCCGTGCCGTTGGCGTTCTTCACGGTTGTCGCAGAATTGCCCGGGGCGTCAAGAGGCGACGGCGGCTTCGGAAGTACCGGGCGCTGAGAGAACTTCCGATCCAACAAGGTTGGCTCCGTCGGGAACATCGGCTAATATGGGTTTCCACGCGGACGTAGCTCAGTTGGTAGAGCGCGACCTTGCCAAGGTCGAGGTCGCCGGTTCGAGCCCGGTCGTCCGCTCCAGAAACGAGGTCCCAGTTCGCTGACGCGAACTGGGACCTCGTGCTTTGGTGGCGAAATCGACGTATCAACGAAGACGCCATCAACCGAGACATTCTTCACCACGGTGCGTGCGGGTCGTTACGAGGTCATCTCCAGCTACGAAGGCCACGTCCGATGGGTGATCGTCAAGGCTGGATGCCGGAATACGTCAGCTTCGGACCGATTTACTGCACTGGGTAGCGGGTGTTGCGACTGGAGTCGACGACCCGACCAACGAGCGAGATGCGAGAAGAGCCCTACGAAGGTGGACGTGTTGGGTGCAACGACATGGCGCCGCGTAACTCAGCCGCCAGGTTTCCACGATTGCCAGCGGGACGTAGCGGGTGACGGCGCCCGGGTCCTAGAAGATCCAGTCGACGATTGTCTAGACGCTCTGGGCGTTGCACTGACTGATCGAAGTCCATCGAAGGACTCTGAGGGGACTGGCGGCTTTAGCCGTCAGGTGAATCGGAGCTCGCGGCAAGGCCGCGACTCGCTCTGTTGATGTGACAGGCTCGCCTTACCGTGGCTCTCGTGACATTGCCAGCCACTCGCATGATTGACCCGGGACAAGTTTTCGTTGGTCGGAGCACAGCATGGTCGTGAGCGATACCCGACTGCGCAGGACCCCCGTTGGCGTCACGTCGCTGGGGTTGCGCGTCGGGTGGTGCCCCAAGTGCCGCCGACGAATTCTGCGAGGGCCGGTGGCGTGGCGACTGGAAGAACTCATGGTCCAAATCGCCGCCGAGAACGGTCGGGAAAGTGTTGCGTCTGGGGTCATGCCTGATTACGTTCACCTGTTCGTCCGCGCGCGTTCTATCGACTCGGCGCCCCCCACCGCCAAATTGTTGAAGGGCGAACATCACGGGTGCCGCGCCAGGAGTTCGCGTGGTTGTGCCGCAATATGGTTCCTTGGTCCACGTCATACGTCTCCGAAGCCACCGTGAAGCGATACATCGAACACCAAGGGGACGATCCAAAATGAGGCGCGCCTACAAGTTCCGCGTGCGCCCGACGGCCAGGCAGCACGTCGCCCTGGGGCAGTGCCTCGAGGCGCAGCGCACCCTCTACAACGCCGCCCTTCAGGAACGACGTGACGCCTACGAAGTCGCCGTGCGGCGTTCACCCAATTACTTCTCGACCCAGCGCCCCAAGGCCCCCGTCAACTACGGACTCCAGTCGGCGCAGCTGAGCGAGATCCGCGAACTCGTGCCCGACCAGGCCACGTGGTCCTTCTCCTCCCAGCAGGCGACCCTGCGTGAGCTCAATAAAGCCTTCGAGTCCTTCTTTCGACGAGTCAAGTCGGGCGAGACTCCGGGCTATCCGCGTTTCAAGCCCGCCCACCGCTTTGACTCGGTGCTGTGGCCCAAAGACGGCGACGGCGCGAAGTGGATTCCCGAGGCCAGTCGTGTTTATCTCCAGGGGATTGGTCACGTGAAGGTGACCCAGCACCGCCAGGTCGAGGGCCGCGTCAAGACCATCCAAGCCAAGCGCGTGGGGCGACACTGGTATCTCATCCTGTCGTGCGACGACGTGGCACAGAAGCCACTCGAGCACACGGGGGCGATCATCGGCATTGACGTCGGTGTGGCGAACTTCCTCACAACCTCTGACGGCGACTTCGTCGACAACCCGCGCTACTCCAGAGTCGGTGCCGGGCGGTTGACCAACGCCCAACAGGTTCTCGCCCGCAAGCAACGTGGCTCGAAGAACCGACGGTTAGCCCGAGAGACCGTCGCCAACCGTTACCGCAAGGTCGCCAATCAACGCCGTGACTTCCACTACAAGGTCGCCCGACGGCTGGTCAAAGAGTACGACGTGCTCGTGGTCGAAGACCTTAAGGTCGCGAACATGACCAGGCGGGCCAAGGCGAAGCCCGACCCCGAGAACCCCGGTCAGTTCCTGCCCAACGGGGCAAGTGCCAAGACCGGACTCAATCGAAGTATCAACGACGCGGGCTGGGCTCAGTTCCGCTCGATCCTGGAAGCCAAAGTGGAAGAAGCTGGGCGAACGGTGATGAGCGTGGACCCCCGGAACACCAGTCTGACGTGCCACGAATGCAGCCACGTCGACGCTGGTAACCGTGTCAGTCAAGCGGAGTTCCGATGCAAGCGATGTGGGCACGAGGCCCATGCTGACATGAACGCCGCTCGCAACATCCTTGGGGCTGGACTGGCCCTTCTGGTCGCGCAAGCGGCCTGAGAAGAAGCGGGCGGCATCAGCCGTCCGAGATGTCACTCGTCAACAGAAGGATCGCGCACGAACTCAAGGTAGCCGTTTCGAAATCGATACCGACGTCACCGAATGTTTACCGGAGAGGCGTCGCGCATCGATGCGATTGCCTAGTCTTTGGCCAAGGAGGTTTTGATGGTCCATCCCGCTCTGGAACCGTACGTGCGCGCCGTCCAGGCGAATCCCGGACCACGTGCCTCACAAGTCAGTACCGCTGAGCGCCGCGCCGCGTACCGGGAGCGCGCCGAAGCAGTTCGTGGTGTGCCCGAACCGATGTACGCCGTGGTCGACGGCGCCATCGACCTCGGCGACCGCGTCTTGGCGACGCGCTTCTACCAGCCGTTCGAAGACGAAGACAAGGCGTTGGTGGTGTTCTTTCACGGGGGGTCGTTTGTCGCCGGTGACCTCGACACGCACGATTCGCTCTGCCGCCGCCTGAGCGCCGACACGAGAATGCGCTTTCTCGCCGTTGACTACCGACTGGCGCCCGAACACCCGTTTCCCGCAGCGATTGATGACGTGGTTGACGCGCTCCAGTACGTGAAGAGGCACTGGGCTGACTTCGCCGGCCCCGAAGCCGAGTTGATCGCCATGGGCGACTCTGCGGGTGCGTCGATCGTGGCGGTCGCGACGGTGCTCACCCGCAAGGATGAGCTCGGAATCGCCGCCCAGGTCTTGATCTACCCGACACTCGGACCCGAGGTCGTGACCGACTCGGCACACACCTACGGCGTCGGGTACATGCTCGACTTGGACGATTTGCGTTATGACTACGCCCAGTACCTGGGCGACTGGTCCGATCACACCGACCCCCGAGTCTCGCCGCTCATGTTCGACGATCTGAGTGGCGCGCCGCCGGCGATCGTGCTGGTCGCTGAGTGCGATCCCTTGCGTGACGAGGGTGTGGCGTACGCCGGATTGCTCGAGCACTTCCAGGTGCCCGTCACGCTCTTGGAGGCCGAGGGGATGCCGCACGGCTTCTTGCGCATGGGCGGCGTGGTCCCCGAAGCCCTCGAGATCGTGGACGACCTGGCTCAGCACATGCACCGGTTCGTGGAGAATGCCTCGTTGTGAACGTCCTTTTCATAACGCTCGATCAGTTTCGAGGCGATTCGTATGGTGCAGCGGGGCACTCCCTCGTAAAGACCCCAGTCCTTGACCGGATCGCGAGCGAGGGCGTCCGTCTCGAGCGTCATTTCTCTCAGGCGGCCCCGTGCGCCCCGGGTCGCGCCGCGCTCTACACCGGTACCTACCAGATGAACAATCGGGTCGTGGCGAACGGGACCCCTCTCAGGGCAGGGCTCGTGAACCTCGCGACCGTGGCGCGCGCCGCCGGTTTCAATCCGACGCTGTTCGGCTACACGGATCAAGGTCTCGACCCCAACCAGTCCGAGGGCTTCGACGATCCGCGCCTCGACAACTACGACGGTGTGCTGCCGGGTTTCTCGGTGGGTCTCTATCTCCCCGAGAGTCAGGCCGGATGGATCCAGTACCTGCGCGCCAAGGGCTACGAGGTCGAGAGCGGCTGGGCGCCGGCGCTGCGCGGTGAGCCCGACCGAGCCGTCGAAGACTCGTTGAGTGGCTTTCTCACCACACGCTTCGTCGAGTGGCTGGAAGGTCAGGAGAGCGGCTGGTTCGCCCACCTCAGCTACCTACGCCCGCACCCCCCGTACGCCGCGGCGGGCGACTTCTCGTTGATGTACGACCCCAAGGACGTCGAGCTACCGATTCCTCCCGTCGACAAGGAGATGCGCCACCCTTTGCACGAGATTGCGTTGGCCGTCGAGGCGAGCGCGGCGCCGACCGATCCCGACGCGATGCGCCGGTTACGCGCCCAGTACTACGGGATGATCAGCGAAGTGGACTTCCAACTCGGACGCGTTGTCCGCGCCATCGAAGAGCGTGGAGAGTGGGATGACACACTCGTCGTGATCACGTCGGACCACGGCGAGCAACTGGGCGATCACGGCCTGATCGAGAAGCTCGGTTTCTACCCGCAGAGTTACCACATCCTCGGTTTGTGGCGCGATCCGCGCGATCCGCACGCCGGCGTCGCCGTCAACTCGTTCAGCGAGAATGTCGATCTTCTGCCGACCTTGTGCGACGCGTTGGGTGTGACACCACCGGCCCAGTGTGACGGCCGGTCGTTGATGGCTCAATTCAAGGGTGAGTCGACGGAGTGGCGTTCGTCGGCCCATTACGAGTGGGACTTCCGCTATTTCTGGATCAACGGACGCACTCGTATCTGGCCCCTCGACCGGACCCTTTCGCGACAGAACCTGGCGGTGTCGGTAAGTGACGACATTGCTTACGTGCAGTTCGGCGACGGTGCATTCAAGTGTTACGACCTCGGGGCCGATCCGACGTGGCGAACCGAGTGCGACGACGCCTCGAGGATCCTCGCCGCCGCCCAGGAGCAACTGGTTTGGCGACAGGAGCATCTGAATCGGGAACTTACGGACATGCTGCTGCTTCCGGAGCGACCAGGTCGCTGGCCGCAGGGGTTTTCTACGACTCGCCGGTGAGCCCGCTGATGCCGTGCTCGAGGTTGAATGGAAGATTGACGAATGTCGCGTCGGCATCGTTGGCCGTCCGGTCTTCAACGTCCTGCCAAAGAAGGTCGCCCGCCTTGAGAAATCGGTCCTCGTCTAGGTAGTTCGCGGGCGAATAAGAAGTCCGGTACCGGTGGCATTCAATTTTCTGGTATCAATAGAACCCATACGCCGGCCCCGGCGAGGAAAATGAGGAGTTTTCATGCTGCGAATCACCCGTGTGCGCCAGGCACTCGTCATGACAGGCATCACTTCGTTGGTGTTGGCTTCCAGTCTGGTCGCCGGCGCGTCGTCGACTGCTGGCGCCTACAACGCCGCTGACGCGAAGATGGTCCCCTCCAGTTACAAGGGCACCACCCTTCAAGTCGCCACTGACGCCACGTACGCTCCCGACGAGATGATGAGTGGAACGACCATGGTCGGTTTTGACGTGGACCTCATGAAGGCGATCGGCACGACACTCGGTCTCACGATCAATGAGGTGAATGTCACCTTCGACGACATTATCCCCGGTGTCAAGTCCGGAAAGTTCGAGGTAGGTAATTCTTCCTCCACTGACAAGAAGTCGCGTGAAAAGTTAGTCAACTTCGTTGACTACTTCCAGGCCGGTGAGGGCGTGTACACCAAGGCATCCTCGAAGGTGAAGTTCTCCGGGCTTTCGAGCCTGTGTGGGCTGAAGGTGGCGGTAGAGACCGGCACCACCGAGCAGTCCGACGCGCAGAAGACCGCCAAGACGTGCGCGGCGTCAAAGAAGCTCACGGTGTTGTCCTACCCCACTCAGACTGACGCGAACCTCGCAGTATCGTCGGGCCAGGCCAGTGTCGGGTTCCTCGACAGCCAAGTCGCTGGCTACGTCGTTTCGCAGTCCAAGGGTAAGTTCAAGCTCGTCGGTAGGGCCATTGAGGTGGCCCCGTATGGGCTTGCGACTGCGAAGACACCCACGGGCAAGGCCCTTTCGAAGGCCTTCCAGATGGCGATCAAGACATTGATCGCCAACGGAACCTACGCGGCAATCTTGTCGAAGTGGGGCGTCAGCGCCGGTGCGCTTAGCGCGAGCAAGATAGTCCTTAACGGAGCAATTTCCTAGGTTCCTGAATAACAAGCTCATGAGCACGAACGGGGACGCCACCACAAGGGTCGTCCCCGTTCGTCATGTCAAGCAATGGATCGGCGTGGCTGTCGCCATGGTCGTTCTCGCGATGATCATCCATACTTTGTTGTCTAAGGTTGGAACTGGCACCTACCACTGTCATCTCGTCAGCGGTATTCGCCGCTGTGTGCCACTTCATACGTGGCGCTTCAGTTGGAACATCGTCGGACAATATTTGACGACGTCCGAGATCTTCCACGGCCTCTTGGTCACGATCGAGTTGACGGTCATCGCAATGGTGGTGGGCATCTCGCTCGGCATGACCATTGCGATCATGCGAATGTCGCCCAACCGTGTTCTCTCGGCGTCGGCGTGGTCGTACACGTGGTTCTTTCGGGGCACGCCGGTGCTGGTGCAACTGCTCTTTTGGGCGAATATTGCAATTCTGTACCCCAAATTGACGATCGGCATACCCTTCTTGCCCGTCACCTTTATTCATCTTTCCGTGAATTCAATATTTGTTCCGTTCTTCGCGGCCATCGTGGCGCTGGGCCTGAACGAGGCCGCGTATATGTCCGAGATCGCGAGGGCGGGGCTCTTGGCGGTTGACGAGGGGCAGGTCGAAGCAGCGAGCTCACTGGGTATGACTCGTGGACAGACCCTGCGAAATGTCGTGATACCCCAGGCGATGCGCGTGATAATCCCACCAACGGGCAACGAGGTCATCTCGATGCTGAAGACCTCGTCACTGGCGAGCATCGTGTCCGTGACCGAGCTCGCTGGCGCCGCGTCGAACATCTACTCCAGTAACTATGAAATCATGCCCCTGCTGATCGTCATCAGCATCTGGTACCTGATCATTACGACCATTCTGTCCATCGGGCAGTATTATTTGGAGCGTTACTTCGCCAAGGGCGCCCTTCGCACACCGCCGCCCACACCGATCCAAAGGATGCGCACTGATGTCCGAGGGATTGCGTCGAAATTTCGTACCCCTCGCCCGGCGAGAGAAGGTGCGCGATGACGAGCGTCCCCATGGTGTCGGCGTCGGGCGTGTGCAAGTCGTACGCCGGTATCGAGGTGCTGCGAGGTGTTGATCTGACGGTGAACCGCGGCGAGGTGACATGTCTGATCGGCCCTTCGGGATCGGGCAAGAGCACCTTCTTGCGATGCATCAACCATTTGGAAAAGCATGACGCCGGCGAACTTCGCGTTGACGGCGACCTGGTTGGCTATGAAGCAAGGAACGGCAAGCTCTACGAGTTGAATGACAAGCGAATCTGTCAGAAGCGATCCGAGATTGGCATGGTCTTCCAGCGGTTTAACCTCTTCCAGCACTTGACGGTGCTCGAGAACCTGACCATTGGACAGATCAAGGTCCGGGGCCAGAGCACTGATCGCGCCAAAGCCAAGGCGAGAGAATTACTCGATCGGGTTGGCCTCGACAACAAGGAGAAGCACTACCCGAGCCAGTTGTCGGGGGGCCAGCAGCAGCGCGTTGCGATTGCGCGCGCTCTCGCGATGGAGCCCAAGCTCATGCTCTTCGACGAGCCCACCTCGGCGCTCGACCCCGAGCTCGTCGGCGAGGTGCTCGACGTGATGAAGGATCTCGCGCAGAGCGGTATGACGATGGTCGTGGTCACTCACGAGATGGGGTTTGCCAGGGAAGTGGCCGACACGGTGTATTTCCTCGACGGCGGGGTCATCGAGGAGTCGGGCAATCCTCGCGAGGTGCTGAGCGCGCCCTCGTCGGAGCGCTTGAAGAGCTTCCTCTCGAAAGTCTTGTAATGACCTGGGCGATTGATCCTTCGAACCTTGGTACGGGTCTGCCCCTCGAGGGCGTGCGAATTCTCGACTTCTCGCGCGTGCTCGCGGGACCGTTGTGTGCGATGATCGCGGGCGACCTCGGCGCGGACGTTATCAAGATAGAGAGCCCCGACGGCGACCCCGTGCGCGCACTCGCACCGCCGCGTTTCGGTGATGACGCCACCTACTACCTGTCGGTGAACCGACACCGCCGCAACATCGTCGCCGACCTGCGCAACCCGCATGACTTCGCGCGCATCGTCGAGCTCGTACGCCAGGCCGACGCCGTGGTGGAGAACTACCTGCCCAGTCAGATCCGGTCCCTCGGCATTGAGCGGCTTCGAGACGCGAACCCCGATTGCGTATGGGTGAGCGTCACTCCGGCGACGACGGGCGGCCCGATCGCCGACCAACCCTCGTTCGACCTGCTCGCCCAAGCGCGCTCGGGGCTCATGGGTATCACGGGCGATGCAACGGGAAACCCGACCAAGGTGGGTGCGCCGGTCGCCGACGTGGTCACCGGGCTCTACGCGGGTATCGCGCTCATGGCGGGACTTTTCGAGCGACTTAAGGGGCGGTCGGGACGCTGCTTCGAGGCACCGTTGCTGGAGTCGACCATGAGCGCCTTGGTGAACCAGGCCCAGGGATACCTCGCGACTGGCGTGAACCCGACGCGCCTCGGAAACGACCATCCGAGCATCACCCCGTACGGACCGGTCACCGCCGCCGACGGCTTCATCATGCTCGCCGTCGGTACTGACGCTCAGTACGCCAAGTTGGTCGAAGCGCTCGACGACGAGCTGCTGCGAGGTCACGAGGAATGGGCGACCAACGCGGTGCGCGTGGCGTCGCGTGACGACCTTCGTGCTGAACTGAACCGGATCTTCCTCGCCAATTCGACCGATCGATGGTTGGAGATTCTCGCCACGTCCGGGGTGCCCCACGCGCCGATTGTCGACGTCGCCGGCGCGTTCGCCCAAACCCAGATCAGTCAGGGCGACTTTGTCGGTTTGATGTCCTCGCCCGGTGGGGAATTGAAGACGATGCGCACACCGTTGCTCATCGATGGGGTTCGCCCGGGCATCCGACGCGGGCCACGAGGTCTGGGCGAGGACAACGAAGAGATCTTCGGCGAGTAGACCCCTTAACGCGCGGGTTTGAATGACTCGCCCGTGAAGGTGTCGAGCGTTGTGAACGCCTCGACTGCTCGTCGGGTGAGGTTGGTGTGGCGCTTTATCGGGTGTCCCAGCACGACCACTGACGCGACCGCGTACGTGTCGGGGATACCGAGCGCGATGCGCACGTCGTTCTCACGACGTGTGGCGACCGTGGTCATCACCCCGCCGAGACCGTGTTCGTGGGCACTCAACAGGATGCTCCACACGAACGGATAGAGCGACGCGCCACCGACGAACTGATAGCGATCGAGATCACGATCGGTGGCGGCGAGCACTTCGAGGTTTACGCACACGACGAGCATCACCGGCACCGAATCGATCGTCTCGGCGAAACCCGTGGGGTTCGAGAGCGCTTCGGCGGCGTGGCGCTGGGCCAGTGCCGCGGCGCGATGTTCGTCGGTCGCGAGCGGCGAGAACGGGATGAGTCCCGCCAAGAGGTGACCTACGTAGTCGTGCCAGGCGTCCAGATAGAGGTCGCGCACCGCTCGGCGTTGCCTGTGGTCCTTCACCAGAATGACGTGCCAGGCTTGGCGGTTACCACCCGATGGAGCGAAACGGGCGTCGTCGAGAATCTCGTAAACGACCTCGTCGCTCACGGACTGACCCGTGAATTCGCGAATCGAACCCGTGGTTCGAAGTGCGCTAATCAGATCCATTCCGACACACTAAGGCGTCGGAGAAAAGTGACTACGCATCGCGGCGCTGCATCAGCGCCATGCCAACGCACATCACGACGGCCACGTAGATAATGAGCAGCATTGTGCCGGTCCAAGCACCGAACAACTGTGAGGGCGGCGACGTGGACATCATCTCTCGTCCGATCGCCGACGGCTCGAACTTGGTGATCGAATTCTGCCAACTCTCGGGAAGGAAGAAGATGATGAGGGGGAGTACCAGCAGCAGTGACGCGAAGGTGCTGATGCTCGCGGCGCTCTGGCGAAGAATCAGACCAATCCCGAAGCCCAGTACGGAAAGGAGCGTGAGATAGACACCAGCGAGGATCACCGTGCGCAGCACCACGCCGCTGGAGAGCGAAGCGGTGGGTACGACGCCCCTGTAGATGGCTTGCCCGATCAGGAAGGCGCTGAAGCATACGATCTCGCTCACGACGAACATGGACACCACGAGGACTATGAGTTTGGCGCTGATCAGACGGAACCGGTTCGGAACCGCCGCCAGGGTCGTGCGAATGGCACCCGAGGAGTACTCGCTTGAAATGAAGAGCACACCGATCACTCCGACCGCGAACTGGGCGAAGATTGTGCCGGCGAGGCTGGTCGTCACTGGATCGAAGGTCAATCGGTCGGCGGGGAGACTGTGGCTCCAGTGATTACGAATGACCGCGGTGATGAGAATCCCGAGGCCGATGGTCAGCACGATGAAGACAATGAAGCCCATCACCGAGGAGCGGACGCTTCGGAACTTGATCCACTCGGACTTGGTCGTCGACGTCAGCGTCTGGTTCCTACTCGTCATGAATCGTTCCAAGATTGGTGGCGCCGTACTCAACGGAGTCAGCGGTGAGGTCCATAAAGACGTCCTCGAGCGACGCGCGCTCGGGCGTCAGTTCGAAGATCGTGATGCCGGCCGCGAACGCCGCGGTGCCGACCTCGTCCGAGGTGAGTCCGCTCACTGAGAGCCCGTGGTCGTTTACCTCCTCGACAACCGCGTGTTGGGTGACGAGAACGCTCGAGAGCGCGGCGGCATCAGAAGCTCGCACGAAGACTGTTCCCTTGGCGGTCGCGGTCAGGTCGTCGACCGAGCCTTGGGTGATGAAGCGTCCACGTCCGATAACGATGATCTGGTCGGCGCTGACGGCCATCTCGCTCATCAGGTGCGAACTGACGAAGACCGTGCGGCCCTCTTTCGCGAGTGAACGGAAGAACTCACGGATCCACCTGATCCCTTCGGGGTCAAGGCCATTGACGGGCTCATCGAAGAGCAGTACGCCTGGGTCACCGAGCAGTGCTCCGGCGATTCCCAGCCGCTGGCTCATGCCGAGCGAGAAGCCGCCGACCTTCTTATTGGCGACTGAACCGATTCCCGCGAAGTCGAGGACCTCTTCGACCCGTGACATCTTGATCTGATTGGACGCGGCGAGCGCCCGTAGGTGGTTGCGGGCGGTTCGACCGGGGTGGACGGCCTTCGCGTCGAGCAGGGCGCCAACTTCACGTAGGGGTGCCTTCAGGTCCGCGTAGTTCTGACCATTGATCGTCGCGCGACCCTTCGTGGGGCGGTCCAGACCGAGGATGATTCGCATGGTGGTTGATTTGCCTGAGCCGTTGGGTCCGAGAAAGCCAGTGACGACGCCGGGTTTGACCTCGAAGTCAAGGTCATCGACCGCGAGAGTGTCGCTGTAATGCTTCGTGAGGTGATCGATCTTCAGCATGAGGTTCCTGGGTGAAGGTTAGTAAGAATCCGACGGATTCAAGTTCGCAGGGGTAAGAAGCGGGTAAGACTGACGTTTTCAGATGGCGGACCGCTGTTGGGCCAGACAGGGGGCACAGGTTCCCGACAGGGCGACGTGATGGCGGTCGAGTTCAAAGCCGTAGGAGGTGGCCAGTTCGTCGCTCAGCGCGTCGAAGTCAGCGGCGGGGATTTCGAAGGTCTTCTTGCACACCTCGCACGTGAGGTGGCCGTGGACCGCGCCAGCGAGGTGGTACACGGCTGCGGACTGGCCGAGGTGGGCGTGCACGACGATGCCCAGCTCCTCGAATTCCTCGAGGATCCGGTACACGGTTGATTGGCTGACCTCGGGCCGACGGGATTGGACGGCGCTTGTGATGGCGTCGGCGGTGAGGTGGGTCCGCGCGCCGACGAGGACTTCGGCCACCGTCCGCTTGGCGGCGGTCACCCTCTTGGCACCGCTTCGAACGGTCGAAAGCAGTGCGTCGATCGTGTTTTCCCGGCTCGCCATAGGACGACACTACGACCGTGCGGCGAGATGCCATGAGCCTTTAGTCTCGAAGCGTGTTTGGAAAAACTGAGATGGTGGAGCCCGAGAGGGCCTTGAAGGGCCGCTTCAACGCGATCATGGTCGATCGGCCTCACTTGGCGCTCGGGACATCGATGCTCGAGGCACCCGAGGGTTCTGAGACTGCGTACGTCGCCATGGGCTGTTTCTGGGGTGCCGAGAGGAAGTTCTTCCAATTGCCCGGTGTGATCTCGACGAGCGTCGGCTACCAGGGTGGCTACACGCCGAACCCCTCCTACGAAGAGGTATGCACGGGCAAGACGGGTCACGCCGAAGTCGTGAAGATCGTCTTTGACCCCAAGGTCGTCAGTTACGCCGAAATCATCACCTGCTTCTACGAGAACCACAATCCGACCCAGGGCTTTCGTCAGGGGGCCGACATCGGTACGCAATACCGCAGTGCGATCTACTTCGTCGATGCGACCCAGGAGTCGATTGCGCGAACGATCACGGCGACCTATGAGAAGACCCTCCGTGACGCGGGCTACGGGCTAATCACGACCGAGATCGCGCCGGCCGGACCGTTCTACATGGCCGAGGAGTATCACCAGCAGTACCTCATTGCGAATCCCAATGGTTACTGCGGTCTCGGTGGCACCGGTGTGAGCTGTCCCATCGGAATCGCGCTCAACTAACTGGCGAGCCGGTGCAGGACTGCTTCGGCCTCATGGACCATCGAGCGAACGATGTCGCCAGCGGAAACGACCGACGAAATGCCCCCAACGGCCTGCCCAGCCGGGTAGCCCTCTCGATGGGGATCGATGCCGGTCGTGTGCTCGTCGCCCCCGAGGTGGAACGTCCCATCGGCGTGTGAGACCGCGAGCTGCTCGGGGAATTTACGCAAGAGTGACGGGTCGGCTTCGTAGCGGTCAGTCGTCTCATTGCGAAGCACCCTCATGGTCTTTCCCGAGAACGCGCGCGACACTACGGTGCCGTCTTCTTTGGTCGCGAGGATTGCCTCGCGGAAACCCGGAATCGCTCTGGCTTCGGGCGTTGCGATGAAGCGGGTCCCGATCCATACGCCGTCCGCGCCGAGGGCGAGCGCCGCCGCCATTCCCCGTCCGTCGAATATTCCTCCGGCGGCGACGACCGGTATCGAAGCGCCCACGGCGTCGACGATAAGCGGTACGAGCGGCATGGTGGCGACGGTGCCGGTGTGACCACCAGCCTCGGTGCCTTGGGCGACGACCACGTCACAACCCGCATCGAGCGCACGCTTGGCGTGTTCGACCTTGCCGCACATCGAGATGACGAGCACGTTATGTTGATGGCACGTATCGATGACGTGGCGCGGAACGCCGAGGCCCGCCACGAAGGTCGTCGCTCCACCTTCGATCAATAGTTCGACGTTCTTGACGAGCGTCTCGGGGAAGGCGGTGAGCAGGTCGACACCGAATGGTTTGGTCGTCAACTCTTTGGTGGCGGCGATCTCAGCGGCGAGCCGGTCGCTCGACATCGTCGATGCGCCGAGGCACCCGTAACCACCGGCGTTGGACACCGCGGCAGTGAGTCGGCTGTACGAGACGCCCCCCATCCCAGCGAGCATCACTGGGTGCTCGATGCCCAAGAGTTCGGTCAATCTCGTCTTCATGGTCCTCCGGTTGAATTACTTGGCCCGTGTCTGATATCGCAGAAGGCTAACGCCGAGTATCGCGCTCAGCAGCGAGGCTCCGACGAGGCCCAACGTGAATGCCCCGTAGGTGGCGGTGCCGGGTCCGAAGAGCGCACCGGCGAAGAGCAGCGGAACGGTGAACCCTATGGCGCACAGCGTTGCGGCGCTGAAGAGCAGGGGCCAGGTGATCGACGACGGGAGCCGGAAATGCATGGCGTGCGCGAGCGCCACGCCCGCGCTGATACCGAGGACTTTGCCGACGAGACGGATGACGATGGTGGCGCCGATGATCGTCGCTGTTGGGCCGTGCAACGAAAGACTGCTCCAGCGGACCCCGCAGGCGACCACGGCGAACAGGGGTAGCACGACGCCTATTGACAAT
Source organism: Acidimicrobiaceae bacterium (assembly GCA_003132165.1). Classification (GTDB taxonomy): domain Bacteria; phylum Actinomycetota; class Acidimicrobiia; order Acidimicrobiales; family RAAP-2; genus RAAP-2. The sequence goes on along the minus strand of PKWW01000069.1, from coordinate 25,074 downwards.
CGGCTCGCCGCGCGCTCGAGCCGTCGGGCCCACTCATTGTGAAACGAGGTGAGTAGTCCCGCGAGGACGCCGGCGAGCGGGGGGTCGATGTTGGCCCACACGAAGGCGCCCCACAGCGCCACCAGCAAGGCAAGACTGAGCACCGGGTGCGCCATCTTCGAGGAGAGCCAGGCCCCCGCGAGTATGAGCAGAGCCACCGCGACGAGTCCGGCGACGTGCAGTGTCGCATGTCCGGTAAGACTCAACACGGCGGCGCTGAACGCGTCGTCGGCAACGGCCAGGGTGAGAAGGAAGATGCGAAGGGTCGGTGGCAATCTTCGGCCCGCCACCGCGAGGATGCCCAACGTGAATGCGACGTCGGTAGCCATCGGCACACCCCAGCCCCGTACCAGGGCGCTGGTGTGGCTCAGGTGACCGATGGCGAGTGAGAGCAGGGCCGTGACGACCATTCCCCCAAGGGCCCCGAGAACCGGAGGCATAGAGTGGGACGGCTTGGAAAGCGTGCCTATTCGGATCTCGCGTGAGAGCTCAAGCCCGATTGCGAAAAAGAAGACCGTCATCAGCCCATTGGTGACGAAAGCGTGCAATGTCGCAAGCGAATTCACGTGACCCCGGAGGAGGGGCCACGCCACGTTCAGCACGTGCTCGTACGATCCCTGCGCGACGCCCGACCAGCAAAGTGCGATCAGGGCGCCGATGCCGATTGCAACGGCGGCACTCGAGTCGTGATCGAGGGTCCCGAGAAGGGAGGTCGGGTGCGTGGACGCCATTAATGACTAAGGCTACTTAAGGTCACGAATTCGTCACCTCCATTATGGTGGAGGGGACGAAGGGGGCCTCGTCGCCTCCGCATTACTCCACAGGGGAATTCTATGAGCAGTGATTTGGCCCTAGCCATGCCCAAGCGCGAGTTGTACTGGGTGTTTGGCGCGCTCATGCTCGGTATGCTCCTCGCGGCGCTCGACAGCACGATTGTCTCCACCGCACTGCCGACCATCGTTGGTGACCTGCACGGTGAGAACCATCTGAGCTGGGTCGTTGTCGCCTACCTGCTCGCCACAACGGTGAGCACACCATTGTGGGGCAAGCTCGGTGACCTGCACGGACGAAAGATCTACTTCCAAGCGGCAATCGTCATCTTTCTGATCGGCAGCATGCTCTGTGGTATCGCGCACAGCATGCTCGCACTTATCCTCTTTCGTGCGGTCCAGGGCCTCGGTGGTGGCGGTCTCATGGTCGGCTCGCAGGCGGTCATCGCCGACATCGTGCCGCCGCGCGATCGGGGACGCTACGCCGGATTCTTCGGCGCGGTCTTTGGGGCGGCGACCGTTATTGGACCTCTGCTCGGTGGCTTCATCGTCGAATACTGGTCGTGGCGCTGGATCTTCTTCGTCAACGTGCCCTTTGGGATCATCGCCCTCCTGGTAACCGCCGCGGCGTTGCCGAGTGCGGGTGTACGTGTCCAGCACGTCATTGACTACAAGGGGATACTCACACTCACCATCGCCGCATCAGCGCTGATCTTGTTCACATCACTCGGTGGAACCGACTTCGCGTGGTTGTCGCCAAAGTCGATCGCTCTGCTCGTTGGTGGGCTGCTCTTTACGGCTGCCTTTGTCGCCATCGAACGCCGCTCGTCCGAACCAATCCTCGCCCCGCGACTCTTTGCTAACCGCGTGTTCACGTCGGCTTCGGCAATCGGCTTCGTGGTGGGCTTCGCGATGTTCGGTGCCATGACGTTTCTTCCCCTGTACTTCCAGGACGTTCGTGGCACGTCACCCACCAACTCCGGACTTCGGCTTCTTCCGATGATGGTGGGGCTGTTTGCTGCATCGATCATCACCGGACAACTCGTCTCACGGGGAAAGAAGTACCGCCCGTTCCCGATTCTCGGGACCGCGGTCATGACGATCGGACTCGCACTCTTGGGTACGATCACCGACTCCTCGTCACTGCTCGTCATGGGTTTTTTCATGTTCATACTCGGTGCTGGCATCGGTCTCGTGATGCAGATACTGGTGACTGCCGTGCAGAACGCGGTGGACCATGAGGACGTGGGCGCGGCCACGGCCGGTGCCAATTTCTTTCGTTCGATTGGCGGATCCTTCGGTACGGCCATGTTCGGCGCCTTGTTCGCTAACGAGATCCCACGAAAGTTGGCGCAGAATTTCAAGGCGAGCAATCTGCCGGTGCCCAAGAATTTCTCGGTGTCCAAACTGACGCCAAATACGTTAAAGGCGCTACCGCCCAACGTTCTTCACGTCGTCGTTCGCTCGCTCGCGCAGAGTATTGAGGTGATCTACCGGTGGGCGGTGCCGGTTGGCGTACTGGCGGTCATTCTGTCCTTGACGCTTCCCGAGATCAAGCTCCGAGAGAGTCTGCACCCCATCGCCGACGAAATTCCGATGTCAAACGTCGACCCGCTGCTGTAAGGACGCCCAGGCACTGGTCAAACTCGTCGTCGTCGCCGTAGTAGGGATCGGGGACATCGAGGTCGAGCCCGGGCTGAATGAGATTGCGCAGCATGATGACGTCGGTCGAGTCGTTGGTGATCCGAGTGTGAACATCATGTAAATGTTCGCGCGTCATGACGACGACCAGATCGTGCTCGTCGAGGTACTGGGAATCCGCGTAGGCGCCGGGTGTCCCCTCGAGCGTGAATCCCGCACGATCCAGCGCCCGGCGTGCTCGCCCGTCCATCGGGCTGCCCACGTGCCATTTCGCCGTTCCTGCGCTGGAAACCAGAACACGGCGGGCGAGGAGGTCATCTTCGGCGACGAGGTGGCGAAACGAAACCTCGGCCATCGGGGAGCGGCAGATGTTACCGGTGCAGATCATGGCGATTCGATATGGAGTGTTGGCCACGGCTCTCCGTTCGGTCGGGATCATTCTTACACGCGCGGGCTAATTTCGCGTGCGGACACGCCTCGAGAAACGGTACGATGACATCGGGTACGGACGGAAGGAGATGCGATGCCACTTTCAGAGCATGAGCAGAAGGTCCTGGCCGAACTCGAAGAATCGCTCTCCAAGCAGGACCCCAGGTTCGCGAAGAACGTCCGTGAGACCAATGTCTACTCGCACGGCGGGCGCCGTGTGCGCTGGGGTGTCGCTGGATTCATAGCCGGCCTGTTGATTCTGGTGCTCTTCTTCTCGCAGTCAACGTTGCTGGGACTCGTCGGCGTAGCGCTTATGTTCGTCTCCGCCGTCGTCATCGAACGAAATGCGCGGCTCCTGGGCCGCGCCTCGTGGCAGGACATCACCCGTTCGCCCCAAGGTGACGATGCCCATGCGAACTACGGTCCCCGGACCAGTTCGCTTCGCGACTGGTTGTCGCGCCAACGCCGAAAAAGCGAATGACCGACGCCGGGGCCGTGCACAGCACGGTCCCGTGTCTGGCTCTCGATATCGGAGGGACAAAGGTTGACGCCGCGATAGTAGGTCGCGATGGAACGGTGCTCATTCGCGATCGGCTCCTGGTCCAAGAGCACCGGGGGCATCTCTTCGAATCGATCGTCGCACTGCTCGCGGGGTTGGCGGGCGATGAAGGGCCACAGGTCCTCGGGGTCGGTTGTGCGGGGCCAATGACGTTGCACGGCGAGCAGGTCTCGCCGCTCAACATCCCTGAGTGGAGGGGGTTCTCCCTTCGAGCCCGTTTACATGAGGCTCTCGGTTTGGACGTCTTCGTCGACGGCGACGCGAGGGCCCTCGCCCTCGCCGAAGGAGCTTTCGGTGCTGCGAAGGATGAGCGCTCCTATCTGTCCATGGTGGTGTCGACCGGTATTGGTGGGGCGATTGTGCTCGACGGTCATCTGCTCGATGGGGATTTGGGCAACGCCGGACACGTTGGTCATCTCAACGTCGTCACGAACGGTCGCTTGTGTTCGTGCGGAAGTTACGGATGCCTCGAGGCGGAGACTTCAGGTTGGGCGATCGAGGACATGACCGGAAAGCCCGCGTACGAGGCGGACCACGCTACGCGCCAACGTTGCGCCGAACTGGTGGGGCGTGCAGTGGGGACGCTGGCGTCTGTGCTCGATTTCAATCACTGCTACGTCGCGGGATCGGTGGCCCTCGGCTACGGGCACGAATTCCTTGCGACGGCCAACAAAGCGGCACGTGCCATGGCGCCTATGCACTACTCGACGCAGTTGGAAATTCACGAGTCGGGTTTGGGCACGGACGGCCCGATTCTCGGAGCGGCCCTCGTGGGCTGGCGGGCGACGTCCTCGTGAAGCGCTACTGGACCCCCGGACTCGGAGCACATCTCGTGCGGCACCCGTCGACCGCGTGGGTGCTGGTTCATGCCGGTTGGCGTCTGCGTCGCGATCAGTGGTGGCGTCACGCGCCGTTTCTGCCCCTGGCGCCAGCGAGTTACTGGGACTTTCGGATCGTCACGGCCATGGGTTCGGATGCACAGCGGATGACACCTGAAGCAATGGTGGACGCCGCGAAATGGTCGTTGCGCCAACGGGTCGGACGGTAGGTTCTTCTGATGGGGCGAGTACTCCTGTTGAACGCGACGTTTGAACCGCTTCAATTGGTGAGCGAGCGTCGTGCCGTGATACTCATGCTCGCCGGAAGGGCCGAACCAATCGTCGTACCTGACGAGCCGTCGGTGTGCCGCTCGGCGACGGTTACCGTCGAGATCCCGGCGATCGTTCGCCTCCACGAAATGGTGAAGTTGCCGACCAAGGTGCGAACGCCGCCGCTCACGAGGCGCTCGCTACTTCTACGCGATAGCTATCGCTGCGCTTACTGCCTCGAACACGCGGACACGATTGACCACGTCGTACCACGCAGCCGCGGCGGTCGCCACGAATGGACCAATGTGGTCGCCGCATGTCGCCCCCACAATATGCAAAAGGGTGATCGACTCCTCGAGGAGATCGGTTGGCGAATGCATTTCGAGCCCAAGATCCCCGACGGCCCCTGGTGGCGGTGGCGGCACGTGCCCGATCCTGATCCACTGTGGGCGCCGTATCTTCCACGCGCGTCGTGAAGGATCACATCGAAGATTTGTACGACTATGACGTGTTGCGCGCGACGTTGACACCAACGATGTTCGTGTTGCACCTCGCCGCGTCGACGTTGGTCCTCGGCGGAAGCCAGTCGCTCGGGGTCCTAGACCTGGAACGACTCGGCGAGACACCCCTGCGTCGGCGCCGAGGCGGGGGAGGGCTCGTGCTGTTGCAGCCCGATGACCTCTGGATCGACTGGTGGATTCCAACGGGCGACGCGCGTTGGTCGAACGACGTGCGCGCGAGTTCGATAATCGTTGGCGAGTGGTGGGCCAAGGCGCTGACCAACGAGGTGGAGGGCGTGATTAGCGTGCACACCGGAGCTCTCGAAGGTGAAGTGGCGAACCGTGCAGTCTGCTTCGCCGGCAAGGGACCTGGTGAGGTCTTCGTCGACGGGCGAAAGGCAGTCGGGCTCACGCAGTGGCGTGTCAGAGAGGGAATCTTCATTTCGACGGTGCTGCACGCATCGCCCTCGTACGGATTACTCGAATATCTGAAACACGTACCCGATGGCATCGATCAGACGCTCGACCACCAGACGGTGTCCGCCCTGGGGATTGACGACCCCGATGCCCTTGTCGTCGCCTTGGCTGGCGTGAGCGGACCCTGGCAGATCCGCCACCTCTTCTTGAACGCCTAGACCTCACGAATCCGTGCTTTGAGCACCATCGTGACCCTTCGCGCGCCCATCCCAGAAAAGGGATGAGATTCACCCACGAAACGGCGAGAATTGGTGAAGAGTGGGGAAGAGTGGTGTAATGTGTCACGAAGTGGGGGAAAGTGGTGAGCCCACCGGAGGGACAGTCGATGCTCGGGTTCGTTGGTCAGTATCAGCACTCACTGGACGTCAAGGGCCGACTCATTCTGCCCGCGAAGTTTCGAGTCGAGTTCGAACGCGGCGGTCATCTGAGTCCCAACACCGAGGGTTGCGTCGCATTGTGGACACCGGGTGAATTCGCGCGTAAGACCGATGAGTACCTCGCCGAGAGCCGCACGGGCGGCTCGCAGGGTCGCCAGCAAGCCCGTTATTGGGCTGCTAACTCGTCGGACGTCGAATTCGACAAGCAGGGTCGGTTCGCTCTTCCGGGTGCCATCCGCGACTACGGCCAACTGACCGGCGACGTATTGGTCGTCGGAATGCTCGACCACATCGAACTCTGGAATCCAGCGATCTACGCCGAGCAGGTCAATTCCGCTGAGGAGATCTTTAAACAAGGCAGCAACTAGTGACGGGAGTAATTGAGCAGTACCGGCCGCGGACCATGCGCAGCCTGGCAATCGTGACGACGCGGCAGGAATCCTCCTCCGCCATCTTGTCCGTCAGAGCGATTGAAAGGCTGCAGATGGCCCAGGACAACTACCACCAACCAGTACTCGAGCAAGAGATTGTCGAGTTGTTCGCCAGCCTGCCGGCTGGGGTGCTTGTCGACGCCACGTTGGGCGGCGGTGGTCACGCCCACTCGATTCTTGCCGCTGCTCCGCAACTGCGGGTACTCGGAATCGACCGGGATCCGGACGCGCGGGCAGCGGCAGCCAATCGACTCAGCGAATTCGCCGGGCGGCTCAGGATCGTCGACGCTACTTTTGGCGATCTGATCGAGGTCGTGACGACGAACGCCGACTTCGTGCACGGTGACGAGATTGTCGGAATCCTGATGGATCTTGGTGTGTCCTCCCACCAGCTCGACGAGTCGAGCCGGGGATTTTCGTTCCGCGCTGACGCACCGCTGGACATGAGGATGGACCCCACGAAAGGCGAGACCGCCGCACAGTTCCTCAGTCACGTCGACCGGCACGAGTTCGCTCGGTTGCTGCGCGCCAACGGGGAGAATCGCTTCGCCGGCTCGATTGCGAAGTCGGTACTTGAGCGCCAGCCCCAGACCACCAATGAACTCACCGAAGCGGTCGAGCGTGCCGTGCCAATGGCGGCTCGGCGAAGGGGCCACGTGGCGACACGCGTCTTCCAGGCGCTTCGAATCGTCGTGAACGCCGAGGAGGACCAACTCGCCAGGGGCCTGGATGCCGCGTTGGACGTATTGGCAATCGGTGGCGTGCTCGCGGTCATCTCATACCACTCGGGCGAGGACCGCGTCGTCAAGTCCGTATTGCGCGATGCCGAGACGGGCGGTTGCACTTGCCCCGTGGAACTCGGCTGTGTGTGCGGGGCGGTCTCGCGCGTGACCGTCTTCAAAGCCAGTGCCCGTCTGGCGAGTGCCGAGGAGATCGAGAAGAACCCGCGTGCACGTTCGGCTCGGCTGCGCATTGCTCGGAAAGTTTCGCTGTGAGCGTTGTCAGTTTCCCACGCCGCATCGACACGATTCGGCCGCCTCGACCAATCGCGCGTCCCAGTACCTCACGTCCGTCGCACCGCGAAGTTGCTCCGCGTCGAAAAGCGGCCACCTCGATATGGCGACGAGGCACATCCGCGCGAAAGTCGGTCTTGATACTGGTTTTTGCGGTAGTTCTCTCGCTCGCCGGCAGCATGCTGGTTGCGAATCGCCAAATTGAGATCCATCAACTACAAAGCCAACTCTTGCAGGATCAATCCACCTACGCCGTGCAGGTGGGCACGTTGACCAACCTTTCGGCCCCGAGCCAGATTGCTTCTCAGGCGGGCGCGCTGCACCTGGTCGACCCCGTTTCTGTGACGCAAGTCCCGTCTACGTCGCTTGATGCGATCCTGCCACTACCGAAGTTCTCAGGTTATGCACCGATCACATCAAGGACGATTCGGTGAGCTCGCACTACACCTCGACCCACGCCCGGAGCCGCGCGCAGACCCGCCCCGGCCGTCGTAGGCCAACGAATCTATCGCGGCGATTACTACTGTTACGCGCGTCGTTCATCTTCGTCTTCTTGTTGTTGGCCTTGCGCCTCTTTCAGATTCAGATTCTGGATCACGCGAACTACGCGAAGCTCTCGGTGGCCCAGGTGAAAGAGGACCTGACGACGACCGCCCTTCGCGCTGGCATCTATGATCGCCACGCCCAGATCCTTGCCATCTCTCGTCCAACGTCGCTCGTGATCGCTGACGACTTTCAGATTTCCCACCCCCTGCGCGAGGCCGAAGCGATGTCGCCATTCGTGAAGGTGCCCGTCAAGAGGTTGACCGCGCTGCTCTCGGAGAAGAAGAACGGCTACGTCGTCGTGAACAATCAATTGGATCTGAATGACGGGCGAAAACTCGCGAGCGCCGTCTTCCCGGGCATTGTCGTGCAGAATTCCTCGGTGCGCAGTTATCCCAACGGCACATTGGCGGAGTCGCTGATCGGTGGCACCAATTCGTCGGGCGCCGGCATTGCGGGCCTCGAGTACCAGTACCAGAAGCAGTTGGCGGGCCAAACCGGCATCACCCGTGAGTTCGTTTCGGCCTCGGGGGTCAATTTGCCGAGTTCGCACAGCACCGTGATCAAGAAGGCGACGCCCGGCGTCGGCCTGGAACTCACGATCGATTCCTCACTGCAGTTCGTGGCCGAACGGGCGCTCGCCAAGCAACTGAAGGCGGTCGGCGGGCTCACGGGGGTCGCGGTCGTTATGGACGTCAAGACCGGCGAGATCCTCGCCGACGCGTCGCTCGTGAACACCAAGACCACCGCCGGCGTCCTCGGTCCCATTTCCTCGTGGGGACGTTCGGTGGGTGTGGCGGGCATCGACGAGACGATCAACAATCTCGCCTTCAGTCAGGCCTACGAGCCGGGTTCGGTGTTCAAGGTCGTGACCTTCTCCGCCGCGCTGCAGGCCGGTCTCATCACTCCCACGTCGGTGTTCGCCGTGCCCAATTCGGTCAACGTCGGCGGCCGGTACTTTCACGATGCGGAGAACCACGGCCTCGAGCATCTGACGTCGACCGAGGTGCTCGCGCAGTCGTCCAACATCGGTACCTACGAGATCGGCAAACTGGTGGGTGAGTCCGGCCTTCTCGCCCAGGTGGAGCGGCTCGGTTTCGGTCAGATGACGTCGGTTGATTTCCCGGGTGAGACGTCAGGGCTGTTGGTCAGCGCCGCCAACTGGTACGCCAGTGACCAGGTGGCTCTACCCATTGGTCAGGTAGACGCTGTTCCCCCGCTGCAGGTGCTCGACGCCTACAACGCGATTGCCAACGGGGGTGTCTTTATTGAGCCAAAGTTGGTTCGTGGCTACGTGTACTCCAACGGATCGGTCAAGGCAACGGCTCCAAGTCCTCACCGTGAGGCGCTCACGCCGGCGGTGGACGAGACGATGAACAAGATGCTCCAACAGGTCGTGCTCGCGGGCACCGGCACCAACGCGATCATTCCCGGCTACAGCGTCGCGGGCAAGACCGGCACCGCATCGATGCCCTACCCGGGCAAGGACTCGCTGCTCACGGGCGCCTACAACGCCAGCTTCGTGGGCTTCGCTCCGGCGAACGCACCGATGCTGTCGATGATCGTGGTCATCGAGCGCCCCCAGTCAACCATCTTCGGCGGCGCTGTGGCGGCGCCGGTCTTTCAACAAGTGATGTCGTACGCCCTCCACCATTACGGCATCCCTTCAAATGGAACGATGGTGAAGCCCCTTACAGGCGCGGGCGCGAGCATTGGATCGGACGTGACGTGATGCAACTTGGTGACATTCTGGAAAGTGTCTCACTCGATGTGGCGACGAGCAGCATCGAGATTACCAACGTGGAGATTGATTCGCGGCTCTGCGTGCCGGGCTCGCTCTTCTTCGCCCTGGCGGGGGGTCACACGAGCGGCAACCGGTTCGTTGACGACGCGGCGGACCACGGGGCGCTGGCGGCGGTGTCGAGCGAGCGTGTCGTCGCGTCTATTCCAGTCGTTATCGTGCCCGAGTCGCAACTACGCGCCATGCTCGCCCACGCGAGTTCGGCGATCGTTGGTCATCCCGAATTCCAGGCGTCGCTCGTGGGGGTCACGGGCACCAACGGCAAGACCAGTGTGACGACATTGGTGAGTGCGCTGGCGCGAGCACTGGGTTGGAACGGCGCCAGTATCGGGACGCTGACCAACGAGCGCACGACCCCGGCGTCGCCTGAACTGTTTCGAACTCTGAGCGCGCTCGTCACTGGCTTCGAGCCCGAACGCGTCTCGTCGGTGGTGGCGCTCGAAGTTTCAAGCCACGCGCTCGACCAGCGTCGCGTCGAAGGCCTGCGATTCACCGTCGCGGTATTCACGAACCTCAGCCACGATCACCTCGACTACCACCGAACAATGGACGAGTACTTCGAAGCGAAGGCGCGGCTGTTCAATCCCGAACACGCCAAGCGTGCTGTGATCTGGTGCGACGACTCCTACGGGGCGCGGCTCGCGGACATGGCTACGCTGCCGGTGACCCGAGTACACCGGAGTGATGCCTCGGACGTGACCGAGTCATTGCAAGGGACGATCTTCTTCTGGCGAGGCCATCTCGTCAACACGCCGCTGGTGGGTGACTACAACGTTGACAACGCCTTGATGGCGATGGAGATACTCCTGTCGCTCGGCGCCGGGGAGGCGGAGATTGCGACCGCGATGGCCGACGTCGCAAGCGTCCCGGGAAGATTCGAGGTTGTCAATACCGACGGAATCATTGTCATCGTCGATTACGCGCACACGCCCGAAGGACTTCGCCGTCTCTTGGAGGATGTGCGCCGACTCGTGGGGACGGGAAGGATCATCACCGTCTTTGGCTGCGGTGGCGACCGCGACCGCGCCAAGCGTCCCGAGATGGGCGAAGTGGCGTCGCGGAATTCGCAAATCACCATCGTGACCTCGGATAACCCGCGCTCGGAGTCTCCTGATGCCATCATTGATTCCATCATCGAAGGAACAGTGGCGGGCGCGACGGTGCTGCGTAGCAGGGATCGTCGAAGTGCGATACAGGAGGCACTGCGTCTCGCCGAACCCGGTGACGTGGTGGTACTCGCGGGAAAGGGTCACGAGACTACCCAGGTCGTAGGTGATCAGGTTTTGGAATTTGACGATCGAATAATAGCGAGAGAGTTGTTGAAGTGAGGATGCAATGCTGAGTTTGATGGAGTCGGGCGGCTTTGGTTTCTTGTTCGCGCTCTTCGTGACCCCCCTGTGGATCCGCTTCGTTCGTGAGCGCTCGCTCGGTCAGCAGATCCGAGAGGACGGGCCGTTGACCCACCACGCCAAGGCTGGCACGCCGACGATGGGCGGAGTGATCATCGTGGTCGCCGCGGTGCTCGGTTACGTAATGGGCCACGTCGGCACGTCGGTCAGTTTCACCCGTGGCGGCATCCTCGCGCTGAGTGTGACGGTCGCATCAGGCGTGCTCGGCTTTCTCGACGACTATCTAGCCATTCGCAATGCGCGCAATCTCGGTCTTAACAAGCGCGGAAAGTTGGTGGGGCAGTTGGTCATCGCGGCGACCTTCGCCGCGCTTTCGATCTACTGGGTTCACACGTCGACCAATCTTTCGTTCACGAGGTTCTCCCTACCCGGCTGGAACCTGACGTCGGTCGGTTGGATGATGCTCGCGGTCTTCGTCATCGTGGCGACCTCCAATGCGGTCAACCTCACCGATGGGCTTGACGGCCTCGCGGCGGGATCTGCGACGTTCTGTTTCGGCGTGCTCTCAATCATTGGCTACTGGCAGTTCCGGCATTTTTCCATCTACCGTCTTCACTCGGCGCTCGACCTCGGTCTCGGGGCGGTTGCACTCGTGGGCGCATGCCTCGGATTCCTATGGTGGAACGCGGCGCCGGCGCGGATCATGATGGGCGACACGGGTTCGCTCGCGATTGGTACCGGGCTCGGGGCACTTTGCCTGCTCATGAACTTGGATCTGCTTCTCGTGATCATCGGCGGGTTGTTCGTCGCCGAAACCGCGTCGGTGATCCTCCAAGTCCTGAGTTTCCGACTTTTCGGACGCCGCGTGTTTCGTATGGCACCCTTTCATCACCACTTTGAGTTGCGCGGTTGGCCCGAGATCACGGTGATCATTCGCTTTTGGATCCTCGCTGGACTGCTGGCGATGCTCGGACTCGGGATTTTCTACGGGGACTTCCTCAAGATCGGGAGGGTCGTCTAGGTGGCCGCGGCGCGCGCCTCGCGAGGGCTCCTCCAGCCCCTGCCCAGGGGCAGTTTCAACGCGCGTGTGCTGTTGCTTGTCACAACGCTGCTCGTGACCTTCGGGACCATCGCAGTCGCGTCGGCGAGCGAGGGTCAGGCCTCGGCGACGGGCGGCTCGTCGATCAGCATCATCCTGCGCGATGTCATCTATCTGGGCTTCGGTGTTTTCGCCCTCTACGTGGTGGCGCGGATCCGGCTCAACCAGCTCGTTCGACGCGCACCGCTTCTGGCGGTGGGTGGAATCGGTCTCCTGATCGCCGTGAAGGTCGTCGGGGTCACGTCCAACGGTGGCAAGCGTTGGTTGAACCTGCACGTCATCTACCTGCAGCCGTCCGAGATTTTCAAGTTCGTCACGGTGATCTTCATCGCGTGGCTGATCCAGCACCATCACGACGAACTCGGCCATTGGCAGCAGCTCGCCATATGGACGCTGCCGGTGACACTCGGTGCGTTGCTCATCGTCATCGAGCCCGATATTGGCACGACATCGGTCGTACTCGCGATTGCCTTCGTGATGCTCGCCATCGCGGGGTTATCGAAGAAACTCTTGTTGCGAATCGGCTTGCTGTGCGTCGTGGCGTTTCTTGGGTACATGAAGATGAAGCCGTATTCGGCGGCCCGGTTCTTCTCGTTCCTTCATCCGAGCAAAGACCTCCTCGGCAACGGCTACCAGTTGTTGCAGTCCAAGATCGGCCTCGGTGCGGGCGGGCTGACGGGTCTCGGGCTCGGCCATAGCCGTGAAAAGTGGGGACTATTGCCCAATCCGCACACCGATTTCATTTTCACGATCATCGGCGAAGAGTTGGGTCTACTCGGGACGATTGTCGTCATCGCCCTGTTCGTCTGGTTCCTGCTCGTCGCGACCCGCATCGCCCAGCAGTGCACGAACGACGTCTACCGTCTGATCGTGGTCGGCATCACGACCTGGATCATGGTCGAGGCGATTATCAATATCGCGTCGGTCGTCGGCCTTTGGGCGGTGACCGGTATTCCGCTGCCGTTCTTCTCCTACGGCGGGACCGCCCTCATTACTGAACTCGCCGCCGTGGGTCTCCTGTACAACATCGCCCACGACAACAGTCGCGCCGGTGACGTCGTCATTCGCGAACATCAGGTCACTAATTTTCGCCAGTCCCTCGAGGACCGTACGCTCTCGCGTCCCTCTTCGTCGCGCCAGCGCCCCTACAGTCAACGCCAGGGACGATGACGAGGGGCCCCGTTGTCATCACCGGCGGGGGCACCGGCGGGCATATTTTTCCCATGCAGGCCATTGGTGAGCAACTGTTGGAGCAAGGAATCCCGACGGACATGCTTCGCTACGTAGGCAGTCGTCGCGGTCAAGAAGCGTTGCTGCTGGGTGACTCGCCGGTTGCGCTCACGCTGTTGCCGGGCCGGGGTATTCGGCGCTCTATGACGCCGCGCGCAGTATTCGCCAATATCGCAGCGGTGGCCGGTCTCGTCGCGGCGGTCACGACGGCCATCGTGAAGGTCGGTCGTTGGCGCCCCTCGGTCGTCGTGTCCGTGGGCGGTTACGCGTCATTCGCCGTGTCGTTCGCGGCCGTGCTGTGGCGCCGACCCCTCGTGCTGGTGGAACTCGACGCGACCTCCGGTGCCGCCCATCGCGTCCTTGAGCGCTTCGCGCGGGTTCGCTGTGTCGGGTTCGCCTCCAGCGCTCCCCGTACGGTCCTAACCGGCGCGCCGCTGCGTGACGGAATCGAGTCCATTGACCGCTCGGTGCCGGTACGGGCGCGCGCTCGACACGATATGGATCCGCCCATCGACGACGACCGCAAGGTCGTGGTCGTGATGACCGGTTCCCTCGGTGCCGCCCGAGTCAATCGTGCGGTAAGCCAGCTCGCGGTGCTGTGGCGCCAGCGAGCCGATCGGACGTTGATACAGGTCACCGGGCGCCGGGACTACGACGAGGTTGCCAGGTCTCGATTGACTGGCGGCATCCTCGACTACCGGATTGTCGAATTCGGCGACATGACCAAACTCTGGCCAGTGTGCGACGCGGCGGTGTGCCGCGCGGGCGCAACGACGATCGCCGAAGTGACCGCGCTCGGCATCGCGTCGGTCCTGGTGCCGCTACCCGGCGCACCCGGCGATCACCAGACCAAGAACGCCCAGGTGGTTGTTTCGGTCGGCGGTGCTCGTCTCGTCACCGACGCCGAGTGCAGTGCCGAAATGTTGGCGTCGACCCTGGACGAGATACTCGAACCCGACATCGTGGTCGCGATGGAGAAGGCGGCGGCGTCAATCGGTCGACACCACGCTGCGGCGTCGATTGCACAGGTCGTTAGCGAGACGGGCGGCTGGTCGTGATTCTCGACCGGGGCGCGCGGGCGCATATCGTCGGGATCGGTGGTGCCGGAATGAGCGGGCTCGCCCGTCTGCTGTCGGAAATGGGTTGCGCGGTGAGCGGCAGCGATGCGGCGTATTCGCCAACGGTCGAAGAGTTGCTTGAATCAGGCATTCAGGTACACGTTGGTCACGACGCGACCAACGTCGGCGCCGTTGACGTAGTGCTCTGGTCACCGGCCGTACAGCCGGACAACGTGGAACTACTCGAAGCCTCACGTCGTGGCGCAGTCCTTCTTTCACGAAGTGAGGTGCTGAGAGAACTCGCCGAGCGCCAGCCGGTCGTTGGCCTGACCGGCACCCACGGCAAGACGACCGCCACTTCGATGATGTCGATGATCATGCACGCGGCCGGTCGCGACTATTCGCGCCTCCTCGGCGCATCGGTAATCGGACTTGGGGCCAACGGCCACTTTGGCAGCGACGGCTTGATTCTCGAGGTCGACGAGAGTTACGGGACCTTCGCGCTGTTGTCGCCTTACGCATTAGGGGTGCTCAATGTCGAAGCGGACCATCTCGATTTCTACGGGACACTTGACGTGCTCGAGGATGCGTTCACGAAGCTCATCGAACGAACGACGGGACCCGTGGTCGTATGGATGGACGACGAGGGGGCCCGTCGCGTCGTCCAAAGGTCATCGCGTGAGGTCCTCGGCGTCGGTTCATCGACCCAGTACCCGTGGCGGGTGAGTGGGGTCGGTCTAGCCCGACGAAGTGCCTCGTTCACCCTCGAAGCCGACGGGCACTGTCTGGCGATCGAACTTGGAGTTACCGGTGCACACAACGTCGCCAATGCCGCAGTCACGGCCGCACTCGCACTCGCGCTCGGCGTCGACGAGGACTCGGTCGTAATGGGACTCCAACTTTTCAAGGGAGCGCCACGACGGTTTCAGTACCTGGGGTTGTGGCGCGGCGTCGACGTCTACGAGGACTACGCGCACCTGCCGGGCGAGATCGCCGCGACACTGCGAGCCACGGCAGCGGCGGGTTACGGGCGCATCGGCGTGGTCTTTCAGCCCCACCGCGTGACGCGCACGCTCAACCTCGCCGAGTCGTTCGCCACGGCGTTCGTTGGTGCGGCGTTCGTCGTCGTCGCTGATATCTATAGTGCAGGCGAAGCGAACCCCTCGGGGGCCACCGGCGAGTTCGTGGCGAATCTCATCCGTCAGCACGAACCCACCAACGCCACCTGGTACGAACCAACCTTCGACGATGTCATCGCCAAAGTCGAGGCGCTGCACGACGAATGTGACGTTCTGCTGCTGCTCGGCGCCGGTGACATTGCGGGCATCGCCTCGCAGTTGGACGGAATGACACCGTGAGCTTGTCCGAACTGTTGCGGGTCGGCGGTGCGCGCGTGCTCGAGCACGTCGCGCTCGGAAGTCGCACGACCTATCGGGTCGGCGGTAGCGCGCGTGTGCTGGTGACGATGACGTCGTCGACCGATTTGGAGGAGTTGGGGGCGTTGCTCTTCTCGTGCGATTTCCCCATCGTCGTGCTCGGCAACGGTTCGAATCTTTTGGTTGCCGACGGTGAGCACGACATCATCGGCGTGTACCTCACCGGTGCCTTCGCCTCGCTGCAGTGGCGTGACGAACGCGGGGCAGTCGCGGTGGACGCGGGCGCCGGTCTCGACCTGCCGATCGCGGCTCGTCGGCTCGCTGCAGAGGGCATCGTGGGCTTTGAGTGGGCCGTTGGCGTGCCGGGGACATTCGGGGGAGCGGTCGTTATGAACGCTGGCGGCCACGGTTCGGACATGGCCGCGTCGGTCGTGTCGGTTGATACCTTCACGGCGAGCGGCGTGCGCACGTGGACGCCGGACGATCTCGAGTTCGGCTATCGCTCGAGCGCCCTCGATGGCTCCCAGATCGTGACCAGCGTGCAATTGCGCCTCGCCCACGGTGACGCCAAGGAGGCTCTGGCGCAAATCAAGGAGATAGTGCACTGGCGTCGCGAGCACCAGCCCGGTGGCGCGAATGCGGGCAGCGTCTTTCGAAACCCCGAAGGCGATCACGCCGGACGACTTATCGAACTCGCCGGTTGCAAGGGCCTGCGGGTGGGGAGCGCCGTAGTGAGTGAAAAGCACGCGAACTTCATCATCGTCGGCGCCGACGGCAGTGCGAATGATGTGTACCGACTTCTCACAACCGTTCGCGAACGGGTGCGCGAAGCGACGGGCATCACTCTGGTGAGTGAGCACCGCTTCGTCGGTTTCGAGGGAGCGTCGTGAGTCGGCGCGCCGCGATCGCAACGACGCAAACTCCCACGCGATCGAAATCGACCAAGCGCAAGGAATCCCGGCGAAAGCCGGCCGGAAGGGCTGCGGCACCACGACACGAGTCCTCGACGACCCGCGCGGTGAAGGCCGCGCCACATCGCTTCACGAAGATGATGGTGAGTTTCGCTTTGGTGGTGACGCTGGTCGTACTCGCCGGCCAGTGGGCGCTTCACCAGTCGATCTTCCGGGTCCAGCACGTGACACTGCTGGGGGTCCACCACGAGACCACTGCCCAGGTGCTCGCAGCATCGGGACTCGAGAGCCACCCCACGATGGTGGGTCTGAGCGCAAGTGCGGTAGAGCGTAACCTCATGAGCTTCACCTGGATTCGTAGTGTGTCGCTGGCCAAACACTGGCCGAATAGCGTGATCGTGACGGTGCACGAGAGCGTGTCGGTCGCGGTGGCCTTCAATTCGAAGCACCAGCTGCAGTTCGTCGACGCCGACGGTCACGACCTCGGTGCCGCTCCGCTCAACGCGAATTATCCCACCCTCGTCTGGACGAATCCCACCACCGCCGCGTGGCCCTTCGAGCGCGCCGGGCGCGATGCCGCGCTCGTGGCGAGTCAACTGCCCAAGGCGTTCGCCGCCCAGGTGTCCCAGGTCATCGAGACGCCGAATGGGGTAATTACGCTCAAGATGACCACCCCGGTCACGTTCGTGCTCGGTCCGGCAACCTTGCTGCGGGCCAAATTCGGTGCGATTGCGTCGGTCATTGCCCGCACAACCCTGAAGCCAGGCGACATAGTTGATGTAAGCGTTCCTGACGAGTTGGCGGTGACGGGCGCGCCGCCTTCGTGAGTGGGGCATTTGACCAAAAACGAAGGGCTGACTAGCCTTCGATGACATTTGTTCGCCAAAGAAGTGACCCTCTTTGAGGGGACGCACAAGAAGAGTTAACCCAAGGGGAGTTCATGAGTCTCAACCAGAGCAACTATCACGCTGTAATCAAGGTTATTGGCGTGGGTGGCGGCGGTGTCAATGCGGTGAACCGCATGATCACTGCAGGACTTCGCAATATAGAGTTCATCGCAGCCAACACCGATGCGCAGGCCCTGCTCATGAGTGAGGCGGATTTGAAGCTCGACATCGGTCGCCAATTGACTCGAGGACTGGGTGCCGGCAGTGACCCCGAGATCGGCCGTCAGGCCGCCGAAGACCACCGGGCCGAGATCGAAGAAGCGCTGAAGGACACCGACATGGTGTTCATCACCGCGGGCGAGGGTGGCGGCACGGGCACCGGCGCTGCGCCCATCGTCGCTGAGATCGCCCGGTCGCTCGGCATCCTCACCATCGGTGTCGTGACCCGCCCCTTCTCATTCGAGGGTAAGCGTCGCGCCACGCAGGCCGAGAAGGGTATTCAGGCCCTTCGCGACAAAGTCGACACGCTTATTGTCATCCCGAACGACCGACTGCTCTCGGTCACGGCCGCTGATACGTCGATGCTCGACGCGTTCAAGATCGCTGACGACGTGCTGTTGTCGGCGGTGCGCGGCGTCACCGACCTCATCACCGTGCCGGGCCTCATCAACACCGACTTCGCCGACGTGAACGCGATCATGCGAAATGCCGGCACCGCCATCATGGGCGTCGGTACTTCAACCGGCGAGGGTCGCGCCGTCAACGCGGCGCGCGCCGCCATCACTTCACCCCTGCTCGAGGCGTCGATCGACGGCGCGCGCGGCATCCTGATGAACATCGTCGGCGGACCGAACGTTACGCTCAGCGAGGTCACGGACGCGGCGAATATCATCCATTCCGTCGCCCACCCCGACGCCAACATCATCTTCGGCAGCGTGATCGACGAGTCGATCGGCGAGGCGGTACGGGTCACCGTCATCGCGGCCGGCTTCGACCACAGTGCGCCGCCCAAGGCCGCGACCACTGTCCAGGAACCCGCGATGACCGAGGGACCGCGCAGCGACATCTTCACGAGCCCGACCAACGACGACTTCTTTGACGTCGGTGGCGATGACGACCTCCCAAGCTTCCTCCGCTAGCCACGAACTCGTTCATCGCGTCGTCGCTAATCTGGCGGTGGCGAAAGCGCGCATCGCGAGTACCGGTCGCGACCCCGAGCGGATCCGTGTGGTCGGTGTGACCAAGACCTTCGGTGCGGACGTGGTTCGGGCCGCGAGTGCTGCGGGTATTACCTGCGTAGGCGAGAACTACCTCGATGAACTGGTCGCGAAACACTCAGCGACGGGAGATCTCGCGCTCACTTGGCACTACCTCGGGTCGCTGCAGACGAACAAGATCGCCCGCCTCTGCGAACACGCGGACCTTCTGTGCGGCGTGTCGCGACTCAAGGAGATCGAAAAGATTGCCCACGTTCGTCCCGGAATGGCCATTTACGTCCAAGTGGACTTCACGGGTGCTGCGCAGAGGAACGGGGCCGGCGAATCAGAGGTCGAGGGCATTGTGCAGCGGGCTCGCGAACTGGGCCTTGACGTGCGCGGTCTCATGACGGTCGCGCCCGAAGATCCTGACGGCGCTCGCGCGGCGTTCAAGGCGACTGCGGCGCTGGCGGACGAATTGGGATTGAAGGAGCGCTCGATGGGAATGAGCGACGACCTGGAAATAGCCTGTGAGCAGGGTACGAGCGAGGTCCGTCTCGGAAGGGCCCTCTTCGGGCCTCGGATGGCAGCGACGGCCCTGACCTAACATGGATCAGGGCGGTACGGCCGCGAGGAGAGTTTGATGAAAGAAAAGATGCGCAAGGCATTGGGGTTCTTGGGTCTCATCGAAGACGAGTACGGCGAGTACGCCTCGACCGGTCCCGCGCGACCATTCTCGGACCAGCCCGCCATGGAAGAAGAGCCCGAGTGGTCACGTCCCGCCGTCGCCCCGCGACCTTTCCCCACCGTTGCGACCGGCCCCACCAATGTCCGCAGTGCTCAGGGGACTGCCCCACGTAGCTCGTCAATCTCAGTGCTGGAATCCCAGGGACCGGCTCCACGAATCCGTCCGGTCCAAAACAATGGTGTGCGCGCCATCGCGCCCCTGTCCCAAGAGCGCGACGTGGCGATCTTCACGCCCAACAACTACAACGAGTCGCGACGCATTACCGATCTGTTGCGCTCGAACCGTGCCGTCGTGATGATTGTGAATCAGGTCGATGCGGGTCTCGCACGTCGTCTGGTTGACTTCGCTTCTGGTACGGCCTACGCGCTCAACGCCAAGATGGAGATTCTCGAGAAGGGGGCCGTCTACCTGGTCAGCCCCCAGGGAACGCACGTCAGCCCCGACGTACGTGAGCGACTGCGGGCCAACAATTACCAGTCGACCGGCCTTTAATGAACCTCGTCCACTTATTGATCTCGCTCTATATCTGGGTCTTGATCATCTCAGCGTTGCTCAGCTGGTTCCCCACCACGAACTCGAGCGGCGGCCTCGCCAGTTTCAAGCATGCGCTCACTCGCCTCACTGAGCCGGTGCTTCGCCCGCTTCGTCAGATCATGCCCCGTCCGCGCTTGGGTGGGGTCAGCATCGACTTCTCGGTCCTCGTTGCCATTATCCTTCTCGAGGTCATTAACAACATCATCTAGTCGCTGAAATCACTCGCTGACCAGCGTGGGGCAGTATGGTTGCTGCATGGATAGTTCGGATAACGCTCTCTCAGCCCTCGACGCCATCGACACGGTGGCCTTCAAAGTCGGCCTTAAGGGCTACAACGTCGACGAGGTCGACGAGTTCCTTGAGCGGGTGTCGCTGGAAACGCGCCAGTTGAAAGACCAGTTGCACCAGATGCGTCAGCAACTTCGCCAGGCGAGTGAACGAATCAACCAACTTCAGAGTGGACAGGCGGGCGTCTCGAGCGTGGCGACGCCGCCACCGGCCCAACCTGCCCCAGTGCGCGTCGTCGCCTCGGGGGCGGGGGCCGAGCAGGTGACCGCCATGATCGTGATGGCCCAGCAATTCATCGAGAACGCCCAGCAGGAAGCTGAGGCGAAGGCTCGCGAACTTACCACCACCGCCCAAGAGCGCGCCCGCGAGATAGTGGGCGAAGCGAGAAGTCGAGCCGAAGACGAGGTCAACCGTCTGAACGGACTCAAACAGCGACTGAGCGAGGACGTGGACAATCTGGCTCGACAACTCGAGACCGAGCGCACGCGCCTAAGTGGCGTGCTCGCCGAGTTCTCGCGCTGGGTTGAAAGTTCGCTCCACGTGGGTGGTGCGAGGCCTTCAGCGTCGTCGCCCGCTCCCGGCGCAACGCCGCCCGCGCCGCGAGTTGCACCGCCTGCCCCTGAAGCCGCTCGACCGGTCGCTCCGCCCCCCGCGCCGGCACCCCAACAGCCGACGATCGGCCAGGTGCTCAACTTCGAGCAGCCCGCGAGCGACGATCGCTTGTAGGTCCTTCGCTGGCTGCTAGGGTCGGCGCGCACTTGTTCATTGCAATCACGAGGAGTTAGCCATGCCGTCCAACGCCAAGAACAACGCAAAGGCGCCAGCGAAGAAGGTTTCGGCCAAGAAGCCCGTGAAGAAGATGATCGCCAAGAAAACAACGGCCTCCAAGGCCCTCACCAAAAAGGCTCCGGCCAAGAAAGTTGTCGTGAAGAAGACCGTAAAGAAGGCCACCGCCGCAAAGATCCCCGCCAAGAAGGCTCCCGCCAAGAAGGCTCCCGCCAAGAAGGCTCCCGCCAAGAAGGCGCCCGCGAAGAAGGTCGCAAAGAAAGTTGCAGTGCTGACGCCGGCCCAGAAGGCCACCGCCGCAAAGAAGGTCGCCGCCGAAAAGGCCAGGGT
The DNA here is from genome assembly GCA_003132165.1 of Acidimicrobiaceae bacterium. Classification (GTDB taxonomy): domain Bacteria; phylum Actinomycetota; class Acidimicrobiia; order Acidimicrobiales; family RAAP-2; genus RAAP-2. The sequence goes on along the minus strand of PKWW01000069.1, from coordinate 3,614 downwards.
CATTGCCACCGCGAGGGCGCTGAAGGAACGAGAAGCCAAGGCCAAGGCCGCCGAAAAGGCCAAGGCCGCTGGCGAAAAGGCCAAGGCCGCCGCCACCGCGAGGGCGCTGAAGGAACGCGAAGCCAAGGCCAAAGCCGCCACCAAAGAACGTGAACAGCAGCGAAAGGCCCGTGAGAAGGCCTCCGTGGAGGCGAAGAAGCAGCGTGAGATCGAAGCCAAGCGAAAGGCGATTGAGGCTGAGAAGCTCCGCAAGCAGCGCGAGATCGAACGACGCAACCTCGAAGAGTTGAAGCGCCAAGAGCGCCGTGACGCCGAAGAGCGCAAGCGTCTCGAGGCGCTTGAGCGCAAGATGCACTCAAAGCCCTACGGTGGCGACCACGCATTTTTGGAGGAGTTGCGCGGACTGTTGCTCGAGTCGCGCGAAGCCACCCAGGCTCAGATCGTGATCAGCGAGTCCGAGGCGAACGAGATGTTGGTCGACCGTGAGCGTCTCGAGTACGACGACGAGGACGGCAGTAGTGTCGCGTCGGACATCCAGCGCGACCAGTTGAAGGACTTCGCGGCGGTGCTCAGCCTGAAGGTTGACGAAATCGACGTCGCGCTCGCGCGTGTCGACGATGGCAGCTACGGCCGTTGCGACGAGTGTTACGAGCCGATCTCGAAGGCCCGGCTGCTCGCGCAGTTGCCGGTCTTTACGTGTGTCTCGTGTCGCGCAAGCGTCTAGGCATCGTTGTCAATACCACCGTCGTCGTGGTGGCTCTCGTGGCCACTGCTCTCGATGCTGTCACCAAGGCCTGGGCGCGCCATTCGCTGGCGACGCACGGCGTGCGCGTGTTCAGCTCTTTGTGGCTGCGCCTTCAGTACAACTCGGGCGTCTCGTTCTCCTTCAACCAGTCAGGTCCTCTCGTGACAACGATTATTACCGTACTGGTAGCGATCGGCGTCATTCTGGTCGGCATCCGCGCGAGGGACGGCGCGCCCGCGATTGGGTTCGGTCTACTCATCGGCGGGGGATTAGCCAATGTGCTCGACCGGCTCGCCGCCACGCCCCATCGGGTGACCGACTTCATCGCCGTGAGTACGTTTCCCGTCTTCAACTTGGCTGACGTGTGCATTACCGCGGGCTTTATTGTCTTGATAGTGGCGGCACTTCGCGGAGAACGGTTGTTGGCAAGGTGAGCGATGGGACCATGAGTGACGCCTTCGACGGTGAGATTCTCGATCTCGTCGTGCCAGGGTCGCTATCAGACATTCGCATCGATCGGGTGCTCTCTATGCTCACGGGACTCTCGCGTTCCGAAACGTCGGCGATCCTCGCCAACGGTGGCGTGATGCTCGATGACAAGGTCATCCTCAAGTCATCGGTGAACGTCGGCGAAGGTCAACACCTCGTCGCGATTCTTCCACCCCCCGCGACCGGCATCGTCGAGCCCGATCCGAGCGTGCACGTGGACGTGGTGCTCGACGACCCGGACTTCGCAGTGGTCAACAAGGCCCCCGGACAGGTGGTCCACCCCGGAGCCGGACAGCGCACGGGCACCCTCGTGGCGGGCTTGCTCGCCCTCTATCCCCAGATGCAGGAACTGAGCGCAGAAGGACTGTGCGACCCCTTGCGCCCGGGCATCGTTCACCGACTCGACAAGGGAACCTCCGGCGTGCTCGTTGTTGCGAAGACTCCCGAAGGGTTCCTGAATTTGAGCGTGCAACTCGCCGAACGACTCATGGAGCGTACGTATCTCGGCATGGTCGAGGGGCACGTCGCCGAAGAGCGCGGTGTCGTAGACGCTCCGATCGGCCGCTCCACCCGCACCCCCACGATGATGGCGGTACGAGCCGACGGGAGGCCGGCACGCACCGGCTACGAGGTGCTGAGTCGAATCGACAAGCCGCACGCCATGACGTTGCTGCGCCTACAACTCGATACCGGACGGACCCATCAGATCCGCGTGCATATGGCGACCATTGGTCATCCGGTCGTCAACGACCCGCGCTACGGACACCGTCGCGATCGACGTCTACCCGAGGACCGGTTCTTCCTTCATTCGACGACGTTGGCCTTCGCGCATCCGCGAACCGACGAATGGATAGTGACGAACGTGCCGCTGCCCGAAGACCTTCGATCCCTGGTGCCGCCGGGACTCGAACTTTAAGCGTTCTCTCGCGTCGCAAGAACGGCGCTGTCGCCACGCAGCATTTCGAGGGCTTCCTCTTCAGCACGGCGGACTCGTCGAACGCCGATATCCATTTTGGTGGCGGTCGCCTGGAGTGACAATGGCGTCGCGCCGTTGAGACCGAAGCGCAGCGAGAGGACTTCGCGCTGCAGGTCGCTCAACTTGGCCAATGCTCCGTGCAACTGCTCGTCCATCATGGTCTGCTCGATGTCGCCGACCCAGTCGTGCTGGCTCGGGGCGACAAGGTCGCCCAAGGTTGTCGCTGAGTCCGATGACGCCGGTTGGTCGAGACTGGCGGTGACCCCGGCGAGTCCGCGAAGCCCGTTGCGCTCCTGCTTGGACATGCCCGTCGCCTCGGTGAGCTCTTCGTCGGTGGGCTTACGAGCGAAGATGGACGTCAACTCAGCGGTCGTGGCCTCGAGACGCTGCAACTGTTCGCCCACTTCGAGCGGAATGCGAATAGTGCGACCGTGCTGTTGCACCGCACGCTGGAGGGCTTGACGAATCCACCACGTGGCATACGTCGAGAACTTGAAGCCGCGCTCCCAGTCGAACTTCTCGACGGCTCGAAGCAGACCGAAGGTCCCCTCCTGGACGAGGTCGACCATCTCGACACCGCGGTCCTGGTAGCGGCGCGCCCAGTGAAGCACCAGGCGAAGGTTCGCGGCAACCATCTGCTTCTTGGCTTCTTCGTCACCGGCGGTGACGCGCTTGGCCAGTTCGACTTGCTCGTCGTAATTGGGCATGGGGTAGCGATCAAGGTCACGCATGAGAAGACCGAGCATGTCATTGGTGTTGACGGCTGAACGGCGGGGTGTAATCACTGAATCTCCTTAGGGGTAGAGACAAATCGGCCCGGTGGCGGGAATTTCTCCCATGGACGTATTACTAATTTACCACGAGGCAAAACTCACTTCAAGCCTTTACTTCGAATACTGCCTTTCAACGGGAATTATGAGGCGTGGGTCCGCTTCACCGGCTGGCCACCCTGGGCCTGGATGACCATGTCGGCGAGGGTGAAACTGGCGAGGTGCTCGCGCATGTGGTTACCGACGTCGGCCCATACTCCGAGCAGGACGCACTGACCCTCGTGATCACACGCGCCGTCGCGGTGGGGCTCACCGAAGTCACCCGCGACGATTGGTCCGTCCACTGCCGCGACGATCTCGGCGAGCGTGATGGATTCGGCGCTTCGCGCCAGGACGTAACCGCCCCCGACCCCTCGTTTGGAGCGAACGAGTCCTACGCCCTTCAAACTGAGAAGAATCTGCTCGAGATAGGGCTGGGGCAGTCCGGTCCGTTCGGCGAGGTCGCGCACCGAGGTCGGCGTCGTCTTATCGTCACGCAGGGCCAAACTGAGCAGCGCCCTGCTGGCGTAGTCGCCGCGCGTCGATACCCTCATGGTGTCCAGTCTATCTGGGGGCTTTGCACCGGTGAGGCGCT
>PKWW01000057.1 GCA_003132165.1 Acidimicrobiaceae bacterium | reverse complement strand
CCACACCAACCCGAGGAGTCCCAAATTTTTGACGAGATTCGCAACCGCATAACGAGTGGCTACAACTTACGAGACCTAATTGATGAGCTCGACAAACTACGCTTCCGCTCTCAAACAGAAAAACACGAGCTCAGCGATCTCTATGAAGTCAAGATCAAGAATATGGGCAACGCCGGACGGAACGGCGGCGAGTACTACACCCCGCGTCCTCTCATCCGCGCCATCATCAAAGTCGTAGATCCGAAGATTGGCGAGACCGTTTATGACGGAGCTGTTGGCTCCGCCGGATTCCTCTGCGAAGCCTTCGAATACCTCACCGCTCAATCCGGCCTTACAACGAGCAATGCGAGTCTTCTACAAACGCAGACGTTCTACGGGAAGGAGAAGAAGTCGCTGGCTTACGTCATTGCAATCATGAACATGATCTTGCATGGCATTGACGCACCTAACATTATTCACACCAACACGCTGTCGATTCCGTTGTCGTCAATAGACGAAAAGGATCGCTTCAACGTCATCTTGGCCAACCCACCATTCGGTGGCCAAGAACGCGCTGAAGTGCAGCAGAACTTCAATATTCGTACGGGCGAAACGGCCTACCTGTTCCTCCAACACTTCATCAAGAGCTTGAAGGCAAACGGACGCGCTGGCGTTGTAATCAAGAACACATTCCTTTCAAATATTGACAATGCATCTGTCGCACTTCGCCGCCAACTTCTTGAAGATTGCAACCTCCACACGGTGCTTGACCTTCCATCTGGCACGTTTCAAGGAGCTGGCGTTCGAACGGTGGTCTTGTTCTTCGACAAAGGAACATCGACTAAGAAAATTTGGTTTTACCAACTCGATCCAGGTCGCAAGATGGGCAAGACCAACCCGCTTAACGATCCGGACTTGGCCGAATTCGTTGAACTTGCAAGAACAAAGCCAAATTCACCGAAATCGTGGACCGTGCGCGTCACTGACATCAACACGGACACTTACGACCTCACTGTCCGTAATCCAACCGCACCCGAAGCAGCAGCGATTCGCGAACCAGCCGTGATTCTTGATGAGATCGAGCGCCTTGACGATGAGACCCGGCAAATTGTTAACGAATTGCGAAGGATACTCAAATGACAGACTGGATTGAAGCTCGCCTCGATGAAGTCTGCGAAATTGAATACGGAACTAGGGTCGTTCGTAAACTCCATGCTGGGACAACATATCCGGTGTATGGAGGGGGCGGAGCCACCTTCTACGTCGATGAAACTAATCGTGAGGATCGCATGATTGTTTCACGATTCGCAATGTCAGAAGAATGCGTTAGGTGGGTTGCCGGAAAATTTTACCTCAATGACAGCGGTTTGACTGTAATTACTCGCAACGAGTCAGCTCTAATACAACCATACGTGGACAAGTACTTGCTCGCCCGAAGTTCGGACATATACGCAACCGCACGGGGCACTGCGCAAAAAAACATGGACGTTCCACTTTTCCGGCGAATGCCTATCAGATTTCCGGAATCTGTCGAAGAACAGAAACGCATCGTTTCTCTTATTGACGACACATCAAAGAAGATCGGTTTAGCCCAAGTAAAGACTCAAAGTCAAATTAAAGTTCTCGCAGAACTTCGTCAATCGATCCTCAATAAAGCTTTTGATGGAGGGCTCTGATGCCCCGTAACGAAGCGGAGACACGAGCAGATCTAATTGATCCAGTACTATATGACCTCGGATGGGGGCGCGTCGAAGGAACCCACATTTCACGTGAATATCAAATTGCTCCTGGCCGCATCCTCGGTGGCCGGCGCCGGGAGAAAGCTACAATCGCCGACTACGTCCTCTGGTATCGCACTCGAAAAGTTGCAGTAATTGAAGCAAAGGCCGAAACGAAGGAGCTCACCGAAGGCCTAGGTCAAGCAAAGGAGTACGCCCGCAAACTTGACGTCCGCTACTCGTATGCTGCAAACGGTCTCGGCTTTTACCAGGTGGATATGGAGACTGGCGCTGAAGGAGAGATCGTCAGTTTCCCAACACCTGAAGAAATCTGGATCAACCTTTTCGCGGAGGAGAATCCCGAAAAGGCCCGACTCACCGACGTTCCCTTTGAGAGCGTTGGCGGCTCGTTCGCTGGTCGGTATTATCAAGACTCTGCGGTTGAGGCGGTACTGAGTGCTGTAGCCGACGGCCGAAAGCGAATACTTCTCACCCTCGCAACCGGGACCGGAAAAACTTTCATAGCCTTCCAAATTTCGTGGAAACTGTTTCACGCTAAGTGGAACATATCCGGTCAACCCACACGACGCCCGAGAGTTCTCTTCTTAGCGGACCGTAATACACTGGCCAACCAGGCATTCAACAACTTCACTGCATTTCCTGACGACGCTCTGGTGCGAATCACTCCCGCTCAAATTCGCAAGAAGGGCTCGGTCCCAAAAAACGGAAGCATCTTCTTCACTATTTTTCAGACTTTCATGACTGGCGCTGACACCGATGGAAATCCCAGACCTTACTTTGGCGAGTACCCACCCGATTATTTTGACTTCGTCGTCGTTGACGAATGTCACCGCGGTGGTGCCGATGACGAGAGCCAATGGCGCGCAATTCTTGAGTACTTCTCCCCGGCGGTCCAACTCGGCCTCACGGCGACTCCGCGCCGCGACGAGAACATTGACACTTACAGGTACTTCGGCGAACCGGTGTATGTCTATTCGCTAAAAGACGGAATCAATGACGGCTTCCTAACTCCATTTCGTGTTCGCCAAATCTCAACCACATTGGACGAGTACATCTGGACTCAAGACGACGCAGTTGTTGCCGGGCAAATCAACGAGGGTCATAAATATGTCGAGGCCGATTTCAATCGGGTCATAGAGATCCGAGAGCGCGAGAAGAAGCGCGTAGAGATCTTCATGAATCTCATCAATCAAAACGAAAAAACACTCGTCTTCTGTGCCAATCAAGCTCACGCTTTACTCGTAAGGGATTTGATCAACCAAATTAAGGCGAGCACTGACCCGAACTTCTGCGTTCGAGTCACCGCTGACGACGGTGAAATGGGCGAGCAGTATCTTCGTGATTTTCAAGACAATGAAAGAGCTATTCCAACTATCCTCACCACTTCTCGTAAGCTCTCCACTGGCGTTGACGCCCGCAACGTCAGAAACATCATCTTGATGCGCCAGATCCTTACGATGATTGAGTTCAAACAGATAATCGGTCGAGGCACGAGGCTCTACGAGGATAAGGAGTACTTCACGATCTATGACTTCGTGAAAGCCCACGAAATGTTCGCTGATCCCAGCTGGGATGGTGATCCCGTTGAGCCCGATTCCCCAACTAGTAGTACCTTGCAAAAGCCGCCAGAGCTGGACATGGCTGGCACCCTCACGCCTGAGGCGCCTGACAAGTTGGAGAAGATCAGGGTGAAACTGGCTGATGGGAAGGTACGCGAGATTGATTACATGATGAGCACGACGTTCTGGAATCAGGACGGTCAGCAAGTCACTGCCCGCCAGTTCCTGGAACAACTCTTTGGTCAACTCCCCGACTTTTTCACCAATGAGGCTGAGCTTCGCCGATTATGGAGTTCTCCTGACACTCGCCAACAACTCCTAGAAGGGCTTGCTGAGCGCGGCTTCGCTTCTCATCAACTTCAAGAGATGCAAAAACTCATCTCCGCTGAGAAATCTGATCTCTTTGACGTTCTTGCTTATGTGCGCTTCGCTCTTCCCACCCACACGCGTTCTGAACGTGCTGTCAACGCGAGAACCTACCTCGGCAGCACGATTCCAGATCGCCAGCGCGTGTTTATTGACTTCGTCTTAGACCAGTACGTAGAAGAAGGCGTTGAGGAGTTGGGCACTGACAAGCTGCCACCGCTGCTGGAGCTTCGCTACGGAGGAGTTCCCGATGCTCTCGACGAATTGGGGATCGATGCCGGCGCCTTGCGACAGCTTTTCGCGGGTTTCCAGCAGTACCTTTACCTCGCTCCGGCTTCCTAATTGACCAAACTGCCAGTAGGAGTGGGTAACTGGTAAACCAGAGTTCGGGACTACTGAATTATTTGAGATCTGTCAAATAAAAGGACAACAGTGCCCTCCGAATGACTGCGGTCGCCAATGACACATTCGACTGCTCGCTCACATTGCGTGAAGCCTGGTGCAAGCATCTTTAGTTTGCTCTCCTCGCAACCCTCGGTCGCGCGAGATTCTCCAATACATCGGGACTGGAATAAGGAATTGACCACAAAGACATGCAAAGTAGGAAGAAGTAGAGATAGTCTCGAGCTGTGTCGCCTCCTGAAAAATCCATCAACTTCACATTGAATGGCAGGCAATTAAAACTCACCAAATCACAAGTCGAATTAGCGGTACAAAAAGTCTCTCCAGAGCCAATCCGATCGCATGCAGTCGTCATAGGTGCGCAGCGATTTCCCGTGAAGCAGGCGTTCTCCGAAGCAACCGGTCTTGACCGGCTCGATTTCACCAGCGAGGTTGCCCGACGTCATCTTGATCACCTCGGATTCAAACTCGAACGTGAGCAAAATTGAAGATCAGCCAGTCTTTTCAAAACTATTTCATTGTCCACCACCCCGCAGCGTTGCTTCATCTTGCGGAGACGCGCAGCTCGATCAATGCCGCGTAGGAATCTTCACAGAAAGCAGCTCAGTGATCACTACTCAGATCTCGAAGATCGACTACCCATTCGCTGGAACCCCGACTTCAACACTCTCGTAGTTCCAAATGGAAACGCATCAACACCTGTGCATCGATGGTTTCATCTAAAAGAGGCCTACTCAAGCCGTCTCCTTGCTCGAGTAGTAAAGCAGTGCGAAATGGATAATCGAAAGTTTCTTCGGGTTTTAGATCCCTACTCCGGCGTAGGAACATCTGCGATTTCGCTCACGGAAATGGTGCGTGACGGAGACCTATCAGGTGCAGCTTTCTATGGATTCGAAAGTAATCCATTCATTCATTTCGTTGGATCCACGAAACTGAAAGCTTCGCAGAATCCGTCATGCAACGTTCTGCGACTCGCACAAAAGGTCGCAGCAACCGTTCTGAAAGGCAACATCGAAGCCCCACCACCACCAGATCTCTCAACATTCAAATCTGACCGATTCTTCGATCAGTCTCAACTTAAACAACTTCTTTGTATTCGAGAAGCAATCAACATTGAAAGATCAAAAGGCTCGGGGGAAATTGACCTCGCTCTCGCCGAGCTCTGCTTGGCTTCAATCATTGAACCAACAAGCAATCTGCGACGTGACGGTCGTGCTTTGCGGGTGGTTGAGAAACGGAGATCAACTAGCGCCATTCAACTCTTCCTCGATCGTGCCAATGATATTCAAAACGATTTACCGTCATCCTCTAGCAAAGTTAGAGGGCGCATAATCAGAAGCGATGGACGCTCAATGACGGAAGTAGACGCTAGGTACGCGCCGTTTGACCTAGCAATCTTCTCGCCGCCATACCCGAATAACATTGATTACACCGAGGTATACAAACTTGAAGGCTGGTTGCTCGGTCACTACGAAGACAGTCAGGCCTTTCGGGCGCAGCGAATGCGAACCGTTTATAGTCATCCGAGTCTTCTTCGACCAGATCCGCTTCCCAGTGAAGAGTTGACTATCTCACAGAATTCGCAGCTTGAGTCCGTGATCAGTCCAGTGGTCCGGGCGCTACCTCAAGACCAATATCTTCAGGCTCGGACCCGAATGCTTCGCGGTTACTGCCTTGACATGTTTCGAACCTTGCAGTCTGTCAATGCAAGACTAGATGAAAATGGTAGGGCTGTATATATCGTCGGAAACTCTGTTCACGGTCATGCTCCAGATAATGTCATCGTCGCCGCAGACATTATTATTGCTGAACTTGCAAAACTGGCAGGGTTCGGCGTCGATCATTTTGAGGTAGCACGACTCCTTAAGCGGCGCGACGTCAACTCTCCAATTCTAAGAGAAAGCGTCGTCTTTCTCCGGAAGGCGAGCTGATGGGACAACCTAAGGTCACTTCATCAAAATTAGGAACTAAATCGAAGAAAACCTCTGGCGATTTAGTTTTTAGACCATCCGCGCGCCTCCAACGATTCTTAGGCCGGGAGCTCATTTCAGATCCAAACCTTGCCGTAATCGAATTTGTCAAGAATGCATACGACGCAGGAGCCTCGAACGTATTCGTGGACTTTCAACTCGAAAATGCACTCCAGCACTTAGTTATAACCGATGACGGAATCGGAATGAACCTTCAATCATTTCGAGACAATTGGATGCGACCTGGATTCAGTGCAAAGTCTAAGGACTCCCCCGCTGCACCTAGAGGTCGAGCCGCCCGATCAACAGACTCAAAACAAAGATCCGATCACCGCATTCCGATTGGCGAAAAGGGAATCGGTCGTCTAGCAGCCGGTCGCCTTGGAAAATCGATGGACATCTACACTCGACAAGCCTCGAACCAACCTTGGCTTCACGTCGAAATTGATTGGGACGCTTTCGATGACATGACGAAATTCATGGACGAAATTATTGTCAAACACAATTATTTGGACAAGATTCCGGGTGAATCGCATGAGATAAAAGTTGGCACGAGCATCGTCATCTCCCGACTGCAACTGAACTGGCTCGGAAGAATCCCTGGACCAAAGAGGTCAGGTCGAAGTGAGTATCGACTGGGTCGTCTTAGTGAAGACCTAACAATTCTTGTGAGACCTTTAGATATTGGGCCGGGCGATTTTGCGATCACCCTCGACTCCGACTTGGTCCCAGACGATTCGGTCAAGTTGGGAACTATTACACCGGAAGCTGCCATTCGGGAAGCTCCGTACCACTATCAGTTTGAAGTGTTTCTAGACAAAAAGAATGGAGCCACGGTCAATCGAACCCTTCGAAGATCCGCTGCTTTCGCCAAAGACTTTGGGAAGAAAAGAGTGGAGAATCTTAAGCCGGCTTCGATTGAGTGGATAATCGATCAAACTGGCTCTTCCGAGAAACACTCAGTTGATTCCGCTTCACCTCTTCCATGCGGACCATTCAAAGGATCGTTTCTTTACTTACCGCCGCGTGCAAGACAAAGGGCGAGTTCCGAGGAAGTCGTAGGCCACGGTGTCCTTCTCTACCGAGACGGCGTCCTCGTTGAACCCTACGGATTGAGGGGAAACGACTGGATTGGCGCTGAAGCGCGAAAAGCGCAACGTCAAGGACATGCCCCCATCCAACCAGATACGTTCTGGGGGGAGGTGGAGATCAGCCGCGACTCAAATCCGTTATTACGCGACACCGCAAATCGACAAGGATTATTGGACAATGATGCGTCGGCAATATTTCTGGCAATCATTAGAGAAGAATTCTCAACTTTCGAATCAGAGATTCTCGATGAAATTGAATCGAGGTGGCTCTCTCGAGAGGAACGAGCGGCCGAAGTCGCGGAGCAACAAATTACCGCAGTTGTTCTTCGAACTCGAACATTCGCACATCATCTACGCCAACCACTCGTAGGAATTGCCGGCGAGCTTACGAGTTTGAAGCGACTCGCGAAGTCCTTCGAAATGACGGACGCTCAGAAGAGCCGTTTCAACGATATTGTGAAGCGATTAGAGGATTATTTCCAGCGCTCGGAAAATTTAGTCAATGAATACGCCAAATCCCGTGTTCCAGAGTTTCGGGACGTTAGTACGGACGAGATACTTGCGCTAGTCAAATCCGCATGTGTTGAGATCGCCGTAGACCACAGCGCCTCACTCGTCTTTGAAAACGGGAAAAGAATGGAAGTCGTAGTGCCTATCGAACTTGTGGCAGACGCATTAATTCAGTTGGTAACGAATGCGATTGAAGCTGATCGCCCGACTGGTCGCTTGCCAATCGTCTCGGTGAGGTGTCACGTGGAGAAAAGAATGCTCGTCATTGACATTTCAGACAACGGGACCGGAATGAAAAATGTGAAGGCCGGCACGGATCTTGCCGATGTGAGCCTCGCTTCGACTAAGGGCCATCCCGCAGAAGGTCTCGTTTTAGTCGCTACCACCCTTGCGTATTCGCGCGGGAGGGCAACAGTCACGGGCACGTCGAAGATGGGGACGCAAATACGCGTGGAGTTTGGCCTCCGGCTTAAGTGACAATTTAGTGTTCCGAAGCTTAAGATACGTCCGTGGTCACACTATTTATCGATGATGACGTTCAGCTACTTCAAACAATTCAAGACAACGCGACCGACAGTAACCTTCTCCTCCATGTAGCGTCTACCTGGGATGAGGGACTAGCACTATTTCTCACTCTCGCCCCTTCTCTCGTCATTGCTGACTACAACCTTCCCGGATCTAGTCTCGGCCTGAGACTTCTGCTAAAAGTTCGACGACTTCGTCCCACGACTCGCGTAATTCTCGTCAGCGGAGTTATCAATCCAGACGAACTTCAGAAAGTTGAGGATCTAGGCATTGTGGATCGCGTGCTATCAAAGGGAAGTGCACTCAACCTAATCCAAGATATTCTCGGCGAGATCCGTGATGACAGCTCTTCCGACGGAGACTCTACAGACTGGCAAATCTTTGCCAAGTCGTATATGGACGATCTGAAGATTGACGAATCAATCACAGACGGACTCAACGACAGACTTCAACGTCAAATCGGGAATCTTTGAGTGAGTGTCACCCATTTATATCTGGATACAAGCGTATTGATGCGGTATTTAGAAGGCTCGATCTCCGCCCCAGAAGAACAGAACCGGATCGCGCGCCAACATTTTCAGGAGCTCATTGATAATCCCGAGAATCGAATCGCGATGTCCGAGATTACAATCATGGAACTGCATAACGTCTTGGGGAAGGACGCTCGAAGTCAAACACATCCTGAGTACGACAACATATGGAGACTCAGCTCGATTGCGGTGATCATGAACTTTGTCAGTGAAGGGAGAATTCAGATTCTCAAATCCTCTCCGAAGTGGGCTGAATCCGCCCTGACATTGATGAAAATCGCCCATGAAGACTTCGACATCCAACTTGAAGCGTGGGATGCGGCGCACTTTGTCAATGCGTTTTCGTGGGCTGTCAATATTGGACAGCCAGTCAAGCTAGCTACGGGCGACAAGGCTTTCCGGAAATTCATTGGGCACTTCCCGAGCGTGATTGGACAAGTCGAAATTCTGATGATTCGAATGACGTAGCAGCAACTCCTTAGAGATGAGTAAACGGAGGAAGTAGCTCCAGTTTAGATAATTTATGGACTGACCGTATGTGCATGTGCTGACAAGATTCTGATATGTTCCGATTTGATTCTTATAGTGCGAGTCATTGATTTAACTGGCTGAGTCGAATTCGGTAGTGGAGACCTCAGATGCTGTAGTTGCTGTCAATGCCATTGCGGCCAAGTGGTTACGGTATGCGTCAGCACTTGTAAAGATGTGCCAAACACCTAACGAGACATTGAGAATTCGAGCCGTATCTTCTGCATGAATAAAGCACGATCGACCCGAATGACTGAGCCGCATGTCAAAACAACATAATGCGGCGCCACTCGATCCCTTCTCATCTCGATACGCAAAGGCTTGGTTCACGCCCTTGGTGATGCTCGATTTCGTTGCCTGAAGGGAAACCGTCGTTCCACTTTCTCGTAGATCTCGAAGAACTTTCAATTCTAGAATGGCGTGACTCCTTGCCAAACTTGGAGAATTCGGGTCAGGCTCTTCAACCTCAATATCAAGACGACCAGAGGATTGTTTTTGTTCAACGAGAATTCTGCATCTGGAGAAACACATGTGAAGACCGGTTTGCAACACTTTGCCAACAAGCGCCTCAGCCATCGTGCTGACATGGCCACGTGTCGTATCCGCCCATAGATGAATGGCACCCTGCGCGCCGGGAGTCACCAAGTCATGCGAATAAATACGATCGATGGCGGAGAAAATGCTGTCCATCGTGATTGGTGTGTGTGGCATCCGCAGAATTTCCATGGATTCGAGGTCACCCATGCCGTCCGCATAAAATCTCAGTTGCACATCGCTATCCCTGCAGTCATACAACACTGCTGGTACGCCTCCCAAACCCATTCGGTCAGTAACATGGCGAAAGACATCGTCATCTTTTTCAAACTCCATGGGCAACCAGTGGCCGAATGTAACCGTTGGAGAAACGAACCATAGACGGCCAGTAAGAGGCTCACGACCTCGGTCGAGCATAGGGACTCGATTCGAGCTCTCTTGAAATTCTTTCGGGGGCCCATCAGGTTGTAGCAAAAAAACCGCAATACCCGATTCATTTGAGATTGACTTTCTACGGGCATTGTCGACTGTTGAAGGCACGCCTCCTCTGAATCGGTCTACATCGGGAAGTCCTGCATCCAACCCAGTTCCAACAAAATTTTCAATCGTTTTACTTAGCTCCTCGTCACTCCAGGGTTTAACTGGCACCGCCGGCGATTCAGGCGACATTAAGCCTCCCATAGAGTTCTTTCACGTAAAGATGGATTAATTCAGAACTCGTTGCACGGCCCAGTGATCCCAACAACTTTCGAAACCTGAGAGCCACCGACGTCGTGGGGTTGTTTCCTTGGTCTGGGTCAACATTGATCATCCTGCCGATGTCGATCATCCGATTGCTATAGGTAGCGTCAAAACCACTAATTCGGGGGATTCCTTCTGAACCAACGCTCGAAAATGCGTATACAACTTCTGTCACAAATTCAAGTTCTTGGTAGTGCGCTCCGAATTCCTGAGCCGCACGAAGGATAGGAGTAGCAATTTCTCGATTGAGACGGTAATTCGTATCGAGCAGCCATTGGCTGTCGTCCTGAATGTATTCAATTTTTGAGGGACTTACAATACCCACCGCGACCATGAAATCGAGCTCCTTCTGAAGAGTCGGATAGTAAGGTCTCCGTCGCTTCAAAATCTGGCCATCGATGATTGGGAGATTCCAAACGGGCGCAAGTGCATCGGCGAGAAACGCGATTGTATGAACGTCGAGGACCGACATCGGGATCATGCCGACGCGCTCCGCAGAGTCAAGAAGGGCAATTAGTCGGAGCTGTTTCGAGAGTCGCGAAACTCGATTGATTTCAGCTTGCTCAATCACTCCGCCATCCCCTGAGGCGCAAATAGATTTTCCATGACTTCTCGATACTCTTCCGCGAGCAGTCGCGTCGCGCTTGTCGGCGTGGCGATTCTTAACAAATCGACCAGACGTGAATCTGAAGATGACAAGATGCCAGCATCGGCGAGCATCTTCGGTATAAGTTGCCCATCGACAAGATTTGACGTAACTAGGACTCTGTTTTGCAATTCGGGATTTGCGAACCGGACGAGCACCGCGGCCGCACGCTTCGAGAAGACCGCATCAAGAGACGACTCCGGTGCATCAATTACGAGTGATCCAACTCTGGACTCACTCGCGATCTTGGTAAGCGCCATCCTAAAAGCTAGGTCGACGAATTCTCTCTGACTCTCTGAAACCTGATCAGGTCCGGTACGAGCAACGGGCGTTGGAAAATCAGATCCAGCCATTTCGAATTCAAAGGCTGGAAAGTCAACCAAGGGGCCTAATTGGCCAACGCGTGCACTATGGGGCGCCCAGCGCAGCTCACTCGGTTCAAACAAAAAATCCCGAGCATAATCTCTGAACTCCCGAACGATGTCGTCTCGGTAAGTTACGATTACCTCCATATCTTCCCTAACTTGATCTTCAAATTTCTTTCGCGCCTCTTCCAAATTCTCCTTGAGAGACGCGAGTCGCCCTCGAAGTTGCGAAATTTCAGCTGCTTGCTTTTGCAGTGACTGTTCATTCGGTGGAAGAAGTTGAATTAGCTGAGATATTCGCGCTCGCGATTGAGCGATTGTCATCCTCAGCGAGGAATATTCTCCCATCACATCGTCAAATTCTTTTTCGACTTCGGTTCGTCGGAGAGACGCTTCCTCGAATGCCACCTCAAGCTTTAATAGTCGATTTTCGAAATCTTCGAAATCTTGTTCTGAGATTAAATCAACTTGATCGGGATCTCGAACATCTGATCCACACATAACGCATTTCAATTGCTCAATCCGATGAGAAAGAAGCTGAGCAAATTCCGGAACGTCATTCCCACAGGTCATACATTCATTTGACGAGATTATTGAAGTGGCTAAATAACGAGCAGTGACGTTACCTGACGGATATGCCGAGGCAATGTGATTTAGCTGGAGTCGTTCTAATTCGCGACGGACCGAATCCACGTCCTGTTCGGACCTCAAAGAGCGCAATCGCCATTCTTCGCGGGACGACTCCGCTGAAGGAAGGAGTTCGTCTAGGAATTCAAATCGCTGAATTTGAGTTTGGTAAATGCCTCTCTCTTCGTTCAGTTGTTCCTGAACGGTGTGGCCCACTTTTAACTTCACCTGAGCACGGCTCTCCAATTGCTCTTCTCTATTGAGAGCAGCTTGAAGGTTCCTAACTCGGCTGTCTAACTCAAGAACTCGGCGTTCGCTCTCTGCCCAAGAGATCGACGACTCGGAAGGAAGTAACAGGAGTCGCAGGATTTGCCGTTGAGCAGTCGGATCCCAAATGAGCGCGCGACGGTCCTCGAAGTAGAAAACCAAGTATCGAAGAATGAGAATCCAGTCACCGAGATTTGGAAGTCCAGAACAACTTCTTATGACACTATTGAAACTTTCATCAGATGCTTCTTCGTTTTCACCATTCAGCTTGAGTTCCATAATCTCGAGCGTGTCAAGGCGCCTGACGACTCTTACGTGATTTGTCCCGAGCGAAAATTCAAGCGATGCGTATGCATTTCTTGCTCCATCGGCCACCCTGTTGGCGAATACTCTGCGATCTCTGAACGAAAGTTTAGAGGCCTGGAGATTGGTGTTTCCAAGCGCACTAGCGCCGGAAAGCCCAGATATCTCAAATGGCCCTGTACACATTCGATAAAGAATGGTTACGAGAGTGGTCTTTCCAAGACCATTCGCACCCAATATCATCGTCAAGCCAGGGGAGAACGAAATGTGGAGACCCTGAATGTCGGACCCACCTGGGAACATTCCATAATTGACTATGTCAAGCTGCTCAAAAATTGGAAACGAAATCAATATTCACCCTCGAGAATGTAGAACTTCTCCCATTGTTTGACCTTACGTTGGGATTACCATGATGCCACGGCTTAATTGAACGTGCTCAAACCAATGTGTTACGGAAAAAACACCGAATTTCTATATGACACCTCAGGAGTCAAAGGCCCTCGAGTCTTGCCTTGTGTGATTCGTCTTCTCGTCTTCAGCTGTTAGGCGGCTCCTAGACAGCCTCCTCGATGAGACGGTACTGCCTTCCAAGTCGTGACCCTATTGCTTTTGAATTTGTGAAATCCGTCAGTCAATCGAAAGGAAGTAGACGGGTTTTAGCGGTAGGCGCTGTCGGTCCTGTTCATTCAGGTTCTCGTAATTCTCCACCCATAGGTCAAAGAACGTTTCAAGGTCGATCAGGGTAATCCTCCGGGTTTCTTGGCGTCTCGCCTCTCTTGTGGCATCAACTGTGAATCCCGACGTCGAAACAAAAATCCCAACATCCTGATTACTCAGAGTGGAGAGGAATGACCGTAGGTCATCGAGTGTCGTTTTCGACTCATTTCGCCTCCGAACTTGGGTCTTGATCCTTGGCCCCTCAGCACCGAGCGGATCCGTGTAAGAGACGATATCGAGCCCGTCATCCTTGCCTGGTGGAGCGACCCACGCGACGTGGTAGCCCATTCCTCTCAATAGAGCGGCGATAAGGTCCTGGAAGTCATAGGGAGGCATTGCGCGCAAATAGGTGGAGATCTCAGACCAAGCTGACTCCTCTGCTTCTTCGAGGGTGGCGCCACTTGTCACCGCCTCGACTGATTCGGTCGTTTCGTCAGACGTGTCAATTTGCGCCTTCCTCCACGCGTTGTACAACTTGCTTGCTTCGCGCATGAAGTCCGCTGGATCCTTGAAGTCTTTGTAGGCCATTCTTCCGGCGTCGGTAACTATCCAATTGCCCTTTGACTTCGTCATCCACCCCGCCTTTACTGGACCGATAGTGGAGAACCTAAGGATCTTGTCGAAGCGTGGCGCGGAGGTCGTTGGATAGAGGCTCTTTTCGAAATCAGTTGGCGGGAGTCGACGTTTCGTCTCTTCGATCACGTCTCGAGCTTGGACACCTTCTGGATGCTCTTCCAGGATCTCGAAAACGGTGCGGACTATCTGACCTGTTCGCTCACGAGTAACTTCGGCCATCGGGACTCCTTAGAAATGACTATTACCTTTTTATCTCGAGACTTGGCGCCCTGACCATTGTCGCACGATTATTGGAAGCTGGATCATGAGTAATGGAAGCGACTCCATTCCAACTTCTCCAACCAAATGGCACCGCTCGCGATTTGGTTGGCATTCGTCGTGAGACGCGGAATCTCACCTATGAGCACCAGTCCGCTACTCAAGATCGATTGTCTGAGCCGCAACGCGAATAACTCGACTCTCTCCGTTTCGTCTTTGAAAGATGGTCGCGAGTCAGCGCTCAGCTCGTTGGCCTATTCTCCGAGGATGGATCCCGAAGTCGCACCAGTCCGTTTCGTGCCTGTCTTAATTCACGCGCCGGTGTTCTGGATGGAGCATTATTGGAGCGAGTCGACACACCAATGGGACTTCGTTCAACCGTCAACACCGTTAACGTCGCGACCCTTCGTCGTGATGGAGGTCGGTCTTGACGCGACCCTTGGCGACATCCTCGAAGATGCCTGTGACGCGCTTGGCATTCTGCCAGGCCCCGACATGGCGCGCTATGACTCAACCAGACGTGGAGAGATCGTTCGCTTTGCGTTCGTTGATGAGGAAGCCGACAAAGAAGGCGTCGAATCGGGCATTGTTTATGCATGGCCTTCGCGCCTGCCCGCGCCCGATTCTGACGGGACAGTCTCCGAGGTCTCTGGCAAAGACGTGACTGTGCGCCAGCTTCTCGCAGCTGGTCAATTGGGCCTCATACGCGGAGACGTCACACGCCCCTACCTCTTTCCGGTAATGCCGCAGGGTGCAGGTCAAGTGGCAGCGGATGTCGGAAACATTGCCCCAGAAATAGTAAAAGCGGCGGTCACTTCGGTAAGAGGTGTGGGAGGAGAGTTCATCCGTCTGGTAAGTACCTTCCCGACTGACCTTCAACACGGCGACGAGTACGTGAGCGCCCACCCTATCGAGACTGCGACCGTCGTTGGTTTGCTCGGGAGACTCAAGCGGAAGTTCAAGAAGGGGGGCGTTGAATGATCTTGCTGAGTCGACTGTCTGAGTCAACTGTCTGAGTCGATTGCCTAAGTCGACAATCCGAACCCGCAACCACCATTTTGACGTCGATCGATTCAAGATATTTGAAGACTGAGGACAATACACATCCGTATGGAAAAGCGGTTTATCCGTTTTGAAAGACTACGTCGCGGTGGTATTCCAGATACGGAATTTGCTTCTTAGTGAAGTACTTTCCTTCTTGGGTGAGGTTAAGTTTCCAAAGCTGAGGTACAGCAGTATGCAACTGAACGGAAGCCACGACCCGACCAGAATTCTCAAAGGTGATAAGACCTCGGTCAAAAAGGTAATCGACGTGAGGCGAAAGTAGAAGTCCATTGTGTCCGTCGAGTCGTTCGGTATTGTTCGAGTCACGCCACGGCTTCATATGACTCGCAATCAGATACTTTGATTCCGACAGACCAGTGAGTCGACAACCTGGCTCGTAGTGACGAACTTGTTCCTTGTAAATACCTTGTCCAACGCGAGCTCTCGCCAATACATGTTTTTCAGTCACCGTAAGTTCCGGATCGTTGAGGATTACTTCAGCTTCTAGAATGAGGCGCTCAATAGAAGGGTCGTAGCGAACAGCAGCTTTTACCGATTCTTCAGTTAGTCCTCCCCTACTCAAATACTGTGCCCCGAGGACCGCTGGTAATTCAAAAAGGTACTGCTGATTAACCCGGCCCTGACTATTCATTGGGCCATAGCGCTCGGGAGCGACCTGGTTGTAGAGGCCAAGGTGGTCTTGGGGTTTGACTGGCTCGGCAAACTCCACGAAGCGCATGGCAACCGACCATCCTTCATCCGACCAGTAACCACCGCTAAAGCCGAAGTCGGGCTTTCGACTGGTTGTTGCTGACTCGTCCACCACGCCCGCGTAACGTAATGCCCCATTGAAATGCGACAGGACGATGTCCCCAGGTAGTAAGCGAGTCATGTTGTCGTAGAAATGAGTATGGCGCCCATTGGCGTCGAGTTTGGGAGCCCAGAGGTACTCACCGTAAATTTCGTGTCGCCACGTTTGATTCTGATTCACCCACCAGAAGGCCACGGTCTGATCCTACGAGACTGGGCCTTTGGAAGTAAGTTTTCGTCGCCATGATTGATCCGGTCGCTTCGCTTCCATCAAGAAAGTGTCTCGCAACGAGTTTGCTGGCGGCCAACAAATTAGTCAGGTCGATTCAATCAGGAAGATTCATCCAGGCCATTCACGAAAGCCTCAAGATCGACCAATCTGATTCGTCGCGATCGTCCAATGTAAACGGAGTCAATGGCGCGTGAGTTAAGCAGTTCATAAAGCTTCGTTCGGCTAATAGCGAGGAGCTTGGCTGCATCGACCACGGTGAGAAGCAGTATCGGAGCCGGAACGACTCCCGAGACAACGTAGCGATCACCTTTCGGTGGATCGCTCCAAGGAATGGTGATTGGACTGCCGCTCGAATGATTTTCTTCAAAATTTGTCTTCGTAAGTCGATCGTTTAGATTGGCCCGACTTGCGGTATCGTTTGTTTCAGTTCGCCTCGCGATGCCGGTGACATCGGGTAGCGTAACCGTGCGATTTCGCTCCTCAAAAATCCCACGCTTTATCCCACGGACTTGCGAAACACGACTCAACCAAGCCGACGTCAGTGAACGAGTTTTCCTTTTATTTGGGACTTTTTCGCCTTTGTTGGACCAAAAAAACTGGTCCGACCCCTCTTTTAATCCTCAGGCGCTGGGATCAAGACCCAGGCGGCCCACCAGGAGTTTTAGAGCATAAACGACCGGTATTTGCGCCTGAAACCTAAACATTATCCTCAGGTGACGAAATTCAGCCCCGCTTGCACAACGTCGTCAATGACGCAAATAGGCCTCATTTCAGGCCTCACATCTCCATAATCTCACTTGATCAGACCGACGAGCGACAACGCCGTCTTGGAGATGATTAAGTGACCTGCGCTGGGTTTTGT